>NZ_CP114905.1:6151000-6813000 GCF_027497195.1 Streptomyces sp. WMMC500
CACCCCGGAGCTGAAGGACCACCCCTCCATCGGCCTCGGCACCGCCACCCCCAGCGCGCTCGACCTCGCGCAGGCGTACGCCACGCTCGCCGGCCACGGCGACCACGGCGGCTACCGGCTCGTGGACAGGCTCAGCCGCAACGGCGAGATCTTCCAGCTCCCGCCGCGCCGCCCGCAGCCCGTGGTCTCCCGCACGGCCGCGGACGCGACGACCGCGATGCTGCAGAACGTCGTCGAGAACGGCTCCGGCGAGGAGGCGCAGATCGCCGAACGCCCCGCGGCCGGCAAGACGGGCACCGGCGAACACGACCGCTCGGCGTGGTTCGCGGGCTACACCCCGGAGCTGGCGACGGTGGTCGGCGTGATGGGGCAGGACCCCGAGACGGGCGCGCAGAAGTCGCTGCACGGGGTGCTGGGGGAGGACCGGATCAGCGGCGGCGGGGTGCCGGCGCGGATCTGGGGCGCGTACACGCGGAACGCGCTGTGGGACGTGCCCGTCAGCGACTTCGACCTGGAGATCGGCCACAGGCAGCGGATGCCGTCCGAGCCGCCCGCGGCGCCGGACCCCCTGTCCGCTCCCACCGCGTTCCCGGCCGTGCCCGCGCCGCAGGCACCGGCGCCCGCGGCGCCCGCCGGCGCGGCACCGCCGGTGCCGTAGGGGCCACCGGCGGTCGCCGCGGGAGAGCAGCACCGGCCGCGCGGGCAGCACGGCAGCACGGGGATCAGTGGCCGGACGTCGCCTTCAGGCCGACCACCGCGACCAGCAGCAGGGCGACGAAGAACACCCGCGCCACCGTCGCGGGCTCGCCCAGCACCGCCCCACCGCAGCAAGCCGCCGCGGACGGCGGCCCCGGCGGTCGTCCGGGCCCGTTACCGGTATACGGGCCCGTTACAGGTAGAGGCCCGTGGAGTCCTCCGAGCCCTCCAGCCGCTCCGAGGCGACCGCGTGCAGGTCGCGCTCGCGCAGCAGCACGTAGCCCACGCCCCGCACCTCGACCTCGCCGCGGTCCTCCGGGTCGAACAGCACCCGGTCGCCCGGCTCGACCGTCCGCACGTTCTGCCCGGTGGCCACCACCTCCGCCCAGGTCAGCCGGCGGCCCACGGCCGCGGTCGCGGGGATGACGATGCCGCCGCTGGACCGGCGCTCGCCCTCCGCGGCGTCGGTGCGGACGAGTACCCGGTCGTGGAGCATCCGGATGGGCAGCTTGTCGTGGGGCGTATTCACGGACTCGACGGTACCCGCGACGCTAGCGGCGGCGTCGCCTGCCCCGGGACTTCCCCGGCCGGCGCGACCCCAGCGCCAGCAGCCCGGCGACGGCCACGATGGTCACCGCGACCGGCACGATGCGCTCCAGCCGGGGGGCGCCGTCGGGTGAGACGAGCACGCCGCGGGCGCTGCCGACGGCGCGGTTCGCGACCACGAACGCCTGTCCCGCGGTGCGGTCCACGACGCCCTTCGTGCGCGCCTTGGCCTCGTCCACCAGGTTCTTGGGGCTCACCCGCAGCGAGATCTCGTCGAGCGTCGCGGCGAGATCCTGCCGCCGGCGGGCGATGTCCGCCTCGATCTGCGCGGGAGTCCTGCCGTCCGACACCGCGGTGCCTCCGTCCTCGCCGTCCGTCTGCTGGTCGACAGTCTGTCAGCCGTTACGCTCGGGTGCGACATCCGCCCCGCACCAGCAGTAGGGAAAAGCACCATGAGCGAGCGACTTCAGCCAGGCGACACGGCCCCCGCCTTCACCCTGCCCGACGCGGATGGCAAGGATGTGTCCCTCGCCGACCGCCGCGGCCGCAAGGTCATCGTCTACTTCTACCCGGCCGCGCTCACCCCGGGCTGCACCAAGCAGGCCTGCGACTTCACCGACAACCTCGACGTGCTCGCCGCCGCCGGCTACGACGTCATCGGCGTCTCGCCCGACAAGCCGGCGAAGCTGGCGAAGTTCCGGGAGAAGGAGTCGCTGCGGGTGACGCTCGTCGGCGACCCCGACAAGGCGGTGCTGACGGCGTACGGCGCCTTCGGCGAGAAGAAGCTCTACGGGAAGACGGTGACCGGCGTCATCCGCTCCACCGTCGTCGTCGACGAGGACGGCAGGGTCGAGCGGGCCCTGTACAACGTCAAGGCCACCGGTCATGTCGCGAAGCTCCTCAAGGATCTCGACGTCAGTTCGCCCGCGTGAGGTAGCCGGAGACCACCAGGTTGCCCGTGTAGCTCTTCGCCATCGGCTCGTACGCGCCGCCGCAGGTGAGCAGGCGGATCTCGGCCCGGCCGCGCTTGTGCTGCCCGTAGACGCGCTGGGCGTCGAAGTCGTCCTTGGCGACGGTCTCCACCCGCTCCACGGTGAACACCGCCGTGCGTCCGTCCGCGCGCATCACCGTGACCTCGTCGCCGGGGCGCACGTCGCCCAGGCGGTAGAACACCGCCGGCTTGGCGCGGGTGTCCATGTGCCCGACGAAGACCGCGACGCCGGCCTCGCCGGGCCGCGCGCCGCCGCGGTACCAGCCGATCTCGTTCGCGTTGCCGAACGGCGGCGCCTCCACCGCGCCGTCCTCGTCCAGGCCGCGGCTGAGCACCGGGCCCTCGACCCCCACCGACGGCACCGCGACGCCCGCGGGCGCGGAGCCGGGCAGCGGGCGGGCCGCCGGCGGCCCGTCGCGGAGCACCTGCGCGGCGGCGGCCCCGTCGGAGATCGCGCCGTCGCCGTCCTCGGCGCCGAGGTCGCGGCCCCACAGGACCAGCCCGAGCAGGAGCACGGCCCAGGCGGCGGCGGTGACGAGGCCGGGACGGCGGCCGGTGCGCTCAGCGGCCATCGGGGGTGCCGTCGGGAGTGCCGTCGGGGGTGCCGTGGGCGGTGCCGGCCGCGGTGCCGCGCGTGCGGCGGCGTACGAAGGCGAGGGCGAGGACCGTCGCGCCGCCGCCGACGAGCGCGAGGGGCAGGGCGGGCACCTGGCTGTTCTTCTCCTCCTGTGCCTGTGCCGTCTGCCCCGTCTCCGATGTCTCCGATGTCTGCGTCTTCTTCGCCGTGCCGCCGCCGCCCGCCGTCACCGGCGACCAGGGCTGGTGGTGCCAGTTGTTCTTCCAGTGGTCGGGCCGCTGGTGCGGGTCCTCCACCACCACCTTGCCGCGTGCCACGCGCCGGCCGCCGTCGCAGTCGACCCACACCGCGTGCGTCCCGGCCCGTACGGTCCACTTGATCTTCCCGCGCCCGGTGAGCCCGCCGTAGTTCTGCGGCCGCAGGTTCACCGGCGCCTCGAACGCCTGCGAGGTCGCCGTGGCGAAGTCGCCCCGGCAGACGCCGGTGCTCACCTCGACCGGATCGCCGCGCTGCACGCGGTAGGGGGTCACGCTCACGTCCCCCTGCGCGTACGCGTCGGCACAGGAGACGGCGGCGCCGCCCGTCAGCAGGAGAACGGCGGCGAGGCAGACACGTTCCGGGCGCATGGGACCTCCGGGAGCTCTCACTCCCAGGGTCGCGACGTGCCCCGTCCCCGCATCCGCACGGCCGCCCCGCTACGCCGATCCGGCCGCCGTCCACCCGAACGGCGGGTGCGGGCGGGCCCGTCGCGCGCCGCGCGCCGGCTCAGATCAGCTCGACCAGGTCGGCGATCGAGTCGGCGATGTGCGCGGGCCGGTACGGGAAACGCTCCACCTGGTCCGCCCGGGTGAGCCCGGTCAGCACCAGGTACGTCTCCATGCCGGCCTCCAGACCCGCCAGCATGTCGGTGTCCATCCGGTCGCCGATCATCGCGGTCGACTCGGAGTGGGCACCGATCTGGTTGAGCCCGGCGCGCATCATCAGGGGGTTGGGCTTGCCGACGAAGTACGGCTCCTTGCCGGTCGCCTTGGTGATGAGCGCGGCGACGGCGCCGGTCGCGGGCAGCGGGCCCTCGGTGGACGGGCCGGTCTCGTCCGGGTTGGTGGCGATGAAGCGGGCGCCGTCCTCGATCAGCCGGATGGCCTTCGTCAGCGCCTCGAAGCTGTACGTGCGGGTCTCGCCGAGGACGACGTAGTCGGGGCGGTGGTCGCTGAGCACGTAGCCGTGGTCGTGCAGGGCGGTGGTGAGGCCGGCCTCGCCGATGACGTACGCGGTGCCGCCGGGGCGCTGGTCGTCGAGGAACTTGGCGGTGGCGAGGGCGGAGGTCCAGATGTTCTGGACGGGCACGTCGAGGCCGATGCGGGAGAGCCGGGCGTGCAGGTCGCCGGGGGTGTACATGGAGTTGTTGGTGAGCACGAGGAAGGGCTTGCCGGAGTCGCGCAGCCGCTTGATGAAGGCGTCGGCGCCGGGGATCGGGATGCCTTCGTGCATCAGCACCCCGTCCATGTCCGTCAGCCAGGACTCGACCGGCATGCGCTCCGCCATTGCTGTCTCCAACCGGTGCCTCGGGGACGGGGTCACCAGCCTAGACGCAGGTGCGGCGGGGCCGGTGGGGGTGGTGGGGCAGGAGTGGGCAGGAGTGGGGGAGGGGTGGGGGTCAGTGGCCGGGGTCGGGTGTGGTGTGGGGGCGGGTGCCTCGGGGACGGGGTCGCCGGCCTGGGCGCAGGTGCGGCGGGGCCGGTGGGGGTGGTGGGGCAGGAGTGAGCAGGAGTGGGGGAGGGGTGGGGGGCAGCGGTCGGGGTCGGGTGTGGCGTGGGGGCGGGTGCCTCGGGGACGGGGTCGCCGGCCTGGGCGCAGGTGCGGGGGGGCCGGTGGGAGTGGTGGGGCAGGAGTGGGGGAGGCGTGGGGGTCAGCGGTGGGGCGGCCGGGGCGGGGTGTGATGTGGGGGCGGTGAGGCGCGGCGTGCGGGGGCGGTGCGGCGGAGGTGGCGGGCGGTCAGGAGGAGGGCGGTGCCGAGGAGGAGCGACCCGGCCGCTCCGGCCGCCGCGGCAGTCGCCCCGGTGCCCGTGGCCGCCAGGCTCTCCGGCATCGGGGCCGCGTCGGGGAGGAGGGGCGGGGCGGGCGGTACGTCCGCCGGCCACCTGGGTGCGGGGGTGCCCTTCGGCGCCGGTGAGCCCGCCGTTCCCGGCCCCTCCGGTGCCCGCGGCGAGCCCGCGGGTCCCGGTGCCGGCGGCGCGTCCGGTGCGCCCGGCTCGTACGGACCAGGCGGTGTCTGCAGCGCTCCCGGCCCGTACGGCACCGGCGGTGAGCCCGGCGTTCCCGCCCCGCCCGGCATCGGCGGTGAGCCCGGCGTTCCCGCCCCGCCCGGTGCCGGACGCGCGCCCGGCGTTCCCGGGGCGCCCGGTGCTGCCCGCGGTGTCTCCGGTGCTTCCGGAGTCCCGGAAGTCCCCGGCATCCCCGAAGCCCTCGGTGGCGCCGGGGTCGCCGGTGTTCCCGGCGTGCCACCCGGCGTCGGGCCCTCCCGCCTCCCCGGACCCGCGCTCTCCCGCACGCCGGGCGGCTCCGTGCCCGGCGGAGCCTCCCGCGGCTGCGCGGTGCGCTCCGCCGGGTCCCGCGGTTCCGCGGTCCCGCCGCAGCACCGCCTCTCCCGCTCGACGCTCACCTCGTAGTCCTTCGACTGCCCCACCCACTCGCCGTCGTCCCCGCGCCGCTGCACGGCGGTCACGTTCACGGTCACCCGCCCCGCCGGAGCGCCGCCCGCGAAGCCGAGGCGTACCGGCACCTCCGCGCGCTCCCCCGCCCGCAGCACGAAGCCGCGGAACCCGCCCGCGAACACCCCCGCGCTCTCGTCCGCGCCGGTCCGCTCGAACGCCACCGCCCGCCAGCGCCGCGCCTCCGCGTCGTAGAACTCCAGCCGGACGTCGTCCGGCCGGAGCCGGCCGGACGCCTCGTGGCCGAGGACGGCCACGGGGTGCACGTCGCGGCAGGTCCCGGCCGAGGCGTTGTGCAACCGCAGGGTCACGCGGCCCCGCGCGCCGCCCGCCCGCAGCGCGGCGCCGTCGCCGCGCAGCGCCGTCTGCACGGGGAAGCGGCCGGCCCCGGGGTCGCCGCAGCGCGGCGCGGACGCGCGGCCGGGCGGCTCCTGCGCCGCCGCGGCGGAGGGGAGCAGCAGGACCGCGGTGGCGGCCGTGAGGGCGAGTGCGGAGCGCGGTCCCATGCCCGCGACGCTGCCACGGCCCCCGTACCGGCGATCGGCGAGGCGGCTCCGAACGGCGCAACGCGCACCCGCGGGACGCCCGTCCGGCGCAACCCGGTCCGTACGGACGCCGCGCACCACCTGCCCCCGCCCGCCCCCGGCCCGCCGTGGGCGGTGTGGTTGAGTGACGACCATGGATGGCATCCCTGGCACCCCCCTGCGCGTCGGTCTCCTCGGTTACGGACTCGCCGGGTCCGTCTTCCACGCCCCGCTCGTCGCCGCCACGGACGGGCTCGTCCTCGACACCGTCGTCACCGGCGACCCCGGGCGGCAGGAGCAGGTGCGCGCCGCGTACCCGGACGCCACCACCGTCGCCACCGCCGACGACCTCCTCGCCCGCGCCGACCGCCTCGATCTGGTCGTCGTCGCCTCCCCCAACCGCACCCACGTGCCGCTGGCCGCCGCCGCGCTGGGGGCCGGGCTGCCCGTCGTCGTGGACAAGCCGCTGGCCGCCACCGCCGCCGAGGCCGAAGAACTGGCGGCCCTCGCCGAGTCCCGCGGGCTGCTTCTCTCCGCCTTCCACAACCGCCGCTGGGACAGCGACTTCCGTACGCTCGCCGCCCTGCTCGCCGACGGCGCACTCGGCGACGTCCACCGCTTCGAGTCCCGCTTCGAGCGCTGGCGCCCCGCGCTGCGCGGCGGCTGGCGCGACTCGGCCGACCCGGCGGACGTCGGCGGGCTGCTGTACGACCTGGGCAGCCACCTCGTCGACCAGGCGCTGACCCTCTTCGGCCCGGTGACCTCCGTCTACGCCGAGTCCGAGGCGCGGCGGGCGGGCTCGGTGGTGGACGACGACAACTTCGTCGCGCTGGTGCACGCCCGGGGTGTCCGCACGCACCTGTGGATGACCGCGATGGCCCCGCAGCTCGGGCCGCGCTTCCGGGTGCTGGGCAACCGCGCCGGGTACGTGAAGTACGGGCTCGACCCGCAGGAGGCGGCGCTGCGCGAAGGACGCCGCCCGGGGGACGGGACGGAAGGGGCCGACGGGACCTGGGGCGCGGAGCCGGAGTCCGCCTGGGGCCGGCTCGGCGCCGGGGAGTCCCCGCTCACCGGCGGCGGCGAACCGGTCCCCACGCTCCCCGGCGACTACCCCGCGTACTACGCCGGCATCGCCGAGGCCCTGCGCACCGGCGCGCCCCCGCCGGTCACCGCCGCCGAGGCCGCGGCGACGCTGCGGGTGCTGGAGGCGGCCCGCAGGTCGGCGGCGGAGGGCCGGGTCGTACGGCTCGCGGAGGGTGGCTGAGCACCTCGGGGGAGCCGGTATGCTTGACAGCGTCGTCGAAGACGACCTGCGCCGCTAGCTCAGTTGGTTAGAGCAGCTGACTCTTAATCAGCGGGTCCGGGGTTCGAGTCCCTGGCGGCGCACGCACCCCGAAGAGCCCGGTCCTGGCGGCCCGGGCTCTTCGCGTGTCCGCGCTAGCCGAGCCGGTACGCCCCGGCCGCGACGGCGTCGCGCACGGCCGCGGCGGTCGCCTCGGGCGGCTGGCCCCCGGTGTCCAGCGCGTGCCTCTCGTACGGGCCGAGGTCGGCGAACTCCCGGTGCATCGCCCGCACCGGCTCCGGGTCGGTCAGCGCGCCGGGGCCGGTGCGGGCGGTGGCGCGGGCCAGGGTCGTCCGCTCGTCGGGGCGGAGGACGACGTAGTGCAGGGGGACGCCGGCGGCGCGGGCGGCGGCGCGGTAGGCGTCGAGGAACCAGGGTCCGACGACGCCGTCGAGCACGACGCGGTAGCCGCCGGCGGCGTAGCGGGCGGCGGCACCGGCGGCGACGGCGACGACGGTCTCGTTCTGGCGCCGCGCGGCGGGCAGGTAGGGGGCGATGACGCCGCGGGTGATGAAGCCCCAGAAGTCGTCGGTGTGGAGGTGCACGCCGAGGTCGGAGTCCTGGGCGAGCAGGCGGGCGACGGTGGTCTTGCCGGCCCCGGGCGGGCCGCTGACGACGACGACGTCCGCGGGCCCGCCGGCGGCCGGAGCCTCCGGCCGCCGGGCGGCAGCCGCCGCCCCGGGGTCCGCGCCCGCCACCACGCGGTCGCACCGCCCCCGGGACGCCTTCACCAGCTCCGCGTTGGGTGCGTCGTTCGCGTCTATCCAGGCGCGTGAGGCGGCCGCCGTACGGCCGAAGCCCACGTGCCGCTCCATCAGCCGCGCGTCGCGCACCGCGTCGGGGGCGTCGACGTACCAGACCTCGGCCATCAGCTCCCGCGCCGTGCGCCAGCCCGGCAGGTCGCAGGCGAGGTAGTTGCCCTCGGTGACGATCAGCCGGGTGCCGGGCGCGACGCGGTGCCGGGCGGCGACGGGCTCGTCCAGCGCGCGGTCGAAGTCCGGTACGTACACCTCCGCGTCGGGCTCCTCCGTCAGCCGGCGCAGGAGTGCCGCGTAGCCGGCGGCGTCGAAGCTCGGCTCGGAGCCCTTGCGATCGCGCAGGCCGAGGCGGTCGAGCTGGGCGTTGGCGAGGTGGAAGCCGTCGAGGGGCACGTAGGCGGCGGCGCCGTCCCCGTGCCGCGCGCGCAGCGCGGCGACGAGCGCGCGGGCCAGCGTCGACTTCCCGGCCCCCGGCGCCCCCGCGAGCCCCAGCACGGCCCGGGGCCGTCCGCGGAGGAGCGCCCAGGCGTCGTCGGCCGGCAGTTCGGTACGCATGGCCGCACCCTACGACGCGGCGCTCCCGCACCGGTCCGCCGGGCCCAACCGCCGTATCGGGGCCGCGATCCGGGGGCTAGTAACATGCCGGGCGAGCGGCGGTGGCGCAATGGCTGACGCAGCAGACTTAGGATCTGTGGCCCCTGACAGGGCTTGAGGGTTCGAATCCCTCCCGCCGCACGCGACCCCGCCGCACGCGACCCCGCTGCGCGCGACCCGCTGCGCGGGGCGCGGCGGAACCGGCGGCGCGGCCCGCGCTTGGCCGCGCCTGCGGCGCGTAGCCGGGGTGCGGGCACGGGCAGTCGCCGCCCGGCGGGGCTCCCCGGCGGGACCGGCGGCGCCTGCCGGTGACCTCGGGTCCCCGGTTCGCCGCACGGGTGCGCGGCTCCGCGCCGGTCCGCGCTCCCGGCCGCTGCCCGCGGCTCGCTTGCCGGCGGGCGTCCTCCGGCACCGGAGGACGCCCGCCCGATGGCGCGTTCGCCGCGCCTCAGAGGATCGCGTTCAGGAACTGCTGCGTACGCTCGTGCTCCGGCTCGCTGAAGATCTTCTCCGGCGGGCCGGACTCGATGATCTTTCCGGCGTCGAACATCAGCACGTCGTCCGAGATGTCCCGCGCGAAGTTCATCTCGTGGGTGACGCACAGCATCGTGATGTCCGTCGTCTGCGCGATGTCCCGCAGCAGGTCCAGCACGCCCGCCACCAGCTCCGGGTCCAGCGCCGAGGTGACCTCGTCCAGCAGCAGCACCTGCGGGCGCATCGCCAGCGCGCGGGCGATGGCCACGCGCTGCTGCTGGCCGCCGGAGAGCTGCGTCGGGTACTTGTCGATGTGCTCGGTGAGGCCCACCAGCTCCAGCAGCTCCCGCGCCCGGGTCTCAGCCTCCTCCTTCGACATGCCCAGCACGTGCACCGGGGCCTCGGTGATGTTGCGCATCACCTTCATGTTCGGGAAGAGGTTGAACTGCTGGAACACCATGCCGATGTTCTTGCGCACCTCGCGGATGTGGTTCTCGCCCGCCTCCTCCAGCTTGCCGTTGCGCTCCTCGTGGAAGAGGTAGTCGCCGCTGACCTTGACGGTGCCGCTGTCCGGCTTCACCAGGGTCATCAGGAGCCGCAGGATCGTCGTCTTGCCCGAACCGGAGGGCCCGATGAGCGTCACGTGCTTGCCCGACGACACGTCGAAGCACAGGTTGTCCAGGACGACGTTGTCGCCGAACCGCTTGGTCACGTTGTCGAAGCGGATCAGCTCGGCGCCGTCCACGGGCGGGTTCTCGGTAGTGGGATCAGTTGTTGACAAGGCGACGCTCCAGGAATCGGATAAGCAGGGATGCGGGGTACGCGATCACGATGAACGCCACGCCCACGACGGTGATGGCCTCGGTGGTGAAGGTCTCGTTGCTGAACTGCCGGGCCTCGCCGAGCATGTCCAGCGCGCCGATGACGGCGATCATCGGCGAGTCCTTGAGCATCGCGACCACGTAGTTGCCCAGCGCGGGCACCACCCGGCGGATGGCCTGCGGCAGGATCACGGACGACCACGTCCGCCCGCGCGACAGGCTGAGCGCCTTCGACGCCTCCCACTGGCCGACCGGCACGCCGTCGATGCCCGCGCGGTACACCTCGGCGGTGTACGTCGAGTAGTGCAGGCCCAGGCCGACGATGCCGGTGGTGAGCGGGGACATGGACGGACCCCACTGCGGGACCACGTAGAACAGGAAGAACAACTGCACCAGCAGCGGCGTGTTCCGGATGAACTCGGTGACCGCGGTCACCGGCCAGCGGACCCACCGCTGCGGCGCGCGCTGGGCCATGGCCCAGACCAGGCCGAGCGCGAAGGCGATCAGCGTGCCGAGCGCCAGGGCCTGGAGGGTGACGAGCACGCCGTCCCAGAACCGCGGCATGAACTCGTCGACGACATCCCAGTCGAACGTCATCCCAGACCTCCCGCGCCTTGAGTGCTCGCCTGCATGGACTCACCGCTGGGGCTGAGCTTGCGCGAGAGGAGGCCGTTCCTCTTCTCCGGAGCCCGGCCCACCCCCGCTTTGGCCCGGCGCTCCAGCATCCGCATGAGGCGGGTGAGGATGAACGCGAGAATGAAGTAGAGGACCAGCAGCAGCGTGTAGATCGGCGCGCTCTCGTTCTTCGCCAGCCGCAGCAGGTTCCCGGCGAACGTCATGTCGGCGACGGCGATGACCGACACCAGCGACGTGCCCTTCAGCAGTTCGATCAGCAGGTTGTTGAACGGCGGGATCATCTCGGGCCACGCCTGCGGAAGCTCTATCCGGCGCAGCCGCTGCCACCGGGTGAAGCTCAGCGCGATGCCCGCCTCCCGCTGCGCCGGAGGCACCGCCGCCAGCGCGCCGCGGACGATCTCGGAGCCGTACGCGCCGTAGGTCAGGCCGAGCGCCAGGGTGCCGGACCACAGCGGCACGAACTGCCAGCCGAGCATCAGCGGCACCGCGAAGGCCATCCAGAACATGAAGATCAGCGCGGACATGCCGCGGAAGATCTCGAAGTACGTCCCGGCCAGGAACCGTACGATCCAGAACCGCGAGGTCCGCAGCGTGCCGATGACGAAGGCGACGACGGCGGACAGCACGGCGCTGTAGACGAGCACCTGGATCGTGATCCAGATGCCCGGGAGGAACCACTCCCGGAAGAACTCCCAGCTCATCATCAGGGACACAGCTCCTTCACCGTCTTGTTCGTCATCTCCCGTTCGGTGAAGCCGAAGGGCTTGACGATGCGGAGCAGTTCGCCGCTCTCCTTGAGCTTGTGCAGCTCCACGTTGAAGGCGTCGCGCAGGTTCTTCTCCGAGAGCCGGAAGGCGAAGCCGCCGGCGCCGAAGGCGGGCTCGCCGTCGACCATCGGCTGGAACGGCTTGGTCGCCTCGGCCCGCCTGGAGCCCTTGACCGCGTTGCCTACGGTGACGTTGGTGCCGGCGAAGGCGTCCACGCGGCCCTGCTCGACCGCCTCAAGGCCGGCCACCTGGTCCGGCAGGACCAGGACCTCCTTGACTCCGTTGGCCTTGGCGTAGTCGATCTCGGCGTACGCCGTGCCGCTGGCCAGCTTGAGGCCCTTGTCGGCGATGTCCTTGTAATCCCGGATTCCGTGCGGATTGCCCTTCTTGACGATGAAGGCGTCCAGCATCAGATAGTCGGGGTCGGCAAAGAGTACCTGGGCACATCTGTCCGGGTTGATGTACATTCCCGCGGACACCACGTCGAACAGCGCCACCTTGAGCCCCGGGATCAGCGCCCCGAACTCCACCGGCACCGGTTCGATCTTCGGGATCCCCAGCCGCTTGAACACCACCTCGGCGATGGCCGGTGCCTCGCCGACGGCGTCACCGTCCTCGTTGATATAGCCGAAGGGCACCTCGCCGGCGATGCCGACCTTGACGACGCCGCGGTCTCGCATCTGTTCGAGCAGGTCACCCCCTTCGACGGTGCCGTCCGCCTCGGCCGTCCGGCTGCAACCGGCGGCGCCGCCGATCGCGCCGGCCGCGCCGACGGCGGCGGCTGATGCGAGCAGCGTGCGGCGCCTGAGCCCGCCCGGCCCGCTTCTCGTCTCGTTCTCACCACGTAGAACCATGGGCGCGCGGCTACCCGCCACCGCCGAAGTTATGCGGGTCGGTTCCGGCCGGTGATCCTCCCGTTATCGTGGGATACACCGAACGAGGGAGTGGTGCATGTCTGCACGATTTGTCGAGGTCTCTCTGGCCAAGCGCGGCGTCCGCTGCACGGCGAAGCTGCTCGACGACAGAGCGCCCGTGACCTGTGCCGCGGTGTGGGACGCGCTCCCGCTCGGCGGCGACGTCTACCACGCGAAATACGCCCGGAACGAGATCTACGCCCTGCTCCCCGCGTTCGCGCCGGCCGAGCCGCCGCTGGAGAACCCTACGGTCACCCCCATCCCCGGGGACCTGTGCTACTTCAGCTTCACCGACACCGTGCTCGGCACCGCCAGCTACGGCTACGAGGCGGAGGCCAAGCACCAGGGCCGGACGAGCGTCGTCGACCTCGCGCTGTTCTACGAGCGGAACAACCTGCTCATCAACGGCGACAGCGGCTGGGTCCCCGGCATCGTGTGGGGCTCGGTCGTCGAAGGGCTCGACGAGATGGCCGCCGCCTGCCAGGACCTGTGGCGCGGCGGCGCGCTCGGCGAGACCCTGAACTTCCGCCGGCTCTGAGCGCCGCCGGCGCCGGTCGCGCCCCCGGGCCGCGGGTCCGCGGCCCGGGGGCGCGCGGGCTCAGCCGAGCGCCGGCGGCCTGATGCCGTCCGCGATCCCCGACTCGTACAGCGCCTGCGCGGCGCGCAGCACCAGCGCGTCCCGGTGCCGCGCCGCGACGAGCTGCAGCCCCACCGGCAGCCCCGCGCCGTCCACCCCGCAGGGCAGGCTGAGGGCCGGCTGCTGGGTGAGGTTGAAGGGGTACGTGAACGGGGTCCATCCGGTCCAGCGGGCGTGGCCGGAATCCTTCGGCACCTCCGGTCCCGCCTCGAACGCGGTGATCGGCACCGTCGGGGTGACCAGCACGTCGTACGTCTGGTGGAAGCGCCCCATCGACTGCCCGAGCGCCATCCGTACGTCGACCGCGGCAAGGTAGTCGAGCGCGCTGTACCGCTCGCCCCGGGCCACGATCTCCTTGAGCCCCGGGTCCATCAGCTCGCGCGCCTCGGAACTGTACGGCTGCACCACCCGCGCGGCGCCGCTGAACCACAGGGTGTGGAACGCCTCCTGGCACGCCGCGAGCCCCTCGCACAGCCGCGGGTCGGCCTCCTCGACGTACGCGCCCAGGTCGGACAGCCGCTCCACCGCGCCCCGTACCACCGCGGCCACCTGCCGCTCGACGGGCACCTGCCCGCCGAACGACGCGCTGTACGCCACCCGCAGCCCCCGCACGCCGTCGGCCGCCCCGTCCAGGGCGTCGACGAAGCCGCCCGGCGGCGGGCCGAGCTGCGACCAGTCCCGCGGGTCCGCGCCGCTGACCACGTCCATCAGCAGCGCCGTGTCCCGGACGTCCCGCGCCATCGGCCCGACGTGCGCCAGCGTGCCGAACGGGCTCGCGGGATACAGCGGCACCCGCCCGTACGTGGCCTTCAGCGCGACGATCCCGCAGAAGGACGCCGGGATCCGCACCGAACCGCCGCCGTCCGTGCCCAGGCTCAGCGGCCCCGCGCCCAGCGCCACCGCCGCGGCGCTGCCGCCGCTGGAGCCGCCGGCGGTGCGCCCCGCGTCGTACGGGTTGACGGTGACCCCGTTCAGCGGGCTGTCGGTCGTGCCCTTCCAGCCGAACTCCGGCGTCGTGGTCTTGCCGAGGAACACCGCCCCGTGCTCCCGCAGCCGCGCCACCGACGGGCCGTCCTCGTTCCACTCGCGGTCCGGGCTGACGAGCCTGGAGCCGCGCAGCGTGGGCGCGCCGCGCTGCAGGATCATGTCCTTGACGGTCACCGGCACGCCGTCGAGCAGCCCGGCGGGCTCCCCGCGCTGCCAGCGGCGCGCGGACGCCTCCGCGCGGGCGAGCGCCTCGTCCCGTACGGCGTCGTCGAGGGTGACGAAGGCGTTGGTCAGCTCCTGCGCCCGGGCCGCGCGCGCGAGTGCCGCGCGGGTGGCCTCGACGGGCGACAGGTCGCCGGAGCGGTAGCCGCGCAGCAGCTCCACCGCCGTGAGATCCGCCGGATCCGTACTCCCCGTCATCCCGCCGCCTCCTCGCTCGTGGGTCGCTTCTCAGGACTCATTGTCACCGTACGTACCCGAGCTGCTTGTCCACGACGTTGAACAGCGGCCGGCCCGCCTCCCACAGGTCGAACAGCTCCAGGAACTGGTCCGACAGCGCCCCGCGCCAGCCCACCGTGTCGCCGCTCATGTGCGGTGAGACGAACAGCCCCGGCACCTGCCACAGCGGGTCGTCGGGCGCCAGCGGCTCGTTCTCGAAGACGTCGAGCGCCGCCGCCGCGATCTCCTGCTGCTCCAGCGCCGCGACCAGCGCCGTGGTGTCGACCAGCGGGCCGCGGCCGACGTTGATGAACCGGGCCCGGTCCGGCATCGCCGCGAAGGCGTCGCTGCCGAACATGCCGCGGGTCTCCGGCGTCAGCGGCGCGGCGCACACCACCCAGTCGGCCTCCACCAGGAGCGCCGGCAGCTCCGCCTGGCCGCGCACGCCCTCGCGCGCGGTCCGGCCCACCAGCTCCGTACGCACCTCCAGGCACTCCAGTGTCTCCGCGATGGCCCGGCCGATCGGGCCCGCGCCCACCACCACCGCCCGGGTCCCCGCCAGCCGCAGCGTCTCCCGGTGCTGCCAGCGGCGCTGCCGCTGCCGCTCCCAGGTGCCGGGCAGGTCCTTGGCCATCGCCAGCACCAGCCCGGCCACGTACTCCGCGATGGGCCGGTCGAAGACCCCGCGGGCGTTGGTCAGCACCGTGTCCGAGGCGGCGAACTCGGGGGAGAGCACATGGTCGACGCCGGCGCTCGGCGTGTGCACCCACCGCGGCCGCGGGCCGGCCCCGGGCCAGGCTCTGCGCACCGCGGGCGAGGTGAACTTCCACACCAGCACCACGTCGGCGGACGGCAGCAGCTCGGCGAGCCGGTCCTCGTCCGTGCTGATCACTTGGGCCCGCCCGCGGAGTCGATGCAGGTCGGGCGGCGGATCGTCGTCGAGGACGAGCACGCGGATATCGGACATAGGAAGGAAACCGTCCCGCAATGTTGCGCTGCTGCAATGGTCTCCAGTACACGGAGCAGTACTGGATGTAACCTGAAAGAGAAGGCGGAAAAACGTCGGAGATGCGAGGATTGACCACGCTAGGGGTGTGCCTCTACCTTCGTCAATAACCGCATCTGTCACTGCGTCCCGGTCGCTCACCGGCTGCTCCAGACGCTTTACCTTCCCCCAGCCCTCCGTACGAACGGGGCATCCTCATGGACGTCTCTTTTCTGGGCGGACCACAGCCACAGCGTGGTGTGGGTGTCGTAGCCCCTTTTGATTTCGCGCTCGACCGCGAGCTCTGGCGCTGGGTGCCGGACGATGTCTCCCTGCATCTGACGCGCACCCCCTACGTCCCCGTCGAGGTCAGCCTCGACCTGGCCAGGCTCGTGAGTGAGCACCAGACACTGCGCGAGGCGGTGCGGGCCCTGACCGCCGTCTCGCCCGAGGTCATCGCCTACGCGTGTGCGTCCGGCAGCTTCGCCGACGGCCGCATGGGCGAACGGGCCATGACCGCCGCCATGTCGTCCGCCGCCGCCGTACCGTCGCTGACGACGTCCGGAGCCATGCTGACGGCGCTGAACGAGATCGGCGCCCGCCGCACCGCCATCGTCACACCGTATACGCCCTCCGTCACCGGCGCGCTGGAGGAGTTCCTCGAAGAGGGCGGCGTCGAGGTCACGGGACGTGCCAGCCTCGGCCTGACCCGGCACATCTGGCGGGTGCCGTACCGGGAGGTCGTCGACATGGCCCGGATCGCCGTCGCCCACGGGTCCCCGGACGCGCTCTTCATCAGTTGCACCAACCTCCCGACGTACGACGTCATCCCGCAGCTCGAAGCGGAGCTGCGGATGCCGGTGCTGTCGGCGAACCAGGTCACCGTCTGGGCCGCGCTGCAGCGCATCGGGAAGGAGGCCGTGGGCCCTTACCAGGCGCTCCTGGACCCCGCGGCGCGGCTCGGCTGGGCGTCGATGGCGCCGCCGGACGCCACGGTGCTCCCCGACGTCACGGTGCTGGCGGCGGAGCCGCCGGCCCGGGCCCCCGAGGTCCCGGCACCGCCCGCGGACGTGTCCGCACCGCCGCCGGCGCCCGAGGCGGCGCTGGCCGGCTCCGCGCACGCGCCGGACCCCGACGCGGTGGACGCGGTGGAGCCCCTGTGGCCCGACGATCCCGGGCAGTGGCCGGCGTAGCGGCGACGTAGCCCAGAACACCCGAACCCCGGCGTGGGGGAAGGACCCACGCCGGCAGACGCACGTTCACGTAGGACGGAGGCAGTGTGCAGCAGACCGCGAAGGCGACCGCGACCGTCGGTTTCCTCTACCCCGGGTACTCGGCCGAGGACGACTACCCCCGCATCCAGGAGATGCTCGGCGGCGCCACGGCGCTGCCCCTCTTCCACACCGACATCGGCGAGGACGCGCACCGCGTGGACGCCCTGCTGGAGATGGGCTCCGCCGCCCGGCTGGCCGCGGGCGTGGACCGGCTGAAGGAGCGCGGGGCCGAGGCGGTGGTCTGGGCGTGCACCAGCGCCAGCTTCGTCTACGGGCCGGAGGGCGCGGCGCGGCAGGTGGCCGAGCTGTCCGAGACCGCGGGGCTGCCCGCGTCCAGCACGTCGTTCGCCTTCGCGCGCGCGGTGGCGGAGCTGGGCGTGCGCCGGGTGGCGGTGGCGGCGACGTACCCGGAGGACGTGGCGGAGCTGTTCGCCGTGTTCCTGAAGGCGGCCGGCGCCGAGGTCACGTCGACCCGCGGCAGCGGCATCATCACCGCCGCCGAGGTGGGCACCTGGGGCCGGGACGAGGTGCTGGAGCTGGCCCGCGCGGGCGACCACCCGGACGCGGAGGCGGTGCTGCTGCCGGACACGGCGCTGCACACGGCGGCGTACGTCGCCGAGGCGGAGGCGGCGCTCGGCAAGCCGGTGCTCACGGCGAACCAGGTCACGGTCTGGGAGGGCCTGCGCCTGCTCGGCCGCCGGGCGGCGGAGCCGTCGCTCGGGCGGCTCTTCACCCCCCGGGACTGACGGCGGGCGGTCCCGGGCGTACGCGCCGGTCCCGGGGGCGTACGCGCCGGGCGTGCGGACGTACGCGACGGCCGGAGGCACCGCCCTCCGGCCGTCCTACAGCAGCCGCTCCACCCGCTCCGCCGGCACGGCCCGGGAGTAGAACCAGCCCTGCGCCGTATCGCATCCGATCCGGCGCAGCCGCTCGGCCTGCTCCCCGCTCTCCACGCACTCCGCGGTGACGCTGATGCCCAGCCGGTGCGCCAGGTCGACCAGCGCCTCGACGATGGTCTCGTCCGCCGGACTCGGGTGCTCCGCGGAGCTGAAGCCACGGACAAACGATCCGTCGAGCTTCAGCGCGGACACCGGCAGCCGGCTGAGGTAGGCCAGGTTGGAGTAGCCCGTACCGAAGTCGTCGATCGCGATGCCGACGCCCATCTCGCTCAGCTCCTGCAGCGCCTGCAGCGGCCGGCCCGCGGACCCCATCACCGCCGACTCCGTCAGCTCCAGTTGCAGCAGCCGCGGCGGCAGGCCCGTCTCCTGAAGGATCTCCGCCACGTCGGCGACCAGGTCGGAGTCCCACACCTGCCGCACGGCGACGTTGACGCTGACGAACACCGGGTCCGCGGGGCGCAGCCGGCACCAGCCGGCCGCGCGGCGGCAGGCGGTGGCGAGCACCCAGCGGCCCAGCGGCACGATCGCGCCGTTCTCCTCAGCCAGTCCGATGAACCGATTCGGCGTCAACGTGCCGAGCTTCGGGTGCTGCCAGCGGACCAGCGCCTCGACGCCGCGCACGCTGCCGTCGCCGAGGTCGATGAGCGGCTGGTAGTCGAGCGTGAACTCGTCCCGCTCGATGGCCGGGCGCAGCGTGGAGGACAGCGCCTGCCGGGTCATCCTGTGGGCGTTGCGCTCGGGGTCGAAGAGGGTCCAGCGGGCCTTGCCGTCGGCCTTCGCCCAGTACAGCGTGGTGTCGGCGGCCTGCATCAGCGCCGTCGCCGTCTGCCCGCTGGCCGCGCGCTCGACGACGCCGATGCTCGCCGAGACCGCCAGCCGCTGCCCGGCCAGGTCGAACGGCTCCTGCAGCGCGTCGAGCAGCCGCTGCGCCAGCTCCCCGAGCTGTTCCGTACCGGCGGAGCGCGCCACCAGCACCGCGAACTCGTCGCCGCCGAGCCGGGCGACCGTGATGCCATGCTTCTCGGCCTTGCCCGCCTCCGCGGTGCAGGCCACCAGCCGGCGGGCGACGGCGGCGAGCAGCCGGTCGCCGACGCGGTGGCCGAGGGTGTCGTTGACGGCCTTGAAGCCGTCGAGGTCGAGGTACGCCAGGCCGACGCGGCCGGGCGCCCCCGGGGCGGGCGCCGCCCCCCGCGTGCGCGGACGCGCCCCGCCCTGCCCGCCCGGGCCCGCCCCGCCGTGCTCGGCGGAAGGCTCCTCGGCCTGCCGGGCGTCCTGCAGCGCGCCGGTGAGCCGCTCGAAGAACAGCTCGCGGTTCGGCAGCCGGGTCACCGGGTCGTGCATCTTCAGGTGGCGCAGCTTGGCGCGCAGCTCGCGCTGCTCGGTGACGTCCGTCAGCGACAGCAGCGCCCGCCCGCCGGAGAGCGGCGTGAGGGTCATCTCGACCGACAGCGACCGGCCGCCCGCGTCCTTCATCCGCCGCGTACAGCGCAGCGAGGCGCGCCTGCCCTGCAGCACGTCGACGAAGCCGGCCCAGCTCCACGGCTCGTCGCGCAGCCCGGTCAGCTCGGCGGCCGAGGCGCCCGCGAGGCCGCCCTCGCCGGCGCCGACCAGCTCCAGCATCCGGCTGTTCGCGGCCCGGACGAGGCCGTCGCCGCCCACGACGGCCATCGCGAGCTGTGCACCGTCGAAAGCGGCGCGGAAGTCGTCCGCGGGCGCGCCCGCGGGCAGGTGACGTTCCGTGACCGTCTGGAGTGAGGTCCCGGGCCCGCAGCCCGGCCCTTCGAGAGATACGCTCACCGCTCGCTCCCGCCCGTGGGGACCGCTCGGCTCCGCCGCTGCAGAGCCACAGCGCTGGAAATGTGCCCGATCATAGGGCTACCGGCTGTGTCGATCCAGTGACGCCGCTACGGCGCGGAAAGCGCCGAGCCGGATGGGGCCGGGAGTGATCGCACATGGCCGCCTCCTGCCGGGCGAATGACCAGATGTGACTTTGTGTTACCCGCACATGCTCCTGATCTCCCCTCTCGTCCGGCCCCGGAGTCACCCGTGTGGGGCACTGGAACAGGACGGGCGGGAACAAACAAGAACAAAGTGGGCTGTGTTCCCTACTCTTCCGAGCCGATGAGGTCGATGTGGCCCACCCATCCATACCCCCTGTGGAACAGGACCAGTCGCGCGCGTTGCACCGGGCCGCCGCCGTGGCCACCTCGCTGTCCGCCGTCATGGCCACTTCCCTCATCGCCGATCCGGTCGGCGCCCAGCCCGGCCACCCCTGCGCGCTGGAGCGGACCGCCGCCCACCACTCCGAGGGGGTCGCCGACTGGGACCCGGCCTACCCGCGGCCGAAGAAGGCCCTCGACGCGGTGATGGTGTATCTCTCCTTCCCCGATTCCGCGCCGCTGACCTCGCCGGACGAGCTGACCGAGGACCATTTTCCGGTCACCGCGGAGTTCTTCGAGCGGGCCTCGTACGGCCGGTTCCGGCTGGCGGTCGACGCGCGCAAGCGCTGGATACGGATGCCGTCGGACTCCCTGTCGTACGGCATCGCCCGCGACTGGGACCCGGCGGCGCGCGCCCGCTACCTGAAAGACGCGGTGTCCGCGGCCGATCGGAAAGTGGACTTCGGTGATTACGACGTGGTCTATCTTGTCGCCGACCCGGACGCCCCCGGCGTGGATTCCGACGCCACCAAAGTGGTCAACTTCGAAACCCCGATGCGCGCGGACGGCACCGACCTGCACCGCATCGTCACCGTCTTCGAGCGGCATCCGCCCGACCGCAACGTCCTCGCCCACGAAACCGGCCACGTCTTCGACCTCCCCGACCTCTACCACCGTCCGGTCGACGGCAAGGCCGACTGGGACACCCACGTCGGCGACTGGGACCTCATGGGCAGCCAGTTCGGGCTGGCCCCCGACCCGTTCGGCTGGCACAAGTGGAAACTCGGCTGGCTCGGCGACGACCAGGTCGGCTGCGCCGCCGAGCCCGGGACCGACCGCTTCACGCTGCACGCGCTGTCCGCCCCCGCGAGCCCGCGCACGCCCCCGCGCGGGACGACGGAGGCGGAAGCGGAGAACGGGGCGGAGGAGGCCGGAGGGAGCGGAGACCCGGGAGGTGCGGGTGAGGCGGAGGGTGCAGGGGGTGCGGGGAGCGCGGGGAGTGCGGCGGAGAACGGCAAGGGGACGGCGGTCCTGCGGCGCGACACCCGGCTCGTCGTCGTGCCCACCGGCCCCACCGGCGCCATCGCCGTCGAGGCCCGCGGCCGGTACGCGAACGACCGGCACGCCTGCACCGAGGGCGTCCTCGTCTACCGCGTCCACACCGGCACCGACTCCGGCGGCGGCCCCGTCGAGGTCGTCGACGGCCACCCGCGCTCCGCGGCCTGCCACGACACCTCCGTCTACCCGCCGCTCGCCGACGCGCCGCTCGGCGAGGGCGAAAGCCTTCACCTCAAGCGGGACGGCGTGCGCGTGGAGGTGACCGCGCGGACGGCGGACGGCGGCTGGGGCGTACGGGTCGTACGGGACGCGAAGCGCCCGTGACCGGGCGGCCGGCCGGAAACGCGGACCGGGCGCTCTCGGAGATCCGAAAGCGCCCGGGTCGACGGTCCTGCGTGCTGTACGCCGTCAGGGACTCGAACCCCGGACCCGCTGATTAAGAGTCAGCTGCTCTAACCAACTGAGCTAACGGCGCCTGTCGACGTGGACGACCTTAGCACCCGGGCCCCGGAGATCGAAAATCGATATGCCAGGGCGGCAAGGGCGGGCAGGCGAGCGGCGGTGCTACGTCTCCGACGGGGACCCCGCGCCGCCGCCCGCGAGGAGGTCGCGGCCGAACTCGACCATCCGCTTCGCGTAGTCCTCCGTCCAGTCCGCCCGCTCCGCGATCGCCGCGGGCGTCAGCCGGTCGAACCGCTTGGGGTCGGCGAGCTGTGCCGCGGCCATCGCCTGGTACTCGATGGCCCGGTCGGTCGCCGCCCGGAAGGCCAGCGTGAGGTCGGTGGCGCGGGCCAGCAGCTCGCGGGGGTCCTCGATCGACTCCAGGCCGAAGAAGTGCTCGGCGTCGGGCTCCGCGAGCGGCGGCTCGAAGAGCAGCGCGGCGGGGCGCCGCGGGGTGCGCGGCTGCTCCGTCCTGCCTGGCCGAGCCCGGTTCGGCTCCGTCATAGGGGTCCTCCACTTGCCTCTGGGCCACCGCCCATTCTCCCCCGTCGCGCAACCCCGCCCCGGCGCTGCGCCGCAGGACCGCCCGGACGGGCGTGTGCCGCGCCGGCACTCATGCCCGTACGCGATGGTCCGCCAGGTGCGCCAGCACCGCCTGGTGCGCCTCCCAGCCGTCCGGGAACTTCACCACCGCGCCGAGCTGCACACCCTCCGCCGACGGGTGCTCGTCCAGCAGCTCCGGCACGCCCGCCCGGCACACCATGACGCACGCGTGCCGGTGCCGGGAGGCGAGCACGCACAACCGCCCGGTCTCCAGGTGGAAGGCCGTCGCGTCCGGCCGGCCGGAGAGCGGGTGCAGCACGACGGTGACGTCGAACTCCATGCCCTGCAGCCGGTTAGCCGTGTCCACCGTCACGTCGTCCGCCACTCCCGGGGGCAGCGCCCGCGCGAGCGCCGACCGCACCGCCGCGGCCTGGTCCCGGTGCGCCGTGCCCACCGCGATCCGGTCCGCGGTGAGCGTGCCCTCGCCGCGCTCCGACGCCGTCGTGCCGCGCCGCTCCAGCAGCCGCCGCACGACGTGCGCCACGGCCGCCACCGCCTCGGGGTCGGTCCGCGGCGTGTGCGCGGCGGGGAGCTCCAGCAGCCCCCAGCCGCTCGCCGCCGCCTCGTCCACCACCCGGTCGGCGCCCGATCCGTCCGACCGCCCGGCGAACGTCAGCCGGCGCTCACCGGGGCCCGTACCGCTGCGGAACGGCGTGAAGGGATAGAACGCCCGCGACACCAGCGGCGCGGCCGACGCCGGCAGCCGCCACGACACCGGCAGCCGGTGCTGCGGCAGCCCCGGGTGGTGCGCCAGCAGCGTCGTCACCGCGCTGGCCGCGGGGTCCCAGGCCAGCCCCGACCACTGCTCGGCGCCGACCGCGCTGAACGGGTCGAGCTGCCCGGGGTCGCCGACGAACAGCGCGCGCTCGAAGAGCCCGCCGACCGAGAGCAGCGCGTCGGAGCGCATCTGGTACGCCTCGTCCACGATGGCGTGCTCCCAGCGCTCGGCGGCTTCCGCGCCCTCGCCTCGCTTCGCCCGCGCGGCGGCGACGTACGCCCACTTCGCGGCGGTCGAGGCGATGACGCCGAGGCCGGCGAGGTCCGCGAGGCTCGCGGCGGTGCGCACGCACTCGTGGCCGTCGAGCACGGGGTCGTAGGGGCTGGGGTCGCTGCTGTGCAGCCGGCCCACGGGCAGGTCGGGCCGCTCCCGGGCGAGGCGGTCGACGAGGTCGTCGACCTGCGCGTTGGTCTGGGCGACGAGGACCAGCCGGCGGCCCGCGGCGGCCAGCTCGCGGGCGGCGCGGACGACGAGCGTGGACTTGCCGGCGCCGGGCGGGGAGTCGACGAGGACGCCGCGCGAGGGGCCGTCGAGGGTGTCGCGGAGGATGGCCTCGGTGGCGAGACGGGCGGCGGTGGCGGGGTCGGTTCCGGTCCCGTCCGTGTCCGTGCCCTGCGCTGCTCCCGGCCCCGTTCCCTGCCGTGTTCCCGGTTCCGTTCCCGGTTCTGTTCCCGGCTCCGTTCCCGGTGTCGTCGTCACAGGAAGTCCTCCGCGGTGACCCGGTCCGGCTCCTCCGCGGTACGCCCCGGCGGGGTGCCGTGCGTCCACGGGGTGTCCTCCGGCTCCGGCAGGGCAGGACCGCGGCGGGCCGTGTGTGCGAACAGCGTCCACACCACCCGGTCGCCCGGCTCCGGCACCGAGCCCTCGGCGGGCGCGCGCGAGCGGCCCATGCCGTCCTGCAACCGCACGGTCACCCGCCCCTCCCCGAACCCGGCGACCAGCGCGCGCTGCGTCTTCCCGCCCGGCAGCTCGCGGTAGACCGTGCCGCCGTCCTCCAGGTGCGGTTCGTCGTCCGTGACGACGGTGACCAGCGGCCGGGGCATCGGGCGGCGGCCCTCGGAGTACGCCATCTCCACCGACTCGGTACGGCACACGAACGCCTGGCCCGCAAGCCGCCGTTCCGCCATCGTCAGCGGGTCGTCCAGCGCCTCCTGGGCGTCCAGCTCGGTGAGCGCGCGCTCGCGCTGGGCCAGCTTGCGGGCGGCGGTCACCGCGTCGTCGCGGCGCGGCTGCGGGGGCTCGCCGGCCCGCAGCCGGTCGCGGTGGGCGGTGAACGACCACCTGTCGCCGAGCCACCGGCCCGGCACGTGCGCGCCCCCGGGCAGGGCACGCACCAGGTCGTACGACCGCCAGACCGCGTCCCACGTGGGCCGCAGCCGGCTCTCCACGAGCCGCGCGACCGCCTCCTGTGCCGCCTCCCGGGCGGCGGCGTCGCCGTCGGCGCGGGCGCGGTCGAAGCGGGCCATGGCGGGGGCGAGCAGCCGGTTGTCGAACGCCGGGTCGGTGGCGGGGCCGGCCGGGGGCACGAGCAGTTGCCCCTCCGCGTCGCGGCCCGTCTCCGCGCGCTCCGCGGCCTCGGCGCCGTCCGTGATCCAGGCGAGCAGGGCGCCGAGGTGCTGGTCCTCGACGGTGCTCTGGCCGGTGGCCCAGTGCCGGGCGAGCAGGTCGGTGGCCGCGAGCAGCAGCGCGGCGCCGGGCACGCGCGCCCGCTCGCCGTAGTGCGACAGCCAGCGGCCGAGCAGGGGCACGCGCGGGGGCGCGGGATGCGGGGTGCCGGGGTCGTCCTCTGCGGTCCTGCGAAAGCGCATGGAGCGGCCGAGGAGGCGCACGTACGCGACGCCGGCGCGGCTGGGCACGAGGAGCTGCGCGGCGTCGGCGCAGGGCTCCTCGGCGGGTTCGGCGCCGTCGCCCGCGGCGGCGCTGTCCGGTGCGTCGCCGTCGTCGCCGGGGTCTTCCGCGTACGAGTCGATGTAGGGCAGCACTTCCGCCGCCAGCTCCGCCAGGAAAGCGAACCTCAGGTCGCGGTCGCGCGGCTGCGGTACGACCAGCAGGCGCGGCCGGTCGCGGTCGCTGCCCACGAGCGCGCCGAGCGGGGCGGCGGCCTCGCCGGCGGCGGTCATCGGGACGAGGACGAGCGGCCGGTCGGACAGATGCCGGTGCCGCACGGTCGCGAGCGCGGTGGCCCGCCCGGCGACCACGGCCTCCGCCCGCGCGAGGGTGACCATCAGACTCACGCGCCCCCGCCCTTCTCGGCAGGCTCCGCAGCCGCCGACGCTGCCGCGGCAAGTGCCTCGGCCCGCAGGGCCGCGGCCCGCCGCAACGCCGGTACGGCGGGATCCTCCGTGCCGCCCGCGGCTCCCGCCGTCCCCGCGGGGACAGCCGCCCCCGCCGCCGTCACGACTTCGCCCACCGTGCGCAGGCCGCCCAGGTCGGCGCGGACGCCGCGGCCCAGTGCCGTCACGTCCCCGCGCTCCCGGGCCCGGGCGCGGCAGTGGAACGCCAGCTCGCAGGCGGCCAGGCACTCCGGCGCGTACGCGGCGGGCACCGCCTCCACCGCCGCCGTGAGGTGCGGCGGGGGCTGGCGGACGTCCAGCGTCAGGTCCTCGGGCAGGGCGGCGGCGATGGCTTCGAGGCGGGTGAGGCGGGTGAGCTGGCGGCGGGTGGCGGCCAGTTGCCTGCGCACGTCGACGGGTTCGGCGACGGGCTGGTTGGAGAAGTCCTTGGGGCAGACCAGCAGCACCCTGTCGTGCACCTCGCAGTGCTGCTGGAGCGCCAGCACGTACACCGCGGCCTGCCGGGCCGCCGCGCCGACCTTCGCCGGGTCGGCCGCGCCGTCGAGGATCGGGAAGGACTTGATCTCGACCACCGTGCAGCGCCCGTCCGGCCCGATGACCGCCGCGTCCGGCTCCAGGTACACGGGTGCGCCCGCGACCTCCAGGCTGACCATCGGATGCCGCAGCAGCGTCCAGCCGCCCGCCGCCACCGCCCCGGCGATGGCCTGCCGGGTGCGCTCCGTGCGCCCGCGGGGGCCGGGGGCGGCGAGGTCGGGGACGTGGACGGCGGCGGGCTCCGGCGGGGTCTCGCCGGTGCGTTCGGCGAGGAGGGCCAGCAACTCGGCGCCGTCGTCCGCGGTGATACGGGCCTCGAAGGCGTTGCCGCGGGCGAACGCGAACTGCGACTGGCCGAACGGCGCCGGTCTGCCCAGCGCCTCGGCGAGCGCCCCCTTGTCGATGCCGGCGCCGTCCAGCAGCGTCCGGCGGCGGCATCCGGGGTTGGCCGCCAGCGCGGCGAGCGCCCGCGCGTCCAGTGGGCGCGGCTGCACGTCCGCGCCGCGCAGCGCGTCGAGCCGGCGGCGGAGCGCGGGCGCCCCGTCCGTGCCGCGGTCCGCGGGGCCGGCGTCGGCGCCGGCGAGGGTCAAGTCGCCCGTAGCGGTCGTACGTTCCACGCGCCGCAGTCTGGCACGCCGCACCGACACGGGGGGCGGTGGCGGGCCGCGGCGGGCCGGCCTGGCCCGCGCCGCGTCAGCCGGGCGTCAGTACGCCAGCCGCCGGCACATCACCTGCGCCGCGCCGCCGCGCTGTTCCACCGGCTCCCGTCTGCCGCCCGGCGCCGCCGGCGGCTCGCCCGGGGCCGCGGTGCCGTCCGCGCCGCGTGGGCGCGGGATGGGTGGCGCGTCCGGATCGTCGCCCCCGCCGCCGCCCGCGCCGGTGCGGACCTTCTCCGGGATGAGGTCGTCCGCCGGCACCTCGGCGCCGTCCGCGTCGTCCGGCCGCGGGCCGCCCGCCGCGACCACGCCGCCGCCCGCGGGCGTGCCGCGACCGCCGACGAGGGGCCCGAGGCGGTACAGCCGGCGGCGGATGCCGTCGGCGACGCCCAGCGACGGACGGAGCAGCAGCCAGCCGAGGCCCATGACGGCGGCCCCCGCGACGGCGTCGAGGAAGTAGTGGTTGGCGGTGCCCATCACCACAATGGTGGTGACGAGCGGGTACGCGACGCCCAGCAGCCGCACCGGCGTGTACGGCGCGTGCCGCCACAGCACCACGGCGCACCACAGCGCCCAGCCCACGTGCAGGCTGGGCATCGCCGCGTACTGGTTGGTCAGCCCGCCGAGCCCGCGCGGCGCGCTCGCCTCGCCGCCCCACCAGCCGTAGTCCGAGTACTGCGCCATCGTGTCGACGAACCCGTACGCCGGGTCCAGCAGCCGCGGCGGGCAGGTCGGCATGAGGATGAAGCCGACGAGGGCGACGACGGTGGAGAGCAGCAGCCAGGTGCGGTAGCGCCGGTAGTGCACGCGGTGGCGGAGCCAGACCCACACCAGGACCACGGGCGTGACGACGTAGTGCAGGGACGCGTAGATGAAGTCGGCGGGGACGCCGATCGCGGCGTGGGCGGTGAACAGTCTGTTGAGCGGGTCCTCGAAGTTGATGTGCAGGGTCTTCTCGATGTCGAGCAGCGCGAGGCCGTTGTCGACCGCCATGGTCACGTCGCCGCGGGCGAGCAGCCGGCCCGCCGAGTACGCCATGTACACCACGACGACGAGCAACAGCTCCGTCCACCAACGCTGCCTCAGTCGCATGGTCCAGGCACTCCGTCTCCGCTTCCCCGCTGCGGGCCGCCCCACGTGGCCCACGGACAACCGTACGGTGTACGTCACCCCACTGCACGGTGTATATCCCGCCCGCCCAATGGTGGCGGGAGCCAGAAAGACGCTGAATGATCCGGAAAGGTTGCCCCCCTCGGGTGGATCAGGCCGAAACCGTTCCAAGATTCATGAGAAATGCCTCGACTTCGGCGCAACCTGCCCAGCGCCGCAGCCGCTCCGCGGTGCCGTCGAGCATGGCCCGTACCCGCGCGGACCGCACGTCCGCCAGGAGCGCGAGCGCGCTGCCGGCCGCGTGGGCGGCCTCGTCCGGCCGGCCGGCGGCGGCGAGGTTTTCGGCCAGCTCGGCGGTGAACAGGGCGGTGTTGCGGGCGAAGTGGGGGTCTTGGAGCACGACCGCGCGGCGGGCGCACTCGGCGGCGCGGGAGTGGTCGCCGAGCGCCGCCCAGCACTGCGCCTCCAGGCCGGTCAGTTCGGCCTCGCCGTAGAAGGACATCCACTCCGGGCAGTCGTCCGCCCCGCCCCGGGCGAACAGGTCGCCGGCCGCGGTCAGCGCCTCGCGGGTCGCGCCACGGTCGCCGAGCAGCGCCCAGCCGCCCGCCTCGCGGGCGGCGAGCAGCGAACCCAGCCGGTCGCAGCCGAGCGCGGCGGCGGCCCGGCGGCCGGCCTGGGAGGCGCGTACGGCCTCGTGGGCGCGGCCGGTGTCGCGGGCGAGGAACGCGGTGTTGCTGAAGGCATGCGCCTCCAGGGCGGGGTCGTCGGCGAGCCGGGCGGTGGCGAGAGCTTCGGCGTAGTGCGAGCGGGCGTCGGCGAAGCGGCCGGAGTCGTGCGCCAGCCAGCCGACGGAGAGGGCCAGCTCGCCCGCCGCGGCGTGCAGCCGCTCGGCGTCGGAGCCGGGGCGGCCGGCGGTCTCCGGGAGCAGGGCCCGCGCGGTGCGCAGCGTGCCGCCGACGCGGGCGTAGAGGTCGTCGGCGCCGTGCCGGTCGTCGTGCAGCCGGATGCGGCGTACCGCCTCCGCCACGGCGGCCTCGGGGAAACCGGGCGTACGGGCCCGGGCGGGCAGCGCCGGGAGAGGCGGGAGGGTGCGGGGCGGGGGGTCCGCCGGCTTCCCCGGGGGCGTGGGGCGTACGGACGTGTGCGGGGGCGCACCACCGCCGCCGCGCGCCCTTCGGCCGCGTACGGCCGCCCGCGGCTCGAAGCCCAGATCGCCCAGCGAGCGGCCCGGGAACATGTGCAGGAACACGCGCTCGTACGCGTAGTTGGGGCACCGGATCTCGCCGGCCTCGACGCGGCCCACGTAGCGCGCGTCACACGAGACCTGCTCGCCGATCTCCCGGGCGGCCCGCCGCACCGCGGCGGCGAACTCGCCCGGTGAGCGGCTGCCGCGCAGCTCGCGGAAGGCGGCGTTGCGGCGCGATCGGTCGGGTGGGGCGGCCACGTCCGCTCGTCCTCCCTGATGCTGTGGCGACGACTGGTGTTCCGCGACCGCCGGCCCGCGACACCGCGTCGCGACGGCCGGTGCCGCGCCGGCGGCCCGCCCGCACCCACGGTGGGCGCGCCGCCACGGAGAGTCTGCCGACCCGCGGGGCCCGGCGCCCCCGATCCGCCATAAAACGCCATTCTTTGCGGCGCGTTCGTACCGTGCCGTTGACGCGGTCCGGGCGTTGGATGTGCTGAGGACCGGGGGAGCGACGACGGGGACTGGATGAGGGAGGGGTTCCTGTGCCGGACACCGGCGGGGAGGCCACTGTCCGTACGAGGGCCGCCGCGGACCCGTGTGACCTGGTCACCGTCCCGGCCAGACACGGCCTCGAAGCGGTCGACATCCTCCGGCTGCGCAGGGCCGTCGGGCCCGTGCTGCACGACGGCGGCGTCGACACCCTCGGCTTCCTGGTGCCGCCCGGCACCGCGGCGCGCTGGGACCTGCCCGGCAGCACCTGCACCCCGACGCTGCCCCGCGGACCCGCCGCGCCGCCGGTGCCCGGGTCGTACTGGCTGGTGCCGCCGGAGGAGGCGGCGCCGGTGACGGACCCGGTGCTGCTGGCGGCGGCGCTGTGCGAGGCGGCCCGGACGATCGAGGCCGCCGACCGCTTCTGAGCCCCGGCGGCGGTGCCCCGGGTCGCACCCGCCGGGGCCCACCCGGGCACACCCACCGTCACACCCCCTGGTCACACCCCGCGGCGGCGCGGCCGGCCGGGGCGGGGGATACTGGGCGCGTGGCCAGGCAGAGGTCGCGCGGCGGGCGCTGCCCCGTCGTGGTGGACGTGGACGGCGGCACCGCGGAACTGCGTCCCGACCCCGACCGGCCGCGCGCCTGGATGCTGCTCCTCGACGGCGCCCCGCAGTCCCACGTCGACCTCGACGACCCCGCGCACCTGGAGTTCGAGTACCAGCGCCGCCTCGGCCACGCCGCCGACCTCGTCGCCCCCGCCGGACGCCCCGTGCAGGTACTGCACCTCGGCGGCGGCGCGCTGACCCTGCCGCGCTACGTCGCCGCCACCCGGCCCCGCTCCGTCCAGCAGGCCGTCGAGATCGACGGCAGGCTCACCGCGCTGATACGGGCGGAACTGCCGCTGCCCGAGCGGGCGCGGATCCGGGTACGCCAGGGCGACGCCCGCGCCGTGCTCGCCAGGGTGCCGGACGGCTGGGCGGACCTGGTCGTCGGCGACGTCTTCCGCGTCGCGCGCACGCCCGCGCACCTGACGACCACGGAGTTCCTGGGCGAGGTGCGCAGGGTGCTGCGCCCCGGCGGCGTCTACGCCGCGAACCTCGCCGACGGGCCGCCGCTGGCGTATCTGCGGGCGCAGACCGCCACCGCCGCCACGGTCTTCCCCGAACTGTGCGCCGTCGCCGCTCCCGCCGTCTGGCGCGGCCGGCGCTTCGGCAACGCCGTGCTCCTCGCCTCCGCCGTCCCGCTGCCGGTCGCCGAGCTGACCCGCCGGGCGGCCACCGACCCGCAGCCCGGCCGCGTCGAACACGGCCGCGCGCTGCGGGACTTCGCCGCCGGCGCCCGTCCGGTGACCGACGCCACGGCGGTGGAGTCCCCCGCGCCGCCGCCCGGGGTGTTCACGTAGCACGAGACTCGCGGGGCGGCGGTCAGGTCGCGTTCTCGTTCGTCTCCACCCGCGGCGCGCTGTCGTGCCACGTGCAGATCACCGACGTCCGCCGGCCCTCCGCGACGAAGTCGACGCGTATCCACGTCGTCTGCTCCCACGTCTGCATCTGCCACCCGGCGTCCGGCGTCGCCGACACCAACTCCGCCGAGTCCGGGGCCATCTCGAAGGTGACCCGCCCGCCGGCCACCGGATACGTCTGCACGTCCCCCGTCGCGCTCTCCGCCGGCCGGTCCTGCTGGGCCCCGTCGCCGGCGCCGTCACCCGCGCCGTCTCCCGCGCCGTCTGCCCCGCCGTCCGTGCCCCTCGGGCTCTCCGTACGCTCCGGCCGCTCCTGTGAACTCTCCGTCGCCGACGGGGTCTTGGACGCCCGCGTCGGCGAGGGCGGCGCGGGCCGCTCCGTCGCCGTACCGACCAGGGGCGGCGGCGTCGGCGACGGCGCCCGGCCGGACAGCGGAACCGTGTGCGGGCGGTCGGAGGTGCTGTCCAGCACCAGCCGGACCCCGAACCACGACACCGTCACGGCCGCCAGTGTCGCCAGGGTCCACGCGAGCGCGTGCACGAACCTTCGACGCATCGGTCCCATCCTGCCGCACCCGCCACCCGCGGCGCCGCACACCCGCCGGAACCGCCCGCCGCCGGTTGTCCACAGGCAGCGCCGGCGGGGCGGCGCGCACCGCGCTTTTGGCGTACGTTGCCGGGCATGGCAAGTGTGCTGGTGGTGGAGGACGACCAGTTCGTGCGCTCCGCGCTGATCAGGCATCTGACGGACGCCGCCCACACCGTGCGCAGCGTGGGCACGGCGCTGGAGGCGCTGCGCGAGGTCGCGCACCACGGCTTCGACGTCGTGATCCTCGACCTCGGGCTGCCCGACCTGGACGGCGCCGAGGCGCTGAAGATGCTGCGCGGCCTCACCGACGTGCCGGTCATCGTGGCCACCGCGCGGGACGACGAGTCCGAGATCGTCCGCATCCTCAACGACGGCGCCGACGACTACCTGGTCAAGCCCTTCTCCGTCGAGCATCTGCAGGCCCGGCTGGGCGCGGTGCTGCGCCGCGCCGGGGGCCGCACCGCCGCCGCTCCGCCGCCGCGGCAACTGCGCGTCGGCGGCCTCGCGATCGACCTGCGCAGCCGCCGGGCGGAGCTGGACGGACGCGAACTGGACCTGACCCGGCGCGAGTTCGACATGCTGGCGTTCCTCGCCGAGCGGCCCGGCGTCGTCGTACCGCGCCGGGAGCTGCTGGCCGAGGTGTGGCGGCAGTCCTACGGCGACGACCAGACCATCGACGTGCACCTGTCCTGGCTGCGCCGCAAGCTCGGCGAGACCGCGGCACGCCCCCGCTACCTGCACACCCTGCGCGGCGTCGGCGTGAAGCTCGACCCGCCGGCCGGGATCCCGCCCGCATGAGGTGGGCGCTGGTCAAGGTCTGCCTGGCGGTCACGGTGATGGTCGTGGTCGCGTACGCCGTGCCGCTCGGGCTGGTCGTCAAGGAGATGGCCCGCGACCGCGCGCTGACCAACGCCGAGCGGATCGCCGCCGGCATCGGCCCGGCGCTGGCGATCACCACCGACGCCGAGCAGTTGGAGCGCGCGGTCGGCAGCACCGAGGCCGGCGCGGACGGGCGCATCGCGGTGCACGTGCCGCGCGGCAGCGCGGAGGGCATGTCGGCGGTACGGATCGGGGAGCCGCGCGCCGGCGCGGCCGACGTGGAGCGCGCGTCGGGCGCGGGCACGTCGTCGCTGGTCGGAGTCCCCGGCGGGCACGCGCTGCTGCAGCCCATCGCCGTCGAGGGCGACCGGGTCGCCGTCGTGGAGGTGTTCGTGCCGGCGGGGGAGCAGACCAAGGGCGTGGAGCTGGCGTGGCTGGCGCTCGCGGGCGTCGGGCTGGCGCTGGTCGCGGGTTCCGTCGCGGTCGCGGACCGGCTCGGCACCCGGATGGTGCGGCCCGCGCGCCGGCTCGCCCGCGCCGCGCACGACCTCGGGGAGGGCAGACTCGGCGTCCGGGTCGAGGAGTCCGGTCCTTCCGAACTGCGCTCCGCGGCCGTCGCGTTCAACTCGATGGCCGACCAGGTCGCGCTGCTGCTCGCCAACGAGCGCGAGCTGGCCGCCGACCTCTCCCACCGGCTGCGCACGCCGCTGACCGTGCTGCGGCTCAACGCCGCCTCCCTCGGCGACAGCGGCGCCGCCGAGCAGACCAGGCAGGCGGTGGCCCAACTGGAGCGGGAGATCGACCAGATCATCGCCACCGTGCGCGAGCAGCGCGGCCGGCCCGCGGGGCAGCAGGCGGCGGCGGTGGCCGGCTGCGACGTCTCCGCGGTCATCAGCGAGCGGATGGAGTTCTGGTCGGCGCTGGCCGAGGACGAGCGCAGGTCCGCGCGGCTGGCGGGGGTCGACCGGCCGGCGCAGGTGCCGGTGGCCCGCGCCGAGCTGGTCGCCGCGATCGACGCGCTCATCGGCAACGTCTTCCGGCACACCCCGGAGGGCACGGACTTCTCCGTCGACGTGCACCACGCCGGGGACGCCGTCATCGTGCTCGCCTCCGACGCGGGACCCGGCATCCCCGACCCCGAGGCGGCGCTCGCCCGCGGGCAGGGGCAGGGCGGGCCGGGGTCGACGGGGCTGGGGCTCGACATCGTGCGGCGGGTCGCGGAGTCGACGGGCGGGGACGTACGGATCGGCCGGTCGGTGCTGGGCGGCGCGGAGATACGGCTCTGGCTGGCGCTGCGCACCGGTCCTGCCGCCGACGGCGAGCGGCGCCGGCACCGGGTGCGCCGGGCAGCGGGTACGGGGGCCGCCGCGGGCGCGAGCGCGGGTGCGCGGCGCGCATAACGCGGGCGGCGGCCCCCGCCCTCCAAGGCGACGGCACGCCGTGCCGGCCGGAAGCCCCCGCCCGTCACGCGGCGGCCTCCGTCCGGCCCGCTGCTGCCCTCGCCCGTCCCGGTGGCGTCCGGCGGCCCTCCGTTCCGCCGGCTGCCGGCCCGCCGGGCGTCCGGCGGACACCCGGCAGGCACGCGTACGTCAGAGGTCGAGCGCCGGCAGCACCCCCGCGCGGATCAGGTCCGCGTACCAGCGGGCGCTGGACTTCGGGGTGCGCCGCTGCGTGGGGTAGTCCACGTGCACCGCGCCGAACCGCTTGGCGTAGCCGTACGCCCACTCGAAGTTGTCCAGCAGCGACCACAGGAAGTAGCCCCGCACGTCGGCGCCCTCGGCCATGGCGCGGTGCACCGCGCCGATGTGCCCGTGCAGGTAGGCGATGCGGTCCGGATCGTGGACCGAGCCGTCCGGCTCCGGCTTGTCGTCGTAGGCCGCGCCGTTCTCGGTGATGTACAGCGGCAGGTCCGGCGCGTCGGCGGTGAACCGCAGCAGCAGCTCCGTCAGCCCTGTCGGATCGACGGTCCAGCCCATCGCGGTGCGCTCGCCCGGCGGCTGGTGGAAGGCGATGTGGTCCGCGGCGGGCCAGGGGGACTGCGCGCCACCGCCGTGCCCGTCGGCGCGCTCGGGCGTGGACTCGCCGGTGACGGCGGAGACGACGGTGGGCGTGTAGTAGTTCAGGCCGATCGAGTCCAGCGGCCGGCTGATGAGCGGCAGGTCCCCGTCCCGTACGAACGACCAGTCCGTCAGCCGGGCGGTGTCGTCGAGCAGGTCCGGCGGGTAGGCGCCGTCGAGCATCGGGCCGGTGAAGATCCGGGTGGCCAGCGCGTCGACCTGGCGGGCGGCGTCCCGGTCGGCCTCGGAGTCCGTACGCGCCCGCACGACCGCCGGGTTGAGGCTGACGGAGATCTGGGCACGGGCCGGCAGCGCGGTCCGCAGCGCGTCGGTGGCCAGCCCGTGGGCGAGGTTGAGGTGGTGCGCGGCGCGCAGGGCGGCGACCGGGTCGGTGCGGCCGGGCGCGTGCACCCCGGCGGCGTAGCCGAGGAACGCGCTGCACCAGGGCTCGTTGAGCGTCGTCCACAGCTCGACGCGGTCGCCGAGGGCGTCGCCGACGAGGCGGGCGTAGTCCGCGAACCGGTGCGCGGTGTCGCGCTCCGGCCAGCCGCCCGCGGTCTCCAGCTCCTGCGGCAGGTCCCAGTGGTACAGCGTGAGCACTGGCTTGATGCCGACTGCCAGCAGCTCGTCGGCCAGTTCCCGGTAGAAGTCGAGCCCGCGCTGCACGGCGGGGCCGCGGCCGGTGGGCTGGACGCGCGGCCAGGAGACGGAGAAGCGGTACGCCCGCACGCCGAGTTCGGCCATGAGGGCGACGTCCTGGGTGCGCCGGTGGTAGTGGTCGACGGCGACGTCCCCGGTGTCGCCGCCCGCGGTCTTCCCCGGGGTGTGCGAGAAGGTGTCCCAGATGGAGGGGGTTCGGCCGTGCTCCCGCGCGGCTCCCTCGATCTGGTACGCGGCGGTGGCCGTGCCCCACAGGAAGTCCTCGGGGAAGGTGGCGGTGGAATCGGACATCTGGGAGCGCTCCCAATCTCGGCAGTGAAGTACGTCGTGGACATGTGGGGTCGGTCGGGTCGCGAGGGTCCCTGCCTGCGTCGTGGGCGGCCCCGGGCGGGCCGCGGGTACGGGTGCGCAACGCCGGCTCAGCCCTTGACCGCGCCCTGCATGATGCCGCCGACGATCTGTTTGCCGAACAGCAGCAGCAGAAGCAGCAGCGGCAGCGTGCCCAGCAGGGCACCCGCCATGATCACGGACTGGTCCGGGTTGTGACCGCGGGGCAGGCCGGTGAGCGCCACCTGCACGGTCGGGTTCTCCTGGGTGAGCGCGATGATCGGCCAGAAGAACTCGTTCCACGCGAAGACGAAGGTGAGCATGCCGAGCACGGCCATGGCGGGCCGCGCCGCCGGGAAGACCACGTGCCAGATGACCCGCAGGCTGCTCGCGCCGTCCACCCGGGCGGCCTCGATCAGCTCGGTCGGCAGCGCCTGGATCAGGTACTGCCGCATGAAGAACACGCCGAAGGCGCTGACCAGGAACGGCAGGATCACCGTCTGCAACTGGTCGATCCAGCCGAGCTCCGCGACCGCCATGTACAGCGGCACGACGCTCAGTTGCGGCGGCACCATCATGGTGCCGATCACGAGCAGCAGCAGCAGGCTCTTGAAGCGGAACCGCAACTTGGCGAAGGCGAACCCGGCCAGCGTGCCGAAGAGCACGGTGCCCGCCGCGATCGACCCGGCCACGATGGTGGTGTTCAGCAGCGCCAGGTCCATGTTGGCGTCGGTCCAGGCCGTCTCCATGTTGGAGAAGAGGTTGCCGCCGAACCAGAGCGGCGGGGGCGTCTCCGCCAGCCGCGCGTTGGTGCGGGAGGCCGCGATCGCCGTGTAGATGAGCGGGCCGATCGAGACGGCCGTGAAGAGCGCCAGGACGGCGTACGTCAGCTTGCCGGCCCGCTGCTGCCCGCCCGCCTCGCCGGCCCGCGGCCGGCGTCGGCGGCGGGTGGCCACCGGGGGAGCTGTCGTCTTGAGCAGTGCCATGAGCTCTCCTTCAGCTCTTCCGCAGGCGGCGCGCGATCAGGGCGTTGACGACGCCGATCACCACCAGGATCAGGAACATCACCCAGGCGATGGCCGCGGCCCTGCCCAGGTGCAGGTTGCGCCAGCCCTGTTCGTACATGTACAGGCCCAGCGTCTGGAACTGGTGGTCGGCGCCGCCGGTGGCCCCCTTCGTCTCGTCGAACAGCAGCGGTTCGCCGAAGAGCTGCACGGAACCGATCGTGGACACCACGACGGTGAAGAGGATCGTGGGCCGCAGCGACGGGATCGTGACGTGGCGGAACTGCTGCCAGCGGGACGCCCCGTCGAGCGAGGCCGACTCGTACAGGTCCTGTGGCACCGCCTGCATCGCGGCCAGGTAGATCAGGGTGTTGTAGCCGGTCCAGCGCCAGATCACGATGCTGGCCACGGCCAGGCGCGAGGTCCAGTTCCCGGCCTGCCAGTCGATCTCGTCCACGCCGAACTGGCCCAGCACCCAGTTGATGATCCCGTAGTCGCGGCCGTAGAGCATGGCGAACACCAGCGTCGCGGCGGCCACGCTCGTGGCGTACGGCGCCAGCATCGCCACCCGGAAGAAGGAGGAGGCGCGCATCCGGTAGTTGAGCAGGTGCGCGAGGCCGAGCGCCATGAGCAGTTGCGGGACGGTGGAGAGCACCGCGAGGACGAAGGTGACCCACAGCGAGTTCCAGAAGAAGTCGTCTTCCAGCAGCCGGCTGTAGTTGTGCAGGCCGGCCCATTCCATGTCGGTGGGCGCGGTCAGCTCCACCCGGTGCAGCGACGCCCAGGCGGTGTAGAGCAGCGGAAAGAGGCCGAACGCGGCGAAGAACAGGAAGAACGGCGAGATGAAGGCGTACGGGCTGAACTTGGCGTCCCACCGGTAGCGCCGGCTGCGCCACGTCTTCCGCGGGTCGCGGGCGGCGGCCCGCCGCGCGGGCGGGGCCGCGCCCCCCTCCGCTGAGGGGGGCGCGGCCGTGGTCGAACCTGTCTGGGTCATGATTCCCGTCTCACTGATCCAGCGCGTTGTCCACCGCGTCCACGGTCGTGTCCCAGCCGCCGTCGGCGTCTTCCTTGCCCTGCTCGACCAGCCGCAGCCCGTTGGCGATGTTCTCGGCGATGACCTGGTCCTTCGGGCCGATCGTCTGCACCGGGGTGCCCTCGGCGGCGGCGGCGAAGATCTCCCCGATCGGGGCGTCGCCGAAGTAGTCGTTCGTGGCGTTCTTGACCGAGTCCATCTCGTACGCGGACGGGGTGCTGGGGAAGCTGCCGCGCTCGGCGAAGAGCGTCGCCTGCTGCTCGGGCGCGAAGAGCCAGGCGACGAACTCGAGCGCCGCCTCCTTGTTCTCCGCCGCCTCGGGGACGCCGAAGAAGGAGCCGCCCCAGTTGCCGGGGACGGGCGCCTGGGCGACGTCCCACTTGCCCATGGCCTTCTCGCCGCCCTTGTCGGCGATGTAGCCGAGCATCCACGGGGGACACGAGACGGTGGCGAAGTCGCCGTTGCTCATCGCCTGGTCCCAGCCCTTGGTGAACTGCTGGAGGTTGCCCGTCAGCTTCTCCTCGGCCGCGGTCGAGGCGATGTCCCAGGACTCCTGCACGCCCGGGCTGTCCTTGTAGATGACCTCGCCGTCCTCGTCGTAGTACCGGGTCTCGTTGGAGGACACGGCCGCGTTGTACACGCCGCCGGCGGCGTCCGCCCAGGCGACGCCCTCGGGGGCGTTCTCCTGGAAGTCGCGTCCGACGTCGAGGTACTTCTGCCAGTCGCCTTCCCACAGCTTCGAGACCTCGTCGCGGTCGGTGGGCAGGCCGGCCGCCTCGAAGTGGTCCTTGCGGTAGCAGACCGCCATCGGGCCGATGTCGGAGTCCAGGCCGACGAGCTTGCCGTCGGGGGTGGAGCCCTGCTGCCACTTCCAGGGCAGGTAGTCGTCCTCGGAGACGCCCTCGACCTCGGAGAGGTCCACGAACTTGTCGGCCTGGGTGCCGACGATCTCGGCGATGTTGGCGACCTCGATCGCCTGCACGTCCGCCAGGCCGCTGTTGCTGGTGAGGTGGTTCAGCAACTGCGGGTAATAGTTCTCGTTCCGCTCGATCACCGTCTCTTCGATGGTGATGTCCGGATTGAGCTTCTCGTACTCGTCGTAGAGCCCGGCCTCCTTGAAGCCGAAGGTGCCGAAGAGCCCCATGGTGATGGTGGTCTTCCCGCCCCCTCCGTCCTCGGAGCCGGCCTTCGAGCCACCGTCGTCGTCATCGCTCGCGCACGCGCTGAGCAAACCGGTGCCCAGAGCGGCGGCGGCCAAAAGGCCCACGGCCCGTCGGGTGGTGCGGTATCTGCGCACTGCATCCTCCTAGCGCCCTGGCGCGTGCCGCTCCTGCCGGAGGTGTACGAGGGGATCGGGAGTGGCGGCTCGGGCGGGCTTTCGTGCGGGTTCTCTATGGGTCGAGTAGAGTGGGAGCGCTCCCAGAAGTGATTGGTTGAAGGGTGACCTGTCGGCGAGGGGGTGTCAAGGGACCGGACATCGCGACTGCGTCCCGTTACGCGGCTGTTAGCTTCGGTGCGGGCCGCGGACCGGGGCCGGGGGCGAGAATCGGACAGTCAGCAGACAGCCATAACGCGGGAGGGTGGAATGGCGGTCAGGGATCGGCGTACGCCGGTGACACGTGGCGGGCGGGGTGGCAGACCGACGCTGGAGCAGGTCGCCGCGCGAGCCGGGGTGGGCAGGGGGACGGTGTCCCGGGTGATCAACGGATCGGATCAGGTCAGCGAACAGGCGCGGACGGCGGTGGAACGGGCGGTCGCCGAGCTGGGCTACGTGCCCAACCGCGCGGCCCGGGCACTGGCGGCGGGCAGCGCGGACGCGGTCGCGCTGGTGATCCCGGAGCCGGAGACCCGGCTGTTCTCCGAGCCGTACTTCTCGGACATCGTCCGCGGGGTGAGCGCGGAGCTGGCGGAGACGGACAAGCAGCTCCTGTTGACGCTCATCCGCTCGCCCCGGGAACGGGAGCGGCTGGCGGCGTACCTGAGCGCCGACCGGGTCGACGGCGTGCTGCTGGTCTCCGTGCACGAGGGCGACCCGCTGCCGGAGATGCTGGCCGCCATGGGGCTGCCCGCGGTGCTCAACGGCCGCCGGGCGGCGAGCGAGGCCGTGCCGTACGTCGACTCGGACAACACCGGCGGCGCCCGGGCGGCCGTCGAGCACCTGATCGGCCGCGGACGCTCCGCCATCGCGACGATCACCGGCCCCGCCGACATGTACGTCGCGAGCTGCCGCCTGGACGGCTACCGCCAGGCGCTGACGGCGGCGGGCCGCGCGGAGGACCCCGGGCTCGTGGCGGTCGGCGACTTCACCGAGGAGGGCGGGCGCCGGGCGATGGAGGAACTGCTGGAGCGCCGGCCCGCGCTCGACGCGGTCTTCGCCGCCTCGGACGTGATGGCGGCGGGCGCGCTCCAGGTCCTGCGCGCCGCGGGCCGTGCGGTGCCGGACGAGGTGGCGGTCGTCGGCTTCGAGGACTCGCCGGTGGCCCGGCACACCGACCCGGCGCTCACCAGCGTCCGGCAGCCCACGGAGGAGATGGGGCGGGCCATGGTGCGGGTGCTGCTGGACGGGATCGCCGCGAAGGACTCCGCGGAGGGGCGGCACGTGGTGCTGCCGACGGAGCTGGTGGTACGCGCCTCGGGGTAGCCGGCGGCCGAAAGGGACGCGGGCGGGCCCGGCTTCCGGGTCCGCCCGTACGCGTGCGCGGGCGTACGCGGCGACCGCCGTGCTCCGGGAGCGACTTCTGTGCCGGGGGTTGACAGGTGCATAACCCTTCGAGAGATTGGGAGCGCTCCCACACTTCAAGACTTGCACCACCCTCCTGCACGGCGAGGACGGGGGACGCACCAGGACCACCCCGTCCGCTCAGCTCAGCCGGGCCGGGCGCGCACAGGCCCCGTGCGCCCGGCCCGGCTGTTTCCCCCACCCCGGCCGAAAGGATCTTCCGTGAGACGGCACCTACCCCGTGCCCTCGCCGCCGTGCTGGTCGTCGGAGCGCTCGCCGCGCCCGGCGCCGCCGCGGCCGACGAGGGCCCCGAGCTGATCGTCAACGGCGGCTTCGACGCCGGCACCGCGCCCTGGTGGTGGACGCCGGACAACCCCGGCACCGTGGTCGACGGGCGGCTCTGCGCCGACGTGCCCGCAGGCACCGCCAACCCGTGGGACGCCATCGTCGGCCAGAACGACCTGCCGATAGCCGCCGGCGAGACCTACGCCCTGAGCTACACCGCGACCGCCACCGCACCGGTGACGATCCGCACCAACGTGCAGCAGGCCGTGGAGCCGTGGGGCCAGTTCTTCACCTCCGCGGACCAGGTGACGGAGACCCCGCAGACCTTCGAGCACGTCTTCACCGCCACCGCCGCAGAAGACGCCGCGCAGCTCGCCTTCCAGATCGGCGGCAGCGACGCCGCGTACACCTTCTGCGTCGACGACGTCTCGCTGCGCGGCGGGGCGGAACAGCCGCCGTACGACCCGGACACCGGCTCGCCGGTGCGCGTCAACCAGGTCGGCTATCTCACCGAGGGGCCGAAGAACGGCACCTTCGTCACCGAGGCCACCGAGCCGCTGACCTGGACGCTGAACGCCGCGGACGGCACCGGGAAGGCGAGCGGCACCACCGTGCCCGCGGGCACCGACCCGACCTCGCTGAAGAACGTGCACACCTTCGCTTTCGGCGACTTCGCCGAGGCCGGCGAGGGCTACACCGTCACGATCGACGGCGAGACCAGCGAGCCGTTCAGCATCGGCGACGACATCTACGGCACGCTGCGCACCGACGCGCTCGCGTACTTCTACCACAACCGCAGCGGCATCGAGATCGACGCCGGCCTGGTCGGCGAGGAGTACGCCCGGCCCGCCGGGCACGTGAACGTCGCGCCCAACCAGGGCGACGACGGCGTCCCGTGCCAGCCGGGCGACTGCGACTACACGCTGGACGCCGCGGGCGGCTGGTACGACGCGGGCGACCACGGCAAGTACGTGGTCAACGGCGGCATCGCCGCCGCGCAGGTGATGGGCGTCTACGAGCGCACCCTGACCACCGAGGGCGCCGACGGCGAGCCGATCGGCGACGGGAAGCTCGCCGTGCCCGAGCGGGGCAACGGCGTGCCCGACGTGCTCGACGAGGCGCGCTGGCAACTGGAGTTCCAGATGTCCATGCAGGTGCCGGCGGGCGAGGAACTGGCCGGCATGGCGCACCACAAGCTGCACGACGCGCAGTGGACCGCCCTGCCGACGCTGCCGCACGAGGACCCGCAGCCGCGCGAGCTGCACCCGCCGTCGACCGCCGCGACGCTCAACCTGGCCGCCACGGGCGCGCAGTGCGCGCGGCTTTACGACGACTATGACGAGACAGCAGCGTTCGCCGACCGGTGCCTGTCCGCGGCCCGTACCGCGTACGCCGCCGCCGAGGCGCACCCCGACATGCTCGCCGACCCGAACGACTCCACCGGCGGCGGCGCGTACAGCGACGGCGAGGTGAGCGACGAGTTCTACTGGGCCGCCGCCGAGCTGTACCTGTCCACCGGCGAGGACGCCTATCTGCAGGACGTGCTGGGCTCGCCCCTGCACGGCGACGCCGCGGCGGTCTTCCCCGGCGGCGGCATGGGCTGGGGCGCCACCGCCGGGCTCGGCGCGCTGGACCTGGCGACCGTCGACAGCGGGCTGACCGACGCGCAGCTCGCCGTCGTCCGCGGCATGGTCACCGAGGCCGCCGACGGCTACGCGGCCGACGCCGCGAACGCCGCCTACGGCGCCCCGTACGCCCCCGAGGGCGGGCGCTACGTCTGGGGCTCCAACAGCCAGGTGCTCAACAACATGGTCGTCCTGGCCACCGCACACGGCCTGACCGGCGAGGCCGGCTACCGCGACGCCGTCCTCACGGGCCTGGACTACGTGCTGGGCCGCAACCCGCTGAACCAGTCGTACGTCACCGGCTACGGCGAGCGCGACTCGGAGAACCAGCACCACCGGCACTGGGCGAACCAGCTCGACCCGAGCCTGCCGAACCCGCCCGCGGGCGCGCTGGCCGGCGGCCCGGACTCGCAGTTGGAGGACCCGGTGGCGCAGCGGGAGCTGACCGGCTGCCCGCCGGCGATGTGCTACATCGACGACATCGAGTCGTACTCGACCAACGAGGTCACGATCAACTGGAACGCCCCGCTCGCCTGGATCGCCGGCTACGCCGACGACCTCGGCGCCGGCGGCGGCACCGGTCCCGGTCCCGGCGAGGAATGCGCGGCGGCGTACTCCGTGCCCGGCCAGTGGCCCGGCGGCTTCACCGGCACCGTCACGGTCTCCTGCGACGGCGCGGCCCTCGACGGCTGGACCGCGGAGTGGGACTTCCCCGACGGACAGCGCCTCCAGAACGCCTGGAACGCCGTCTGCACCCAGTCCGGCACCAGCGTGAGCTGCCGCAACACGCCGTACAACGGCGCGGTGCCGGACGGCGGTTCCGTCTCCTTCGGCTTCAACGCCGTCTGGAGCGGCAGCAACGGCGCGCCGCAGGAGGTGAAGCTCGGCGGACGCACCTGACCGGCCGCCCGCGCGCCGCCGGGGCGGGTTCTCCCGCCCCGGCGGCGCGCGGGGTTAAGCCCCTCCGATGCGTTCCTCAAGAGAGCCTTAAGCCTCGCGCCCGATGCCCGAGTCGGGTGTTTCGCCCGAGTCGGGGCCACTAGCGTGCGTAGCGTTCCTCGGGACGGCGGGGAGGCGGTCGCCTCCAGCCGTGCCGAGCGGTGCGGGCCGTCCCCCCACCGCCTCCCCTCCGCGGGCTCCGCGGCCACGGCCGCGGACCGGCAGCCGCCGGGGGGAGGCGGGCCCGTGCCCCCTCCCTCGCTCCCTCTCCCGGATCACTCCCAGGGCACCTGGGTCGAGCGGTAGAAGTCGATGCCCATCGCGTCCCACCGCGGGCCCTGCGCCACCAGCCGGTCCCGGTAGCCGTCCCAGCCGAGCTTCGCGGCCGGGGACCAGCCCAGCTCGGCGGCGCCCGCGGCGCGCGGGAACGCCATGAACTCGATCTGGTCGTTGGTCGACAGCGTCTCCGACCACAGCGGCGCCTCGACCCCGAGGATCGCGCTCTCGGGCACGCCGCCGCGCATGTACGCGCCCGGGTCCCAGTCGTAGGACTGCCGCACCTCGACGTACCCGGCCCAGCTCAGCCCGAGGGGCGTCCCCTCGTGGTACTTCATGTCCAGGTACGTCCTGTTGGCAGGGGAGAGCACCAGCGGCGTGCCCGCCCTGGCGGCGTCGATGACCTCCTGCTCGCCGCCGGTCGTGCCCCAGTACTGCGCGACGGCGCCCTCGACCGGGTTGGCGCCGGCGAGCTGGTGCCATCCGATGACCTTCTTGCCGTACTCGCCGACGACGGCCTGCGCGCGCTCCATGAAGGCGACGAAGTCCTCGTCCGAGGTGGAGTGGGCCTCGTCGCCGCCGATGTGGAGGTACGGGCCGGGCGTCAGCTCGGCCAGCTCGCGCAGGACGTCGTCCACGAAGTCGTACGTGACCTCCTTCGGCACGCACAGCGAGCTGAACCCGACGCTCGTGCCGGTGTACAGCGGCGGCGCGACGCCGTCGCAGTTCAGCTCGGCGTACGAGGCGAGGGCGGCGTTGGTGTGGCCCGGCATGTCGACCTCGGGCACGACGGTCATGTGCCGGCTCGCGGCGTACGCGACCAGCTCGCGGTACTGGTCCTTGGTGTAGTAGCCGCCGGGCCCGCCGCCGACCTGGGTGCTGCCACCGTACTCGGCGAGGTTCGGCCACGAGTCGATCACCAGCCGCCAGCCCTGGTCGTCGGTGAGGTGCAGGTGCAGGGTGTTGTACTTGTACAGCGCGAGCTGGTCGATGTAGCGCTTCACCTGCTCGACGGTGAAGAAGTGCCGGGCCACGTCGAGCATCGCGCTGCGGTACGCGAACCGCGGCTCGTCGGTGATCCGGCCGCCGGCCACGAGCCACGGCCCGTCCTGCGGGGTGCCCGCCTCCACGGCCGGGGGCAGCAACTGGCGCAGGGTCTGCACGCCGTGGAAGAGCCCGGCGGGCTCGGCGGCGGAGATCACGACGCCGTCGGCACCGGAGGTCAGCTCGTAGCCCTCGGAGCCGACGGCCTTCTTCAGCCCGGCGCTCAGCCGCAGCTCGATGGCGCCGGACTTGCTGCCGACGGGCAGCTCGAAGCCGGTCGAGGGGCGCAGCACGCCGGCCAGGTACTCGCCGGCGTCCCGGGCGGACGCGGCGGCGGCCGAGCTGCCGGGAGGCACCCGGATGGCGGTGTCCGCGGTGATCTCGTACGGGCTGCCGCCGGGCGCGACGGCGGCGGGGGCGGGGATGACGGAGTCCAGCGCGGCGGGCGCGGCGGCCCGCGGCTGCGCGGTGCCGGGCGCGGCGCCGGCGCCGGCCCCGGCGCCCGCGGCGACGGTGAGCAGCAGTGCGACCCCGAGGCGCGCGAGGGAGCGCGGGGGGCGGTGTGGGGGAGTCCTCATGCGGTGACCTCTCACAGTGGCCCCTGCGGGGCTGCGGATCGTACGCGTGACATGGACCTTCCCAGGCGTACCGCCGGTGAAGGGCCGGGTCAAGGTGTAGACCATTCCCCCTCGTGACCCGCCACGGGAAAGGAGTGGTTCCTGCCCGGTTCCGGGCAGATTTCTTGCGAAAGTGAAGATCATCAAGCACTATCGACGAGTGCACGACGACCTGATCGACCACCTGATGCGCAGCGCGCCGCTCACCCGCGGCGAAGCCGTGCGGGTCGTGCAGGACGTCCTGGCCTACTTCGACGAGACGACGCCCGCGTTCGTCCGCCGGCGCCACCGCGAGCTGCAGGCGGACGGCCTGGTGAACGACGAGATCTTCGACCGGATCGCCCGCGAGCTGGCGCACCGCGCGGTCGCGCCCCCCGAGCTGAGCCGGCGTCAACTGCGCCGCATCGTCTACGGCTAGCCGCCCCCACCGGTCACCCTCACCCACCCTCCTCCCCGGACAGAAAGCGAACGATATGTGCGGAATCGTTGGTTACATCGGCAAGCGCGACGCGGCGCCCCTGCTGCTCGAAGGGCTCCAGCGGCTGGAGTACCGGGGCTACGACTCCGCCGGCGTGGCCATCGCCGCCCGCTCCGGCGCGCTGAAGACCGTCAAGGCCAAGGGCCGGGTACGGGACCTGGAGGCCCGGGTGCCCAAGCGCTTCGCCGGCACCACGGGCATCGCGCACACCCGCTGGGCCACCCACGGCGCCCCCAGCGACGCCAACGCCCACCCGCACCAGGACGAGGCCGGCAAGGTCGCCGTCGTCCACAACGGCATCATCGACAACGCCGCCGACCTGCGCGCCAAGCTCGCCGCCGACGGCGTCGAGCTGGCCTCCGAGACCGACACCGAGGTGCTGGCCCACCTCGTCGGCCGTTCCGCCGCGGCCACCCTGGAGGAGGCCGTGCGCGAGACGCTGCGGCTGGTGGAGGGCACGTACGGCATCGCCGTGCTGCACGCCGACCACCCCGACCGCATCGTCGTCGCGCGCAACGGCTCGCCGGTCGTGCTGGGCATCGGCGAGCGCGAGATGTTCGTCGCCTCCGACGTCGCCGCGCTGGTCTCGCACACCCGCCAGGTCGTCACCCTCGGCGACGGCGAGATGGCGACCCTCAAGGCCGACGACTACCGCACGTACACCACCGAGGGCTCGCGCACGTCGTCCTCGCCGGAGACGGTGGAGTGGTCGCCCGAGTCGTACGACATGGCGGGCCACGACACGTACATGCACAAGGAGATCTGCGAGCAGGCCGACGCCGTCGACCGCGTGCTGCGCGGGCGGATCGAGGAGCGGTTCTCCACCGTCCACCTCGGCGGCCTCAACCTGGACGCGCGCGAGGCCCGCGCGGTGCGGCGCGTGAAGATCCTCGGCTGCGGCACCTCGTACCACGCGGGCATGATCGGCGCGCAGTTGGTCGAGGAGCTGGCGCGGGTGCCCGCGGACGCCGAGCCGGCCAGCGAGTTCCGCTACCGCAACCCGGTCGTCGACCCCGACACGCTCTACGTCGCCGTCTCCCAGTCCGGCGAGACGTACGACGTGCTGGCCGCCGTGCAGGAGCTGAAGCGCAAGGGCGCGCGGGTCCTCGGCGTCGTCAACGTCGTCGGCTCGGCCATCGCCCGCGAGACGGACGGCGGGATCTACGTGCACGCGGGACCGGAGGTCTGCGTGGTGTCCACCAAGTGCTTCACCAACACCGTCGTCGCCTTCGGCCTGCTCGCCCTGCACCTCGGCCGCATCCGCGACCTGTCGGTCGCCGACGGCCGCCGCGTCATCGAGGGGCTGCGCCGGCTGCCGGAGCAGATCGCGGAGATGCTGCGCGGCGAGGACGGCATCCGGGCGCTGGCGAAGGAGTACGCGCACGCCAGGTCGATGATGTTCATCGGCCGGGTCCGCGGCTACCCGGTGGCGCGGGAGGCGGCGCTGAAGCTGAAGGAGGTCAGCTACATCCACGCCGAGGCGTATCCGGCCTCCGAGCTGAAGCACGGCCCGCTGGCGCTGATCGAACCGGAGGTGCCGACCGTGGCGATCGTGCCGGACGACGAGCTGCTGGAGAAGAACCGCGCGGCGATGGAGGAGATCAAGGCCCGCGAGGGCCGCATCCTCGCGGTCGCCCACCGCCCGCAGGAGAAGGCGGACCACACGATCGTGGTACCCCGCAGCGAACCGGAGCTGGACCCCATCCTGATGGGCATCCCGCTGCAACTCCTCGCGTACCACACGGCGCTGGAGCTGGGCCGCGACATCGACAAGCCGCGCAACCTGGCGAAGTCGGTGACGGTGGAGTAGCCCGCGGCGGTCACGGCGTCCGGTCGCCGCGCCGGGCGCCGGACTGCCTCACCGCGGGCTCCCGCAGGCGGGGCAGTCGGGGCGGCGCGGCAGCCGGACGGTCACCTCGTCGCCCGGCACCATCAGGTTGAACCCGAAGCGGACGCCGGGTTCGAGCGGGGGGATGCCGGTCAGCAGCGCCAGGGCGCCGTACGCGACGAGCGCGCCGGACAGGCCCGCGGTGACGGCGTTGGCCGGGTTCCACGGCAGGTGGGCGGAGGCGGCGGGCTCGTCGGCTCCGGCGGCGAGGCCGAGGTCGGCGCGCCGCGTCGCCTGGTCGTGCAGGCACTCCCAGCACCCGCCGGTGCCGGGCCGGTGGATGCCGGCGGTGACCAGCGGGCCGCTGTAGCCGCCGTCCACCCACGGCAGGCCGGCGGCCAGACAGGCCCGGTTCGCCCAGCGCCGTATCCGCGGCGGCCCGTCGGCGCCCAGCACGAACACGTCGTACGGGGGAGAGGACGCGAGGAGCGCGGCCAGCTCCGCCGGGGCGGAGACGCGGCGCGCCTCGCCGGTGACGCGGATGTCGGGGTTGACGGCGGCGAGCCTGCGCACGGCGGCGTCGGCCTTCCGCGCGCCCAGGTCCGCCTCCGCGTAGAGCAACTGCCGGTTCAGGTTCGACAGTTCCACCGTGTCGTCGTCGACCACGTGCAGGTGGCCGACGCCCGAGGCGGCCAGGTGCCAGGCGGCGGCGCCTCCCGTACCCCCGACGCCCAGGACGAGCACCCGGGACTCCTTCAGCCGCAGTTGCGCCTCCCACGCGCTGGCGCGCTCGCCGAGGTCCATCCAGCGCAGCAGCGGCACGCTCCGGCTGTAGCGCTCGGCTTCCCGGGACGAGAACTGCGCGGGCAGCGGCGCGGCGGCGTCTTCCAGGAAGCCCGCTGAGGCGAGCCGGTCCAGCGCGGCGGTGACGTCGCCGGGTTCGACACCCTCGTGGCGGGTGCGTACGGCGGTGACGATGTCCTGCGTGCTGCGGCTGCCGTCGGCGGCTTCGACCAGCGTCCAGACCCAGCCGCGCGGGTCCTCGATCTCCGCGCCGACGCCGTAGACCACGCTGCCGATACGGACGTTCCCGGCCACGGTGCGGTAGCCGCGGTGCTCCGGTTTGACCCGTGGCCGCGCCCAGTGTGCCACCGCCATGCCCACCCCGCAGGCCGCGCCAGGAAACCTTGCACCGACGCGGCCCAATGTGCACTACTGAGTGAGTCGTTTCAAGCACACAGAGTTGACCCTGTGGAGGGAGGCGCGATGCAGGAGATCAGGATCCGTCGTCTCGACAAGAAGGAGACGACGGGCGACAGCAACCCCAGCGGCGAGTGACGCCGGTCGGCGCCCCCACGTTGGCGCGTCATCGTTACCCCACCGTGGACGACCTCACGCGGACGGCCCGCGACCTGGCACGGCGCCATCCGTCCCGCTGCCGGCTGCGGCAGATCGGCGAGTCCCGCGCGGGGGAGCCGCTGTGGCTGCTCTCCGTCGGCCACGGCTCCCGGAACGTCCTGGTGGTCAGCGGCGCGCATCCGAACGAGCCGGCCGGGGGCGCCGCCGTCGCCGAACTGGCCTACCGCGCTGTACGGGCCGTGGGTGCCGGACGTGCGGTACGTACCGGGCGGGACCGGCGGCAGGACCGCGACGTCGCCTGGCATTTCCTGCTCTGCCTGGACCCGGACGGCGCCCGCCGCACCGAGCCCTGGACCCGCCACCCCGGCACCCTGGAGCGCCAGCTCCGCCACTTCTACCGGCCCGCCGCCGACCAGCAGCCCGAGTGGCTGCCGGGGCCCGGCGGGGCCGCGCCGCTGCCCGAGACCCGGGCCCTGCTGACGGTGCTCGACGAACTGCGCCCGGCGCTCCAGTTCTCCCTGCACGCCAACGACGCGGGCGGCGCCTGGGTGCAGCTCACCCACGACCTGCCGGGCGCCCCGGCCGCGCTCTCGGAGGCCGCCGCCGGCCTCGCCGTGCCGGTGGCCGCCGCGCCGGTGGACACCCTGCACATGCCGGGCGCGGGCCCGGGTGTCTTCCTCATGGCCGCCGCCGACGGGCTCGACGCCAACGTCGTCCACCGCGACTGGCTGACCCGCTCCACCTGGTTCCACCCGCTGCGGTACGGCACCGTCACCGCCGTCGTCGAGACGCCCGTCTGGGCCGTCGAGGCCGTCGCCGACCCCCGGCCCACCGGGGCGCCGCACCTCGTCGTCGCACAGGCGGTGGCGCATCTGCGCGCGCGGGCCGACCGGTTGGCGGGCCTGCTGGCCGAGGCGCGCGGCGGACTCGGCGAGGCGCCGGGCCCGTTGCTGGACGCCGCGGCCTGGCTGACCGAGGCGTGTTTCACCAACGCCGCGCAGTGGTCCGCCCCGCCCACCCCGGGCGGCACCCCGCCCGCGGCGACCGCCGGCGGCGCCCTCGCGCTGCACATGGCCGCCCACCGGCTGCCGCTGCGGGCCGCGGCCCTGCTCGCCCGCGCGACCGGCGGCCATCCTGTCGGCCCGGCGGCCGAGGCGCTGCTCACCCGCTGGCGAAGGCGCTACGCCGCCGACTTCGGGCCCCGCTGGATCCCGGTACGCCGGCAGACCACGCTGCAGACCGAGTTCGTCAGCCGCCTCGCCCGCCTGGCCCTGGGCGCCGGGCGGCACCCGGGCGGATCACCCGCGGCGCACCACCGCGACCGGTGAACCGGGCCCGAGGCCGGGGGCGGCACGGCCGCCGGGATCTGCTCGACCGGCGCGCCGCGTGCGTGTCCGGTGGTACGGGACGGGGCCGCGCCCCCGCGGCGGGAGACGAAAGTGCGGGAGACGAAAGAGCGGCCCTCTGCGCGTGCCACCACGTCGCGCAGAGGGCCGCCTCCCCTGTGCCGGCGTCGCCCAATACGCCGGCGGTGCCGCTGCCGTACCGGGGACCGTCACCTCCCGGTCGGCAGCGCGTCGTCGTGTCCCCTATATGCCCCTCACAAATTCACAACCCACATCTACCCGCGAGTAGATTTCTCCGGGGGTGCGGGAACCGGCGTACGCGCGGCGCGACCGGCGCAAACGCGCGCGGGGGGCGGCTACGGCACGACGACGACGGGCCGTTGCGCCCGCCGGGCGAGACGGCCGGCCACCGAGCCGAAGATGCGGCCCACGAGGCCCTGCGTGGAGCCCACCACGATGGCGTCGGCCTCGTACTCCCGGCCGACCTCCTCCAGTTCGTGGCAGATGTCCCCGCCGCGCTCGACGAGGATCCAGGGCACGTCCGACAGGTAGTCGGCGCAGGCGAGTTCGAGCCCGAGCACTTCGGTGCGGTGGTCGGGCACGTCCACGAAGACGGGCGGCTCGCAGCCGGCCCACACGGTGGTGGGCAGCCGGTTGGCCACGTGCACGATGATCAGACCGCAGCCCAGGCGCCGCGCCATCCCGACCGCGTAGGCCAGGGCGCGTTCACTGGAGGTGGAGCCGTCGAAGCCGCAGACGACGCCGTGCTTGAACGCCGGATCGCAGCCTTGGCGCGGCTCGGCCGCCGCTTCCAGGTCCGCCGAGTGATCGGCGACCGGCTTGCGGTCCGCGGGTTCGGGGATTTCGTGACCGGCCATGGGTGTCTCGGCGAAGGGAATCCTCGTGGCTGGAGGGACACGGATTGCTGTGTCCGGGCTTGCTGTGTCCGGGAATCATCTTCCCAATCCCGTACAACAAGGGTACGGCGACACTACCTCCCTTGCCCAGGGGCGGGCGGCGGTATGCGCGCCTGCCCCGGCGAACGGTTCAGAGGAGCATGCCGCAGTGCGGCGTCCCGCGCAACGTCGTCCGGCGGGGGCGGCGGTCCGCCGATCGCTCGCCCGCGCCCTCGGGGGCGCACGGTGGCGGCGCTCACGGATCCGGTGTCCGGGTTTCGTGCCGCCCCCTGCGCTCCCGTGCGCTCTCGCTGCGCCCCCCGGGGGTGTCGTCGCCGCCGCGAAGGCAAACCGGGCACGTGCGCCGGGGTCGCACCGCAGGGCACGGCGGCACCGGGTCGGTCACCGGCATTTCCGCGGCTCGGCCCGGGAGTAGGCATCTGGTTGAGGGGACAACCTCATGTGATGCGATCTTTTCGGCCAACTTCCCTTCTGCACACCGGAGTTGCAAGACTGAAGGCTGGAACGTTCCGGGCTCGGGGGGCTGGGGGCGCAGTCGGGGCGCACGGGCCCCGCACGTCGGAGAACCGGAGGGGGTGGGCTTCCCTGTTGCGTGAACCAGTGAAACCGTTCGCGATCGAAAGCTTCACGCCAGGTTTTCGTGTCGACATGGAGGCAGGACCCGACCGGCCCTCCATGTCACACAAGACACGCTTTACCCGTCGTTATAGATGCGGGGCCGAACCTGTCCGGTCCGTCGGACGGCACACAGTAGATTTGATCTTGGCCGAGAGACCGAGATCGTCCCGGGGGTTGAGGTGCAGGACGCAGAGGAAGAGAGAAGCGAGGGGGCTTAGCGTCATGAGCCAGGACTCCACCGGAACGGGCACGACGATCCGGTCCGGCGGGCCGCGCCCACCCGAGGTGGCGGGAGCCACGGTGGCGGGAACCACGGTGCGGGGCGAGGCCCCGCGCCCGCCCCGGCGTCGCCGCGAAGTCGTCGCCGTGCTGCTGTTCAGCGGCGGCCCCGTCTTCGAGAACTCCATCCCCCTCTCCGTCTTCGGAGTCGACCGCCAGGACGCCGGCACCCCCCGGTACCGGCTGCTGGTCTGCGCCGGTGAGGACGGCCCGCTGCGCACCACCGGCGGCCTGGAGCTCTCCGCGCCGTACGGTCTGGAGGCGCTGGCCCGCGCCGGCACCGTCGTCGTACCCGCGTGGCGCTCCATCACCCAGCCGCCGCCCGCCGCGGCACTGGACGCGCTGCGCCGCGCGCACGAGGACGGCGCCCGCGTCGTCGGGCTGTGCACCGGCGCGTTCGCGCTCGCCGCGGCCGGGCTGCTCGACGGCCGCCCGGCCACCACGCACTGGATGTACGCGCCGACGCTCGCCAAGCGCTACCCGTCGGTCCACATGGACCCGCGCGAGCTGTTCGTCGACGACGGCGACATCCTGACCTCGGCCAGCACGGCCGCCGGCATCGACCTGTGCCTGCACCTGGTGCGCCAGGACCACGGCGCCGAGGCCGCCGCCGCGCTCTCCCGGCGGCTCGTGGTGCCCGCGCGGCGCGGCAGCGGCCAGGAGCGCTACCTCGACAGGTCTTTACCCGAGGAGATCGGCGGAGACCCGCTGGCGGAGGTCGTGGCCTGGGCGCTGGAGAACCTGCACGAGCAGTTCGACGTGGAGACTCTCGCGGCCCGCGCGTACATGAGCCGACGCACGTTCGACCGGCGGTTCCGTTCGCTCACCGGCAGCGCTCCGCTGCAGTGGCTGATCACCCAGCGGGTGCTTCAGGCGCAGCGGCTGCTGGAGACGTCGGACTTCTCCGTGGACGAAGTGGCAGGGCGCTGCGGCTTCCGCTCGCCCGTCGCGCTGCGCGGGCACTTCCGCCGCCAGCTCGGCTCCTCCCCGGCCGCGTACCGGGCCGCCTACCGCGCCCGCAACCCCCAGGCCGTACCGCCGCCCGAGCCCCCCACGGTGCCCGCGCCCCGGCGCCCGCAGCCGCCCGGCGCCACCGGCGTCGCGAAGGTCACGGGCGTCGCGGCCGCCGCCGGCGGGGGCGGCGTGGACGGCGCCGAGAAGCCGCAGTCGGACGCCTACGCGCCCGGCCACCTGGAGCCGCACCAGCCGCGGCTCCGGGGCGCGCTCGCCCGGCGTGCGACCGTGCCGGGACAGCGTGACCGGCACGTAGGGTGAGGGTCATGAACGATCGGATGGTCTGGATCGACTGCGAGATGACGGGCCTCTCGCTGACCGACGACGCGCTCGTCGAGGTGGCCGCGCTCGTCACCGACTCGGAGCTGAACGTGCTCGGTGACGGCATCGACATCGTCATCCGCCCCCCGGCCGCGGCCCTCGCCTCCATGCCCGGGGTCGTACGCGCCATGCACACCGCCTCCGGCCTGCTCGACGAGCTGGCCGGCGGCACGACGCTGGCGGACGCGGAGCGCCAGGTGCTCGCCTACGTACGCGAGTTCGTCCCCGAGCCCGGCCGCGCCCCGCTGTGCGGCAACTCCGTCGGCACCGACCGCGGCTTCCTCAACCGGGACATGCCGGACCTGGAGGGCCATCTGCACTACCGCATCGTGGACGTCTCGTCGGTCAAGGAGCTGGCCCGCCGCTGGTACCCGCGGGCCTACTTCAACAGCCCCGAGAAGGCGGGCAACCACCGCGCCCTGGCGGACATCCGGGAGAGCATCGCCGAACTGCGCTACTACCGCGAGGCGGTCTTCGTCCCCCCGCCGGGCCCGGACTCCGACACCGCGAAGGCCATCGCGGCCCGCCACACGCTGGCGGCGGACGGCTCGTAACACGGCGGCCCGACGGGCCGCGGCGACGCGGCGAAGCCGGAGGCGAGCACCGCCGGCGACCCTGTACACTTCTATCGGCCGGTGCGGAAGCATCAGCTCACGGTGGGTGTAGCTCAGATGGTAGAGCACCTGGTTGTGGTCCAGGTGGCCGCGGGTTCAAGTCCCGTCACTCACCCTCAGGTATACGCAGGTCAGGCCCGGCGCTCCGATGCGGAGTGCCGGGCCTGACGGCTGTCTGAGAACGGTCGGGGAGTGACAGGGGAGTGGATCTAGGAATTCCGCCCCTTGGCGGATGCTCTGAGTAGCCGGTCGAGCACCGCCACGGGGGAGCCCGGAGACAGGGTCCGGCGGGCTCGTAAGGACTCCTCCCACAGCTCCGTCAGTCCTCGGCACAAGCGTTGTCGCATGGCCTGAGTCACGTGGGTGTACCGGGCCGAGATGGAGCCGTCCAGGTGCCCCATGCGCTCATCCATGAGGACCTTCTCCGTCCCCAGCTCCTCCATCAGCGTCCGGTGCGTGTGCCGCAGCCCGTGCGGCGTGAGTCCCTGGGCCACCGGCAGCCAGCACGCCTGCGCCCGCCCCTGGGCGTTGCGGCCCCGGACCGGGATGCCGGGCCAGGGCACGGCCAGCAGCGGCACCGGCCGGGGCTCCAGCGGCCCCTTCTTCGGGTACCAGCCGGTAGCGGCCGGAGTGAACAGCCAGGCGGCGAATCCTGACCGGCGCCAGTGGGCGGCAGGAGTGGGGGAGCGGAAGCCGCGTACGTATCCGAGGTCGGCGATGGCCTCGGCGACGCGGGCACGGGTCGCTTCGGGGATCCGCTCCGGGCGGTTCAGTACCCCGGAGACCGTCCCCGTGGACACGCCGGCGCGACGGGCCACGTCGACCAGCTTGGCGCCCGGTGGTTCGAGGCGGGCGTTGCCCTGGCCGTGGAAGACGTACGTCTTGCCGTGGCACGGGCACGGCTGCGGCTGGTCACGGCGGACATGGCCGGTGACCAGGTCATCGAGCCACGCCGGCGCATCGATGGTGCGATAGCTGTCGTCCTTGGGCGGGCAACGCACGAACTCGCCCTTGTCCAGCTCGTAGAGCTGCCATTCGATGCGGAAGGCGCCGGGCCGTAGGTACTCGGTTTCCAGCCCGACCAGTTCGCCCCACCGCATGCCGGTGTAGCCCTTCTGAACGCAGGCGACGAACTCGTCATCCCGGCCGGAGAGGAGCGCGGCCCGCTCGGCGACCAGCAGAATCCCGAGCGGGGTGGTCACCACCTTCTCCGGGCCGCGGGCACGGGAGCGGCCGGCCTTCCGGCCGCGCCCCCGCCGCTTCGCGGCCGGGTTGGTAGCAATCAAGCCCTCGTCCAGGGCGTCGGCGAGGATCAGGTGGAGGACCGCCCGCCGGTTGCGGACACTGGACATGGCGTAGACCGCCTGTTCCCTCTTCTCCCAGGCGCCGACGTCGGCAGGGCCGATGTCGGTCAGGGGCATGTCCTCGAAGTCCGGAAGCAAGTGCTGCTCGATGGTGCCCCGGTAGATCTCCATGGTGGACGGGGCGAGGTCCTGGTCCGCGTACCAGCGGTTGGCGTACTCCCCGAACGTGATCTTTCGAGCGGCCGGGTCCTGCCAGGCGGCTTCCCTGGCCTTGACCTCGTGTTCTTTCGCCGCCTTCTCGGCTCGGCGCCGGGTGCCGAAGCGGACCGTCCGTCCGTGCGCGTCCACGACGGTGCGCAGCTTGCCGGGGGCGATCCAGTACCTGGCGCGGTAGTAGTCCCCGCGCTTCTCGGCGAATCCCACTGGATGCTTCTCCTTCCAGGTCGGTCAGGCTGCGGGGGACTGGCGGGGGAGCGCCCGGCGGGGGCGACGCGCGCGGAGGCGGACGGGCTCCGCCGCCGGCTCCGGCGAGCGTCGGGGGCGCACGAAAGCTCCGCGGTCGGCGGGTGTGGGCTCCGCGGTCCGGACAGGCCGCTCCTCGAAGGCACGGACGATCTCGGCGACGTGATCGGCGGTGAAGCGGTACGCGCCGCCGGCCCGGGTGAAGGGAATCCGGCGGCGCCGCGCCTGTTCCTTCACCCACCACTCGGAGCAGCCGAGGGCCTTCGCGACCTCCTCGGGACGGAAGAGGTGCGGCAGGGCCTCGGCGGTGACGCTGTGACGGGTGTGACTGATCACTCCTGTGCCTCCTCCTGGTTCGGGACGACGTAGCCGCCGGACTGCCGGATGAGTTGGACGTCGTTGGCCATGCGGGCGCAGGTCTGCCGGACGAGGTCCGGGGCCAGGCCGGTGGCCTGGGTGATCTGCTTGGGTTTGGCGCCGGGGTGGTCGCGGACGTAGCGGAGGATGACTGCTCGGGTCTGGTTGAGGGTGTGGTCTGCGGCCGGGCCTTCGAGGAGTTGCCAGGCGCCGGCTTGGGAGTGGAAGCGCAGGGCGTACTCGGCTTCGTCCACGTCGCGGCCGGTGACGTGGAGGACGCCGTCCGCCTGGCCGCGGGAGCGCTTGAGGACCAACGTCGCGTCGGCGGCGCCGGCCAGGCCGTTGGTGCCGGAGACTTCGGTGAGGAAGTCGTCGGAGCCGGCTTTGCGGACGTGGTGGACGAGGACGACGGCGATGCCGTAGTGGTCGGCCAAACGCTTGGCGTGGCCTACGGCGGCATAGTCGGCGTCATAGGCAGAGGCGCCGGGGGCGGAGGGGCCGCGCATCTTCGCGAACACGTCGATCACGATCATGCGGGCGTCTGCGTGGCGCTCGACCCATTGCGCGATGGCTTCGCCGCCGCCCTGTGGGAGGGGCGGGCAGGAGGTGGCGAGGGTCAGGGTGCCGGGTGCGCGGTTGGAGTCGAGGAGTTTGCGCATGCGGGTCTGCAGCCGGCGCGGAGTGTCTTCCAAGGCGAGGTAGAGCACGGGGCCGCCGTCGACGTTGATGCTGTCCATCGCCTGTCCGCCGGCGGCGACGGCTAGGGCCAGGCCGAGGGAGAGCCAGGACTTGCCCACCTTCGGCGGGCCGGCGAGGAGGTTGACGCCCTCGGAGATGATCCCGGGCACGGCCCAGCGCGGCTCGGGGAACTCCGTGGCCATGAGTTCGTCGGCGGTCCAGGCGGTGCGGATGCGCTGCTGTGCCGGTTGCAAGGGGGTCGGCTCCGTGCCGGGCGGTACGGAGTACAGGTGGGGCAGAGTGGCGCTCATGCGGCTGCCCTCCGGGCCACCGTACGGGGCCGATGGGCGCCCGCCCGCAGGCCCGAGGCGATGGTGCGGTGGGCGGCGCGCTCGTCAAGGCCGACGCTCACCGCGGCGGAGGCGAGTAACGCGGTGACGTCCGCGGCGGCCAGTTCGCCGCCGGCGACGAGTTGGCCGAGGGCGACCGCGGCGCGATAGAGGGCGGTGTTGCGGGTGCCGACCGGAGCGTCGGTGACCCGCTGCCACTCCCCCTCCATCGCGCCGCGCAGGTAGGCGCTCAGCCGCCGCGGGCCCAGTTCCGGCAGTGGAACCGGTCGCTGCGGCGGGAGCGGGGCGGGGGTGAGGAGTTCGGTCAGCCAGTCCGGGAGGGGGGCAGGCGGCGCGTCGTGGAGGATCGTGTATCGCTCGCGACCGATGGTGCTTTCGGCGCCGACGACGTACCCGCCTCCGGCCCGGCTGTCGATCTTCCATCCCAGCTTCCCGGCGGTGTTCCGAAGCGGGGCGTCGACTGGTGCGGTGAAGTACAGGTGCGTGCCGCCGCTCGCGGTGCGGACCGTGTAGGTCTGCGTCGGGATCGGCTGGTCATGCTGCTCGGCGAGAACGGCCAGCATGTCCGCGCCGTCGACAACGCCTGCCGGCGCCCCCGGCGGTGGGGTGTCGTCGTTCTTGGGAACGTCCAGATCGAGGACGACCAGCCGTGAAGGGCCGGTGGCGATGCCGAGGTTGTACGCGCCGCTCGACCAGCAGCGCGTGATGCGCGTGCGGTCGAGGGTGGCGCGTTGCTCCCACGCGGCGACGGCGGGGCGCTTGGCGCCGGGGACGAGGGGGAAGACGTGCCAGCCGCGTTCGGCGGCGGCGAGTGCGGCGTGGTGCAGTGGGCGGGTGGAGCCGTAGGGCATCCTGAAGACACCTCCTGATTCCTGATGGGATGGGAGGCCGGGGCAGCGGGCTTCGTTGACCCGTCGGCCGCTGCCCCGGGCCCTGGTCAGCCGCGGTCGGCGCGCGCCGCCTGGTACTGCCGGCGGACGTACGCGCGGAAGTCCTCATCCGTCGCCAGCTCTTCGCCGCGGTAGCTCAGGCCGTGGAATGTGGCGTCGTAGTCGGCGAGCTGGCGCGCGGCGCGGCCCGCGGCGGTGACCGCCTCGGCGGCGGCCTCGGGGGTGAGCGTGGTCTCTTCGCGGAGCGCGATGCGGTCCAGGAGCGCCGCCTTGCGGAGCCAGAATTCGCGGTCGACGCCGTGGCTCAGCGGGTACTTGTGGAGGGCGCGCAGGACCCAGGAGATCTCCCAGGCGATGCTCGGGGCGTTCGCGTATGCGGTGTCCGTGGTGCTGGTCTCGGGCTCGTTCATGGCGTCCCCTTCAGCCCACGTCGTTCACGGCGTCGGCGAGTGCGGTCATGATCTGGTCGATGGACTCGGCGGCTCCGGTGCGGGAGAGGTAGAAGCCGAAGAGGAGAGCGACGACGGCCGCGGGAACGCCGACCGCGCGGAAGCGGAGCAGCAGCGCCAGTAAGAGGCCGAAGAGCGCGAGTGCGGTGATGGTGATCGTCACGTGGACTCCTCCGGGGTCAGCGGGTGCCTTCGCGGCGCATGCCGGAGAGGGCGTTGTAGACGTGCCGGCCGAGGCGGATGCGGCGGCCGTAGCCGCGGCAGGGGCGGCAATCCCGGCCGCGGACGAGCCGCCCGCGGCGCGTCTGGCGCATCCGGAAGCCGAAGCCGCGGCAGCGGCGGCAGCTCCCGAAGGGGCTGACCGCGCAGAGCGCGGCGTAGCAGAGGGTGATGATGAGGAGGCCGGGCATAGCGGAGAGCAGGGAGGACACGACAACCCCTCTCAGGGCCGGAATCAGGGAGTGGGAGAGATGGGCCGCTAGACGCTAGGAAGCAGCTCAGCGGCACTTTGAAGTGCTAGCGGGGGTGCTAGACCTAGCAGGGGTGCCCGCTAGGTCTAGCGGCGCCCGCTAGTCAGGCCGCGACAGCCCGACCGTCACGTTCCGCGATGGCGCGGATGACGTCGGCGCGGCGGATGCCGCGGCGGTTGGCGCCCTTGCCGTCCTCGGTGGTGCCCCAGACCTGGACCGTGCGGATGCCGTACGGGCGCAGGGCGGCGGTGAGCTGGTCGGTGTTCCACTCGCCGTAGACCTCCGGCCGGAGGTCGGCCAGGCGGGCGAGAACGGACTCGTTCCAGAGCTTCGGCTTTGCTGCCGGGATGGCGGCGGCCAGGTCGCCCAGGAGGTCGTACGACGACGCCGGATCAGGCTCCGGCTGCTCGCCGAGTGCATGTCCGGCGAGGGTGCCGGCGCGTTCGCGCGCGGCGCGGGCGCGTAGGGCGATCTGGTCTGCCTGCAAGGCGTCGATGTTGGCGGAGCGGACGATACGGGCGTCGGCGCCTTCGCCGAGGAAGTAGCAGATGCCCTTGTCGCCCCACGCGAACATCGATGCTCGTACGCCCCGCTTGTACGCGCCCGTGCCCAGGACCATGTCGTTCTCGACCTGGCCCATGACCTTCAGGCACCAGCGGGCGGAGGCGTTGGCGCTGATCGCGGTCGGGATGCTGTCCTTGTCCGGCCGCTGCGTCGACAGCAGAAGCACGATCCCCAGGGCCGGGCCGCGCTTGACCAGGTCGGTACAGATCTCCTTGAACTCCGCGCCGTGCTTGTGGTGCTCGAACCAGACCTGGCACTCGTCAACGCCGACCACGATCGGGTGCAGCCCGAGTGAGCGCTTCGAGGCCAGGTCGGTGGTCACCTTCGACTCCGGGCACACGTCGCGCGGGAGTGAGCGGATCACCTTTGCGCGGCGGCGCAGCTCGCCCTGCAGCTCGCGCATGGCGGCGATGCCGTACGCGATGTCCTCCGGCTCCTCGCCGGCCCGGTGGCGGTATGCCACGCGGCCGAGGGGGTCGAGGTCGCCGGTGCCCTTCAGGTCGTACGTGTGGAGTTCGGCCCGCGGGTCCAGGGCGGCGATGAGGAGGAGCAGGCGGAGGAGGAAGGTCTTGCCCATGCGCGGGATGGCTCCGATGACGCCCGCGATGAACATCAGCGTCACGCCGACCCACCGGCCGCGCTGGTCCGTACCCCAGGACACGGGCCTGAAGAGGTCCACCGTGCCGGACTTGGCCAGCGGCCAGGGCTCCTGGCTCGCCTGCGACATGTCCTGATCACCGACCCACAGCCGTAGGCGGCCGGTGTGCTCGTCCGGAACCGGCTCTGGCCACACTGTGCCCAACGGGCGGCGGAGGCCGGAAGCCAGCTTGTCCCGGCGTTCGATGACGTCCGTGACGGTCACGCCGTACGGGAGATCGCCCTCGGCAAGCCAACCGGGCCCGTCGCGCGTGATGGGCGCGGAGAACGAGAAGCCAGGGCCACCCTTCGCCTGCTCCTGGTTGATCGCCTGTATACCCAAGGCGCCGAGGGCGCGCAGGACGATGTCCGACGTGAGCTTGGTGGTCTTGGGGATCTCGACGGCGCGGTGAATCACCGGCTCGTCGTCCGGCTGGCCGAGCCAGCCGAGCGCCGTGGCGACCACGTAACCGGAGAAGGCCAGCAGCCAGGTGGGTGCCAGGACGAATAAGGCGAGCGCGGCGGCCAGTCCTGCGACGGAGGCCATCAATGCGACGACCGTGCGCCACCTGACCCGGCGGTCACGCTGCCGGGAGAGCTTCAGGTAATAGTCGATGTCCTCTTTGCTGGCGGCAGCGCTGCGGAACGGCTGCCCCTCGGCGTCCGCAACCCACCGCAGTGCGCCACCGACGAAACGGGCCGTGCCTCGCGGCAGTTGGAGGGTGAGGCGGAGCTGGTACCAGGGCGTACGCACGGCGTGGTACGCCAGCACGTGCCAGCCGTACGCCGCGACACCGGAGCCGGCGGCTTTGAACTCCCGCCAGGAGCGGGCCCAGGGCGGGACGACCGGCCGCCGCATCGAGCCGGTGACCCGGTCCATGAGGCGTACGGCCGCAGGGCCGCCCGGCTGGTCGACCATCGTGGCCTCATCTGGAGGAGGTCCGCCGGAATCGGCAGCGCTCTCTTCGTTGTCGTGCTCGTGCTTCACTGACCTTCCTTCCTGTTGGGAGGAAAGCCGGGGCCCAGCCCTACCCGCCAAAGCAGCGGCCGGACCCCGGCGCCGAGCGGGTGAGTTGAGAGGGGCGGGGCGGCTACGGCCGGCCGGAGGCGGGCCGCGGGCCGCGTTCGGCGCCGAGCCGCACGAACACGCCGTGCACGTAACTCGGCGAGCGGGTCGCCCGCTTCGCGGTCTCACGCACGGTCAGGCCCTCGGCCCAACCGTCCTCGATGACCTGCTGAGCCTCGGCGGTGTCGAGCTTGACCGGCGGTTGGGGCTCCGGGGCGTGTTCAGGTGAACGGTCGTCTCCGTTCAGGGTGGCGCCGAGGGTGAACACTCCCGGCTGGCCTGCCTGCCGGATGCTCTCGGTCGCCCGCCGCATCTGCCCGCGAACCTCCTCGGCCAGCGCCCAGGCGACCGGATCGTCGACCTCCTCCGTCCACGGAGAGGCAAGCGGCACCGTCGCCAGATCGGCTGCGTGCCGCCGCGCCGCGAGCAGTTCGAGCAGCTTCCGCCGCTGCTCCCGGTCCGCCCCCGCCGATGCGTTCGCCACCGCGGCCGACAGCCGCCGCGCGATGCCTCGTCCGCGCCGGCCGGCCCGCTGCTCCGGCGGCAGGGCCGCCAGGCGCGCCGCCAGCTCGACCGCGCGGAGGGTGGCGCGGTCCCGGCTGATCTGTGCGGCGTTCCGGTCCCGTTCGGTGATCCCCAACCGGGACAGCAGCCGCTCGCGCACCTCTCGCCCGGCTACAGCCAGCAGGCCGTGAGACTCCGCGCCGGGCCTGCGGTGGCGGAGTTCGATGCCCATGGCCAGGTGCCAGAGCACGGCGGCCAGGAACGGCCCGACAAAGGCACGGACTGTGCCGCCGAGCGGCCCGGACTCGGCGTACGCGGGGATGATCTGTACGCCCGTGATGGCCCAGACGAGCAACCCGGGGACGCCGGGCGCCTTCATGGGGCCGTTGAGGTTCTGCCGCGCCATGAGCGCCGAGGCGAACAGCCCCAGCTCCGCGGCGGCGAACATCGCCGCCCGTTCGCCCGTGCTCCCCATGTCCAGGTAGTCCTCGGCGAACCGCCAGCTCGTGTCGGCGCTGTACGCCGTGCAGCTCGCCGCGGCGAGGGCGGCAACGCGCACGGCGGGGGTGTCGAGCCTCGCGTACCGAGCCAGTCGGCGCAGCGCGAACGAGAGGAGTACCAGCCCGAGGAGCGCCGCCGTGGCAGCGATCAGGACGTTCGGCCCCCAGGGGATGTGAGCTACTGGCTTCATGCCGCCCGCCTCGGCCGCGGCGTCCACCGCCGGGCCCTGGCGTACCGGCGGAGCCGCGCCGCGTAGCGGGCGTTCGACCGGGCGACTTCGTCGCCGGCGCCCTGCTCCTGCAGCTCAGCGAAGACGTCGTCGGCCGCCGCGAGGCGCGCCGCGCGGTCCTCGGTCGACTCGACCGGTTCGTTCGTCACGGCCGGGCCGAGGAACAGCCTGCGGAAGTCCTCGGCCCAGGTGGTCTCGTATCCGAGCGTTAACGCCTCGGACTCGAAGGCGTCCAGGGTCCCCTGGCCGCCGTCGTCAGCACGCATGATCTCTCTGCCTCCTCGATGGGATGGGCGAGCCGGGCGGCGGGCTTCGTGACCCGTCGGCCGCCGCTCCGGCAGGGGTGGTCAGACGCGGAAGCGTCGCGGACCCGTGATCCGCTGCAACCCGCGGTGGGCGGTCAACACGGCGGTGAAGGCCCCGTAGCCGGACAGCAGGGTCAGTAGCCATCCGGCGCCGGCTTCCTGCGCGGACAGACAACTGACGTACGTCCCGACGACGGCCAACACCAGCGCGGACAGCGCCGCCAGTCCTCGGGCGGTCGACGCGGGCGCGGGCCTGCGGGCCGCGACGGTCAGGTCGTCGGGGGGTATGGGGCGGAGGCCGGCGCCGGGGATGTCGACCAGGACGAAGCGGCCGGTGCCGTGGGCGGCGACGCCGACGACGGCACCGAGGGCGTTGCTGCCGCCGCGCTCTTGAACGATGTCACCGATGGCGAGCCACATGGGAACCCTTCGCGTGCGGTAGCGGATGGGTTGCGTCGATCACTCGGCGGAGCGAGTGGTCATGACCTCCGACGCCGCTTGGCGGCGGCGCCAAAGATCAAAAACACTCGTTCGCTCGTCACGCTGTGGAGTTCTCAAGGTGCAGACCGTTCGAGGTGACTCCTTAAGAGATCAAGTTATCAAGTTCTCTTTAGGAGTTCCTCGACTATGACGTACGTCGCTCAACTCGTCAAGTCCTCTTTAGGAGCGCTAGGCTGGTGTCAGGTGACACGCCCTCCACCTGGGGCTCCGAGGCGACGACAAGGGACACGAGCCGTGGCGAAGGAATACGAGCGCATCGCGAACGACCTCCGCGGGTCGATCCGCGACGGCGACCTCAAACCCGGCGACCGACTCCCCTCCGAAGCGGAGTTGGTGGAGCGGTACGGCAAGAGCGGACCGACCGTGCAGGCCGCCCTCCGGGTGCTGCAGTACGAAGGCTTGATCGACAAGCAGCACGGCAGGGGCAGCTTCGTCCGGCGCCCACGCAGCACAGTGCAGCGGACCAACGAACGCCACCAGTGGGAGAAGGACCGCGCCCGCGAACCGGAAGAGCACCGCCAGAAGACCGGCGCGACCGAGTACGACACCGGCCTGAAGGTCGATGACCTGGTCTTCCACGCCTCATACCGGGAAACCGAGGCCTCAAAGGACATCGCCCAAGCCTTCGGCGTGCCCGAGGGCACGGCACTCGTCGAACGCACCTACCGCACCCGCTACGCCGCCGAACGGGCACCGTTCGCCCTGGTCACCTCGTACCTCGTACGCGAGTTGGTCGCGGAGAACCCGGACCTCCTGGACGAGACGAAGGAGCCGTGGCCGGGCGGCACGATGAACCAGCTCCACACGGTCGGCATAGAGCTGGACCGCATCGAGGAGAGCTACTCCACCCGCCCGCCGACGCCGGAGGAGGCGGAAGAGCTGGAGCTACCGCCGGGGATGCCCGTCCTCCTGGCACGCAAGATCTCATACGACACCACCGGCCGGCCGGTGGAGATCTCAGACATCACGCTGCCGGGCGACCGGACCCACGTGCACGTCGTCACGCACCTGGACCGGTGGTGACCACCATGGCCCGCCGCATCTCCGTCGTGACCGCCGTCCACGCAGCATCCGCGGCGTACCTCCAGGACGCGTACAAGTCCCTGGAGATGCAGGAGCTTCCCGCCGGCTGGGAGTGGCACTGGTCCATCCGGGAGGACGGCACCGGCGAGGAAGTAGCGCCCCACGTGCCGAACGACATCCGCGTGACCTTCCGCCAGGGCCGCGGCGGCGGCCCCGGGGTGACGCGCACGATGGCACTGGCAGAGGCGCACGGCGAACTCGTGAAGGTACTTGACGCCGACGACCAACTCACCCCGGGCGCACTGGCCCGTGACATCGCCGTCCTGGACGCCAACCCGAACGTCGGCTGGACGACTTCACGCGTCCTCGACCTCCTGCCGGACGGCTCGACGGCCGGCTTCGACCAGGACCCGGACGATGGCCCGCTAGAACGCGGAGCGGTACTGGAACACTGGGAGGCCCACGACTTCCGCGCCCAGGTCCACCCGGCAACCCTCTGCGTCCGCCGTGACCTCCTCCTCGCCCTCGGCGGCTGGATGGCACTGCCGGCCTCGGAAGACACGGGCCTCCTCCTGGCTCTCAACGCAGTCAGCCGCGGCTGGTTCATCCGCGAAGCGGGCCTCCTCTACCGCAAGTGGCCAGGCCAGATGACCAGCCAGGCACCCCACAGCAACGCGGCAGAGCTGGAAGCCCGCATGTCCGTCATCGCGGCCAGAGCCCACACACTGACGCAGCTCGACTGGACCATCCCGGTCAGCGGCTGACCGAGCGCAGCGCGTCATCCCAAGGCGGCCACGAGCTGTTCCGGCAGCTCGCCCTCATCGATCGCGTTCGCAGGCGCGGTCGTTCGATACGGCTTGTCGAAATCACTGAATGTCCAGACCACACCGCCCCGTTCGGTGATCTTCAGCAGGTACGGCGGACCCTCGGCTGCGACATGGACCTCCACCGGTTTCGGCCCTTCAGTAAAGGTGATCCTGGTGGTAGGGCGGCCGTTCAGGGTCCCGTCCTGCTCCTCCCCGTCCCCGCGGTTCTTCGGGGCGAGGAACGTGTCTTCAAGACCGGATCGCTGCTCGGTCCGATCGCACAGGGACTCGCGCGCCAAGTCGGCCGTGAACTGGGCGCTGGCGCGCTTCACCCAGCGATCGTCCATCATCTCGATCAGCTCGGGCCGAACATCCTCCGTACTGGCCGCAGCACGTCGGAGCGCCACCTTGTTGGTGCGCGAATAGACTGCCGAGTCGGTCACCAGCATTTCGGTGCGGGCCTTGCCCATACGTATCTGCATATCGCACAGCACAGTGCCGTCGACGACGGCCGTACGCATCACCATCGTCCCGTCCGTCAGCGTCTTCGTCGACGTCAGCGTGTCAGCCTCTTCGAAAGTTGCGTCCAGCACCTCATCAAGGCGCATGTCTTCGGCACTGGTCCGGGTCCCGCAGCCGGCCAGAGCGATCGTCAAGACGGCTACGACAAGCCATCCGGTGGTTCTGTGCCGGGATCTGCTGATTTCACGGACTAAAGACCTCATGACCACTCCTGGGACGGGAAGTTGGGGGGCGCCCCATCTTCCCCCATGGAGTCGCGCCCTTTGCCGCGGGTACGTCATCCGGGGGCAGGTCCCGTCGGCCGGGCAGCCGGCCCGCCTCGCATGCGACTCCTCCTGCGCCGTGCGCAGCGCATCCCGCCGGTATGCGCTTCTCCGTCAACCTCCCCAACTTCGGTGACTCCGCTGACTCCGCTGACTCCCGCAACGTCAACACCCTGGACACCGCCGCCGACTGCGACGGGACCACACCCTGCACCGACGGCACCAGGGACGACTTCGGAAACCCCCTCTGGATGCGGGTCACCGCCCCGCCCTGATGCCCCCGTCCCACGGCCAGCAGCCTCCCCATGACGCCCGCCCGGTTCGCCCCCTGAGCCTGTCCCGCGAAATGGCGTCGTGGCTTGACTTCGCATCGCAACTCTTTAAGATAACTTAAGGAGTTGCGATGGCTTCTCCTCCCAGGACATCCATGAGGGAGGAACCTCCTCATGCCCACTCGCGGAACCGGCACCGGTGCCCGCGGCCTGCGCCACGGCAAGCCGTCGTCCCGCTTCACCCCCGTTGCCACACGAGCCGATTGGAGGTGATCACGCGCATGGCGACCCACTACCGGGACGTCGCGGATCAGCTCAGACAGAAGATCACCCAGGGCAGTTACGAGAACGGCACGCGGCTTCCGGCCGAGGACAAGCTGGCCGATGTGTACGGCGTCAGCCGCCCCACGCTCAGGCTCGCGCTCGAACAACTGCAGAACGAGGGCCTGCTGGACAAGCGCCACGGCAGCGGCAACTTCGTGTGCTGGCCCGCAGAGCGCCTGACCTACCCCGGCACGGCACGCACCACGGGCTGGCACGGCCTCAACACCAATGTGAGCACGGTGGAGATGAAGGCAGACGCCCGCGTTGCCGCACTCCTGGAGGTTGAGGAGGGCGAGAAAGTGACCGCGTACACCTATCTCGCCCGCCGGGGCACTCGTCCCCGAAGCCTCACCCACGCGTACGTGCCGGCACGGCTGGCCGCGCTGATCTCACCGGAAGAGTTCCGGCGTCCCTGGGGGCACGACATCCGTCAGCAGTTGACGGAGTCCGGCGTACAACTGGCGTCCAGCACAGAACGGCTCTTCTCGCGCCTGCCCACGTCCTCCGAGGCCCGCACCCTGCAGATCAGCCCGAGAGGGACGGTCCTGGTAATCAGACGGACCCTCAGTGACATCGCCGGTCAGGTGGTCGAGGGAGCGGTGGTCATCCTCCCGGGCCAGTGCACAGAGGCGATCTTCACCACGCATTTCGGACTCCGCAGCGACGAGGGCGAACCCATAACGGCGACGGCCGAGCAACGCGAAGCGAGCCGGCTCGGCCGGGGCTCAAACCCACCAGACAGCGACAAGGAGGTATCACGTGACTGACGACGACGGCAGTCATGTCACAGATGGGACGTGCGAAAGGTGCCGCTGGCTGGAGCAGCAGTTGCGCGCAGCGCGACGTGAGTGCGACTGGAGCCGGGAGACGGACGTTCGGGTGTGGCAGAAGCGGCACCTCGTGCGCCGCCACGCAGAGGCGGAGGCGCAGACGTGAATACACCGCAGCGCACACTCCGATTGCTGCCCTGGGTCAACGAGCTGGGACGGCCCTGCTACGCGGAAGACGGTGGATCAGTCTCGCAGTACGCCGACTTCGTGGAGCACCAGCAACTTGACACGGGCAGCGACGTCCTGCGCATGTCTAACGACGTACTCACCGAGAAGGCGAGTGAAACCGAGCTGCGGTTTGTCGCGCTGCGACTCAGCGAGTGCCTGCGCGACGCTCTGCGGGTCGCCGAGTCCCGGGGCGAGCGGTTGAGCACGCTCAGCGAAGAGCGGGACGACGAGAAGCAGCGCCCCACGAAGAGGCAGAGGGCCTGGCCCCGAAGGGTCCGCACGGCGTTGAAGATTCGACGTCCGTAAGCAAGTCAGGCGTGACAGTGAAGGGCTGGCCCTCGGCGCACCAAGGGTCGAGGGCCGGCCCGTGTTCGTCAGCTCATGGCAGTTCGTCCGCGTCGACCCGGGAAAAGATCAGGTCGCTCTCGCCGTCGACCTTGCCCCGAAGCCGCGTCGGGACGGCAGGCGCCCGCCGCAGCGCCGGCGGGTAGCTCGCCGGCGCGTAGTCGTTCGCCAGGCGATATGCATGGAAGCCGGCCCGCGTCATGGTCTCCATCAGCTCGTCTACGGAGTCCCCTAGCTGGGCCATCCGCTCCGGAGTCACTTCGATGGTGATCTCAGCGTCGGGCCGGAGCTGGTCCAGCAGAGCAGCCATACCCCGGGCAACCTTCCCCTCCGCACCTTCAACGTCCACCTTGATGACGCGCGCCTGCGCTACCTCGGCCGACTCCAGCAGATCCGGCAGCGGGCGTGCCTCGGCCTCGAAGGACGACTCAACGGGCCCGTCGTACGGGACGATGCTGTTCGCCCCCGTGTTGATCGAGCTGGCCAGGATGAACGTCAGGGTCTCCCGGCTGTCCGACACCGCGGCGTTGACAGCACGCACGTTGCCGAAGCCGTTGAGGTCGGCGTGGTGCCGAAGCCGGCCGTAGAACGCCGGAGACGCCTCGATAGCCACCACGCGCCCGGCATCTCCAACGAGCCGTGACGCCAGCATGCTGAAGTACCCGACGTGGGCGCCGACGTCCACGAACGTGTCCCCGGGCCGGAGCCGACGCTGAAGCCAACCTGTCATGTGCGGCTCCCAGACGCCGAACATGTACACGTACCGCTGGATAAGGTCCCTCGTGTCGACGGCGAACCGCGCCCCGAAGCGAGTCTCCGTCACACGCTGCCTGGGATGGTCGCGGAGATGCGGATTCAGGTAGCGCGTGGCCAGCGCCCCCTTCCCAACGGACACCGGAGCATCGCGCACGTACCGCCGGCCAAGGGTGACCAGCGTCTCTGCGAGCGTGCTCCTCATGCGTATGCCCTCTCCACCGGGATCACCCCGAACGATAACCCCGCCACCGAGAGGGCCCGGGACTGGCTCAGGATGCCCGTTCCCCCGGCACCGGCCCCTTCCCTAGAATCCACAAGACGTCTTGACGTGTCTGGTCTGGAGGGCGGAAAGAGGTGGGGGTGGGCCAGCAGCTCCTGACGATCTCCGCAGTGCTCGTCGGCGCTGCGATGACCTACATGACCAACACCCTCGCGGAACGCCGACGCCTCCGCCACGAGCTGCACACCCGGTGGGATGACCGGAAGCTCGATGCCTACGGCGACTACATCGACCAGGTCCGCGCCTGCGTCTTCCTCGCCTCCTCCCTCTACCAGCACCGGGAGGGCCTCTATGAGGCCGAGCGAAGCGAACAGGACCTCACAACGGAGCTGGCCGAAGCCACCCGCTTACGCGGACGAGCCTTCGAACGCATCATGCTCCTCGGCAACGACAGAGTCGTAGAAGCCGGCCACGAGGTCAACGCCGTAGCCCAAGAGATCGACTGGCAAGCCACCGGCCGCATCACAGGCACCCTCGCCGAGTGGCGCCAACGACACCGCACAGTGTTCCAGCGCATCAACGCCTTCCACGACAGCGCCCGAGAAGACCTAGGAGTCTTCGGCCGCGTAACCGGCCAACAACACCCCCAACGCGACCTCCTACTACCGCCAACGGGACAGGGCCAGGACGACACTGGCAACGTCTGAGCCCTCGTGCTATCTGAGACGAAGGCTGCAACACCCGGGGGAGTCACCGCCGTCACGCTGTCACGACGAGTCAGCCCAGCCCGATTTGGTGCGCAAGTCTGTGGGACGCACTGTGCCCCTCTGGGGGCGTGGAGCACCACCAAGAGGCCCCTCTTTCACGCATCCGGGCCGAAAGACTCACCCGTACCGGCCCTTGTTCGAACTCGACCGACCACCCGAGCGGAAAGAGACAGTTACGAGATAACCTTTAGCCGACGGTTTCATCTTGCGGTCTGGTTGAGTGTTCGCTGGATGCGGCTCCCAACAGTGCGCAGGCGATCTCCGAAGAGGTCGGCACCGATAATGGGGGCACGCCTGCGCATAAAGATGAGAATTTTGAGTTCCGTCATGTCTGCCAGTGGTGTCAGGTCGAGTGGCTCGTCGGGGTCGAGGCGTGAGCGCGCTACGGAGGGAGAAAGGTGTAGAGACCTGAGCGCCGGAAATTTCTCTGCGATCTGCCCGAGGTCGTGGAGATCCTCCACTCTGGCCAGGGTCAAGGCGGAGATGCGGGGAAGGGGCTGTACGAGTGCGAGATCAGTAATCCGCCGCAGTTCGATTCGTAGTTGTCTGAGTTCCGGCAGTTCTCGTGCGACGTGCAACGCCTGGAAGATGTTTACAGGGCCACCGAGACGCAATAATTGTAATCCACTCCACTCGGGCAGACCGTCGAGTCGCACGGGCTCTTGGACGCTTAGTTCGAGTTGTTTAACGCCGGGATGCGCGCGGGGCAAAGCATCACGACAAGCATGAGGGAGTGGCTCCAAAACAAGCTGCTCCAAGGTTGCGATGTTGCTGATGGAATCTAGCGCAGTTGGAGGCAAATGCTCGATGCTGAGCGTAAGGTGACGCAAAGCCAGAGCGGCGAGCGCTGACAGATCCGTGACGCGGGGACAATTCTTGACCTGGAGCCTGCGTAGGTCCTGCTGCCTGGCCAGGAATGCGAAGTTTTCGACAAGCTGATTATTGATAAAGGAAAGCTCTCGCACCCTCGCCTCGGTCAATTCCTTGGCCACCGCTGCGAGTGGGAGTGAGCCGCGAAGTGAAAGCCCTCTCAGCGGGCCTAGTGCGCGGACCTGCGACAGCTTCTCAAGGTTATTGACGTCTAACGTCATGTCCTGGAGAGAGATTTGGGAGAGTACGTCTCGTGCGTACTCGCGAATGGGGAACTTCCCCCAGTTCATAACTAGTTGTCGACGGACGGAGAATTCTTTTCGCACCGTGAAGCATCGGATAATCTCCATGGCTTCACGGCCCGCCACTCCTGCTGCAGTTTCCACTACCCTGGCGGCCTCTTCCTTCCCAAGACCTTCCGGTCCTGGCAGTAGCGGCAGGACGACCGGTCCCAGTGACACGAGCCGATTGGTGTCCATAGGCTTCGGCGGCATGAGTTGACCCAAACGCTTCTCTATATCGTCTAGATCTTCGAAGTAGGCCGATTCGAAGGCACAGTGCGCCGCCAGAACGTACAGATCAGCCTGGGTCTCGTGGTCGTCCACCGTGTCGCCTTGGGCGATCAACTTCTCCACGATGTTCCGTGTCTGCCCACGGTCGCAGTGTCCGATCACGAGCCGGATCACGTCTTGCCACTCTTCATCGACGGCATGTTGCAGCATTTCGTTCAGGGAGCCGCTCTCGCGGAACTCCTTGGCTGCAAGATAGTCCTGGAATGTGCGGTGGATGAATTGTATCGCATCCCGGCTGCGTTCCTGGAGTAGACCGCTGCGATTGAGAAGGTGGATCAGTAAGCGCTCTGGGGTGGCGCTCTTACGGACCCGGGACATACCCTTCAGGGCGAGCGTGATTTGTTCGATCGCGTCCTCGTGTGACAGTTGGGTCTGACCGCCGCGCACCAGCCAGACCGCGATACGCTGCAGCAACTGCTGCTGCTCCTCGACACCGAGAGTAATGTCCTCCGGGGTGCCTATCTGCCGCTGCTTGTCCCGGCTCCCCAGGAGCATGGCCAACGCGGAGCGATACAGAGCCCAACGATTGTCTGGCAGAAGGCCCCGATTGCGATGGTGTAGAGCGCAGATCACAGCACAGAGTAGTGGCGTCCGAGCTAGGTCGCGCAACGCAAGATTCCTGGCAAGCTGTTGGTTCAGGTCCCGCTCAAGTCCAGCTAGCTCGTCACGACTGCCCACGGCAGCGCGGTGCCACGCCGCCACGAATTCTCGAATATCGGGGTCACGCATTGGAAGCAACCGCAGCTCATCGAACCCGTCATCGGTCAGCCAGTTCTCGTCAACAGCCAACGGCCGAACGGTCACGATGCACCGCGTATCCGGAAAGCGGTGAAGAACCTCTGAGAGCCAACTTGCGGCGGCCGTCCGGTCTCTACGCGGAACTTCGTCCAATCCATCGACCAGCAGCAGAGCACGGCCGGACTCCAGCACCCGGCGGGCGAAGCCCTCTGGCGGATTGTCGACTTGGAGTTCTGCGGCGAGAGGGAGTTCGGCTGGCTTGGGGAAAGGGCGACCCTGTGCACGGATTCCACGCAGCGGAACAACGAACGGCACCAAGTTATTTAGATCAGCGAGTTCGGGGCCCAACGTGCCCGCGCTTGAGTGTGCGGCCAGCCACCAGACGAGAGTGGTCTTGCCAGCGCCAGCTTCGCCACGCAGCAGGATGCGAGGGCGATCGGCCAGCAAGTCGTTGACGCGTTGAGGGCCTGGCCCCAGCGGGCGCCGACGTGCCTGGTCGGAGGTTTCGGCCTCCAACGCCAGATATGCGGTCTCCAGATCCCAGGTGGACTCATTGCGCCCGAGTTCCTCCAGGCCGAAGATCTCTGTCTTTCGGTAGCGGGCGCCGATGGCGTTCGCGTAGTCCGGCTCGTAACGCAGGTCCTGGGGGTGGAAATCAGTGACGCGTTCTCGGCGGGCGTAGGGACACAGTCGGCGGAATCGGTCCAGGAAGCGCTGATCCGCCAACAGGCGTTCCATGGCGACTGCCGTGACGCGCTGGTGGTTGCGTCCTTTCGGTATCTCTGTGACCAGGCCCAAGAGGACGGGGCCGGCGAAGAGAGGGGACCCAGACAGGCCCGCCAGTGGCGAGGTGCCATCACCGCGCTCCGTAGCAGGAGGCAGGTCCAGTGCGCATGTCAGATCACCACGGACGCGCCCTGCCAGCGGGAGCACGGTTCCGAGGTACTGATCCAGGTCGAGCCGCCCCCCGGCACCGTATCGTTGTATGTCTGGGAAACCGATGATCTCGCAGTTCGGCAGGGGTGATTCGGTGGCCAGCTCACCAAGTCGAATGCTGCCGAGCCGCGCAGCCTGATCGGCGCTCAGGACGTTCCGTTCGGCGAGTAACAGAGCTACGTCGACTTCGGCGTTGAACCAGATCACCTCACAGGGAACGAGTTCAGAGCTGCGTGGGTGCGCCACTACCAGGGATCGGTCCTGAGCTTGGCCCGAAAGTAGTTGGCCGCTGCTCAACAGATGCAAGCTCGTCAGGACGAGGTGGGGGGTGAGCAGGACACCGGTGCCCTGGCATTCGCCGAGTACGGCCACTACACGCTCGGCGGGGTGGACGACAGGGGCTGCATGGGCGCCTCCTTGGCGGGTGGTTGCTGTCACCGAGACCCGAACCCCGCGACGCTGCCGTCGTTCTCGTTGCCTACCTTCCAGGCATCACCCGTGCGGTTGTCCTTGGGCTTGAGCGTGAACGCCACCCGTTGGGTTGTTGCCGAGATCTGCGTCGCGTCGGCTCCAGCCTCCAGGACCCAAGCCCTGACCTTGCCGCCGCCCTTAAGCTCCTTGCGTAGCTCTACGGTGAACTCCATCTGAATGTCACCCAGCTCGAACGCCAGATCCTGCTCCTCAGCCCGTTCAGCCGCAGCGATCAAACCGTTTCGGATGGCCTGCACGGCCTTGTCCAGTTCAACGGCATGTTCGGTGTTCTCATGGCTTTCGTCGCTCATATCGTCCCCATCGCCCTGATGCCCGAATCAGTAGCGTAGCGATGTCGGGTCCGCTCTGCCGAGGCTTCGCTCCTTCTCCCATCAGCATCTGCACCGTCGGGTCGACGACTCCCGCCTCAACGAGCATGCCTGCATCTGCTGCCCCATGTCCTGGCTACTGCGGCCCGAGGACATCGTGGGGCAAGTTGTCGATCTCGGCTGTGGCGCCAACGTAATGAGTTGGCACATCTAGCGATCTCTCGCTACCAGGCGCAAGCGTTGGCACCGCCCGGGGAGCGGTGTGGGAGTAGATCTTGGATCTGTACGCCAAGATGGCCGAGCGAGACCGATATAATCCGATGACTTGACCAGCAGTGCAGTTCTCTGGGCGTGGTCACGGAGCACGTGTGACCTGGTTGTGGTCCAGGTGGCCGCGGGTTCAAGTCCCGTCACTCACCCTCAGGTATACGCAGGTCAGGCCCGGCGCTCCGATGCGGAGTGCCGGGCCTGACGGCTGTCCGCGGTGGACGTTCCGCGATTCCGTTCTCAGGTCTGGACCAATTCGCTAGACTTTTGACATGACCCCCACAAGGCGAACCATGCTCACGGCCCTCGGCCTGACGGCCGGCGGCGCCACCTGGCTGGTGCACCAGCCCACCGCCCACGCCGCGGATCCCACGACCGGCTGGACGCAGACGCCGTTCGACTTCACTGTGCAGAAGCCCTGGGACCTGCCCGTCAGCCAGCGCTACTCGTCCAGCGGCGGCGAGCACAGGCTGTGGGTGTACGACACCGACAAGCCGCACACGCAGTCCTCGAACACCGATCCCAGGACCGAGATGCGGTGGCGGCAGGAGTACTCGTCCGGGCAGCACATGTGGGACGCCGACGTCTACGTACCCTCCGGCACGAACGGCGCCACGGTCATGCAGATCCTCCGCGTGCGGGGCGGCGCCCCCGGCACCCCGGCCACGGACATCATGTTCAACGTCTACAACTCGTCCGGCGGCTCGCTGAAGTACTTCGACCGGCAGACGCTCAAGAGCGGCATCTACAACCGGTGGTTCAACATGAAGGTCGCCCACGACGCGGGCACCCGGGACATCACGGTGTGGTTCGACAACGTGGAGGCCCTGCGCACCACCGACCGGGGCTCGGCCACCCGGCACTTCAAGAACGGCGTTTACCACCACGGCTCGGGGCGTGCCGAGTCCCGCTTCCGGAACGTCAAGTACTGGCGGCGGTAGGCGGCAGATCGTCCTCTTCGGTCGGGGTCCGTGCCGCTCGGGCGGTACGGGCCCCGGCGCGATCCCGGCGCGTTCCCGGCGTGGGTCAGCCGGAGGCGGCGGCGCGGCGGGCGGCGTAGCTGCGGGCCTTGGCGCGGTTGCCGCAGCCCTGCATCGAGCACCAGCGCTTGCTGCGGTTCTTCGACGTGTCCCAGAACACCTCGTGGCAGGTGTGCTCCGCGCAGCGCTTCAGGCGTGCGGCGTCCCCGGTGATCGTCAGCGTGCTCCAGGCGACGGCCAGCTCCGCGACCGCCCGCTCGGCGGGCGTGAGGCCGGGGGCGGGGGTGAGGGTGCCGTCGGCGGCGATGTGGACCGGGAAGCGGGTCAGCGCCGCGTCGGCCGCCGCCGTGACGGCGCGGTCGGGGGTGTCGCCGACGTGGGTGCCCAGGTGCTCGCGGATGCCCGCGCGGAGCGCGACGGCCGCCGCGTGCAGGGCGGGGCCGGGGGTGCCGGCGGGCGGCAGGTCGTGGTCCGTCAACCAGGCGGCCAGCTCGTCCGGGGTGCTCAGCGTGTCCGTGCCGGCGTGGACGTCCAGGGTGTTGGCGAAGTCGGCCACCAGCTCGGCGGCCCGAGGCGGTGCGCGCATGAGACCCACTTTACCGGCTATCGCGTTTGCTGGTAACTTCGTCTCACCGGTCAACGGCTTTGATGGTTAGTGGGGTGGGTGCGGTGGGTTCGTCTGCGGTTCTGGAGGGTGATCACCTGCGGGTCGGGCGGGCCGCCGGGCGCCGCAACACCGCCGTGCTCGTCGCGTTCACCGGGCTGACGAACCTCGCCGACGGCGTCGTGAAGATGGCCCTGCCGCTGCTCGCCGCCCGCGCCGGCGGCTCCCCCGCGCAGGTCACCGGGGTGGCGCTGGCCATCTCGCTGCCCTGGCTGCTCGTCGCCCTGCACGCGGGCGTGCTCGCCGACCGCGTCGACCGGCGCCGGCTGCTGTGGGTCGTCAACGTGCTGCGGCTGCTCGTGATGGTGCCGCTGCTCGTCGCCGCCGCGAGCGGCGGGCTGTCCCTCTGGCTGCTGGCCGCCGCCGGCGCGGCCGTCGGTGTCGCCGACGTCGTCGCCTCCACGGCGGCCACCGCGCTGGTCCCCGCCGCGGTGCCGCCCGCCGGCCGGGACGGGGCGAACGCGTGGATGGCCGGGGCGGAGACGGTGTTCAGCGAGTTCGCCGGGCCGTTCGTCGGCGGGCTGCTCGTCGCGCTGGGCGCCGGGTACGCGCTGGGCGCGACCTGGGCCGCGTACGCCGCGGCGGCGCTCGTGCTGCTGCTGCTCGCGGGGCGGTTCCGGGCCGGCCCCGTACCGTACGGGAGCGAGCCGGGGGAGCGGGCGCCCGCCACCACCGTCAACGGGCAGATCGCCGAGGGCCTGCGCTACCTGTGGCGGCACCGCCTGCTGCGCTCCCTCTCCCTCATCCTCACCGTGCTCTCCGGCACCTGGGGCGCCTGGCTCGCGCTCATCCCCCTGTACGCCACCCGCGACATGGGCCTGACGCCCGGCGAGTACGGCGCCCTGCTGAGCGCGCTCGGCATCGGCGGACTCCTCGGCGCCGCCACCGTGACCTGGCTGGGCAGGCTGCTGGGCCGCCGCCGCGTGATGCTCGCCGACCTCGTCGGCACCGCCGCGATGGCCGCCGTCCCGGCGCTCACCGCGGACGCGCGCGCCGTCGCCGCGGCGGCGTTCCTCGGCGGGCTCGGCGGCACGCTGTGGACGGTCAACAGCCGTACGGTCATCCAGCGGGCGGTGCCGGACGCGATGCTCGGCCGGTTCAGCTCCGCGAACCGGATGTTCGCCTGGGGCGCGATGCCGCTGGGCGCCGGGCTGGTGGGGCTGCTGGCGGAACTCGCCGGACCGCGGGCGGCGTTCGGCTTCTTCGCGGTGGCCTCGGCGCTGACGGTCCCGTTCTTCCTGCGGGCGGCGCGCCGGGGCGCGGACGCGCTGCGCTGAGGGCGTGCCGGACGGCTCCCCGGAAATTTTTTCCGCGGGGCTGTCGAGAAACGGCGATCGGCTGCGTCCCAGGGGTGAATGCGGCCCACAATGGGCCCTGATCCCGGCAAGGAGAACATCATGGCCAAGTACCTGCTGCTCAAGCACTACCGTGGCGCGCCGGCGGCGGTCAACGACGTCCCGATGGACCAGTGGAAGCCGGAGGAGGTCACGGCCCACATCCAGTACATGCGTGACTTCGCCACCCGGCTGGAGGCCACCGGCGAGTTCGTCGGCGAGCAGGCGCTCGCCCCGGAGGGCACCTTCGTCCGCTACGACGGCGAGGGGCGGCCGCCCGTCACCGACGGGCCGTTCGCCGAGACCAAGGACCTCATCGCAGGCTGGATGGTCATCGACGTCGAGACCTACGACCGCGCGCTGGAGCTGGCCGCCGAGCTGTCGGCCGCGCCGGGCGCGGGCGGCAAGCCGATCCACGAGTGGCTCGAGATCCGCCCGGCCTACGGCGTGCAGGCCGCGGCCGCCGAGTGAACGAGCCGCTGCTGCGGGAGCTGGTGCCCGAGGTCATCGGAGTTCTCGTCCGCCGCGGAGCAGACTTCGCGGCGGCCGAGGACGCCGTCCAGGACGCCCTGGTCGAGGCCGTGCGCACCTGGTCCGACGACCCCCCGAGGGATCCCAAGGGGTGGCTGGTCACGGTGGCGTGGCGCAAGTTCCTCGACGCCGTACGGGCCGACACCTCCCGGCGGCGGCGCGAGGAGCAGGTCGACGCCGAGCCCGTGCCGTCCGCCGCCCCGGGCGGGTCGGTGGACGACACGCTCCAGCTCTACTTCCTGTGCGCACACCCGTCCCTGACGCCGGCCTCGGCCGTCGCGCTGACGCTGCGCGCGGTCGGCGGCCTGACCACGCGGCAGATCGCGCGGGCCTACCTGGTGCCGGAGGCCACCATGGCCCAGCGGATCAGCAGGGCCAAGCGGACGGTCTCCGGCATACGGTTCGACCAGCCCGGCGACGTCGCGACCGTGCTGCGCGTGCTCTACCTCGTCTTCAACGAGGGCTACTCCGGCGACGTCGACCTCTCCGCCGAGGCGATCCGGCTGACCCGGCAACTGGCGGCCAGGACCAGCCACGAGGAGGTCGCGGGGCTGCTGGCGCTCATGCTGCTGCACCACGCGCGCCGGCCGGCGCGGACCGGTGCCGACGGCAGGCTGGTGCCGCTCGCCGAGCAGGACCGCGGGCTGTGGGACACCGGACTGATCGCCGAGGGCGTCCGGATCCTCCAGGCGGCGCTGGCCCGCGACCGCCTGGGGGAGTTCCAGGCCCAGGCGGCCGTCGCCGCGCTCCACGCGGACGCCCCGGTGGCGGGGGAGACGGACTGGGTGCAGATCGTCGAGTGGTACGACGAACTCGTCCGCCTCACCGACAGCCCGGTGGCCCGGCTCAACCGCGCGGTGGCGGTGGGCGAGGCCGACGGCGCGCGGGCGGGGCTTGCGGCCCTGGCGGAGCTGGACCCGTCGCTGCCGCGGTACGCGGCGGTGGCGGCGTACCTGCACGAGCGGGACGGCGACGCCGAGACGGCCGCCCGGCTGTACGCCGAGGCGGCCCGCTCGGCGCCGAACATCCCGGAACGGGATCACCTGACGCGGCAGGCGGCGCGGCTCAACACGCTGCTGCGGGGGTGATGGCGCGGGTGAAGGCGGCGCTCCGCCGGTGGTCGCCGGGCGCTGTGCGCTGTGCGCGATGCGCGGTGCGCCGTGCGTCGTGCGTCGGCGGGCTTTGTCGGTGGGGCGGCCTACCCTTGGGCGGGTGTGCGGGGGGTTGCCTTTCTCGGGCAGGGGTTCGGGTGTGGGGCGAGAGCGTCACCTCTCCGCGTACGGGGCCAGCGGGTTCTTCAGCGTGCCCACCAACTGCAGCGCCGCCGACGGGTCCGTCAGGTCGACCATCTGCCGGTTGTCCCGCAACTGCAGCCTGTTGAGGCACGACAGCGCGAACTCCGGCGCGAACAGGTCGTGCCGCTCGAACCTGTCCGCCAGGTCCGGCACCGCCGCCCGGTAGTCCCGCGCGCACTCCGCGACCGTGCGCCAGAAGTCCTCCTCGCCCAGCACCCCCGCCTCGTCCAGCAGCGGTGCCAGGAAGCGGAAGAAGCAGTCGAAGACGTCCGTGAAGACGGACAGCAGGTGCATGTCGTCGGGGACCTCGGCCCGGATGCGCTCCGCCGCCGGCGGCAGCGGCAGGTCCGGGTCCATGACCACGACCTCCTCCGCGATGTCCTTGAACAGCGCCCGCTCCACCGCCCCCGCCTCGTCCAGCACCAGGATGACGTTCTCGCCGTGCGGCATGAACGCCAGCCCGTACGCGTAGAAGGCGTGCAGCAGCGGCGTCAGGTACGCGTCGAGATAGCGGCGCAGCCACACCTCCGGCGGCAGCCCCGAGCCCTCGATCAGCGACGCCGCCAGCGGCCGGCCCGCGCGGTCGGTGTGCAGCAGCGCCGCCATCGTGGCGAGCCGCTGCCCCTCGGCGAGCCGCGGCACCGGGCTCTCCCGCCACAGCGCGGCGAGCATCTTGCGGTACGGCGAGCCGGGGGCGGTGGCGGCCTCGTACGCCTCGTGGCGGTAGCCGACCGCGGCCAGTTCGCGCAGGATCGCAAGGCCCGTGCCGCGCAGCACCTCGTCCTGCTCGACCAGCCCGGCGACCCAGTCGTTGATCGCGGGCGTGGCCTCCATGTACGCGGCCGACAGCCCGCGCATGAAGCCCATGTTGAGGACGGACAGCGCGGTCTTGACGTAGTGCCGCCGGGGCGCGGAGGTGTTGAAGAAGGTGCGTATCGACTGCTGCGGCTGGTACGTGTCCGCGCTCTCGCCGAGGTACACCAGCCGGCGCGCGGCGACCTCGCCCGCGAAGGTGACGGAGAGCTTGTGCTCCCACTGCCAGGGGTGCGCGGGCATGAGCAGGTAGTCGTCCGGGTCCAGGTTCAGGGCCCGCAGCCGGGCGGCGAAGTCCTCGCGTACGCCCGGCTCCAGCTCGGCGCGCAGGAGCGTGTCGTAGTCGAGGTCGGCGGCGCAGGTGAACGTCGCCCGGTCGCGGTGGGCGGCGAGCCAGACGAGGCGGGTGCGGGCGCCGGTCTCGGGGGCGTACGCGCGGTAGTCCCCGGCGCCCAGGCCCAGGCGGCCGTTGTTGGCGACGAAGCAGGGGTGGCCCTCGGTCATCCCCGCCTCGATCCGCTGGAAGTCCGCGTGCGCGAGGTCCGCGTCCTCGGGGCCGGTGAGCTTGTACGCGGTGCTCGCCAGCGTGGACGTGATCTCCTCCAGGTACACGGGCAGCACCTCGTCGCTCAGCCCCAGCGGCTTGCGCAGCTCCGTGAAGAACCGCAGCGCGTCGAGCCCGGACCCCTCCGGCGGGTCGCCGGGGGCGTGCCGGCTGACGGTGTCCGGGGCGACGCGCCAGTGGTCCAGCGCGTAGCGCCGGGCCTCGAAGCGGTACTCGGCGTCCCCCGCCCGTAGCGCGTACGAGCCGACCCCCCGCGGCTCCGGCGTCAGCAGCCGCTCGTGGGTGAACTCGCCGATCGCCTTGGCCAGCAGCCGGCGGGTGGCCTCCGCCCAGCGGTCGGGGGTGAGGTGCCCGGTGGCGTCGGGGGCGGTGGCCGCCGTCTGCGCTGCGGTGAACTGCGCGCGGGTGCAGAAGCTCAGCAGCGCGTCCTTCCCGGGGTCCCCGGGTATGCGTACGCGGCGCGCCACGCGGAAGCCCACGGCCTCGTTCAGCGCGTGCACCGCGGTGTTGCGCGCGTCGGGCTCGACCACGACCCGGCGCACCGCCGGGTCGGCGAACAGCCACTCCATCACCGCCGTGATGACCGCCCGGGTGAATCCGTGCACCGGGGTGTCCGCCGGCGCGGTCAGGAAGTGCATCCCGACGTCGCCGTCCTCGGCGTCGTACACGCCGGTCAGCTCGCGGTGCGCCGGGTCGTAGCGCTCGGCGAGGAAGGCGGGGACGCCGTCGGCGAGGCCGAGGAAGGCGTCGTGGTGCGGATCGGCGGAGATCCGGGCGTACTCCTTCTCGACCTCCTCCGGCGTGCAGCCCTGCATCAGCCAGAAGGCGGCCTTGGGGTGGGTGACCCAGGTGTGCAGCAGCGGCGCGTCCTGGACCGGGTCCAGGGGGCGCAGGGTGAGTTTCATCAGGCCGGCGCTCCGAACTCCTGGAAGGCGATGGACTTCTCGACGGGGTAGACCTCGCGGCCCGCCATCTCGCGGATGATGCAGGAGTTGCGGTACGCGGCCATGCCGAGGTCGGGGGCGGCGAAGCCGTGCGTGTGCAGCTCGGCGTTCTGCACGAAGACCTCGCGGCCCGCGCGGTCGACGGTGTAGTTGCGGGCGACGGCGAAGCGCCCCCGCTCGTCGCGCGCGAGGCGGTCGGCGATGCCGGCGAGGAACGGCGGCTCCGCGTAGCGGTAGCCGGTGGCCAGCACCAGTCCCTGGGTGGCCAGGTCGAAGTCCCGGCCCTGCTCCTCGTGGCGCAGGCCCAGGGTGTACGTGCCGTCCGCGTACCCGGCGGAGACGAGGGCGGTGTTGGTGAGCAGCCGGGTCGGCACCGGGCCGCGGCGGGACTTGACGTAGAGCAGGTCGAAGATGGCGTCGATCAGCTCGGTGTTGATGCCCTTGTAGAGGTTCTTCTGCGCGGGGCCCAGCCGGTCGCGGACGGGCGCGGGCAGCGCGTGGAAGTAGTCGACGTACTCGGGCGAGGTCATCTCCAGCGTCAGCTTGGTGTACTCCAGCGGGAAGAACCGCGGCGAGCGGGTCACCCAGGTGAGGTGGTAGCCGTCGGGGCTCAGGTCCTGGAGCAGGTCGTAGTAGATCTCGGCGGCGCTCTGGCCGCTGCCGACGATCGTGACCGACTCCTTGGCGCGCAGCCGTTCCCTGTGCTCCAGATAGCGGCTGTTGTGGATCAGGTCGCCGCCGAGGCCGGCGCACGGCCCGGGCACGTACGGCGGCGTGCCGGTGCCCAGGACCAGCCGGCGCCCGCGGTACTCGCCCCGCTGGGTGCGCACGACGTACGTGCCGTCGGCCGCGTCCCGCTGGACGGCGGTGACTTCCTCGCCGAAGCGCACGCTCGGAAGTTTGGCGGCGGCCCAGCGGCAGTAGTCGTTGAACTCCTCGCGCAGCGGATAGAAGCTCTCGCGGATGTAGAAGGAGTACAGCCGCCCGGTCTCCTTCAGGTAGTTCAGGAAGGAGTACGGGGACGTGGGGTCGGCCAGCGTGACCAGGTCCGACATGAACGGCGTCTGGAGCGTGCTGCCTTCGATGAACATCCCGGAGTGCCAGTCGAAGTCGGGCTTGCGCTCCAGGAAGACGCCGTCGAGGCCGTCGACCGGTTCGGCCAGACAGGCCAGGCCCAGGTTGAACGGGCCGAGGCCGACGGCGACGAAGTCGTGGACGCGGCGCTCAGCGGGTGGGGACTGCGGGGACGTCGGGGACAAGGGATTCTCCCGTGTAGGCGGCGGCGTGCTCGGCTATGAGGTCGAGGACGGCGGCGAGGTCCTCGGTCGTGGTCTCGGGGTTGAGCAGCGTGAACTTCAGGTAGTGCCGGCCGTCGACCTTGGTGCCCGCCACCATCGCGGCACCGGAGGCGGCCAGTTGCGCGCGGGCGTGCAGGTTGGCGGCGTCGATCAGCGCGGGGTCGGCGAGAGCGGGGTCGGCGAGCGCGGGGTCCGCTCCGGTGCCGGCCACGCCTGCCGCGCCTGCCGTGCTCCCCGGGGCGTAGCGGAAGACCAGCGTCGACAACTGCGGCCGGGCGACGACTTCGAAGCGGGGGTCCTCGTCCAGCAGCCGCCAGCCGGCGCCCGCGAGGTCGCAGACCTCGTCGAAGAGCGCGCCGACGCCGTCGGCGCCCATGACCCGCAGCGTCAGCCACAGCTTGAGCGCGTCGAACCTGCGGGTGGTCTGGAGCGACTTGTCGACCTGGTTGGGGATCTGCTCGGCGGCCATGCGCTCGGGGTTGAGGTACTCGGCGTGGTACGTCGCGTGCCGCAGGGTCGCCCGGTCCCGTACCAGCACGGCCGACGAGCTGACCGGCTGGAAGAAGGACTTGTGGAAGTCGACGGTCACGGAGTCGGCGCGCTCGATGCCGCTGAGCAGGTGCCGGCGGCGGCCGGAGACCAGCAGCCCGCAGCCGTACGCCGCGTCCACGTGCAGCCACACGCCGTACCCCGCGCAGAGCCCGGCGATCTGCGGCAGCGGGTCGACGCTGCCGAAGTCGGTGGTGCCGGCGGTGGCGACGACGGCCATGGGGACGAGGTCGTCGCGCTGCACCTGCGCGAGCGCCGCGGCCAGCGCGGCGGGCCGCATCCGGCGCTCCGCGTCGCACGGCACCTCGATGACCGCCTCTTCGCCGAGGCCGAGCAGCAAGGCCGCCTTGCGGACGCTGAAGTGGCCGTGCGCGGAGGCGAGGATGCGCAGCCGGGGCAGGATCTCGGCGGTGCGCAGCCCGGCGCCGTGCTGTTTGCGTACGCCGTCGCACGCCTCCTCGCGGGCGAGCAGCAGGGCGTGCAGGTTGGACTGGGTGCCGCCGGAGGTGAACACCCCGTCCGCGGCCGGGCCGAGGCCGATGCGGGCGGCGGTCCAGTCGATGAGGCGGCGCTCGATGAGCGTGCCGCCGGCGGACTGGTCCCAGGTGTCCAGAGAGGAGTTGACGGCGGAGAGCACCGCCTCGCCGAGCACGGCGGGGATGACGACGGGGCAGTTGAGGTGGGCGAGGTAGCGCGGGTGGTGGAAGTACACGGCGTCGCGCAGGTAGAGCCGGTCCAGCTCCTCCAGGGCGGCGGCGGCGTCACCGAGGGGGAGGTCGAGGTCGACGGCGTCGACGACCGGGGCGAGGGCGGGGGGTGTGATGCCCGTGAACGGGCGGTCTGCATGGGCCAGTCGGGCCGCGATGTGCTCGACGCCTGCGGTGACCGTACGGCGGTAGGTGCCGGCGGTGCGGTCGTTGAGCAGGTGGGACCTCATGGATGCTGTCCTCACTACGACGGGATGGGACCCAGAAACTTAGGGAAGCCTAACCTAAGTATTTGGTCCTAGGGCTCTCGCCCCCGTCGTTTCGGCCACGCGTCGCCGGCTCACCCCGCGGTGGGGGAGTCGTCGCCGGCCTCCGCCTCGGAGCGGAACTGGTCCTCGGAGGCGCCGCGGCGCCAGTAGCCGGTGAAGGCGACCGCCCGGCGGTCGAACTTCCGCTCCCGTACGAGCTGCCGGCGCAGCTCCCGCACCATCCCCGCCTCGCCCGCGAGCCAGGCGTACGGCGTCCCCGCGGGCAGCTCCGCGGCGCGCAGTGCGTCGACCACGCCGGCGGTGGGGCCGGTGAGCCAGGTGATCTCCACGTCCGCGGGGGTGTCCAGTTTCAGTGCGTCGCCGGGGTGCGGGACGCGGATCCACGCCTTGGCCGGCAGCCCCGCGGGCAGCGACTCCAGGATCGCCGCGGCGGCCGGCAGCGCGGTCTCGTCGGCGGCCACGACGACGTGGTCGGCGCCCGCGGGCAGCCGGAAGCGCACGCCGGTGTTGTCCGGCACGGCCGGGCCCAGCGCGATGATCCGGTCGCCGGGCTCGGCCCCGCTCGCCCACCGCGCGGCGGGGCCCGCCGGGTCGGTGTGCAGCACGAAGTCGATGTCGACCTCGCCGGGGCGCTGCGCGCGCACCGTGTACGAGCGCAGCACGGCCCGTACGTCCGGGTCGAGCGCGCGGTACTCGTCGAACCAGTCGGGGCCCGTGGGCATCACCGGCTCCGCCTGGCCGGGGTGCGGCAGGAACAGCGACAGGCTCTGGTCGCACCCGCCGGAGGCGAAGCCGTCGAGGCTGCCGGAGCCGTCGTCCCCGAAGGTGACGCGCAGGAGGGTGGGGCTGAGCCGCTCGGTGCGGGTGACGTCGAGGCGGAAGAAGCGGAACGGCTCGGCGGGCGCGGTGTCCGCCGCCGGCTCCCGGGTCTGCGCGGTCGGTTCCGTGGTCACGTCAGCTCACCTTTCGGGCGTTCTCGAGGGCTTCGGCCAGGTCGTCGAGGACCGGCGCGCATTTGTCGTACGAGTAGACGGGCTCGGTGACGCGGGACACGACCTGGCCCGCCTCGACCGCGGGCAGCCGGCCCCAGGTGGGCTTGTCGGCCAGGGCGCTCTGCTGGAGTGTCGAGGTGCGGTTGTCCAGCATGATCAGGTCGGCGTCGTACTTGTCGACGTTCTCCCAGCTCAGCTCCTCGAACCAGCCGCCGCTGTTCTCCTTCGCCCCCTCCGGGGGCTCGACGAAGTTCACGCCGAGCTGCTTGAAGTACTCCAGGTCGGCGGAGAGGTTCGTGCCCGAGACGTAGAAGAGGTCGGCGCTGCCCGAGCCGACGAGGACCCTGATGTCCTTCCGGCTCTTCGCCGCCTGCCGCAGCCGCCCGGCGGCGTCCTCGAAGCGCTTCCTGGCCGCCCTGATCTCCGCGGAGCCGGTGTCGGCGCCGAGCGATCCGGCGAGCTCCAGCATGCGCTCCAGCGGCCCGGTCATGGGGCGGTCGTAGACGCTGACGGCCACGCTCGGCGCCAGTTGGAGGATCTTGTCCGCGGACTCCTCCGGCACGTACCAGAGGGTGCCGGCGTCGTCGAACGTCGGGGCGACGATCAGCTCGGGCCCGAGGGCCGCGTACTTCTCGACGCTGAACTGCCCCCAGGTGTTGCCGAGTATCTCGACCGCGTCGACGTCCAGGTCCCCGGCCTGCACGTCCGGCTTGCCGTCCGCGGTCCTGGTCGGCCCGAACACCCCGGCGCACTCGATCCCGTAGTCGTGGAGCGCGGCGGCCGTACCGGTGAACGCGACGATGGTGCGCGGCGTGCCGTCCGCTCTCGCCGTCTCGCCGCGGTCGTCCTCGAACGACCAGGGGCCGCCCTTCGCGTCACCGCCGCCGGAGCCGGCGTCGTCGCCGCAGGCGGCGAGGAGCGCGGTGAGGCCGGCGGCGCCGCCTGCGGTCAGCAGGCCGCGGCGGGAGATCGGGCGGGCGCGGACGTGGTGCATGAGAGGTCTCTTTCGTGCGTACGGGGGCCCTTCCGGGCCGACGACGCAGCTTAGGCTAACCTAACCTAAGTTCCTCGTGCAGGTGGCGGGATCCGGCCACGCCTCCCGCACCCCCGCCCTGTCCGGTAAGTGGCCTTCGCGACCGGGCGCGTTCCCATAATCTGGTGCCCCGTCAGCGTCGACGGGGACGAGGAGCTGCCGCATGGGCCAGGGGTGGGAGGGTCGCTCCCGGCGCGACCGGGCCGTGACGGAGTACGCGGGCGACGCGCTGCGGCGGCGCTTCCGGCCCGCGTTCCTGCGGCTGACGTACCCCGTGCCCGTCGACGAGCAGCAACCGGTGACCCTGGTCCTCGGACCGCGCGGCAGCGGCAAGAGCACCCTGCTGCGGCACCTGCGGACCGCCTGGGACGACGTGCCCGCCTCCCTCCAGGACGTCGCCGTGCACCGGCAGCAGAACGCCACCTGCTTCGACGTCCTCGCCGAGGTGGTCTTCGACCTGCACGCCCGCAAGCGCGGCTGGCCCCGGCTCACCTTCCCCTCCTTCGGCGTGCAGGCCGTCGCGATCCGCGCCGACGTGCCGCTGGACAGCCGGAAGGCGGCGGCCCGCGCCATGGTCCGGGCCCTCGCGCCGGCCCCGGCGGACGGCGGCGACGGCGCGTTCCTCAACCGGCTCGTGGAGGCGGCCGGCATGCTGGGCGTACCGGCGCTGCTGCGGGCGCCCCTGCTGCTCGTGCCGGGCGGCCGGCGGGCGCTGGCGCTCGGCCTCGCGCGGCTGCGCCTGGGCCGGGCGCTGCGCGACGCGCGCCACCGCGGCTACCTGGACTACCTGGTCGACCTGAAGAAGCGGTTCCACGACCCCGCGACCCGGCGCGGCGCGGAGCAGGACCTCGCCCGCGCGTTCCTGGACGACCTCTGCCGCGCGTACGGGCGCGGGCACGCCGCCCGCGTCCACGACACCCGCTGCCTCGTGCTCCTCGACAACGCCGAACACCAGCTCGGCGGCGACCTGCTGGAGCTGCTCCTCGACGCGCGCCAGGCCCGGCAGGAGGGCCCGGACGCCAGGCCCCCGCGGCCGGGGGAGCCGGCCGGGCCGTCGACCCGCTCGTCGTCCTCGCCGCCGCGGCCGCCTACCCCCGGGCGCTGAAGAAGCCCGCGCTCGGCTACAAGCCCCAGCCCGGCCGGTATCCGGGCTGGTGGGACCCCGAGGACCCCGGCTTCCGGCCCAAGCGGCTCGCCCCCGGGCTGTGCGTCGGCCAACTGCGCGACCTGCGGCGCGACGAGGTGGAGGCGCAGGCGCTCGACGTGCTGCGTGCCGACGGCGCGGGCCCGGTCGGTGGCGGCGGCACCGGGGGCGCCGCGGGCGACGGCGGCGCCGGGGACGCCGCCGAACTCCTGCCCGACGCCGGCGTGAAGTGGCTGGGCTGGGCCGCGTACGAGGTGACCCGCGGCCATCCGCTGGCCACCCGCCACCTCTTCGACGAACTCCTCGCCACCGACGACCGCCGGTCGTGGGAGACCCGCATCCAGCGCGCACTCGCCCCCGACGCGCCCCTCGTCACCGCCCTGCTGGAGCGCCTGCTGCCCCGGGACGCCCGCGAGACCGGCCTGTGGGACGCCCTGCCGCGCTGCGCCGCCGCCACCGACCTGGCCCGCGCCGTCGCGGCAGGCCCGCTGTGGGAGGAGGGCGAGGCGGCGCTGCGCAACGCCGTCGGCGCCTTCTCCGGCGACGTCCTGCAGACCATGCACGTACGCACCCGCGACAGCGCCGCCGACGGCCCGCTCCAGACCCTCCACCCGCTGCTGCGGCTGCTCCTCCTGCGCCGCCTGGAGGCCACCGGCGGCTGGCGGCACGCCCACGAGGCCCTGCGCCGCGACGCCGCGGAGCGCGGGCTGCCGGAGATCGAGGCGTACCACCGGCTCGCGCTGGAGGACCTGCACGCCGCCGCCCGCTTCCTCAACGACCGCTTCGGCGAGGCGGACGCCACCCGCTGGTGCCGCCTGCTCGTCCGGCTGCGCCGCGCGCCCGTACGTGCCCGCATCCAGGCGCACGCCCCGCAGGCCGACTCGCCGCAGCAGCGGTACGAGGGCCTGCTCGGCTTCCTCAGCACCGACGAGGTCGAGAGCAGGGAGCGCACCGTGACCCGGCTGCTGGTGGCGAGCTGGATGGCGCCCGAGCCCGCCGAGTCGCCCGAGACCGACCACGTCGGAGACCCGTACCGCAACCCCCTCGAAGACCTCTACGGCCAGCTCTACGGCGAGATCAACGCCCGCTTCATGACCCTGGCGTACGGGCCCTTCGGCGGCGGCACCCCCGCGCTGCTGGACCAGGCGGGCCAGTACGAGGAGAAGCCCGGTGAGTGACAGACGGCTGGGCCGCGGCGGCACGACGCCGTGGGGAGCGGTGGTGCTGGCGGGGCTGGTCGCGGCCGGCGCGCTGGCCTGGTTCCTGCCGAAGACGCTCGGCGGCGACGAGGAGTGCGCGGCCGGGGTGGTGCGGCTGGGCGGCGAGTGCGTGGGCGTCACCGACGGGGCGTACTCCTTCGACGGGGAACTCGACGAGGTCACCGAGCGGATCCGCGCGGAGAACGAGCGCGTCGAGCGCTCCGGCGCCGCGGCCGTGAGCATCGCGTACGTCGAGTCCATGACCCACGGCGAGGACGGCACGGACGCCGAGGCGCGCGCCGGCGCCCGTGCCGACGACAGGGACCCGACCGTCGTCCGCCAGGCGCTGGAGGGCGCCTACCTCGCCCAGCGCGCGCACAACCGGCTCGACGCCGACGACCCGCGCGCCGACGAGGGCCCGTCGCCGAAGGTCCGGCTGCTGCTCGCGAACACCGGGGAGGGCGGGGCGCACTACGAGCGGGTGGTGCGCGACCTGGAAGACAGGGCCCGCGGCGAGGAGCGCCTGGTCGCCGTCACCGGCCTCGGCCAGAGCGTCGCGTCCACCGTGGCGACGGTCGGGCGGCTGCACCGCGCCGGGATACCGATGGTCGGCGCGACGGTCGCGGCCGACGAACTCGCCCGCGAGGACCCCGGCTTCTTCCGCGTCTCCCAGCCCACCTCCCGGCAGGCCGCCATCGCCGCCCGCGAGCTGCACGAGCGGCAGCGCGAGGACCCCGGCTACCGCGTCGACATCGTCAAGGACATCAAGGCCGGGGACACGTACAACAAGGCGCTGCGCGAGGGCTTCGAGGAGGCCGTCGCCGCGCGCGGGGTGCGGCTGGCCACCCCCGACGGCTACTCCTTCGAGTCCGCCCGCAGCTCGTCGGCCAACGCGCTGACGTACATCGCCGACCAGGTCTGCCGGGCCAGACAGGAGCTGGACGCCGTCTACTTCGCCGGCCGCGGGCGCGCCCTGCGCCAGTTCGTCCAGGCCCTCGGGCAGCAGCCCGGCTGCACGCTGGCCGTGGTGTCGGGATCCAGCGCCCTCGGCCTGTACTTCGACTCGCCCGACCTGCGGCGCTGGGGTGACCGGGGGCCGCGCATACGGTATACGGCCTACGCCCACCCCGAGTCCGGCGACGCCGCCGCCCTCGCGGACTTCGCCGACCGCTACTGCGCCGACTTCCGCCCCGGCGCCCCCCGCGGCGCGTGCGCGGCGGGCGACGGGCCGCTGCAGAGCGGGCAGGCGATCATGGGGCACGACGCGATGCTGGCGCTGGTCAGGGCCGTGGAGTTGGCCACGGGGCCGGACGGCGGCGACCCCGTGGACGCGGGCGCCGTACGGCAGATGCTGCTGCAGCTCGGCACGACGAAGGAGGTGCGGGGCCTCAGCGGGCCGATCGGCTTCGACGCGTACGGCAACCCGAAGGACAAGCCGATGGCGTACGTCGAGCTGCAGTGGCGGTCGGGCTTCCGGTACGTCCACCGGACCCGACTCTGGCCGTGAGCCCGGCGGCCCGGCCCGCCGTCAGGGGGTGGGCGGCAGGCCCAGCTCGCGGGCGATGAGCATGCGCTGCACCTCGCTCGTGCCCTCCCCGATCTCCAGGATCTTCGCGTCCCGCCACATCCGCGCCACCGGGTACTCGTTCATGAACCCGTACCCGCCGTGGATCTGCGTCGCCTCGCGCGCGTTGTCCACGGCCACCGTCGAGGTGTGCAGCTTCGCCAGCGCCGCCGCCTTCTTGAACGGCTCGCCGTGCACCAGCCGCGACGCCGCGTCCCGCCACGCCAGCCGGGCGGTGTGGGCGCGCAGGTCCATGTCGGCGAGCTTGAACTGGATGGCCTGGTTGGCGCCGATGGGCCGGCCGAAGGCGTGGCGCTGCTGCGCGTACGCCAGCGACTCGTCGACGCAGCCCTGCGCCAGGCCGGTGGCGAGCGCGGCGATGGCGATGCGGCCCTCGTCCAGGATCCGCAGGAACTGGGCGTAGCCGCGGCCGCGTTCGCCCAGGAGGTTCGCGGCGGGGACGCGGACGTCGGAGAAGGACAGCTCGCGGGTGTCGGAGGCGTTCCAGCCGACCTTGGAGTACGGGGCGGCGACCGTGAAGCCCGGGGTGCCGGACGGCACGATGATCGCCGAGATCTCCGGCTTGCCCGACTCGCTCCTGCCCGTGACGGCGGTGACGGTGACCAGGCCGGTGATGTCCGTACCGGAGTTGGTGATGAAGCACTTCGTCCCGTTGATCACCCACTCGCCGGCGGTCTCGTCGAGGCGCGCCGTGGTGCGCGTACCGCCCGCGTCCGAGCCGCACTCCGGCTCCGTCAGGCCGAACGCGCCCAGCATCTCGCCGGAGCACAGCTTCGGCAGCCAGGTGCGCTTCTGCTCCTCCGTGCCGAAGTGGTGGATCGGCATCGTGCCCAGCGAGCAGCCCGCCTCCAGCGTGATGGCCACCGAGGAGTCGACGCGCGCCAGCTCTTCCAGCACGACGCCGAGCGCCAGGTAGTCGCCGCCCATGCCGCCGTACTCCTCCGGGAACGGCAGGCCGAACAGGCCCATGCGGCCCATCTCGCGCACGATGTCGTACGGGAACTCGTGCCGCTCGTAGTAGTCGCCGATCTTCGGCGCCACCACGTCGTGCGCGAACTCCTCTGCCGTGCGGCGGAGCTGCTCCAGCTCGGGGGAGAGTCGGTGGTCGAGACTCGGCGTCATCGGGGTCACTCCTTGCGGGCGAGGGCGGTCACGGTACGGGACGGGCTCGGGCGGCCGAGGCGCTCGGCCATCCAGACGCTGGTGGCGACGAGCGCGTCGAGGTCGACGCCGGTCTCGACGCCGAGCCCCTGGAGCATCCACACGAGGTCCTCGGTGGCGAGGTTGCCGGTCGCGCTTCCGGCGAACGGGCAGCCGCCGAGACCGCCGGCGGAGGCGTCGACGGTGGTGACGCCGTGCTGCAGGGCGGCGAGGGTGTTGGCCAGGGCCTGGCCGTACGTGTCGTGGAAGTGGACGCCGAGGCGGTCGGCCCCGAGGCCGTCCGCGGCGAGGGCGTCGAGCAGCGCGGAGACGTGGCCGGGAGTGGCGACGCCTATGGTGTCGCCGAGGCTCAATTCGTCGCAGCCCATGTCGGCGAGCGCGCGGGCGGTGCGTACCACCTGCTCCAGCGGGACGGGGCCCTCCCAGGGGTCGCCGAAGCACATCGAGAGGTAGCCGCGGACGTGCATGCCCTGCCCCTTGGCCTGCGCGACGACCTCGGCGGACATCGCGAGGGACTCGTCGAGGGTGCGGTTGAGGTTGCGGCGGGCGAAGGTCTCGGTGGCGCTGGCGGCGATGGCGACGCGGCGTGCACCGTGGGCGGTGGCGCGCTCCAGGCCGCGGATGTTGGGCACGAGGACGGGCAGGCGGACGCCGGCGGGCAGGTCGTCGAGGCGGAGGCAGACCTCTCCGGCGTCGGCGAGCTGGGGGACCCACTTGGGGTGCACGAAGCTGGTCACCTCGACGGTGGAGAGACCGGCGTTGGCCAGGCGGCACACGAAGTCGGCCTTGACGTCGGTGGGGACGATGGCCTTCTCGTTCTGCAGGCCGTCCCGGGGCCCGACTTCGTGGATCCGCACCCGGGGGGGCAGCCCGGCGGCGGGAACGCGCATGGGGAGGGGGGAGTGGGTCATCGCGGCCCTTCCTGTTCGTGGTCCTGGCTGCCGTCCCGGGTGTCGTCCGGTACGACGACGGCGAGCACCTGCTCCATGGCCACCGTCCCGCCCGCGACGACGTCCAGCGAGGCGACGGTGCCGGCGTGCGGGGCGGCGATGACGTGCTCCATCTTCATCGCCTCGACGACGAGCAGGCTCTGCCCGGCGGCGACCCGGTCGCCCACGGCGGCCTTGACGACGGTCACGGTGCCGGGCATCGGCGCGGTGAGCGCGTCGGCCCCGGCGGCCAGCGCCCCGCCGCGCAGGGCGGCCTCGACGGGGTCGTGGGCGACGAGGTGCCAGGCGTCGCCGTCGCGGCCGAGCCAGAGGCCGTCGGGGGAGGCGGCGCGGGTGAAGCGGTGGGTGACTCCGTCGACTTCGAGGGTGACGGAGGTGTCGTCGGCGCGCGCGAGCCTGGCGGGGAGGGTGCGTTCCGCGGTCCGCACCTCCGCCGCCGGCGTCAGCCCCCGGACCCGTACCTCCGCCGGATCCCGCCCCGCCCCGCGGAACCACCGCACCGTCCACGCGGGCGGGCCTCCCGGGCGCCAGCCCGACGGCTCGGCGAACGGGTCGGTCCAGCCGCCCGGGCCCGCCGGCCGCCGGGCCGCCGACTCCAGGGCCGACTGCGCCAGCAGGGCCGCCGCCGCGTACGCCTCCGGCGGCACCGGGGCCGCCGCCAGGCGCGCCGCCTCGCGGTCCACCAGGCCCGTGTCCAGGTCGCCCGCCGCCACCGCCGGGTGCGCCAGCAGCCGGCGCAGGAAGCCGGTGTTCGTGTCCAGTCCCAGCACCACCGTGTCCGCCAGCGCCGCACGCAGCCGGCGCAGCGCCGCCTCGCGGTCCGGGCCCCAGGCGACGACCTTCGCCAGCATGGGGTCGTACGCCGTGCCGACCTCCGTGCCCTCCGAGAGCCCCGAGTCGACCCGCACACCCGGGCCCGACGGCTCGCGCAGCAGCCGCACCCGGCCCGCCGACGGCAGGAAGTCGACCCGCTCGCCGTCCTGGGTCACCCGCGCCGTCTCCGCGCAGATCCGCGCCTCCACGGCGTGCCCCTTCAGCGGCACGTCCCCGGACGCGAACGTCAGTTGCTGCCCGGCGGCCACCCGGAGCTGCCACTCCACCAGGTCGAGCCCCGTGACCAGCTCCGTGACCGGGTGCTCGACCTGCAGCCGCGTGTTCATCTCCATGAAGTAGTACGCGACGGGCCCGGACCCGCCGCCCGGCACGATGAACTCCACCGTGCCCGCGCCCTCGTACCCGCACGAGCGCGCCGCCTCCACCGCCGCCGCGCCCATCGCCGCCCGCGTCGACTCGTCCAGCAGCGGCGACGGCGCCTCCTCGACGATCTTCTGGTGCCGGCGCTGCAGCGAGCACTCCCGCTCGCCGAGGTGCACCACGTGCCCGTGGCCGTCCGCGAGCACCTGGATCTCGATGTGCCGCGGGCGGTCGATCCACCGCTCCACCAGCAGCGTGTCGTCGCCGAACGAGCCCCGCGCCTCACGCCGCGCACCCGCGATCTGGTCCGCCAGCGCGCCCTCGTCGTGGACGAGCCGCATGCCCTTGCCGCCGCCGCCCGCCGAGGGCTTCAGCAGCACCGGCATGCCGATCTCCCGTGCCGCCGCGGCCAGTTCGCCGTCGGTCAGACCGCTGCCCGACGAGCCGGGCACCACCGGCACGCCCGCGGCCCGTACCGTCTCCTTCGCGCGGATCTTGTCGCCCATCAGCTCGATCGCGTCCGCGGGCGGGCCGACGAAGACCAGCCCCGCCGCCCCGCACGCCCGCGCGAACTCCGCGTTCTCGGCGAGGAACCCGTACCCCGGGTGCACCGCCTCCGCGCCCGTCTCGCGCGCCGCGCGCAGCAGTTCGCCGACCGACAGGTAGCTCTCGATCCGCACGGCGGTGCCCCCGGCCGCGGTGGCCTCGCGCACGTGCCGCGCGTCCGCGTCCGCGTCGGTGAACACCGCCGCGGGGCGGATGCCGAGCGCGCGCAGCGTACGGATGACCCGTACGGCGATCTCACCCCGGTTGGCCAGCAGAACGGTCTCGAACATCGCCATCCTCCCCCTCACATCCGGAAGACGCCGAAGCCCTGCGCCGCACTGTCCCTGGCGGGCAGCGGCGCGTGGGCGCAGGCGGTCAGCGCGAGCCCGAGGACCCGGCGGGTGTCCAGCGGGTCGATGACACCGTCGTCCCACAGGCGGGCGGTCGCGTAGTAGGCGTTGCCCTGCGTCTCGTACTGCTCGCGGACGGGCGCCTTGAACTCCGCCTCCTCCTCCGCGGACCACTGATCGCCGCGGGCCTCCAACTGGTCGCGCTTGACGGTCGCGAGGACGGAGGCGGCCTGCTCGCCGCCCATGACGGAGATCTTCGCGTTGGGCCACATCCACAGGAAGCGGGGGGAGTAGGCCCGGCCGCACATCGAGTAGTTCCCGGCGCCGTACGAGCCGCCGATGACGACCGTCAGCTTCGGCACCCGCGTGCAGGCCACCGCGGTCACCATCTTCGCGCCGTGCTTGGCGATGCCGCCCGCCTCGTAGCTGCGGCCGACCATGAAGCCGGAGATGTTCTGCAGGAACAGCAGCGGGATGCCGCGCTGGTCGCACAGCTCGATGAAGTGGGCGCCCTTCTGGGCGGACTCGGAGAACAGGATGCCGTTGTTGGCGACGATGCCGACGGCGTGGCCGTGGATGCGGGCGAAGCCGGTGACGAGCGTCGTGCCGTACTCGGCCTTGAACTCCTGGAAGCGCGAGCCGTCGACCACCCGCGCGACGACCTCGCGCACGTCGTACGGCGTCCGGGAGTCGACGGGCACGACGCCGTAGAGCCCGGCGGGGTCGTGCTTGGGCTCCTCCGCGGCGCGTACGGACCAGGGGGGCGGGCCGGGTTCCGGGAGGGTGTCGACGATGCCGCGGACGATGCGCAGCGCGTGCGGGTCGTCCTCGGCGAGGTGGTCGGTGACGCCGGAGGTGCGCGCGTGCACCTCGCCGCCGCCCAGCTCCTCGGCGGTGACGACCTCGCCGGTGGCGGCCTTCACCAGGGGCGGGCCGCCGAGGAAGATCGTGCCCTGGTCGCGGACGATGACGGCCTCGTCGCTCATCGCCGGGACGTACGCGCCGCCGGCGGTGCAGGAGCCGAGGACGGCGGCGATCTGCGGGATGCCGGCGCCGGACATGCGGGCCTGGTTGTAGAAGATCCGGCCGAAGTGCTCGCGGTCGGGGAAGACCTCGTCCTGCATGGGCAGGAAGGCGCCGCCGGAGTCGACGAGGTAGACGCAGGGCAGCCGGTTCTCCAGCGCGATCTCCTGGGCGCGCAGGTGCTTCTTGACCGTCATCGGGTAGTACGTGCCGCCCTTGACGGTGGCGTCGTTGGCGATGACGACGCAGGTCCGGCCGCTGACCCGGCCGATGCCGGCGATGACGCCGGCGGCGGGCGCGTCGTCGCCGCCGGGGCCGTACATCCCGTCGGCGGCGAGCGGGGCCAGCTCCAGGAACGGCGAACCGGGGTCGAGCAGGCCGTCGACGCGGTCGCGGGGGAGGAGCTTGCCGCGGGCGGTGTGCCGGGCGCGGGCCTTCTCGCCGCCGCCGGCGCGGGCGGCGGCGAGCTTGCCGTACAGCTCGGCGGCGAGCGCGCGGTGGGCCTCCTCGTTGGTCCGCCAGGCGGCGCCGGCCGGTCCCGCGGGGTCCGCGGCGGTCGTCAGCACGGGTGCGTGGTCCACGGGGGCGCGCCCTTCCTCGATGAGCCGTTCGGCCGTACCGGCCGACAAGCAGGTTAGCTGTCGTTAACGCCGTGTGCCCAGGTTAACGCTCACTAACCGGGCTGTCTACAATGGTCCGCATGAGCACCGAGGCCCCCGCCCCCACCCGACGCGAGCAGATCCTCAAGGAGGCCGCGCGCCTGTTCGCCGACCGCGGCTTCCACGGGGTGGGCGTGGACGAGATAGGCGCGGCGGTCGGCATCAGCGGCCCCGGCCTGTACCGGCACTTCGCGGGCAAGGACGCCATGCTCGCGGAGCTGCTGGTCGGCATCAGCGAGCGGCTGCTGGAGGCGGGCCGCGCGCGGGCGGCGGTGCGCGGTGCGGGTCCGGACGCCCCGCTGGACGCGCTGATCAGCGGCCACATCGACTTCGCCCTGGACGACCGCCCGCTGATCATCCTGCACGACCGCGAGCTGGACCGGCTGCGCCACGAGGACCGCAAGCTGGTACGCCAGTTGCAGCGGCAGTACGTCGAGCTGTGGGTCGACGTCGTACGGGAGGTCTACCCGGCGCTGACCGAGGGCGCCGCCCGTACCGCCGTCCACGCGGTCTTCGGCCTCCTCAACTCCACGCCCCACCTCGGCGCCCGCGGCACCCTCCCCGACCGCACCGCCACCGCCGCCCTCCTGCACCGCCTCGCCCGCGGTGCCTTCGCGGCGGCGCCGAAGCCGGAGCTGTGACCGCCGCCGCAGGGGCGGCCTGGACAGCGGTGGTGACCCGCAGGTAACTTCGACGTACGCGCTGAGCAAGCGCTTAGTCGGAGCTCCCCGGGAGGCGAGGACCATGCGGCGGACGGTGTTCAACGAGGACCACGAGGCGTTCCGCGAGACCATCCGGGACTTCATCGCCGCCGAGGTCGTGCCGTACTACCAGGACTGGATGGAAGCCGGCGCCGTCCCCCGCGAGCTGTACAAGAAGCTCGGCGAGCTGGGCGTGTTCGGCATCGAGGTGCCCGAGGAGTACGGTGGGGCCGGGGAGCACAGCTTCAAGTTCAACGCCGTCATCAGCGAGGAGTGCGCCCGCGCCGGCGTCTCCTTCGGCGGCTCGTCCGTGCACAGCGCCCTGTGCCTGCCGTACCTGCTCAAGTACGGCAGCGAGGAGCAGAAGCGCCGCTGGCTGCCCGCCTTCGTCTCCGGCGACATGATGACCGCCATCGCCATGACCGAGCCCGGCACCGGCTCCGACCTCGCCGGCATGAAGACCACCGCGAAGCTCTCCGCCGACGGCACGCACTACGTCCTCAACGGCGCCAAGACCTTCATCACCGGCGGCGTCCAGGCCGACCGCGTCCTCGTCTGCGCCCGCACCGCCCCGCCGACCCCCGAGGACCGCCGCGGCGGGATCTCCATCCTCGTCGTCGACACCTCCTCCGAGGGCTACGCCGTCGGGCGCAAGCTCGACAAGCTCGGGCTGAAGTCCTCCGACACCGCCGAGCTGAGCTTCACCGACGTCAAGGTGCCCGTCGCCGACCTGCTCGGCGAGGAGGGCAAGGCGTTCACGTACCTCACCCACAACCTCCCGCAGGAGCGCCTCGGCATCGCCGTCGGCGCGTACGCCCAGGCCGCCGCGGCCGTGCGGTTCGCGGTGGAGTACGTCAAGGAGCGCACCGTCTTCGGCCGGACGGTGGCGGAGTTCCAGAACACCAAGTTCGTCCTCGCCGACTGCAAGGCCGAGGTCGACGCGATGCAGGCGTACGTCGACCGCGCGCTGGACGCGCACGACGCGGGCGAGCTGAGCGTCGCCGACGCCGCCGCCGTCAAGCTCTTCTGCACCGAGCGCGCGGCCGTCGTCATCGACAAGTGCCTCCAACTGCACGGCGGCTACGGCTACATGAACGAGTACCCCATCTCCCGCCTGTACGCCGACACCCGCGTCACCCGCATCTACGGCGGCACCAGCGAGGTCATGCGCTCCATCGTCGCCAAGTCGATGGGCCTGTAGGGCCGCCGGCTCTGCGAGACTCGCACCATGGACGACGCCGCACTCACCGACCTGGTCGACCTGCTCGACCTGGAGCAGATCGAGCAGGACATCTACCGCGGCCACTCCCGCGCCGCCGTCGTCCCGCGCGTCTTCGGCGGGCAGGTCGCGGCGCAGGCGCTGGTCGCCGCCGGCCGCACCGTGCCCGCCGACCGGCCGCCGCACTCGCTGCACGCCTACTTCCTGCGCCCGGGCGACCCCGGCGCCCCGCTCGTCTACACCGTCGACCGCATCCGCGACGGCCGCTCCTTCACCACCCGCCGCGTCGTCGCCGTCCAGCACGGCCAGCCGGTCTTCAACCTCTCCGCGTCGTTCCAGGTGCACGAGGAGGGCCTGGAGCACCAGGTGCCCATGCCGGCGGCGCCCGACCCCGACACGCTGCCCACCGCCGAGGAGGCGATGCCGCGCTACGCGGTCCGCTTCCTCGACCCCGCCCTCGCGGGCCGGATGCTGGAGGCGCGCGCGGCGGTCGACCTGCGTTACGTCGAGCCACCACCGTGGGGCGGCGAGGCCGGGGTACCGCGGGAGCCGCGCTCGCAGGTGTGGTTCCGTACGAACGGCAAGCTCGCCGGCACCATCGACACCCCGCTGCTGCACGTCTGCCTCATGACATACGTCTCGGACATGACCCTGCTCGACTCCGTGCTGCTCGCGCACGGCCGCGGCGGCTGGGCCGTCGGCGACGTCGTGGGCGCGAGCCTGGACCACGCGATGTGGTTCCACCGGCCGTTCCGGGCGGACGAGTGGCTGCTGTACGACCAGGAGTCGCCGACCTCGCAGGGCGGGCGCGGGCTCAGCACGGGGCGGATCTTCACCCGCGACGGGCGTTTGGCGGCGTCGGTGATCCAGGAGGGCGTGATCCGCGTCCCACGCCCCTGACGGGGCGTACGGACCGGGTCCGCTAGGACTCCAGCCCCGCCGCCGCCAGCAGGTACGCCGTCAGCAGCGCGTACGCCCCCGGGTCGGTGACGTGGTCGTCCAGCGGCACCGCCACCGCGAGCGTGCCCTCCGCCTCGCCGAGGAACAGCGCCGGGTCGTTGCAGTCCGCGTACCCCACCGCGTGCACGCCGCGCTGCGCCGCGCCGCCCGCCCAGCCGTGGTCGGCGACCACCAGGTCCGGCAGCGGCTCGCCGGCGCGCTCCAGCGCGTCGAGTATCTGCCGCACCGGCTGCGGCGCGTGCGTGTGCCACAGCGTCGCGCCCCGCTCCAGCACGGCGACGTCGCAGAACTGCTGCACGTTGCCGTACGTCCCGTCGTCGCCCTCGCCCGTCCGCAGCCCCGGCGGCACCGTGACGATGTCGCAGCCCGCCGCGCGCAGCGCCGCCGCCGTCCTGCTGTGCACCTCCAGCAGCCCGCCGGGGTGGCCGGTCGCCAGCAGCACCCGCTGCCCGGCCTCGGCAGCCTTGCGCAGCTCGGCCGCCATCCGGTCCAGGCCGTCCACGGTCAGCTCGGGGTCGATGCGGTCCTGGCCGTGGGTGTGCGCGGGGTCCGCGACGACGCCGACGCGCTCGGCCATGACGGCCAGCACGTCCCGCTCGTCGGTCCAGCGGTCGCCGAGGTCGAGGCCGAGCCAGAAGCGCAGGTTGCCCTGGCTGAGCTCGCGGTAGTGGCGCAGGTTTCCCTCGCGGGGCGTGGCGACGTCGCCCGCGATCCGGGTGCGTACGAGGTGGTCGACGAGGGCGGGGCGGCTGGGTGCGTCAGGCAGGGACATGAGGGCCATGGTGTCATTGTCACCCGGACACATGTGCGGTGGCGCAGGTGTCCACACTGGACAACGGCCCTCGCGCCGGCCTGCGCCTATCGTCGGAGGCATGAGCACCACCGGCACCCCTCGCGGCCCCGTCGACTCCTCCCGCGTCCCGCGCTACGCGGGCCCGGCCACCTTCGCCCGGCTGCCCCGCCTGGACGAGGTGGGGCGTACGGACGTCGCCGTCGTCGGCGTCCCCTTCGACAGCGGCGTCTCCTACCGCCCCGGCGCCCGCTTCGGCGGCAACGCGATCCGTGAGGCGTCCCGGCTGCTGCGCCCGTACAACCCGGCGCAGGACGCCGCGCCCTTCGCGCTGGCCCAGGTCGCGGACGCGGGCGACATCGCCGTCAACCCCTTCGACATCGGCGAGGCGGTGGCCACCGTCGAGGACGCGGCGGGTGAGCTGCTGGCGACCGGCGCCCGGCTGATGACCCTCGGCGGCGACCACACCGTCGCGCTGCCGCTGCTGCGCGCGGTCGCCCGCCGGCACGGGCCGGTCGCGCTGCTGCACTTCGACGCGCACCTGGACACCTGGGACACCTACTTCGGCGCCGCGTACACGCACGGCACGCCGTTCCGGCGCGCGGTGGAGGAGGGCGTGGTCGACACCGCGGCGCTCTCGCACGTCGGCATCCGGGGACCGCTCTACGGGCGCGGGGACCTCGACGACGACGCGAAGATGGGCTTCGGCATCGTCACCTCGGCGGACGTGATGCGCCGCGGCGTGGACGAGGTCACCGACCAACTGCGGCAGCGGATCGGGGACCGGCCGCTGTACGTCTCCGTCGACATCGACGTGCTGGACCCGGCGCACGCCCCGGGCACCGGCACCCCGGAGGCCGGCGGGCTCACCTCGCGCGAGCTGCTGGAGATCCTGCGCGGGCTGGCGGGCTGCCGGCTGGTCTCGGCGGACCTGGTGGAGGTGGCGCCGGCGTACGACCACGCCGAGATCACGTCCGTGGCGGCGTCGCACACGGCGTACGAGCTGACGACGCTGATGGCGCGGCAGATCGCGGGCGAGCGGGATGCGGACTGAGGCACGACGGATCAGGCGCCGCCGCGCCTGATCCTCTGCTGCTGTGTGATCTCTGCTGACGTGTGCGCCGCCCTGCCAGGGGTGCCGCCGCGGGGAGTCCGTCAGAACTCGTCGGCCAGCCGCTCCAGTATCCGCATGCTGCCCGCGTGCGTCTCGGCAGTGGCGCAGAGCCGGTCCATGACCAGCTTGTAGTTCTCCACCTCGTCCGGCTTGTCCAGGTAGAGCGCGCTGGTGAGCTGCTCCAGATAGACGACGTCGGGCAGGTCCGGCTCGGTGAAGCGCATGATGTGTATCGGCCCGCCGGCCGCCGCGAGGCCGCCGATGTCGAAGGGCGCGATCTGGATCGTGATGTTCTTCCGGGTGCCCATCTCCAGCAGGTGTCTGACCTGGCCCCGCATGACGTCCGCCCCGCCGAGCGGGCGGCGCAGCGCGGCCTCGTCCACGACGACCCACAGCTTCGGCGCGTCCGGCCGGTCCAGCACCTCCTGGCGGCGCAGCCGCACGTCGACCTTGCGCTGGATCTCCTGCTCCGGCGCGCCGGCGTTGGCCAGCAGCGTGACGGCGCGGGCGTAGTCCGCGGTCTGCAGCAGCCCGGGCACGAACTGGACCTGGTAGTTACGGATCAGCCCCGCGGCCTCTTCGAGGCCGAGCAGCGTCTCGAACCAGCCCGGCAGCACGTCGCCGTACTTCTGCCACCAGCCCGGCGAGCTGGCGCGGCGGGCGAGGGCCAGGAACTCGGAGCGCTCCTGCTCGTCCGTGACGCCGTAGAGGGTGAGGAGGTCGGAGACGTCGCGCTCCTTGTACCCCACCCGGCCGAGCTCAAGGCGGCTGATCTTGGCGTGCGACGCCCGGATCGCATCACCGGCTGCCTCACGGGAGACGCCGGCGGCCTCCCGGAGCCGACGCAGGTGTGTACCCAGCAGGATGCGGAGAACCGTGGGCCCTCCGTGCTGCTGAGAGAGTGCCCTGCGTACCGATGAAGTCTGCTCCGGTGACGCTGACATCTGGCCTGCCCCTGTCCCGCGGTGTGTGTGTGAATCGACCGCTCAGTCTCTCACTGTGGAGGGTTTGGTGTACAGCTACTGCGGGGTTCAACCGGGGCCTCTCGCCGCGCCGTTGACGATCAGATCGTCGAACTGGCCGTCCTTCGCGCCGAGCAGGAAGGCGGTGATCTCCGCCTGTGTGTAGATGAGGGCCGGTCCGCCCGGATCGCGCGAGTTGCGCATGGCGATGTCTCCGCCAGGGAGCCCGGCGACCTCCACGCACTCGCCGTTCGGATTGCTGAACCTGCTCTTCCGCCAGGTGATTCCGGCCAGTTGATCCGCCGGTACACCGTTCGTGACCTGCTGCATCCTGTCTCCTTCTATGATCGCGACACCAATGTACGTGCACCTGTTCTTGCGAATGAAATTGCATCCGTACTTGCAGCGGCAAGTGCACATCGATCACTATGGCATCGCAACCTGTTTCATCAACGTGCACGTGAGACTGGGGAGTTGGAGATGACCGCACCGGCTGAAGGGTGGGTGACCGCCTCCGAGTTCGCAGCGTGCACGCTCGAAGACGACCCCCGGTCCATCGCCATCGCCCGCAACGTCGCCCGGGCGACGCTCCGCGGGTGGCTGCTGGAGGACCTCGTCGACGACGTCGCCGCCGTCGCCTCGGAGCTGGTGGCCAACGCGCTGCGGCACGGTCTGCGCGAACCGTCCTGGAGCCAGGCCCCCCACCCCGTCGTCCTCAGCCTGCTGCGCCGCGGCTCGGACGTCGTGTGCGCGGTCTTCGACCCCGGCACCGGCGTCCCGCGAGTGTGTGTCGCCGACCCGCTCGCGGAGTCCGGCCGCGGGATGCGGATCGTGGAGTGCCTCAGTGACAGTTGGGGCTGGAGCGAGCCGGGCCCCTACGGCAAGGCCGTCTGGGCCCGCTTCACCGAGGGCGGGAGACCCGCCGCCCCCGCGGAGGAACACGGCGTCGAACAGCCCCTCACCCGGTTACTGGTACTGGTCGAGGTGCTCACCGGCAGCAGCCCGCCCCAGTTGCAGGCAGTGGCCTGACCTGCACCCGGGCGCCCGCGGCCGACCGCGGGCACCATGGGGTACGCACCCGAGAAACAAATCCCGCCCCCCGTAGGTTGTCGATCCTGGACCAGGACGATCGACACGGAGGCGGAGGCGGCCGGTGGCGGAACCATCGGGGAAGATCCCTGCGGCACGGACCCCCCTGGAAGAGACCCCACCCGGGCAGACGCCTTCGCGAAGCGCACCCGAGGGCTGGGCGCGGCGGCTCCTCCGCCACTGTCTGCGCTATCGCCGGAACGTTCTGCTCTCCCTCGGCGCCTCCCTCGCCGGGATGGGCATCATGGCCCTCGTTCCGCTCATCCCCAAGCTGATCATCGACGACGTGATCGTCTCCGGCGACCGGCCGCTCGCGCCCTGGGCCGCGCTCATGGTCCTCGCCGCCCTCGCCGTCTACGGCCTCACCTATGTCCGGCGCTACTACGGCGGCCGGCTCGCCCTCGACGTGCAGCACGACCTGCGCACCGAGATGTACGACGCGATCGTCAGGCTCGACGGCCGCCGCCAGGACGAGCTGTCCACCGGCCAGGTCGTCGGCCGCGGCACCACCGACCTGCAGCTCGTCCAGGGCCTGCTCTTCATGATTCCGATGATGATCGGCAACGTGCTGCTCTTCGCGGTCTCCCTGGTCGTCATGGTCGTGCTGTCCCCGACGCTCACCCTCGTCGCCCTCGGCGTCGCCCCCGCCCTGTGGTGGATCGCGAACCGCAGCCGCACCCGCCTCTTCCCCGCCACCTGGTACGCCCAGCAGCAGGCGGGCACCGTCGCCTCCGTCGTGGACGGCGCCGTCGGCGGCGTCCGCGTCGTCAAGGGCTTCGGCCAGGAGCGGCAGGAGACCGGAAAGCTCCGCGCCATCAGCCGCAAGCTCTACGCCGCCCGGCTGCGCACCGTCCGCATGAACGCCCGCTACACCCCCGCCCTGCAGGCCGTGCCCTCCCTCGGCCAGGTCGGCATGCTCGCGCTCGGCGGCTGGATGGCCACCCGCGGGCAGATCACGCTCGGCACCTTCGTCGCCTTCTCCACCTATCTCGCGCAGCTCGTCGGCCCGGTCCGGATGCTCGCGATGATGCTCACCGTCGGGCAGCAGGCCCGCGCGGGCGTGGAGCGGGTCTACGAGCTGATCGACACCGAGCCGGAGCTGTCCGACCGGCCCGGCGCGCACGAGCTGCCGGCCGACGCCCCCGCCGACGTCGAGTTCGACGGCGTGACCTTCGGCTACGACCCCGGCCACCCGGTGCTCGACCGGCTGTCGCTGCGGGTCGAGCCCGGCGAGACGATGGCCGTCGTCGGGGCCTCCGGCAGCGGCAAGTCGACGCTGTCGATGCTGATACCCCGCTATTACGACGTCTCGGACGCCCCCGACGGCGGCGCCGTCCGCATCGGCGGCCACGACGTGCGCGACCTGACGCTGCCCTCCCTGCGCGCGGCGATCGGCCTCGTCCCCGAGAACAGCTTCCTGTTCTCCGAGTCCGTCCGGGACAACATCGCCTACGGCAAGCCCGACGCCACCGACGAGGAGATCCGCGCCGCCGCCCGCGCCGCGCAGGCCGACGGCTTCATCACCGCGCTGGGCAACGGCGGCGGTCCCGCGGACGACCCGAAGGCCGGCGGCCCGGGCACCGGCCTCCCCGAGGGCTACGACACCGTGGTCGGCGAACAGGGCATGACCCTCTCCGGCGGCCAGCGCCAGCGCATCGCGCTGGCCCGCGCGATCCTCACCGACCCCCGGCTGCTGCTCCTCGACGACGCCACCTCCGCGGTCGACGCCCGCGTCGAGCACGAGATCCACGAGGCGCTCAAGAGCGTCATGGCCGGCCGCACCACGCTGCTCATCGCCCACCGCCAGTCCACCCTCGCGCTCGCCGACCGCATCGCCGTCCTCGACGGCGGCCGGCTCGTGGACGTCGGCACCCACGAGGAGCTGCAGGCCCGCTGCCCGCTCTACCGCCGGCTGCTGACCGACCCGGACGAGCTGGCGGACCGCGAGCGCGACCCCGCCGGCCAGGTCTCCGCCGACACGCACGCCACCGTCGACGGGATCACCCCGGGCCTGTGGGTACGCAAGGAGACCGACGAGAAGAGCGCCGTGGCCGGCGGCAACTCCACGGCCTCCGCCGGCGACCCCTCCGGCTTCGCCGGCATGCTCGCCGGCTCGCCCGGCAGCCCGGAACTGCTGGCCAAGGTCGCCGCCCTGCCGCCCGCCACCGACGCCCCGGAGGTGGACGAGGACCGCGCCGAGGCGCCGGAGGCGTCGTACGGCCTGCGCCGGCTGCTGCGCGGCTTCGGCGCTCCGCTCGCCGTCGCCCTCCTCTTCGTCGCCGGCGACGCGCTCGCCGGGCTGCTGCTGCCCGTCCTCATCCGGCACGGCATCGACGAGGGCGTCCAGCAGCTCTCCCTCGGCGCCGTGTGGACGGCCGCGGGCCTCGCGCTCGCGGTCGTGCTCGGCCAGTGGGCCGCCCAGGTCGGCGCCACCCGGCTCACCGGCCGCACCGGCGAGCGCGTGCTCTACGCCCTGCGCGTCAAGATCTTCGCCCAGCTCCAGCGGCTCGGCCTCGACTACTACGAGCGCCATCTCACCGGCAAGATCATGACCCGGATGACCACGGACGTGGACGCCCTGTCCACGTTCCTGCAGACCGGCCTGGTCACCGCCGTCGTCTCGCTGCTCACCTTCTTCGGCATCCTGGTCGCGCTGCTCGTCATCGACCTCCAGCTCGCCCTGATCGTCTTCGCCACCCTGCCGCCGCTGATCGTCGGCACGTTCTTCTTCCGCCGGCAGAGCGTCAGGGCGTACGAGCTGGCGCGCGAGCGCGTCAGCGTCGTCAACGGCGACCTCCAGGAGTCCGTCGCCGGGCTGCGCATCGTGCAGGCGTTCCGCCGCGAGGACGGCGGCGCCGCGCGGTTCGCCGAGCGCAGCGACGGCTACCGCAGGGCCCGGGTGCGCGGCCAGTGGCTCATCTCCGTCTACTTCCCGTTCGTGCAGCTCCTCGCCTCCTTCGCCACCGTCGGCGTGCTGTGGGCAGGCTCCGACCGGGTGGCCGCGGGGACGCTCACCGCCGGCGCACTCGTGGCGTACCTCCTCTACATCGACCTGTTCTTCGCCCCCGTGCAGCAGCTCTCCCAGGTCTTCGACGGCTACCAGCAGGCGGCGGTCGCGCTCGGCCGCATCCAGGAACTCCTGCACGAGAAGCCCTCCACGCCGCTGCCCGCGAAGCCGCGGCCGGTCGGGCGGCTGAGCGGCGAGATCGCCTTCGACGACGTGCACTTCGCGTACGACGGGCAGGCCGAGGGCGCCGCCGAGGCGGCGCTGACCGGGCTGGACCTCACGATCCCGGCCGGGCAGACCGTCGCGTTCGTCGGCGAGACCGGCGCCGGCAAGTCGACGCTGGTCAAGCTCGCCGCCCGGTTCTACGACCCGACGAGCGGCGCCGTCCGCGTCGACGGCACGGACCTGCGCGAGCTTGACCTCACCGGCTACCGGCACCGTCTCGGCGTGGTCCCCCAGGAGTCCTACCTCTTCTCCGGCACCGTGCGCGACGCCATCGCCTACGGCCGGCCCGACGCCACCGACGCCCGGGTGGAGGCCGCCGCGCGGGCCGTCGGCGCCCACGACATGATCGCCTCGCTGCCCGGCGGCTACCTCCACGATGTCGCCGAGCGGGGCCGCAACCTCTCCGCCGGCCAGCGCCAGCTCATCGCCCTGGCCCGCGCCGAGCTGGTCGACCCCGACATCCTGCTCCTCGACGAGGCCACCGCGGCGCTCGACCTGGCCACCGAGGCCGCGGTCAACAGCGCCACGGACCGCCTCGCGGGCCGCCGCACCACGCTCGTCGTCGCCCACCGGCTGACCACGGCCGCCCGCGCCGACCGCGTCGTGGTCCTCGACCACGGGCGCGTCGCCGAAGACGGCACCCACGAGGAGCTGCTCGCCCGCGGCGGCCGGTACGCCGAGCTGTGGCGGACCTACGCGGGCTCGGCGGAGCCGGCTGCGGCGTAGCCGGCGAAGCCGGTGCGGCAGTCGACGGAATCCCCCACGGTGGTGCAGCGTCATCGCTCGGCCCCCGCCTTTCCAGCCCCGCACGCCCATTTCCGCTACTCAGAGTAATCGAAGCAGCGCAATCCGTGGAAAGTTATCCACAGGTGGGCTCGGCGTTCTTCTCCGGCGTGGCCAACGCCGCTAGGTTCCGAGGGTCGTTGTGAACCAGGGGAGGGAAGATGCGCAGGACGCTCGGATGGCTGCTGAGTCTGGCCGTGCTCACCGGCACGGTGGGGCTGGGCAGTTCACCGGTCGGTGCCGCCACCGCGGACGAGACCGACATCAAGGACCGGCTCCTCTCGATCAAGGGCATGAGCCTGATCGAGGAGAAGCCGGTCGACGGCTACCGCTACTTCGTACTGAACTACACCCAGCCCGTCGACCACCGAAAGCCGCACGGCCGGACCTTCCAGCAGCGGCTCACCGTGCTGCACAAGGACACCGACCGGCCCACGGTCTTCTCCACCGGCGGCTACAACGTCTCCACCACGCCGTCGCGCAGCGAGCCCACCCAGATCGTGGACGGCAACCAGGTCTCCATGGAGTACCGGTTCTTCACCCCGTCCCGGCCCGACCCCGCGGACTGGAAGAAGCTGGACATCCGGCAGGCCGCCGCCGACCAGCACCGCATCTTCCGGGCGCTGAACGACATCTACGACGAGAACTGGCTGGCCACCGGGGGCAGCAAGGGCGGCATGACCGCCACGTACTACGAGCGCTTCTACCCGCGCGACATGGACGGCGTCGTCGCGTACGTCGCGCCGAACGACGTGGTGAACAACCAGGACGCGGCCTACGACCGGTTCTTCGAGCGGGTCGGCACGCAGGAGTGCCGGGACGCGCTCAACGCCGTGCAGCGCGAGGCGCTGGTGCGGCGCGACGCGCTGTCGGAGAAGTACGCGGCGTGGGCCGCCGAGTCGGGGTCGACCTTCACCACGGTCGGCAGCCTGGACAAGGCCTTCGAGGCGACCGTCCTCGACCTCGTGTGGGGCTTCTGGCAGTACAGCTCGGCCGCCGACTGCGCCGACGTGCCGGACGCGGCCACCGTCTCCGACCAGGAGATCTACGACTACATCGACGCCATAGCCGGCTGGTCCTTCTACACCGACCAGGGGCTCGCGCCGTACACGCCGTACTACTACCAGGCGGGCACCGAACTGGGCGCGCCCACCATCCGGCTGCCCCACCTGGCGGACCTGAGCCGCTACGGCTACCAGCCGCCGCGGAACTTCGTCCCGCGCGACATCGACATGCGCTTCAAGCCGTGGGTGATGAACGACGTCGACACGTGGGTGCGCAGGAACGCGAACCGGATGCTCTTCGTCTACGGCGAGAACGACCCCTGGGGCGCCGAGCCGTTCCGCCTCGGCAGGGGCGCGCACGACTCGTACGTCTACACCGCCCCCGGCGCGAACCACGGCGCGCGGGTCAGTCAGCTCCCGGAGGCGGAGCGCGCGAACGCCACGGAGCGGATCCTCGACTGGGCCGGCGTCGAGGCCGAGGACGGCAGCGCGCGGGCCAGGCCGCTGGCGGCGTACGACAGCGGGCTGGACAAGGTGACGGAGAAGGAGCTGCGGGAGCAGTCGCTCCGGCCGTGAGCCGGAACCACTGAGCCGCACGAGGCCGCGCCCGCGGGTGTCACCGCCCGCGGGCGCGGCCCTTTGGTGCGGGCGTGCGGGCGGCGCGGGACGGGTGGCGTGCGCGCCGTAGGGGACGTATCCCGCGGCCGTACGGGCCCGGGCGCCGCGGCGCCGTCAGCCGCCGGCCCGTTCCTGCCACTCCCGCCGCAGCAGCCGCACCGCCTCCCGGATCGCCGGGCGCCGCGCGGCGCCCGTACGCCACAGCGCGTACACCCGCCGTACCGGCACGGGCTCCAGCGGCACCGCCACCACCCCCGCCGGCAGCGGGCCGCGGCCCAGCCGCGGCACCAGCGCGATGCCGAGACCGGCCGCGACCAGCGCGAGCTGCGAGGCGTACTCGGCGACCTGGTAGGCGAGATCCGGCTCGTGGCCGGAGGTGCGCAGGGTGCGTACGAGCCAGTCGTGGCACGTGGAGCCCGGGGGCTGGCAGATCCAGCGCTCACCGACGAGGTCCGCGCGGACGAGCGCGGTGCGCCGGGCGAAGGGGTGGCCCGCCGGGACGCAGATGTCGCACAGGTCGTCGCCGATGGGCGCCAGCTCCATCCCCTCGGGGGTGGGCAGCGGGGCGATGTCCCAGTCGTGGGCGACGGCGAGGTCGGCCACGCCGCGGGTGACCAGGCCGGGGGAGAGGTGCGGGTCGGCCTCCAGCAGGCGGGTGTCGAGCGCGGGGTGTTCCGCCGACAGCGCGGCGAGCGCCGCGGGCAGCAGCCCGCGCGCGGCGGTCGCGAAGCAGGCCACCGTCAGCCGCCCCATGGGCCGGCCGCGGCGCTCCTCCAGCGTGGTCTCGGCCTCCTCGACGAGGGCGAGCAACTGCTCCGCGGTGGCGACGAGGTGCTGGGCGGCGTCGGTGAGCGTCACGCCACGCCCGCGGCGCTCCAGCAGCGGCGTGCGGGTCTCGCGTTCCAGCTTGGCGATCTGCTGGGAGACGGCGGACGGGGTGTAGCCGAGGGCGGCCGCGGCGGAGCCGACGGAGCCGTGGACGGCGACGGCGTGCAGCGCGCGGAGCCGGGACAGATCGAGCATGGCCACCCCCAGGTTTCAGCGTTACTACATCCAATCATGAAGCAATACGTGCTGGTGCTTCACGGTCGTCGAACCCGATCCTGGGTGCATGCGCCCGCTGCACATCGCACTCGCCGTCCTCGCCACCTTCTTCTGGGGCCTGAACTTCGTCGTCATCGAGGTGGGTCTCGGCCACTTCCCGCCGCTGCTGTTCACCGCGCTGCGCTTCCTGGTGGCGGCGCTGCCCGCGGTGTTCCTGGTGGGCCGGCCGCAGGTCGCGTTCAGGTGGATCCTGGCGGTCGGGCTGGTGCTGGGCGTGGCGAAGTTCGGGCTGCTGTTCGTCGGCATGGAGCGGGGGATGCCGGCCGGTCTTTCGTCGCTGGTGCTGCAGATACAGGCGGTGTTCACGGCCTGCATCGCGGCGGTGGTGCTGGGGGAGCGGCCGGGACGGGTGCGGCTGGCGGGCATGGGGGTGGCGCTGTGCGGGGTGGCGCTCGCTGCGGTGGACGAGGGGGGCTCGGGACCGCTGGGGGCGTTCGTGGTCGTGCTGGCGGCGGCGTTCTGCTGGGGCGTCTCGAACGTCGTCATGCGCAAGGCCGCGCCGCCGGACGGGCTGCGCTTCATTGTGTGGGTCTCGTGCGTGCCCGTGCTGCCGCTGCTCGCCCTGTCGCTGGTGTTCGAGGGGCCGGAGCGGGACTGGGCGGCCCTGCGGTCGCTGGACTGGGCGGGCGCCGGCGCGGTGGTCTACATCGCGTGGGTCGTCACGATCTTCGGCTTCGGGGTGTGGGGCCATCTGCTGCGGACGTACGACGCCTCGACGGTGGCCCCGTTCTCGCTGCTGGTCCCGGTCGCGGGGATGTCCTCGGCGGCGCTGTTCCTCGGCGAGGAGATCACGGGGCTGCGCTGGGCGGCGGCGCTGCTGCTGGTCGGCGGGGTGGCGGTGACGTCGCTGGGCGGCCGGGGAGCCGGCCGGCGGCGCGGCGCCGTGACGCACCGCCCCGCCGTACCGGCGACGCCGCGCGCCCCTAGCGCACCACCGTCTGGATCTCCTTGACCGTCACCGGGATCTCGGTGGTCGACTGGCCGTCCGGGAAGTCCTCGTGCACGGGCGTGCCGTCCGGGCTCTCGGTCGGGTTCCAGTTGACGTTCCAGGTGAGCGAGGCCTCCAGCTCGTACGTGTCCTCGCCGGAGGACCTGCGGTACGTGATGTTGCAGCCGGCGTCCTCGGTGTCCACGGCGAAGCCGCCGCCCCTGCGCACGAGGTCGTACTCACAGACGTTCGGCTCCGCGTACTCCGTACCCGCCTCCAGCCGCAGCCGCAGCGGGGTGGCGACGGTGGTGGCGGCGATCCGGCCGGTGCCCGGCGGGTCGATGTACGCGGTGACCCACACGCGCTGCAACTCGGCCGGGTCGAGCACGGCGTGGGTCTCCAGGTTCACGACCTGGCGGTCGGGGTTGGGCTTCAGGTCCACGGGCGGCGCGGGCAGCTTGGTCTCGTTGTACGCGAGCGCGGCCAGGGTCTCCGGGTCGATCACGTCCGTGTTCGGCTCCGCGGGCTCCTCGGGGCCGACGAACATGAAGGACTTCGTCGCCGGGCAGTCCTCGGCCGTCACGCCGTCGTCCTGGTAGACGAGCTGCCACCACAGCCCTTCCTTGTCCTTGCGGAGGTCGAAGGTGCTGTCGTCGGTGACGAGTTCGGAGATGGACGCGGTGGCGTGGTGCTCGGCGTTGAAGTTCTCGTGGACGTAGTGGTCCATCTGGTCCGGCGTGTAGCGCGGCTCGTACCAGCACGACGGCGGCGACCAGGTGCCGCCGATCGGCGTCATGGGCGAGGTCTCGCCGGAGCCCGGGCTGCTGGCGCTGTACTGCACCCGGGAGCCGATCTGGTCGGAGCCGCCCTGGCCGGTTCCGTCGCCCGCCGCGGCCGGGCCCGTCGCCGCGAGGACCAGGGCGGTGCCGGCCAGGGACACCGCCGCGGCTCGCCGTGTGCTCAGGAGGTCACGCACTCTGGTTCTCCCTGTACGTCGGTCTCGTGAACCATCTGCCAGATGCCGTCCACCGTCTTGCGCATGTTCGACACGTGCTTGATGAAGTCGTCGTTGCTCGGCTCGGTCTTCAGCACCTTGCCGGTGTCGGCGATCTTCGCGTAGGAGTTCGTCTGGTCCTCGCAGTAAGTGACCGTCGCCGCATCGCCCTTCCGCGAGACGACCTCGCGGTCGTAGTACCGCACGGTGCCGGTGACCGTCTTGCCGTCCGCGACGAACTCGTCGATGCCCGCGCGCCAGCCCAGGAGGGCGTCGCCGCCGAGGTACTGCTCCATGACGTCCAGGTGCGCGTTCTGCTTCGCGTAGCCGAGGCGGATCGACTGGACGGCGTAGCCGTGGTCGCGCAGGATCGCGTCCTCGGTGTCATCGCCCGTCGGTTCGCTCTCGACCTCGACCGTGACGTCGTCGGGATAGTCGAACGCCGGCGCGTCGGGGTCTGTGTCCGCGGCATTGGACGGGTGGGCGGTCGGGGAGCCCTCCGAGTCCGTGGCCGAATCCTTCGCGCCGGTGATCGGGTCCGCCTCGTCGTCGGACGACCCGCACGACGTCAGCAGCGTGACGGCCACGGCCAGTGCCACGGCGCCCGCCGGTGCGCAGAGCTTCATGGCGGATCGAACCCCCGTTTCCCCGTATGCATGTGCAAGTCGCGCCTCAGCGTAGGCGGGGGCGCAAGGATTAGGCCAGTCGGCCCCTTGGTTTCACAACCGAGCTGTGACACAAGGCGGTCGGCGTCACGGCCCCCCGGATCCGCGCCCGAGGTGCGGAGTTGCGCGGTCATCCGCCGTCGCCGGCGGTCCGGCGGTGCCGGACGCACGCCGCGGAGCCCCGCGGGTTCAGGCCACGTCGGCCAGCAGCCGCATCAGGTGCTCGCGGCCTCCGGCCAGCAGCGGCGCGAGCTCCCGGGCTTCGGGGAACCAGCGCTTCTCGTACTCCCAGCACAGCCAGCCGTCCCAGCCGGCCTCCGTGAGCACCGCCAGACACTCCGCCAGCGGCATCGTCCCCTCGCCCAGCGGCAGCGGCGTCAGGTCCTCCCGCGACGCCGCGTCCTTGACCTGCACGTAGCCGAGGTAGGGGGAGAGCGCGCCGAACGACTCCTGCGGCTCCTCGCCGCCGAGCCAGGTGTGCATCACGTCCCACAGCGCGCCGGTGCTCTTGTGCCCGACCAGGTCCAGGACGCGGGCGACGTCCGCGCCGGTGCGGTGCGAGTCGTGCGTCTCCAGCAGCACGCGCACGCCGAGGTCCGCGGCGTACGGGGCCACGGCGGCGAGCCTGCGGGCGGCGGTGGGGTCCGCTTCGACGGCGGGCTGCTCGCCGCCGCGCGGGAACACCCGGACGTGGTCGGCGCCCAGGTCCCGGGCGAGCTCCAGCAACGCGCGCATCTCGGTGATCACCGGCTCGTCGTCCCCGGGCGCGGCGGCGCCCGCGTAGCCCGCCAGCGTCAGGATCTCCACCCCGGCCGCGGCGAACTCCTCGACCACGTCGGCCCGCTCCTCGATGCCGAGCCCGGTGTGCACGGGCTCCTCGGGGTGGCACCGCAGCTCCACGCCCTGGTAGCCGCCGTCACGGGCGAGCCGGGCGACCTCGGCGACGGGGAGCTGAGGCAGGCCGAGGGTGGAGAAGGCGAGTCGCATGCCGTGAGTCGATCAGACCCCATGGCACCTGGCAACCCCACAGGCGGCCCCCCGAAGTCGCCGGCCGAACCCGCGCGCGGGCGGGGCCCGCCCCCGCGCGCCCGGCTCGGCCGGTGCGCCCGAGGCGGCCATCCGGCGGAATCCGTCAGAGCGTCAGCCGCCAGTCCTGGCCCACCAGGTCCGCCCCGTAGCTGTGGTGCGGCTTCTCGGCCGTCAGCTCGAACCCCGCCCGCTCATAGAGCCGGCGGGCGGACTCCAGCACCGAGTTCGTCCACAGCACCAGCTCGCGGTACCCCGCCTCGCGGGCGAAGCTGACACACGTGTCGACCAGCCGCGCCCCCAGCCGGTGCCCCCGCACCTCCGGGTCCACCAGCAGCAGCCGCAGCCGCGCCGTGTCCGGGGCCTCGTCCCGTACGCACATGACCGTGCCGACCGGTCTGCCGCCCAGGTCCGCTATCCACGTCCGCTCGCACGCGGGGTCACGCCGCGCGGCGTGGTCCGCGACGATCCGGGCCACCAGCGCCTCGAACTCCGCGTTCCACCCGTACTCCTGCGCGTACACCTCGCCGTGGCGCTTGACGATCCAGCCCAGCTCGCCCGGGCCCGGCTCGCGCAGCTCCGCCTCCCCGACCGCGTTCGGCACCGCCGTGTGCGGCATGGCCGACTCCGCCAGCAGCTCCCGCACCGTGCTCATCGCGGCGGCCAGCCGCGCGCGCCGGTCCGCCGGCACCCGCGCCAGGAGCGTCCCCACCTGCTCCCGCGAGCGCTCCTCCAGGAGATGGGCCGCCTCCCGCCCCCGCGGCGTCAGCGCCACCCGCTGCCGCCGCGCGTCCACCGCCGAAGGGCCGCGCGTGATGAGGCCGTCCTTCTCGAACTTGCCGAGCAGCCTGCTGAGATACCCCGCGTCGAGCGTGAGCGCTCCGCGCAGGTCGGCGGCGTCGGCCTGCCGTGCGGCACTCAGCTCGTAGAGCACGCGGGCCTCGGTGAGCGTGTACGGCGTGTGGAGCTGGCGGCTGTAGTCGAGGGCGCCGATCAGATTCGTGTAGAAGCGGTTGAACGAGCGGATGTCCTCGATGGTCACGGGACCCCACCTCCATGGCGCGCGTTTCTTTGACCGAGTTTCTTTGACTGAGTCAAATGTACCCCCGTGCGCCGACCCCCGTGCAGAGTTGTCCACAGGCCGTCCCGTGCGGTCGGACAATCGGCCGGGAGCCCCGGCCTCCGCTACGCCCGCGGCGCCGCGGTCGACGCCCGCGCCACCAGCTCCGCCGGCACCATGTAGCGCCCGCCCGCCGGCGACTCCTCCCGCCCCAGCGCCAGCCGCGCCGCCCGGGCCGCCGCCTCCTGCAGCGGCAGCCGCACCGTGGTCAGCGCCGGCGTCGCGTCCGCGCTGAACGGCAGGTCGTCGAAGCCCGCCACCGACACGTCGCCGGGGATGTCGAGCCCCTTCTCCCGCAGCGCCGCGCAGATGCCCAGCGCCACCGCGTCGTTCGAGCCGACGACGGCCGTCAGCCCCGGCTCGCGGTCCAGCAGTTCGAGCGCGCCGTCGTAGCCGGACTGCCGCGTGTACGGGCCGTGCACCGTCAGCCGGCCGAGCTCGCCGGCGTCGCCGCCGAGGCCGTGGGCGGCGAGCGCGGCGCGGTGGCCTTCGAGGCGGTGCCGGGTGGTGGTGCGGTCGGCGGGGCCCGCGACGTAGCCGATGCGGCGGTGGCCGAGGGTCACGAGGTGCTCGGTGAGCCGCCGCCCGCCCTCGCGGTTGCCGAACTCGACGGCGAAGGCGGAGCCCTCGGGCGCGGCGCTCGCGGGCCGGCCGAGGAGCACGACCTGGGTGCCGTTCGCCGCGAGCCGGCCCACCTTGGCCGCGCTGGCCGCGGCGTACTCGGGCGTCTCGACGGCGCTTCCGGTGATCACCACGGCGGCGGCGCGCTGGCGCAGCAGGAGCGTGAGGTAGGTCAGCTCGCGCTCCGGGGAGCCGCCGGTGTTGCAGACGACGGCGAGCTTCTCGCTGCCCAGCTCGGACTGCACGGCGCTGGCCATGATGCCGAAGAAGGGGTCGGCGACGTCGTTGACGAGGACGCCGACGAGGTCGGAGGTGGCGGCGGCGAGCGCGCTCGCGGGGCCGTTGATGACGTAGTCCAGCTCGTCCACGGCGGCGAGTACCCGCGCGCGGGTGGCCTCGGCCACCGGGTAGTTGCCGCTGAGCACCCGGGAGACGGTCGCGGCGGAGACGCGGGCGCGTGCCGCGACGTCCGCGAGGGTGACTGCCATCGCTCTGCCTCCCGTTGGGTACGGCGTCCCGGCCCGGTGGCCGGAATCCCCCGGGCCCGCGCGGGCCCGCCCGGCGCCGGTCGCCGGTCCGAGCCGTGAGCGGAAGTCTTGCACGTCGCGCAGCCCGCGTCGCGAGCATGGCAGGAGTGTGCACGCCATTGTCCGTACCCGGTCGGGCTCTTGCGCTGCAGGCCGGGCGGGGATAGCTTTCTCCCGGGGCAGAAAGCGCTTACTATGGGAGACCAGATGCCACGTAGGACGCTGCGTATCGCCATGAACGGCGTCACCGGGCGGATGGGGTATCGACAGCACCTCGTCCGGTCGATTCTTGCCATCCGCGAGGAGGGCGGGCTGGATCTCGGCGGCGGCGACGTGCTGTGGCCCGAGCCGGTTCTGGTGGGCCGCAGGGAGCACGCGCTGGCGGACATCGCCCGCCGGCACGACCTGCCGGAGTACACCACCGATCTCGACGCCGTACTCGCGGACGACTCCGTGGAGCTGTACTTCGACGCCCAGGTCACCTCTGCCCGCGAGGAAGCGGTGAAGAAGGCCGTCGCGGCCGGGAAGCACGTCTACGTGGAGAAGCCGACGGCCACCTCCGCCTCCGCCGCCCTCGAACTCGCCCGGATGGCGCAGGGCGCGGGCATCAAGCACGGCGTGGTGCAGGACAAGCTCTTCCTGCCGGGTCTGCTGAAACTCAAGCGCCTCATCGACGGGGGCTTCTTCGGCCGCATCCTGTCGGTCCGCGGCGAGTTCGGCTACTGGGTCTTCGAGGGCGACTGGCAGCCCGCCCAGCGGCCCTCCTGGAACTACCGCGCCCAGGACGGCGGCGGGATGGTGCTCGACATGTTCCCGCACTGGGAGTACATCCTGCACGAGCTCTTCGGCCGGGTGCGCAGCGTGCAGGCACACGTCACCACACACATGCCGCGCCGCTGGGACGAGCACGGCCGGGCGTACGAGGCGACGGCCGACGACGCGGCGTACGGGATCTTCGAACTGACCGCGCCCGGCGGCCCCGTCGTGGCGCAGATCAACTCCTCCTGGACGGTCCGCGTCCACCGCGACGAGCTGGTCGAGTTCCAGGTCGACGGCACCGAGGGCTCCGCCGTCGCGGGCCTGCGCGGCTGCCGCGTGCAGCACCGGGCGGCGACGCCGAAGCCGGTGTGGAACCCGGACCTGCCGGTCTCCGAGGCGTTCCGCGACCAGTGGCAGGAGGTCCCCGACAACGCCGGTCCCGCCGGGTTCCCCAACGGCTTCCGCGCCCAGTGGGAGCTGTTCCTGCGGCATCTGGCGCTCGACGAGCCGTACCACTGGGACCTCCTCGCCGGCGCGCGCGGTGTGCAGCTCGCCGAGCTGGGGCTGAGGGCCGCCGCGGAAGGACGGCGCGTCGAGGTGCCGGAGCTGGTCCGGTGACGACGATGAGGCTGCCCAGGCCGGGGGGCGCGCTGGAGGCGTACGAACCGCGCGCGGAGCCCTCCTCGGCGCTCGCCACCGGCGGCCCGCGCCCCTCCTGCCGTACGGTCTTCGCCGCCGCGCACGTCGTCGCCGACCCGTACGCCGACGCCGGACCCGGCGACCCGGACAGCCCCGCCGCGGTCGACTGGGACGCCACCCTCGCCTTCCGGCGCCACCTGTGGTCCCACGGTCTCGCCGTCGCCGAGGCCATGGACACCGCGCAGCGCGGCATGGGCCTGGACTGGCCCCGCGCCGCCGAGCTGATCCGCCGCTCGGCCGCCGAGGCCAGGGCCCACGGCGGCCGCGTGGCGTGCGGCGCGGGCACCGACCAGCTCGCGCCTTCGAGCGCCGTGCTCGCCGACGTGCGGGCGGCGTACGAGGAGCAGCTCGCCCTCGTCGAGGACGCCGGCGCCCAGGCGGTGCTGATGGCCTCCCGCGCGCTGGCGGCGTGCGCCCGCGGGCCCGAGGACTACGTGGAGATCTACGGTGCGCTGCTGCGGCAGGCGCGCGAGCCGGTGATCCTGCACTGGCTGGGGGACATGTTCGACCCGGCGCTCGCCGGCTACTGGGGCAGTTCCGATCTGAACGCCGCCACCGACACCTTTCTGGAGGTCATCGCCCAGCACCCGGACAAGGTCGACGGCGTCAAGGTCTCCCTCCTCGACGCCTCCCGCGAGGTCGGCCTCCGTCGCCGGCTGCCCCGGGGGGTGCGCTGCTACACCGGCGACGACTTCCACTACCCCGAGCTGATCGAGGGCGACGAGCACGGTTTCAGCCACGCTCTCCTCGGTGTCTTCGACCCGCTCGCCCCACTGGCCGCCGAGGCGGTACGCACCCTCGACACCGGCGACGCGGCCGGCTTCCGCAAGGTCCTGGACCCGACCGTGCCGCTCGCCCGCCACCTCTTCGAGGCCCCGACGCGCTTCTACAAGACGGGCGTCGTGTTCCTGGCCTGGCTGGGCGGTCACCAGAGTCACTTCACCATGGTCGGCGGGCAGCAGTCGGCCCGCTCCCTGCCGCACCTCGCGCGCGCGTACGAACTGGCCGACGCGCTCGGCCTGTTCCCCGACCCGCAGCTTGCCGCGCGGCGCATGACCTCCTTTCTCGCCGTCCACGGAGTCGCCCTGTGAGCCCCGGACAGCCGCCCGGCGGGCCGGCCCGCCTCAGCCTCAACCAGGAGACCATCAGGCAGTGGTCGCTCCCCGAACTCGCGGACGGCTGCACCGCGGCCGGGGTGCGCGGCGTGGGGCTGTGGCGGGCGCCCGTGCAGGAGTTCGGGGTGGAGGCCGCAGCGAAGCTCTTCCGCGCCGCCGGTCTGACGGTGACGAGCCTGTGCCGCGGCGGGTTCTTCACCACAGATGATCCGGGGGAGCGCGCCACCGCCCTCGACGACAACCGGCGCGCCATCGACGAGGCGGCCACCCTGGGCACGGACACGCTCGTGCTCGTCTCCGGCGGCCTGCCGGCGGGCAGTCGCGATCTGTACGGCGCACGGGAGCGCATCGCGGACGCGCTGGGCACCCTCGCGCCGTACGCGGCGGAGCGCGCCGTGCGGCTGGCGATCGAGCCGCTGCACCCGATGTACGCCGCCGACCGGTGTGTGGTCTCCACGCTGGCCCAGTCGCTGGACCTGGCCGAGCGCTTCCCCGCGGACCGGGTGGGCGTGGTGGTGGACACGTACCACCTCTGGTGGGACGACACCGTCGCGGCACAGATCACGCGTGCGGGGGAGTCCGGCCGGATCGCGGCCTTCCAACTGGCGGACTGGGTGACGCCGCTGCCGGAGGGGGTGCTGCTGGGCCGCGGGCAACTGGGCGACGGAAGCGTCGACCTGCGCTGGTTCCGGGAGCGGTTGGACGAGGCGGGGTACGCGGGCTTCATCGAGGTCGAGATCTTCAACCCGGGGCTGTGGGCGCGCGACGGGGCGGAGGTGCTCGCGGAGATCGTCGAACGGTACGAGCGGCTGGTCGTGCGCTGAGCGACGGGCCGGGGTGCCGCGGGCCGGCCGGCGGCGGGTCCCTGGACGCCCGTCGCGTACGGCCCGGCCCCTGCCGTGCCGTCAGGCGCGGTGGCGCCCGCCGCCGTACGACTGACCGCCGCCGAACAGCCGCGCCAGCGCGCCGAGCGCCCCGCCCGGCCTGCGGGTCGCCTGCCGCTCCGCCGTGAGCATCTCGGCCAGCCCGTCCGCCCGGACCTCGCGGTTCTGGGCGGCCCGCGAGACGGCGGCCATCGCGATCGGCGTGAGGATCTTCAGCGCCCGGGACACCTGCGCCATCGGGATGCCCGTGCGCTGCGAGACCGCGCGGGCCACGGGCATGCTCGTCCTGCCGACGATGGTCGCCAGCATGCCGCCGCCGAGTGCACCTCCGGAGAACGGCACGGCCCCGGCGAGAGCGGGCGAGCCCTTCACCCGGCGCACGCCGGGTCCCGCCGGGACCGCCTCCTGCGCCTCGTCGAGCGCCTGCTCGACCTCGTGTGCCCCGTGCGGGGAAGCGGCCTCCTCGGCGAGCGAGCCGGTGAGGGCGGCGACGGTCTCGCCGACGACCCGCTTCGCGCCCCGGCTGCCGGTGCCCAGTTCGTCGGCAACCTGGTGCAACTGCTCCGGACCGAGGTCGTCCAGGACAGCCTTGTGGAGTGGTTTGTCCCTCATGCCGGAAACGTTAAGGCCGATCACCGATGTCGGCACGTCGGGTTACAGATCGATAAAGTGCCGAAGCCGTGCAACCCTTCGCCGTCGATCGGGGTCGTATAGGGCATCAGGCTTCCCGGGGGGAGTACCAGGGGGGTGGGGGAGCCTAGGGGAGGGGACGCGACGGGGCCCGGCTCGCAAGAGCCGGGCCCCTCGCTGCGCCCGCCGCGGGCGAGGCGCGAGTCGTCCACAACCGGCGGGTTGTCCACAGCGCGGCCCGCGATGTCGGGGCCCGGCGATAGCGTCTCTCCCATGACGCAACTGGCCGTGGTGGAGGGAGTCCTCGAGCGGATCACGTACGCCAACGAGGACAACGGGTACACGGTCGCCCGCGTCGACACCGGCCGCGGCGGCGGCGATCTGCTCACGGTCGTCGGGGCCCTGCTCGGCGCCCAGCCGGGTGAGTCGCTGCGCATGGAGGGCCGCTGGGGCTCCCACCCGCAGTACGGCAAACAGTTCAGCGTGGAGAACTACCGGACGGTCCTCCCGGCCACCGTCCAGGGCATCCGGCGCTATCTCGGCTCCGGGCTGATCAAGGGCATCGGCCCGCGCATCGCCGAGCGCATCGTCGACCACTTCGGTGTCGACACGCTCGACGTCATCGAGCAGGATCCCGCCCGGCTCGTCGAGGTTCCGGGCCTCGGCCCCAAGCGGACGAAGCTGATCGGCGCCGCCTGGGAGGAGCAGAAGGCCATCAAGGAGGTCATGCTCTTCCTCCAGGGCGTCGGCGTCTCCACGTCCATCGCCGTGCGGATCTACAAGTCGTACGGGGACGCCTCCATCTCCGTGGTGAAGAACGAGCCGTACCGGCTGGCGGCCGACGTCTGGGGCATCGGCTTCCTCACCGCCGACCGCATCGCCCGGTCCGTCGGCATCCCGCACGACAGCCCCGAGCGGGTCAAGGCCGGCCTGCAGTACGCGCTGTCGCAGTCCTCCGACCAGGGCAACTGCTTCCTGCCCGAGCAGCAGCTCATCACCGAGGCGGTCAAGCTGCTGCAGGTCGACACGGGCCTGGTCATCGAATGCCTGGACGAGCTGGTGAAGGAGGAGGGCGTCGTCCGCGAGACGGTGCCCGGGCCGGGCGGCGAGGAGGACGTGCGGGGGATCTACCTCGTGCCGTTCCACCGCGCGGAGGTCTCCCTGGCCGCCCAGTTGCTGCGGCTGCTGCGCACCGAGCGGGACCGGATGCCTGCCTTCCAGGACGTCGACTGGGGCCGGGCGCTGACCTGGCTCGGCGGTCGCACCGGCGCGGAGCTGGCGCCCGAGCAGGAGCAGGCGGTCCGGCTGGCGCTGACGGAGAAGGTCGCGGTGCTGACCGGCGGCCCCGGCTGCGGCAAGTCCTTCACCGTCCGCTCGATCGTGGAGCTGGCCCGGGCCAAGCGGGCGAAGGTGGTGATGGCGGCGCCGACCGGCCGCGCGGCCAAGCGGCTGGCGGAGCTCACCGGTGCCGAGGCGTCCACGGTCCACCGGCTGCTGGAGCTCAAGCCGGGCGGCGACGCCGCGTACGACCGGGACCGGCCGCTCGACGCCGACCTGGTCGTCGTCGACGAAGCCTCGATGCTCGACCTGCTGCTGGCGAACAAGCTGGCGAAGGCCGTGCCGCCGGGGGCGCACCTGCTGCTCGTCGGGGACGTCGACCAACTGCCGTCCGTCGGCGCCGGGGAGGTGCTGCGCGACCTGCTGGCCGACGGTGGTCCGGTGCCCCGGGTCCGGCTGACCCGGATCTTCCGGCAGGCACAGCAGTCCGGCGTGGTGACCAACGCGCACCGCATCAACTCCGGGGTTCAGCCCCTCACCCAGGGTCTCGCCGACTTCTTCCTCTTCGCCGAGGACGACACCGAGGCCGCCGGCCGGCTCACGGTGGACGTGGCGGCCCGCCGGATTCCGGCCAAGTTCGGCCTCGACCCGCGCCGCGACGTGCAGGTCCTCGCCCCCATGCACCGCGGCCCCGCGGGCGCGGGCGTGCTCAACGGGCTGCTCCAGGAGGCCGTCACCCCCGGTCGTCCGGGGCTCGGCGAGAAGCGCTTCGGCGGCCGTACGTTCCGCGTCGGCGACAAGGTCACGCAGATACGGAACAACTACGAGAAGGGGCGCAACGGGGTCTTCAACGGCACCGTCGGCGTCGTCACCGCCCTGGACACCGTCGAGCAGCGGCTGACGGTGCTCACGGACGAGGACGAGGAGGTGCCGTACGACTTCGACGAACTGGACGAGCTGACGCACGCCTACGCCGTCACCATCCACCGCTCGCAGGGCAGCGAGTATCCGGCGGTGGTGATCCCCGTCACCACCGGCGCCTGGATGATGCTCCAGCGGAACCTGCTGTACACGGCCGTGACCCGGGCCAAGAAGCTGGTCGTGCTGGTCGGCTCCCGCAGGGCCCTGGGGCAGGCGGTGCGGACCGTCTCCGCAGGCCGGCGCTGTACGGCGCTGGACCATCGGCTGCGTGGCCGAGTAGGTCTCCCCTGACGCGCTCCGACAGGGCACGATAGTCCGTAAGTGGCACGCAGTGCCGTATGTTGATCCCGCAGCCGACCCCGAGTGCACGGAACAGCTCCGCATGGGGGAAGCTGGAGGGTAAGTCAGGGCACCTCAAGCAATCCTCAAAGAAGAGGCACGATACGTCGGGTGAGGACAGAGTGAGCGACAAATCTGCAGTACTTCGGTACGGCGACGGCGAGTACACCTTCCCGATCGTCGACAGCACCGTCGGTGACACCGGCGTCGACATCGGAAAGCTGCGCTCCCAGACCGGGCTGGTGACCCTGGACAGCGGCTACGGCAACACTGCGGCGTACAAGTCGGCCATCACCTATCTGGACGGCGAGCAGGGGATTCTGCGTTACCGCGGCTACCCCATCGAACAGCTCGCCGAGCGCAGCACTTTCCTGGAAGTCGCCTACCTGCTGATCAACGGTGAGCTGCCCAGCGTCGACGAGCTGTCGGTGTTCAAGGGCGAGATCACCCGCCACACCCTCCTGCACGAGGACGTCAAGCGCTTCTACGACGGCTTCCCGCGGGACGCACACCCGATGGCGATGCTGTCCTCCGTGGTCAGCGCGCTGTCGACCTTCTACCAGGACAGCCACAACCCCTTCGACGAACAGCAGCGCCACCTGTCGACGATCCGGCTGCTGGCCAAGCTGCCGACGATCGCGGCGTACGCGTACAAGAAGTCCGTCGGACACCCGGTGGTCTACCCGCGCAACGACCTCGGGTACGTCGAGAACTTCCTGCGCATGACCTTCTCGGTGCCGGCCGCCGAGTACGAGCTGGACCCGGTGGTGGTCAGCGCGCTCGACAAGCTGCTGATCCTGCACGCCGACCACGAGCAGAACTGTTCGACCTCCACCGTGCGGCTGGTCGGCTCCTCGCAGGCCAACCTGTTCGCCTCCATCTCGGCGGGCATCAGCGCGCTGTGGGGGCCCCTGCACGGCGGCGCCAACCAGAGCGTGCTGGAGATGCTGGAGGGCATCCAGGCCACGGGCGGCGACGTCGACACCTTCATCCGCAAGGTGAAGAACAAGGAAGACGGCGTGAAGCTCATGGGCTTCGGGCACCGCGTCTACAAGAACTTCGACCCCCGGGCGAAGATCATCAAGGCGGCGGCGCACGACGTCCTCTCCGCGCTGGGTAAGTCCGACGAGCTGCTGGACATCGCCCTGAAGCTGGAGGAGCACGCGCTCGCCGACGACTACTTCGTCGAGCGCAAGCTGTACCCGAACGTCGACTTCTACACCGGCCTGATCTACCGCGCGATGGGCTTCCCGACCGAGATGTTCACGGTGCTCTTCGCGCTCGGGCGGCTGCCGGGCTGGGTCGCCCAGTGGCACGAGATGATCAAGGAACCGGGCTCCCGCATCGGCCGCCCCCGGCAGATCTACACCGGTGAGGTGGTGCGGGACTTCGTCCCGGTCGAGGAGCGCTGAGCCGCCGGCCCGCACGCCGGAAACGAAGCGCAGGAACGCGAAGGCGCCCCGTCTGCGATCCCCCCACGGATCTGTCGACGGGGCGCTTCGCTCTCCCGGCCCCGGTAGGGGCCGGGCGCCTTCGTACCGCCGGGACACCGCCGCGGGAGGGGCCGCTCAATGCTCCTCGCACGTGCCGTCCCGGCCTCGTGCACGCCGACTCCGCCGGGTGTCGACGTCACTCGAATAGACACCCGACCGGCGCCGATGGTTACCCCCCGATCGGTGTGATCTGAGTCACACGGCATGGGTCGCGCAACCACCGCGCGACGGCGCCGCCCCCGCGCGGTGTGTGCGGGGGCGGCGCCGGTCGTCCGTGGTACGGGTCAGGCCCGGCCGACCAGTTCGTACCCGGCCTCGTCGACCGCGGCGCGCACCTTCTCCTCGTCGAGCGGGGCGACGGAGGTGACGGTCACCTCGCCGGCGGCCGCCGAGGCCTTGGCCGAGGAGACCCCGTCGAGCCCGGAGACCTCGGCGCTCACGGCGCCCTCGCAGTGGCCGCAGGTCATGCCGGAGACCTTGTAGACGGTGGTGACGGAGGTCTGAGCGCTCATACGTGTCTCCCTTGTCGACGGTGGGCGCAGCCGTGTCCTGCTCCCTGCGCTGACACTATACCCCCTAGGGGTATTTTGCATCCCCGCTGATCGCGCGGTCGGCCCGCCGGAGTGTCAGTCCCCGCGGGGTACGGCGGCGGTGCCGACGATGGGGGCGAGGTAGCCGAACAGGGCCCGCTTGATCTCCTTGCGGTACGCCTTCCGTTCGGCGGCGTCGGCGGTCATGTACAGCTCCAGGCCCCCCTTGAAGATGCCCAGCGACATGGTGGCGCTGAGGGAGACTTCGGCGGGTGAGAGCTCCGGGGCGCGGTGGGTGAGCATGTCCTCGACGGCTGCCACGGCCGCCGCGTGCACCGGCTCGCGCTCCTCCGCGACCAGGTCCGGGGCGTCCGTGCTCTGCAGCAGCACCGCGAAGCCGGGGTTGGCGGTGCAGAAGTCGATCACCGGGTCGACGGCGGCGTCGAGCATCGCGGCGAGCGGAAGCGCGACGTTGGCGGGGGTGAAGGCCGCGCTGTGCTTCTCCTGGAGCGCGCGGTTGTAGCGGCGGCCCAACTCGACGGCCAGCGCCGCCTTGTTCGGAAAGAACTGGTACAGCGTGCCGGGGGAGACGCCGGCCTCGCGGGCGATGGCGTTCGTGGACGTGGCGGCGTATCCGCTGCGTGCGAACACGGCGTCCGCGGCGTCGAGCAACTGCTGCGCGCGCCGCTCGCCGCGTGCCTGCCTGCGACGGGGCGGCCGGTCGGCGGGATGCCCGCCGGCGGCCGGCGCTGGGTTCGCCACGGCCATCCACAGCCTCCGGGGTGGGAGGTGACACATGCGAGCGCTCACTCGCATTCTAGGAGAACGCGAGCGGGGACTCGTATTTTGGTTCGTGTCTCATTCTATTGCGTGCGCAGTGAGAGGGCGGGGTCGATGTCGGGAGGCGCAAGGGGGGCAACCGCCGGGGCAGGCCGCTGGACGAGGCGGGTCGCGGCGCGTCCCGGGCCGGCCTTGCTGCCGGCGCCGGTCGACACCGAGCCGGCCGGGGTTGCCGCGAGCGGGGTGGCGGACGGCGTGCGCGGACGCGGGTGGCAGGACCTGGCCTCGGCGTATGCCGCGGAGGCGCTGGACGAGCAGTCCCCCGGCGCCCGGCCGAACCTGCTGCTGCTCGCGGGCGGCGGCTGCCGGCCGGACGGGGTGGCCGATGCCGATGCCGACGCCGAGGCGGAGCGGCCGGCCGTGCGGCTCGCGGCGGTGGACGCGGCCGGCACGGTGACGTCGTGCGGGGCGGCGGCCCAGGCCGCCCGGCAGACGGGCCCCGGTCCGGCCGAGGGCGCGGAAAGCGCCGGGCAGGCAACCGGGGAGACACGGGGCGCGGCATCCGCCGCCGGGCTGCGGCCCGAGGGCGGCGGCGAGGCGCTCACAGCCCCGCGGATACGGCGGCCGGCGGACAGGCCCGCCGGCCTCCCGCCTGTCGGGGGACCGGTGATTCCGGCGGGGTAGGTGGCCTGGCGCGGGGGCGGTAGTGCGGGGTCCGCCCCCCAGGGCGTGCGGTTCCTCCCGGCCCGGTGGTCGGGAGGAACCGCACGCGGACCGGCCAAGGGTGTCCGCTGGGCCGCGGGGGGCGCGGTCCAGCGGTCAACGGCGGCCGCGGCTGCTAGGCCTCTGGGCGACCCATGCGCGCACCGTGTCGGGGTACCAGTAGGGCTTGCCGTGCTCGACGAGGTCGGGCGCAGGCAGCATCCCGTGCTTCCGGTACGACCGCACGGTCTCGGTCTGAACGCCGATGTGCGCGGCGATCTCCTTGTACGACCACAGGCTGTCCGTCATCTCTGTACCTCCCGCCGGGGCGCCGGGGCGGCGCCCCTGGTGATCAGTGACCCTGTGCCCGGGAGTCGCCCCGGCCGACCGTCGCCGCGGGGTTGTCGAGCAGATGGGGTGAAGAACCGACGTATTCGTGACATTGGTGACGGGACACGCATGCAGCGTGATCGACGCATGATTGACACGGCTCCGCGGTGGCGGTTAGACCGAGACGGTTGCTGGACGAAGGGATTGCCCATGAAGACCATCGGCCACTGGATCGGCGGCAAGGCAGTCGCGGGCGCCTCGGGACGGTCGGGACCGGTCTACGACCCGGCCACCGGGGCGCGGGCCGCCGAGGTCGCGTTCGCCTCCGCCGCCGAGGTGGACGCCGCCGTCGCCGCCGCCCGCGAAGCCTTCGCGGAGTGGAGCGTGTCGTCGCTCGCGGCGCGCACCGCCGTGCTGTTCCGCTTCCGCGAACTGCTCGCCGCCCGCCGCGAGGACGTCGCCCGGCTGATCACCGCCGAGCACGGCAAGGTGCACTCCGACGCGCTCGGCGAGGTGGCCCGCGGGCTGGAGATCGTCGAGGTCGCCTGCGGCATCCCGCAGTTGCTCAAGGGCGAGCTGTCCACGCAGGTCTCCACCCGGATCGACGTCGCCTCTATCCGGCAGCCCGTCGGCGTGGTCGCGGGCATCACGCCGTTCAACTTCCCCGCCATGGTGCCGATGTGGATGTTCCCGCTGGCCATCGCCTGCGGCAACACCTTCGTGCTGAAGCCGAGCGAGAAGGACCCGTCGGCGGCCGGGCTGCTCGCAGAGCTGCTGGCCGAGGCGGGCCTGCCGGAGGGGGTGTTCAACGTCGTCCACGGCGACAGGGAAGCCGTCGACCGGCTGCTGGAGCACCCGGACGTCGCCGCGGTCAGCTTCGTCGGCTCCACCCCGATCGCCCGGCACGTCTTCACCACCGGCACGTCCCACGGCAAGCGCGTCCAGGCGCTCGGCGGGGCGAAGAACCACATGCTGGTGCTGCCCGACGCCGACCTGGACGCGGCCGCGGACGCCGCGGTCTCGGCGGCGTACGGCTCGGCGGGGGAGCGCTGCATGGCGGTCTCCGCGGTGGTCGCGGTCGGCGACACGGGCGACGAGCTGGTGGCGAGGATCGCCGAGCGGGCGCGCAAGGTCCGTATCGGCCCGGGCGACGACCCGGACTCGGAGATGGGCCCGCTCATCACCCGGGAGCACCGCGACAAGGTCGCCGGCTATGTACGGGGCGCTGCGGCGCAGGGCGCCGAGGTCGTCGTGGACGGCACGGGCTACACGGTTCCCGGCCGCGAGGACGGCCACTGGCTCGGGGTCAGCCTGCTGGACCGGGTGCCGGTGGCGTCCGACGCGTACCGGGACGAGATCTTCGGGCCGGTGCTGTGCGTGGTGCGGGCGGAGACGTACGAGGAGGGCGTGCGGCTCGTCAACGGCTCGCCGTGGGGGAACGGCACCGCCATCTTCACCCGTGACGGCGGCGCCGCCCGCCGCTTCCAGTTGGAGGCCACGGCCGGGATGGTCGGCGTGAACGTGCCCATCCCCGTACCCGTGGGCTACCACTCCTTCGGCGGCTGGAAGGACTCCCTCTTCGGCGACCACCACATCTACGGCGAGGACGGCGTCCGCTTCTACACCCGGGCCAAAGTCGTCACGACCCGCTGGCCCGACCCGTCGGACGGCGGCGTCGACCTCGGCTTCCCGACGTCCCGCTGAGACCGGTGCCGGCATTGGGGAGGCAGATCGTGCGACCGGGGGGTACTTTGCGGGTAACGGTGCGACATGTCTGCGGCATCGGGATCCGGACGGTTCCGGTGTTCCGCACCGCCTCCACCATCAACCGTCGTGTGTGCGAGGAGCTGATGCCGTGTCATTGATGGCCCGGGCCGGGATCCGCGAGTCGACGGAGTAACGGCACCGAATCGCCCCCTCCTTCGTCACAGTCCCGACGAAGGACGGCACGAGGGAGGGGCGCGATGAGACGCGCGGTGCTCACGGGACTGGCAGGACTGGTGACGGTGCCGCTGCTGCTGACGGGCTGCAGCGGCGGGGGAGACGAATCGAGTACGGAACAGGCGTCCCTGGACGCAGGGGGCGGGGGAGGTGCGCCCCCGCCGGCCCCGGCGGCGCCCGCCCCGGCGGCCCCGGAGGGCGGGTACGACGCCGCCCCGGAGGCCGCGGGCAAGGAGCTGGCGGACTCCTTCGCACCCGCGCCCGACATGGTCTCCACCTTCGCGCTCGACGTGGACACCGCCTCGTACAGCTACGCCCGGCGGACCATCGACTCCGGCTCGCTGCCGCAGCCGGACACCGTGCGCCACGAGGAGTTCATCAACAGCTTCCGCCAGGACTACCCCGCGCCCGAGGACGACGGCTTCTCCGTCACCACCGACGGCGCCCGTGCGGCGGACGGCGGCTGGTCGCTGATGCGCGTGGGCCTGGCGACCCGCCCGGAGAGCAACGAGTACGGCACGCAGGCGCGCCGGCCGGCCGCGCTCACCTTCGTGGTGGACGTCTCCGGCTCGATGGCGGAGCCCGGCCGGCTCAGCCTCGTGCGGGAGGCCCTGCACACGGCGGTCGACGAGCTGCGCGACGACGACGCGCTGGCGCTCGTCGCGTTCAGCGGCGAGGCCCGTACCGTGCTGCCGATGACGGCGGTCGGCGGGGCGGAGGACCGCATCCACGACGCGGTCGAGGAACTGCAGCCCACCGACAGCACGAACGTCGAGGCCGGCATGACCCGCGGCTACGACGAGGCGGTCGCCGGCCACCGCGAGGGCGCCACGAACCGCGTCGTCCTCCTCTCCGACGCCCTCGCCAACACCGGCGCCACCGACGCCGACACGATCCTCGACCGCATCACCGCGGCCCGGGAGGACTACGGCATCACGCTGTTCGGCGTCGGCGTCGGCAGCGAGTACGGCGACGCGCTGATGGAGCGGCTGACCAACCAGGGCGACGGACACACCACCTACGTGTCCGAGACCGACGAGGCCCGCAAGGTCTTCGTCGAGGACCTGCCGCGCAACGTCGACCTGCGCGCCCGCGACGCCAAGGCGCAGGTCGTCTTCGACGCGGACGCCGTCGCCGACTACCGGCTGATCGGGTACGACAACCGCCAGGTCGCCGACGAGGACTTCCGCAACGACGCCGTCGACGGCGGCGAGGTCGGCCCCGGCCACACCGTCACCGCGCTGTACGCCGTCCGGCTCGCCGAAGGCGCCTCGGGCAGCGTCGCGACGGCCACCGTGCGCTGGCTCGACCCCGACACCCGCGCCCCGCACGAGGAGTCCAGCTCGGTCGACGCGGGCGCCCTGACCGGCGACCTGTGGGGGGCCGCCTCGCCCCGGCTGCAGCTCACCGCGCTGACCGCCTACTTCGCCGACGCCCTGCGCGGCGGCTCCGACGCCGGCACCACCCCCGAGCCGCGCATCGACGGCAGCGCTGACGGCAGCGCCGGCCGCGAGGAGGGCGGCGGTACCACCGGCGGCGCCGGGTACATGCCGCTGCCGGGGGCGCCGACGGTCGACGAACTCGCCGGTCACGCCGAGGACCTGGCCGCCGAGACCGAGGACCCGGCGGTGGGCGACCTGGCCGAGACCGTCCGGCAGGCGGTCGAGCTGACGGCCTGATCCCGGGGGCCCGTGCGCGTCGAAGGAGGCGCCGGGCGACCGGCGGCACCGACGGGACTGATGGGCCGCGGGACCGATGGGACCGACGGGCGGGGGCGGTGGGACGGCGCGGGGAGACGCCGCTCCCGCCGCCCCCGCCCGTACGGGCCGCGCTTTCCCGCCCGAACGGCCGTGCCGTACCCTTGGCGCCACATTTCCGGGACCCGGCAGCCAGGGCGGTGTCCCGTCTCCAGGATCCGGCAACCGGGAGCGGTGGTGGCGCGAACGCGCACAGCGGGGGCACTCCCCGACGTCCTCGACGGCTATGCGGAGCTGCTGGCCGACGTGTCCGCCACCGGCAGGCTGCTGCGCCGCCCCGAATTGGACGCGCTGCGCGAGCTGGGCGAGCAGGCCGCCGAGGCCGGCCGCAGCCTGCGTGAGCTGGTCGCGGGCCACCTCGCCGAGACCCGCCGCACCTGGGCCACCCTGCCCGGCGTGGCCAGGGCCGCGAGCGCCGCCGAGCGGGCCCGCAGCGGTGACGCCGTGCTGGCCGCGGTCGAGGCGGCCGTCTCCGCGCTCGGCGAGGGCCACGAGCGCGCCCAGCGGCTCGCGGTGCGGCAGGAGGAGGCCGAGCGCCGCGAATTCGTCGATGACCTGCTCTACGGCCGCAGCGACCTCGGCCGGCTCGCCGAGCGCGCGGAGCGCTTCGGCCTGCGCCTGGCCCGCGCGCACGCCGTCGCGGTCGCGGCCGGCGAGGAGCCCTTCGCCGACGTCCACCCGCTGGTGCGGCGCATCGAGCGGGAGCTGCTGGGCCGCTTCGGCGAGCGCGACGTGCTGCTGACCACCAAGGAGGGCCAGCTCGTCTGCGTCGCCGGCAGCAGCGAGCGGGCGCTGCTCGACGCCTTCGCCACGGTGGCCCTGGAGCCGGGCAGCGGATACGGCAGCGCCACCCGCGTCGCCATGGGCCGCGAGCACGCGGGCCCCGGCGGGGTCGTACGCAGCTACGAGGAGGCGCTCGGGGCGCTCGGCATGGCCGCCGCGCTCGGCCTCGGGCAGCCCGTGCTGCACGCCGCGGAGCTGCTGGTCTTCCCGGTGCTGCTGCGCGACAGGGCGGCGATGGCCGATCTGGTACGCACCGTCCTCGGCCCGCTGACGCAGGCCCGCGGCGGCGCCGAGCCGCTGCTCGCCACGCTGCAGACCTGCGCCGCCGCCGGCTACGTCAACGCCGAGGCGGCCCGGCGGCTGGGCGTGAGCGTGCGGACGCTGTCGTACCGGCTGGACCGGATACGTACCCTCACCGGCTACGACGTCGCGGACTCCCTGCACCGCTACACCCTGGAGACCGCCGCCATGGGAGCCCGTCTGCTGGGCTGGCCGGAGCAGCAGGTCTAGTCACGCGCCACCCCCGGCACCCCCGCCGCGGCACCGCCGCCCGCTCGCGGGGGCGTCCGGAACCGCACACACCCGGCTTGCGTTTCCCCGGTAGGTGGCCCACTCTTCTCCCTGCCGCCCGTCCCGGATGTCTGGAGTCCCGAACCCATGAACACGCTCGCGCTCGGACCGGGATGGCTGGATCCCGACTTCCTGATCGACAAGTTCGGCGTGGTCGGCGTGCTCGTGATCGTCTTCGCCGAGTCCGGGCTCCTCATCGGGTTCTTCCTGCCGGGCGACTCGCTGCTGTTCACCACCGGTCTGCTGATCACCTCGGACGTGCTCGACTTCCCGCTGTGGCTGATGTGCGTGCTCATCGCCCTCGCGGCCATCGTCGGCGACCAGGTCGGCTATCTCTTCGGCCGCAAGGTCGGCCCCGCCCTCTTCAAACGCCCCGACTCCAGGCTGTTCAAACAGGAGAACGTGCAGAAGGCGCACGAGTTCTTCGAGAAGCACGGCCCGAAGTCGCTGGTGCTGGCCCGTTTCGTGCCCATCGTGCGCACCTTCACCCCGATCATCGCCGGGGTCAGCCGGATGAACTACCGGCAGTTCGTCATCTTCAACGTCATCGGCGGCATCCTGTGGGGCGTCGGGGTCACTCTCCTGGGTGCCGCCCTGGGCCAGATCGACTTCGTGCACAAGAACATCGAGGCGATCCTCATCGGCATCGTGCTGCTGTCGGTGCTGCCGATCGTCATCGAGTACCTGCGCGCCCGCAGCCGCGCCAAGAACGGGCCCCCGGCGCCTCCTCCCGCGGGGGACGAACCGGCCGGCCACCCGGCCGATCCGGCGGCCCCCACCGCCGACGGCGGCGACGGCGACCCGCGGCGCGGCCGGCACGCCCGGCGTTAGGGTCGCGTCAAAACCTCGGCGTAGTCCTGGACAAAGCGCACTTCGCTGCGCAGAGCGGTATTTCGGATCACTTACGATCGCCCCGTGTCCAAGCTGACCGAACTGCCGAAGCGCATACTGATCGGCCGTGCGCTTCGCAGCGACCGGCTGGGCGAGACGCTGCTCCCCAAGCGCGTCGCGCTTCCCGTCTTCGCCTCCGACCCGCTCTCCTCGGTCGCGTACGCCCCGGGCGAGGTGCTGATCGTCCTGTCGGTCGCCGGCGTCGGCGCGTACACGTACAGCCCCTGGATCACCGCGGCCATCGTGGTGCTGATGGTGGTCGTCGTCGCCTCGTACCGCAAGACGGTGCACGCCTACCCCAGCGGCGGCGGCGACTACGAGGTCGCCACCACCAACCTCGGCCGCCGCGCCGGCCAGGTGGTGGCCAGCGCGCTCCTCGTCGACTACGTGCTCACCGTCGCGGTGTCCGTCTCCGCGGGCGTGGAGAACCTCGGCTCGGCCTGGGGGTTCGTCGCCGAGAACAAGGTGCTGTGCGCGCTGATCGTCATCGGCCTGCTGACCACCATGAACCTGCGCGGCGTGAAGGAGTCGGGGACCCTCTTCGCCATCCCCACCTACGTCTTCGTCGGCAGCGTGCTGATCATGATCGCCTGGGGGGCCTTCCGCGGCCTCGCGCTCGGCGACACGATGCGCGCGCCCACCGCCGACCTGGAGATCCACAGCGAGCACGCGGGCGGCATCGCCGGCTTCGCCCTGGTCTTCCTGCTGCTACGGGCCTTCTCCTCCGGCTGCGCCGCGCTGACCGGCGTCGAGGCGATCAGCAACGGCGTACCCGCCTTCCGCAAGCCCAAGAGCCGCAACGCGGCGACGACGCTGGCGATGATGGGCCTGCTGGCGATCGTCATGTTCGTCGGCATCATCGTCCTCGCGCTGCAGACCGACGTGCGGATGGCCGAGCGACCGGCCGAGGAGCTGCTGCGCAACGGCGAGGAGGTCGGCTCGGGCTTCGTCCAGAACCCGGTGATCGCCCAGGTCGGCGCGGCGGTCTTCGGCGACGGCTCGGTGCCGTTCGTCATCCTGGCGGCGGCCACGGCGCTGGTGCTGTTCCTGGCCGCCAACACCGCGTACAACGGCTTCCCCGTGCTCGGCTCGATCCTCGCGCACGACCGCTTCCTGCCGCGCCAGTTGCACACCCGCGGCGACCGGCTGGCCTTCAGCAACGGCATCCTCTTCCTCGCGCTGCTCGCCGGCGCCCTCGTCTACGCCTTCCGGGCCGACTCCACCCGGCTGATCCAGCTCTACATCGTCGGCGTCTTCGTCTCCTTCACCTTCAGCCAGACCGGCATGGTCCGGCACTGGAACCGCGCGCTGGCCACGGAGCACCGGACCGACGTGCGCCGCCGCATCCTGCGGTCGCGGGCGATGAACGGCTTCGGCGCGGTGTTCTGCGCGCTGGTGCTGGTGGTCGTGCTGATCACCAAGTTCAGCCACGGCGCGTGGATCGCGGTGGCCGGCATGCTCTTCTTCTACGGCGTGATGGCCGCCATCCGCCGCCACTACGACCGGGTCGCGCAGGAGGTCGCGGCCGCCGAGGCCGCCGAGGGCGAGGAGGACGACGCGATGCCGCGCCCCGGGCACGTGCACTCCATCGTGCTGGTCTCCCAGTTGCACCGGCCGACGCTCCGCGCGCTGGCGTACGCGAAGCTCGTACGTTCCGACAAGCTGGAGGCGCTGACTATCGGGGTCGACGCCGAGGAAACCAGGCAACTGCAGCAGCAGTGGGTGGACAGCGAGCTGGACGTGCCGCTGACGGTGATCGAGTCGCCGTACCGTGAGATCACCAGGCCGCTCATCGACTATGTCAAGCGGCTGCGCCAGGAGAAGCCGGACACGGTGATCAGTGTCTACATCCCGGAGTACGTCGTCGGGCACTGGTACGAGCACCTGCTGCACAACCAGAGCGCGCTGCGGCTGAAGGCGCGGCTGCTGTTCACGCCGGGGGTGATGGTGACGTCGGTGCCGTACCAGCTCGGCTCCAGCGAGCGCGCCAAGCGGCGGGCGCGGCGGGGCGCGGAGTGGCAGGCGCCGGGTGCGGTCCGGGGCCCGGCCCCGGCGGGCGCGCGGAAGCGGCGGGAGACGGCGGGGAGGGAGACGGCGGGGAGGTAGCGGCGGGGTGCGTGGCCGTTCGCCGGTTTCGGGTACGGGCGGACGCGCCCGCACTCATCCGAAGCCGCCGAAGCCGCCGCCGTCCCCGAAGCCTCCGCCGTCCCCGCCACCGCCACCGCCGAAGTCGCCCCCGCCGAAGCCGCCGCCGAAGTCGTCGGAGTCGAAGTCGGCCCCCGTCTGGTCGCCGCCCTCGCCCATGCCGTCCGTCGCCCAGCCGCCGGGCGCGTACAACGTCGACCCCAGCAGCGTGCCCGCCAGGAACCCGGGGAGGAGGCCGCCGCCGAAGTAGCCGCCCGCCCACGGGGCGTAGACCGGGCCGGCGTTCCAGTACGGCTGCGGGCCGCGCGCCGTGTCGACCGTGCGGGTCATCGGCTCCTCGCCCGCGGCCAGCAGATTCGCGTCCGCGGTGCACGCCGGCACGGTGCGGGGTGCACCGCCCGGCGGGTGCCACTCGACGTCGGAAGTCGACGGGCCGTGCCGGGGGTCGAAGAAGCACGGGGGGCGGTGTTCGGGCAGCGGCGCGCCGGTGCGGCGCGCCTCCAGCGTCGTCAGCGCGAACCGCCCCTCCTCCAGCGCCTGTGTCACCCCGCGGACGTCGCCGGGGACGCTCGCCGCCTCCATCCGGGACTTGGCCTTCTCGTACGCGTCGAGCGCCTTCTGGTAGTCCTCGCGCATCGCGTCGTCCGCGGCCGGCTCTGTGGGGTCGAAGGCGATGCGCGTCATCTCCTCGCCGAAGGCGGTGATGTCCTCGTCGACGACGGTACGCAGCCGCGCCAGCTCCGCCCTGCCCTGCTCCGCGCGGCGCCGCTTGCCGCGCCGCCGGACGAACAGGACGCAGCCGGCGATCAGCACGACCAGCACGCCGAGCGTGATGGCCCCGGTGCCACCGATGTCGGTGCTGTCGCGCCAGCCGGAGGGCGCGCTCCCGTCGGCCTGTCCCGCGGCCTCGTCCGCGAAGGTGACGAGCTGGTCGGTGGCGTCGTCGGGGTGGGCGCCGACCGCGGCGCGGCGGAGGTTGTCGACCGCCCGGCCGGACAGCACGCCGGAGTCGGCGGCGGCGCCGAAGCCGTCGCCGAGGCGGACGGCGTAGACGCCGGCGATGCCGGTACGGGAGCGGAGGTTCGGCAGGACGTCGCGGGCGGCGACGCCGGGTCCTGCGGGGAGGACGGCGACGAAGACGGGGGCGTCTTCGTCCTTGATCCGGGCGGCGAGTGCGTTGGCCCGGGAGACGGACATCTGGCGCCGGACGTCGGGGTGGACGTAGACGGGGCGCTCGCGCAGCGCCTCGGCGGCGTCGCCGACGGGGTCCTGGGCGTGCGCGGGGGACGCCGTGAGGAACGCGGCGAGGAGGGCGAGGAGCGAGGCCAGGAACCGGTGCATACCTGACATTCTTCTCGCGCGAGGGGCGGGCGCCACCCGGGCGGCAGGATGCGGTAGGGCAGGGGGCGTTGCGGCGGCGGTGGGGCGGCGTCGTCAGAGGCGCCGCATACCCTTGGGCGGGTGTGAGGGGGTGCTGGGCCGGTGGCGTCCGGGGTTGGGTCTCCCTTACGCGCCGACCGTCACCGCGCCGTCCAGGTCGCACGCCTGCAGCCGGCCGCACATCCCGAACCTCGGCTCCGCCCCCGTCCGCTGCACCGACGCCGCCCGCAGGTGGCCGCCGTCGCCGCGCAGCGCGTCCAGGTGGGCGTCCGTCGCCGCCGCGGCCGCCGCCGGACCCCGTTCCCAGCGTTGCCGCCAGTCGTCCAGGCGCGGACGTGCGAACTCCACCGCACGCGCGTGGAACGCCTCCAGCGGCCCCGTGTCGCCCGCCCGCGCGGCCCGGGCCAGTTCGGCGAAGCCGGCCAGCGCCAGGTCGCGGCGCGCCTGCGCGGACTTCTCCGGCTCCGCCGGGTCGAGCGCGGCGGCGCGGGCGTAGGCGTCGTCGTCGTTGAGGACGTCGGGCGGGAAGGGGAAGGCGGCGTCGCCGGCCTCGGGCAGGCCCGCGTTCTGCATCAGGACGAGGATGTCGAGCCGGCCGTCGGTGTTGACGAGCCGGTGGATGGTGCCGGGGGTGAACCAGACGACGGCGTCCTCGACGAGCTCGGATTCGGCGTACCCGGAGGTGGTCAGGGTCTGCACGGCGCCGTGGCCGCCGAGGACGACGTACGCCTCGGTGCAGGCGAGGTGCAGGTGCGGGGTGCCGCCGCGGAGGCCGTCGGGGGCCTGCCAGTCGTAGACGCGGAGCCGGGAGACGCTGACGCCGCCGGGAAGGGGCGGGAGTGCGGGATCGGCCATGACACCAGCATGACGCAAGCGCTTTCTACGGACCAGCCCCCGAACCACCCGATCTCCTGCCCCGCCACGGCGCGGCCCGCGGGGCGGCCGGCCGGCGGGCGGTTCTGCCGTGGGCGGTTCTGTCGGTGGGGCGGCCTACCCTTGGGCGGGTGTGCGGGGGATGTAGGGGATGCGGGGATTGCGGGTTTGGGGGTCCGGGATTCCGGGAGCTCGTTGAAGCGAGGGCTGTGGGGAACGGCGAGGTGCCGGGGCGGGTGAGGTGCGGGCGGCGGGTGTGCGGGGGTTACGCCGGTTGCACCAGCGTGTACCCCTCGTCCAGCAGCCGCGGCAGGTAGTACTCCAGCGCCCGCACCGTGGCCCACCGGTTCCCCCCGCCGTCGTGCGCCAGCACGATCGCCCCCGGGTGCGCATTCCCCAGCACGGTGCTCTCGATGAACCCCTGGTCGCGATTGTCCCAGTCGAGGGTGTCGATGTCCCACTGGAAGGGCTCCATCTGCAGTTGTGCGCAGACCTCCAGGCTCGGCCCGTGCCACATCCCGTACGGCGCCCGCGCCAGCCGCGGCGGCGCACCCAGCTCCCGCGCCACCAGTTCGCAGGTCCGCTCCAGTTCCTCGCGCACCCGCGGGGTGCTGATCAGGTCGAGCTGCGGGTGGGTGTAGGAGTGGTTGCCGACGACGTGGCCGTCGGCGGCGATCCGGCGCAGCACGTCGCGGTTCCAGCGGATGTTCTCGCCGATGACGAAGAACGTCGCACGCGCCCCGTGGCGCCGCAGGATCCGCAGGATCTCCGGCGTCTGCGTCGCGTGCGGGCCGTCGTCGAAGGTGAGCGCGATCTTCCTGCCCGTCTCCCGGAGCGTGGTGTGCGGCGTGGCGCGTACGGTCACGGGCCGGGTCGGTCCGGCGATACGGGCCATGCCCCCGGACGTCGTCATCGGCACGGCGCCGGTGCGCCCGGCGGCCGGGCGCGGCCCGTACGGCGCGCGGCCGAGCGGCTTGCCGTCCACGGACGCCCCCGCGGCCGCCCGCGGCCGGGGGGCGTGCGCGTCGGGCGCGATGGCGAGCTGGTACGCGCCCAGCAGGCCCAGGCAGAGCGCGGTGCGGCGCGGCAGTGCCCCCATCGGGTATTTGTCATATTTCATGACCAACTGGTCTCACGGGGCTGAGGCCGGGCAGGTCAGCGACACGAGACGCCGGAGGGAAGCACCGGATCGGGCCCCGGCGAGTGGCGGGCCGGTCCGGAACGGGGTAGGAGCGGGGGCGCCTTGTGTGATTCGTCCCCGGGAGGGCCGGGCACGCGGGGGACGTTCCGCAAGCGCCGGCGGGGCCTGCCGAGCGCCGGCCGCCCCCTGCTCACCGCGGGGAACGCCGTACGCCGGCTACGCCGAACGGCCCAGGCGAGGCCCGTTCGACAGCGTGCCGGGGCCGGGACCGGGCTTCACTGGAATCGACTGGAATCGACTGGAATCGTCGAGGACCGAGCCGTGAGCGCGGCCGGGGAGCGGGCACCGCCGGTCTGTCCCGGGTGCGAGCGGAGGAGTGACGCTGTGCGGGCGACGTTCACGCTGGGGCGCATCGCCGGGGTCCGGGTCGGGGTCCACTGGAGCGTGGTCCTGATCTTCGGCATCATCGCGGTCAGCCTCGCGCAGGGCGAGCTCCCGGACGCCGATCCGGGCCGGGCCCGGGTGCTGTACTGGGTCGCGGGTCTGGCCGCCGCCGTGGTCTTCTTCGTCTCGCTGCTCGCCCACGAACTCGCGCACGCGGTGGTGGCGCGGCGTAACGGCGTCTCCGTGGACGACATCGTGCTCTGGCTGCTGGGCGGGGTGGCGCGGCTGAAGGCGGAGGCGTCGAACCCGGGGGCCGAACTGCGGATCGCGGGGGTCGGTCCGCTGGTCAGCCTCCTGCTGGGCGGACTCTTCGTGCTGGGCACCTGGCTCCTCCACCTGGCGTCCGCGCCCGATCTCCTGGTCCAGGTGATGGCGTGGCTGGCGGGCATCAACGTGCTGCTCGCCGTCTTCAACTCCCTGCCGGCCGCGCCACTGGATGGCGGGCGGCTGCTGCGCGCGCTGCTGTGGTGGCGTACGGGAGACCGGCTGCGGGCGACCGCCGGGGCCACCGTGGCGGGGCGCGCCCTGGGCTGGCTGCTCCTCGTGCTGGGGTTCGTCCTGTTCCTGCGGGGCGGCGGGTTCGGCGGACTCTGGCTTGCGCTGATCGGCTGGTTCCTCGTCGGCGCCGCCACCGCCGAGGGACGGCAGGCGCAGGTGCGCGGGATGCTCGCCGGTGTGCCCGTACGGAACGCCATGACGCGCGATCCGGTCGTGGTGCCCGAGGACCTCGACGTCGCGCACCTGCTGGACAACCCGTTCTACCGGCACGCGGCGTTCCCGGTGACGGGCGGGGACAGGGAGCCGGTCGGTCTGGTGACGCTGCGCGGCGTCAGAAACGCGCGGCCCGAGAGCGGCGGGACCGTGACCGCGGGCGAGGTGATGGTGCCGCTGGCGCAGCTCACCGTCGCCGGCCCGGACGACTCCCTCGCCGATCTGCTGCCCCGCATGGAGCCGGGCCCCGAGCACCGCGTCCTGGTGACCGAGGAGGGCAGGCTCGTCGGGATCCTGTCGCTGTCGGACGTCAGCCGGACGGTGACGTACCTGGCGGAGACCTCTCCCCGCGCGCGCCGGGGTCCCTGACCCCGAACCCGGCACCGCCGCCGCCCCCGGGCGGTGTCGTCGCTCACAGTTGGCCGCTCGCGGGGCGGGTGCGGAGCGGCGGCGTGGTTACCCTGGCGTCGCTCCCGTACCCCCTGACCGCAGGCGAGGCCGCACGTGTTCCGGACGATGCTGAAGTCCAAGATCCACCGCGCCACCGTGACGCAGGCCGACCTGCACTACGTCGGGTCGATCACCATCGACGAGGGGCTCATGGAGGCGGCCGACCTGCTGGCCGGCGAGCAGGTCGACGTCGTCGACATCGACAACGGAGCCCGGCTCACCACCTACGTCATCCCCGGCCCGCGGGGCAGCGGCGTGATCGGCATCAACGGCGCGGCGGCCCGGCTGGTCAGCCCGGGCGACCTGGTGATCGTCATCAGCTACGCGACCGTGGCCGACGCGGACGCGAAGGCGCTGCTGCCCCGGATCGTGTTCGTGGACGGCGACAACCGCCCCGTCCGGCACGGCTCGGATCCGGCCGAGGCGCTCCCCGGCACGGGAACGGTGCGGGGCGACACCGTGGCCGGCGACTGAGCGGTCGTCACCGGCGGGGCCGCCCCGCACCGTGGTCACGACAGCGGGCGGCGCGCTGGCCGCCCGCTGTCGTGCGTACGGGCGTCAGGAGCGGCCCGCCTCGATGTCCAGCGTGATCTTGATCGCGTCGCTCACCGTCGCGCCGGCCGGGCCGCCGGTCACGCCGAAGTCGGAGCGGCTGATCTCGGTGCTCGCGGAGAACCCGACGACCGTGCTGTCCCCGGGGCCCGGCGCGAAGCCGCCGACCTCGGTCTCCAGCGTCACGGGGCGGGTGACGCCGCGCAGCGACAGGTCGCCGTCGATCAGGTAGACGCCCTCCTTCTCGCGGATGCCGGTGGACGTGAAGATCATCTCGGGGTGGGTCTCGACATCCAGGAAGTCCGCCGTGCGTACGTGGTTGTCGCGCGTCTCGTTGCGCGTGTTGACCGAGGCGGTCTTGATCACCGCTTTGACCTCGGACTGCAGCGGGTCCTCGTGGGTCACGATGGTGCCCTCGACCTCGTCGAACGTGCCGCGGACCTTCGAGACGCCCAGGTGCCGGACGACGAAGGAGACATCGGAGTGCACGGGGTCGATGGTCCAGGTGCCGGTCTCGTAAGCGGGGATCCGGTCGGCGGGAATAGTCATGGGAATGTGCCTCTTCCGTAGCGGTGCCCACCACTGGGGCGAGTGGTTGAACTCTAATCCAAAACCTAACACGCTCTGGTTGAGGACTCAACTACAGGTATGCTGGACACATGACCGACGTGCGCTGGCTCACCGAGGACGAACAGCAGATATGGCGCCTCTTCATGGACGCCGTCCGTGACTTCAACGCGCATCTGGACCGCCAGTTGCGGCGCGACTCCGGGATGCCCGTGGCGTACTACGAGATCCTCGTCCACCTCTCCGAGGCCCCCGAGCGCAGCCTGCGCATGAGCCAGCTCGCCGAGCTGGCCCGCTCCTCGCGCAGCCGGCTGTCCCACGCGGTGGCGGCGCTGGAGAAGGCGGGGTACGTGTCCCGGTGTGCCACGGACGCCGACCGGCGCGGGTCGGTGGCGCAGCTCACCGACGCCGGGTTCGCCGTGCTGGAGGCGGCGGCGCCGGGGCATGTGACGGAGGTGCGCAAGCACCTGTTCGACGTGCTGACGCCCGAGCAGCAGAAGAAGCTCGGCGAGATCAGCGGTGCGGTGAAGGAAGGGCTGCGGCCGGTCTGCGCGAAGGAGCTCGCCGAGGACGCGGAGGCTGCCGAGGACGCCCCGGACGCCGCCGGGGCCGGCGCGGAGGCCGTCGGCGGGGCCGCTGCCCGCGAAGCCGTCACCGAAGTCTGACGCCCCTCGCCGCGTCCCCGGCTCCGGCCCTCCGCGGCGCCGCCGAGCCGCCGCGCGGGTGCCCGCCCCGCCGCCGGGGAGCGTGTCCGCCGGAGCGGAGCGGGCAGGCTGCGTAGGTGTTACTCGGCCGGCCGTGTCACTCGGCCAGCGTCCACACCGCGTGCGCCAGGGCGTCGCTGTTGCGGTCCAGCGCCGTGTCGTTCACGTTCGCCGTGGTGTCGCAGGAGCTGTGGTAGCAGCGGTCGAAGGCCTGGCCGGCCGTGCCGCCCCACTTCGCCGCCTGCGCCGCCGACTTCGTCCGGCTCGCGCCGGTGAACAGCCCGCCGACGGGCACGCCCACGTTCTTGAACGCCGCGTGGTCCGACCGGCCGTCGCCCTCGGTCTCGATCTCGGTGGGGACGCCGAGGCCGGCGTAGTAGTCCTTGAAGACCTTCTCGATCGCGGGGTCGTCGTCGTAGACGAAGTACCCGGGGTTGGGCGAGCCGATCATGTCGAAGTTCAGGTAGCCGGAGAGCGCGGCACGGTCGGCGGACGGCAGGTTGGAGACGTAGTACCGCGAGCCGATCAGGCCCAGTTCCTCCGCGCCCCACCAGGCGAAGCGCAGGTGCTCGCGCGGCTGGAAGCCCGACCGGGCGACGGCGAGCGCCGTCTCCAGGACGGCGGCGGAGCCGGTGGCGTTGTCGTTGATGCCGGGACCCGAGGTGACGGAGTCGAGGTGCGCGCCGGCCATGAGGACCTGGTTCGGGTCGCCGCCGGGCCAGTCGGCGATCAGGTTGTAGCCGGTGCCGCCGCTGGCGCTGAACTGCTGGATGCGGGTGGTGAATCCGGCGGCGTCCAGCCGGCCCTTGACGTAGTCGAGCGAGGCCCGGTAGCCGGGGCGGCCGTGGGCGCGGTTGCCGCCGTTGGCGGCGGCGATGGACTGGAACTCGGACAGGTGCGCCTTGACGTTCGCGACGGGTATGTCCGGCGCCTGCTCGGGCGCGACGCGCGCCGCGGGTTCCGCGGCGACCGCGACCGGCACGAGCAGCGCGGTCAGCAGCCCGCCGGCGAGGAGGGCGGCGGCCGGCCGCGACCTGAGACGTGCACGACGGAGGGGCATGGGTGCTCCCAACGGTGGGGGATTGTCGTGCACATGAGGCTGGCGGAGCTGGTGATGCCGCGTCAAGAAGCTATCCGGTCCCGGAAAACCGAATATCGGACAGAGGTGGAGTACGCGGACGGGCCCGTTCCGCGCCGCCCGCGGCCCGGTCCGTACGCGCCCGCCGGGCGTCCTGACCGGCCGGCGGCCCGCGCCGCCGTATCGTCTGGGGCTATGAACATCATGGGAGTCGACATCGGCGGCTCGGGCATCAAAGGCGCCCCGGCCGACCTGGACACGGGCGCCCTCGCCGAAGAGCGGCACAAGGTGCTCACCCCCCACCCCGCGGCCCCCGACGCCGTCACCGACGGCGTCGCCGCGGTCGTCGAGCACTTCGCCGGGCACGAGGGTCCGGTGGGCGTCACCTTCCCCGGGGTCGTCACCGACGGCGTCGTACGTACCGCCGCCAACGTCGACAAGAGCTGGATCGGCGTCGACGCCGCCACCCTCCTCGGCGACCGCCTCGGCCGTCCCGTGCACGTCGTCAACGACGCCGACGCCGCCGGCATCGCCGAGCTGACCTTCGGCGCCGCCCGCGGGCGCACCGGCACCGTCATCGTGCTCACCTTCGGCACCGGCATCGGCAGCGCCGTCTTCACCGGCGGCCGGCTCGTCCCCAACACCGAACTCGGCCACCTGGAGCTGCACGGCCACGAGGCGGAGAAGCGCGCCTCCGCCAAGGAGCGCGAGGACAAGGACCTGAGCTGGAAGCACTGGGCCCACCGGGTGCAGCGCTATCTCGCCCACCTGGAGATGCTCTTCACGCCCGAGCTGTTCGTCATCGGCGGCGGCGTGAGCCGCAAGGCGGACAAGTTCCTCGACGACATCACCGACATCCGCGCCGCCGTCGTCCCCGCCGAGCTGCAGAACAACGCGGGCATCGTCGGCGCCGCGATGGCCGCCGCCGCAGCCGCGCGCTGAGGCCGCCGGTCCCGGGCGCTCCGGCCCCTCTCGCCTATGGTGAGTGGGTTCTGACACGGAGCGTAGGGAGACGGTGACCGCACGTGCTCGACGAACGGGTGGAGACGCCCGAGGAAGGCGGCGGCGCTCCGGGGCACGCACCGCGCACCGACGCGGTGGTCTTCGGCGTCGCCGCCGCGCTGACGCTGGCGTTCGTGATCTGGGGCGCGGTGGGGACGGACTCCCTGGAGGACGCCTCCACCTCCCTGCTCAACGACACGATGCACTACGGCGGCTGGGCCTTCGTGCTCGCCGCCTCCGGCTTCGTGATCTTCGCGCTCTGGCTGGCCTTCAGCCGCTACGGCCGCATCACCCTCGGCCGCGAGGGCGAGCCGCCGGAGTTCCGCACCGTGTCGTGGGTGGCGATGATGTTCAGCGCCGGCATGGGCATCGGCCTGATGTTCTACGGTGTCAACGAGCCGCTGTCGCACTTCACCTCCCCGCCGCCGGACACCGTCCCCGGCGGGACCGACGCCGCCTCCCGGATGGAGACGGCGATGGCGACGACCCTCTTCCACTGGACGCTGCACCCCTGGTCCATCTACGCCGCCGTCGGCCTCGCCATGGCGTACAGCGTCTTCCGCCGCAACCGCAGGCAGACCATCAGCGCCGTCTTCACCCCGCTCATCGGCCCGCGGCACGCGAACGGCGGCGTCGGCAAGGTCATCGACATCCTCGCCATCTTCGCCACCCTCTTCGGCTCCGCCGCCTCGCTCGGGCTCGGCGCGCTGCAGATCGGCAGCGGTATCAGGGAGGTCGGCTGGACGTCGGAGGAGGTCGGCGAGGGGCTGCTGATCCTCGTCATCGGCGTGCTCACCGCCGCGTTCGTCGCCTCGGCCGTCTCCGGCATCGAGCGCGGCATCCAGTGGCTGTCGAACATCAACATGGTGCTGGCCGCCGCGCTCGCGGTGTTCGTCTTCATCGCCGGCCCGACGATCCTGATCCTCGATCTGGTGCCGACCTCGATCGGCTCGTTCTTCGCCGACCTGCCGGAGATGATGGCGCGCACGGAGGCGAGCGGCGGCGAGGACGTCGCGGGCTGGCTGTCCGGCTGGACGGTCTTCTACTGGGCGTGGTGGATCTCGTGGACGCCGTTCGTCGGCATGTTCATCGCGCGCATCAGCCGGGGGCGCACCATCAGGCAGTTCGTCGGCGGCGTGATCCTCGTGCCCAGCGTCGTCAGCCTGCTGTGGTTCTGCATCCTCGGCGGCACGGCGATGCACCAGGAGGCCGAAGGGGCTGGGATCACCGAGGAGTCGACGCAGGAGGGGCAGTTGTTCGCGGTGCTGAACGCGTACCCGATCGCCGGCGTCACGACGCTGCTGGTGATGGTCCTGGTCGGCATCTTCTTCGTCTCCGGCGCGGACGCGGCGTCGATCGTGATGGGGGCGCTGTCGCAGAAGGGGACGCTGGAGCCGACGCGCATCGTCGTCGTGGTCTGGGGTGTGCTGACGGGCGCGGTCGCCGCCGTCATGCTGCTGGTCGGCGGCGGCGGGGACGCGGCGCTGACCGGGCTGAAGAACCTCACGATCCTCGTCGCGGTGCCGTTCACGCTGGTGATGATCGTGCTGTGCGTGGCGCTGATGCGCGACCTGCGGCACGACGAGCTGATCCTCATCGGCGAGCGGGGCGAGCAGGTGGTCGAGACGGCGGTACGGGCCGGACACCAGCACTACGACGGGGAGTTCGAGCTGCAGATCCGCGGGCTGGCGAAGCGGCTGCGGGGCGGCCGGGCCGGGGACCGGGGCCGGGGCCGCGACCGGGCCGCCGGGCGGGACGTCCCCGAGGACGAGGCCCCGGGCCAGGGGCCGCAGGACGCCGGGCCGGAGGACGCCGGCCCGCCCGCGTACTGAGGACGCGCCGCGCCGGCCGCCGGGGTCCACCGGTCGGTGGACCCCCGGTTCCACCGGTCGCCGCTGCCGGCGGCGGGGCCGCGCTCGCGAGCATGGCGGACATGAGAAATCTCCCCGTTCGCACAGCCCGCTGGAGCGCCCGGCACCCGTGGCGCGCGATCGCCGGCTGGTTCGTCTTCGTCGCCCTCTGCCTGGGCACCGGCATATCCGTCGGCGGCAACCCCGCCACCACCGAGGACTTCTGGGTCGGCGAGGCCGGCCGCGCGGAGCGGATGGCGACCGAGGGCGGCCTGGAGCGCAAGCCCACGGAACACGTCCTCATCCGCGCCGAGTCCGGCCGCCCGCTCGACCTCCCCGCCGCCCGCGCGGCGGCGCGCGACGTCACCGACCGGATGGAGCGGCTGCCCGAAGTGGCGTCCGTCGCCGCGCCCGTACGCTCCGGGGACGGCGCCGCGCTGCGCGTACCGGTCGTGCTGAAGGGCGCCGAGCTGGACGGCAAGAAGAACGTCGGGCCGCTGCTGGAGCAGACCCGGGAGGTGGCCGCGGCGCACCCCGGCCTCGTCGTCGAGGAGACCGGGTCGCCCGCGATCAGCAAGGGCGTCAACGAGCAGCGCGGCGAGGACCTGGCGCTCTCCGAGCGCATCTCGCTGCCCGTCACGCTCGTCACGCTGCTCGTCGTCTTCGGGTCGGTCGTGATGGCCGGCGTGCCGCTGCTGCTCGCGCTGACGTCGATCGCCGCGGCGCTCGGCCTGTCCATGCTGGCCTCGCACCTGCTGCCCGACCCCGGCGTCGGCACCAACCTGATCCTGCTCATCGGCCTGGCGGTCGGCGTCGACTACACGCTCTTCTACCTCAAGCGCGAGCGCGAGGAGCGCGCCCGCGCGGACGGCCGGCTGTCGTCCGCGGCCCTCGTCGAGCTGGCGGCGGCGACCGCGGGGCGGGCCATCGTCGTCTCCGGCCTCGCCGTCATCGTCTCGACCGCCACGCTCTACCTCGCCACCGACGTCATCTTCTCCTCCCTCGCCACCGGCACGATCCTCGTCGTGGCCGTCGCCGTCGCCAGCTCCCTGACGGCGCTGCCCGCGCTGCTCGTGACGATCGGCCGCCGCACCGAACGCCGTGCCGCCCGCCGGGCGGCACGCCGGGCCGGCCGCCCGGCAGAGGGCCGCGCCGCCCCGCGCCCGCGGCGGCAGCGCCCCGAGCACGGGCGGGTCCTCTCCGCCCTGCTGCGGCCCGCGCAGCGCCGCCCCGTCGCCACCCTGGTCGTCTCCGTGCTGGCCATGCTCGCGCTCGCCGCGCCCGCGCTCGGCATGAAGCTCGTGGACCCCGGCAAGGACACCTTCTCCCGCGACATCCCGGCCATGCAGACCTACGACCGGCTGACCGCCGCCTTCCCCGAGCTGAAGGTGCAGCACGAGGTCGTCGCCCGGGCCGCCCCCGAGCGCGCCCCCGAGGTGCGCCGCGCGCTGGCCGAGCTGGGCCGGCGGGCGTCGGCCGACCCGCTGTTCCTCCCGGACGCCGGGTCCGCGGTACGCACCTCACCGGACGGCAGGACCAGCGTGCTCGTGCTCTCCGTACCGCACTTCGCCAACTCCCAGCCCGCCCGGGACTCCCTGCGGCACCTGCGCGACGACCACATCCCGGCCACCGTCGGGCAGACGGCCGGCGTCGAGACCGCCGTCAGCGGCGACGTCGCCCGCGGCGCCGACTACGTCGCGCACGAGCGCGGCAAGCTGCCGCTGGTCATCGGCGCCCTGCTGCTGCTCACCTTCGTGATGACGGTGGTCGCGTTCCGCTCGGTGGTCATCGGGCTGCTCGGCGTCGGACTGAACCTGCTCTCCGCCGCCGCCGCGCTCGGCGCGCTCGTCGCCGTCTTCCAGGGCACCTGGGCCGAGGGGCTGCTCGACTTCGACTCGATGGGCGCCATCGCCTCCCGGGTCCCGCTGTTCCTCTTCGTGATCCTCTTCGGGCTGTCGATGGACTACCAGGTGTTCGTGGTCAGCCGGATCAAGGAGGCCAGGGACGCGGGGATGCCGGCGCGGGAGGCGGTCGTCGCGGGCATCGGCGCGTCGGCGAAGGTCGTGACCAGTGCGGCGGTCGTCATGGTCACCGTCTTCGCCGGGTTCGTCGCGCTGCACCTGACCGAGATGAAGCAGATGGGCTTCTGCCTGGCGCTCGCCGTGCTCCTCGACGCGGTCGTGATCCGGCTGCTCGTGCTGCCCGCGGCCCTGCTGCTCCTCGGCGAGCGGGCCTGGCCGCGGGCGCGGCCCAGGACCGCCCCGCCACGGCCGCCGGCACCCGCCGTGACCGGCGCCGGAACCGCACCGCCGGCGCGTACGGCCGGGAACGTACGCTGACCGGCATGCTCCCTCGGCCACGGCGCGGCGACCCCCTCTGGATCTGGATGCTCCACGGCTGGGACGTCTTCTCCTGGGCGATCATCGGTCTGCTGACCCTGATCACCATCCTGGGCGACGTCCCGGCCGCGGACCGGTACGGGTCGCTCGCGCTCGTGGCCGGGCTCGGCGTCGGCTACGCGGTCGTCCGCACCCGCCCCGGGAACCCGGTGCGGCTCGCGTACGGCTACCTCGTCCTGCTGATCCTGGTACTGGGCGTACTGTCGTGGCTCCGCGACGGGTTCGGCGCCCTCTACACGGTGACGCTGGCACAGTTCGTGATCTTCGTGGACAGCCTGCGGGGCGCCGTCCTCCTCAGCGGCCTCGGCGCCGTCGCCATCACGGTGGGCGGCGCCGCGCGCGAGGGCTGGAGCGCCGGCACCCTCACCACGAACGCCGTCTCGTCCGTCGCCGTCTACGCGGTCAGCGTCGTCATCGCGCTGCTGACGCCCCGGGCGCTGGCGCTCCGCGACGAGCGCGCCCGGCTGCGCAGCCGGCTGGCCGACGCAGAACAGCGGCTCGCGGAGGCGCAGAAGCGGCAGGGTGCCGCCGAGGAGCGGGAGCGCATCGCGCGGGAGATCCACGACACCCTCGCGCAGGGCTTCGCGTCGATCGTCGTACTCGCCGAGGCGGCGCGCGCCGGGATGGCGGACGAGCCCGGCAGGAGCGCGCAGCAACTGCAGTCCATCGAACGCACCGCCCGCGAGAACCTCGCCGAAGCCCGCGTCCTGGTCGGCTCCGCCCCGCGCGACGGCGTCGCCGCCGGCTCCGTCGCCGCCACGCTGCGGCGCACGCTGGACCGGTTCGCCGAGGACACCGGGCTCGCGGTCGACGCCGAGCTGCCGGACGTCGACTGCGACCAGCCGACCCGGATCGCGCTGCTGCGCTGCACGCAGGAGTCGCTGGCCAACGTGCGCAAGCACGCGGCGGCGTCGACGGTCGGGGTGGTGCTGGCGGCGGGTCCCGAGGGCATCGAGCTGGAGATCACCGACGACGGGAAGGGGTTCGTGCCGGGGGCGGGGGAGAGCCCGCCCGGCGGCGGTGCCGACGGCGCGCGGGACGGCGCCGTGCCCGCCGGGGGCTTCGGGCTCGACGGGATGCGCCGGCGGCTCGCCGAGTTCGGCGGCGAGCTGACCGTCACCAGCTCACCCGGCGACGGCACCCGCATACTCGTCACCGTGCCCGCGACCGGAACCCCCGCGGACGGCCCACTCGCGGAGGCGCACCTCCCGGCCGGGCACCTCCCGGCCGGGCACCTCCCGGCCGGGCCTCCTGTGGACCCGTCGCGAACGCCCGGAACCGCCACGGACGGACAGGTCTGACATGACGACGACACCCGCCCCCGCCGCGCCGCTGCGCGTCATCGTGGCCGACGACCACACCGTGATGCGCGCCGGCCTCGTCGCACTCCTCGCCGCGGAGTCCACCATCGAGGTCGTCGGCGAGGCCGGCGACGGCCACGAGGCCGCCGCCCTCGTCGCCCGCCTCGACCCGGACGTCGCCCTGCTCGACCTGCGGATGCCGCTCCTCGACGGCGTCGGCGCCACCGCCGCGATCGTCGCGGCTGCCGCGCGTACCCGGGTGCTGATCCTCACCACGTACGACACGGACGGCGAGATCGAGCGCGCGGTCGAGGCCGGCGCCACCGGCTACCTGCTCAAGGACGCCACCCGCGCCCAGCTCGTCGACGCCATCCACGCCGCCTCCCGCGGCGAGACGGTGCTCGCGCCCCGCGTCGCCCAGCGCCTGGTCGCGAAGATGCGCCGCCCGGCTCCGGTGACGCTCACGCCGCGCGAGTCCGAGGTGCTGGCGGGCGTGGCCGAGGGGCTGTCGAACGCGGAGATCGGCAAGCGCCTGTTCATCGGCGAGGCCACCGTGAAGACGCACCTGCTGCGCATCTTCGCCAAGCTCGACGTCGGCGACCGCACCCGCGCGGTGGTCGTCGCGCTGGAGAACGGCCTGCTGCCGGGCCGTTGACGCCCGGCGCGCCCGACCCGCCCCCGACCCCTTCCTGCTTCCGTGCGCCGCGAGCACAATGCGGTCGAGACCGCCGCCACCCGGAAGGCAGGGACCCGTGAGCCGACGCCGTACCGCTCCTCCGTTACGCACCTTCGCCACCGCCGCCGTGCTCGCGTTGCTCGGCGCGCTGCTGACCGTGCTCGCCCCGCCCGCCGCGGCGCAGCCCGCCGCCGCGGGCGAACTGCGCGGCGGCGACGCGCTGTACGGGGCCGGGTTCTCCTGCACGCTGGGCTTCAACGCCGTGGGGGGCGGCGACGCCTCGTACGGCATCATCCCCGGCCACTGCGCCAACGTCGGCACCTCCTGGGCCGCCGACGTCGGGGGCAGCCGCGTGACCGTCGGCGTGACCGCGGGGTCGAGTTTCCCCAGCAACGACTACGGCGTCGTCCGCTACACCAACGGCTCCGTCTCGTACCCCGGCGAGGTCAAGGGCAGCGGCGGCGCACCGGTCGACATCACCGGCGCCATCGACCCGTCCCCCGGCCTGGCGCTGTGCCACTACGGGAGGGTCGGCGGCTTCCGCTGCGGCACGCTGACGCAGGTCGGCGTCACGGTGAACTTCCCCGAGGGCCCGGTCTCCGGCCTCTTCCGCTCCAACATCTGCTCCGAGCCCGGCGACACCGGCGGCCCGGCGTTCTCCGGCGGCAAGGCGGTCGGCTTCATCGTCGGCAGCAGCGGCAACTGCACCACCGGCGGGTCGACGTTCTACCAGCCGATCAAGGAGGTCCTGTCGGCCTACGGGCTCACGCTGTCGTAGCGGCGGGCGTACGGGCGAGGAGGTCGCGCAGCGCCGCGGCCACCTCGTCCGGCGCCTCCTCGGCCATGAAGTGGCCGCAGTCCACGGTGGTGTGCCGCAGGTCGGGGGCCCAGGCGCGCCACCGTGCGGCGGCGTCGAAGCCGAGCGCGGCGCCCCAGTCCTGCTGCAGGACGGTGACCGGCATGCGCAGCCGGTTGCCGGCGTCGCGGTCGGCGCTGTCGTGCTCGACGTCGACGCCCGCCGACGCCCGGTAGTCCGCCACGATCGACGGCACCGCGGCCCGGGACGCCGCCAGGTAGGCGGCGCGCACGTCCGCGGGGATGGCGTCCGCGTCGCCGGACCAGACGTCGAGGAAGTGGCCGAAGAACGCGTCCGGGGCAGCGGCGATCATCTCCTCGGGCAGGCCGGGCGGTTGCGCCATGAGGTACAGGTGGAAGCCGACCGCCGCCGACACCCCGTGCATCACGTCCCACATGTCGAGCGTCGGCAGCACGTCCAGGCAGGCCAGGTGGGTGATCGCGGCGGGGTGGTCGAGCCCGGCGCGGAACGCCACCAGCGCGCCCCGGTCGTGCCCGGCCAGCGCGAAGCGCTCGTACCCGAGCGCGCGGGCGAGCGTCACGACGTCGCCGGCCATCGTGCGCTTCGCGTACGCGCCGCCGCCGGGCCCGCCGGCCGACTCCGCGGGTTTGTCGCTGGCGCCGTAGCCGCGCAGGTCGGGGCAGATGACGGTGTGGTCGGCGGCGAGCCGGGCGGCGACGTGCCGCCACATGAGGTGGGTCTGCGGGAAGCCGTGCAGCAGCACGACCGGGCTGCCGTCGGGGTTGCCGCCGACGGCGGCGCTGAGGGCGACGCCGTCGGCGACGGGGACGCGGCGTTGGTCGAAGCCGGGGATGCGGGGGGACATCGGGGTTTTTCCCTTCGTAGGCGAACGTCGTCCCCAGCGTGCGCGGCGCGGATGAGCGGCGGATGAGCGCGCTGTACGGTGGCGCCCGGCGGGCCCCGGGCGGGGCCGGCGTCGGGAGAGGTGGTCGGTGGTGCGGGTCCGGTTCGGCGTGCTGGGGCCGGTGACCGCCTGGGACGACGACGCCGGGGGGGACGACGAGCGGGGCGGCGACGGAGACGGCGCCCCGATCGCGCTGAAGGGGCCGCGGCACCGGGCCGTGCTCGCCCGCCTGATCGTCGCCCGCCGCCGCGTCGTCCCGGTCGGCGTGCTGGTCGAGGACCTGTGGAGCGACCCGCCCGCGGACGCCGTGGGGACGGTCCGCACCTTCGTCGCGGCGCTGCGCCGCGCCCTCGAACCCGAGCGCCCGCCCCGTGCGCCCGCGCGGCTGCTGGTCACCCAGGGCCCGGGGTACGCGCTGCGCGCCGGGCCGGACGCCGTCGACGCCTGGCGCTTCGAGACGGCGGTGGCCGACGCGCGGGCCCTGCCGCCGCGGGCCGCGGCGGCGCGGCTGGCGGCGGCCCTGGGCTGGTGGCGCGGCCCCGCGTACGCGGAGTTCGCGGACCTGTCGTGGGCCCGCACCGAGCGCTCCCGCCTCGCGGAACTGCGCCTGCACGCCGCCGAGATGCACGCGGAGGCCCGGCTGTCCCTGGGTCTCGCTGCCGAGACGGCGGCGGACCTGGACGCCCACGTGGCCGAGCACCCCTGGCGCGAGGACGCCTGGCGGCTGCTGGCGCTGGCTCTGTACCGCGCGGGCCGCCAGGCCGACGCGCTGGCGGTGCTGCGCCGGGCGCGCACGATGCTCGGCGAGCAGTTGGGCGTGGACCCGGGCCCGGCGCTGCGCAGGCTGGAGACGGACATCCTGGCGCAGGCGGAACACCTGGAAGCGCCGGGCCCGGCCGCGGGTGGGGCCGGAGGCGGTGCGGCCGGAGCGGCGCGGGCGCCGGGATCCGGCGCCGGCGGCGGTCCCGGTGGTGGTGCGCCGGACGACGGCGGCGGTTCCGGTCGTGACGGGCAGGCCGGGGCCGGGCGGGACGGCGGGGAGCCCGGTGCGGGCGCCGCCGCCGGCGACGGGGTGCGGCGCGTGTGGGCGGAGGCCGCGGCCGCGTACGACCGGGCCGTCGCCGGCGGTGCGCGGGCCCGGCTGGAGTCCACCGTCGGGCTGCTCCGCAGCCTCGCCGTCACCGGCGGCGGCGGGCTGCAGGCCGCCCGGCGGCACCGCGTCGCGGCCGTCGAGGCGGCCGAGGAGTCGGGCGACCCGGAGCTGACCGCGCGGGTCATCGGCGCCTACGACGTCCCCGCCGTCTGGACCCGCGTCGACGACCCGGAGCAGGCGGCGCGCGTCGTGGCCGCGGCGGAGCGCGCCCTCGCCGCGCTGCCGCCCGCCGAGCACCCCGCGGTCCGGGCCCGGCTGCTGGCCACCGTCGCCGTCGAGTCCCGCGGCACCCGGTCCGCGCGCGGGCCGGAGGCCGCCCGGGAGGCCGAGCGGCTGGCCCGCGGCCTGGACGATCCGGCGCTCCTGGCGTTCGCGCTCAACGGCGTGTTCATGCAGACCTTCGAGCGCACCGGCCTGGCCGCGGAACGGGACGGGACAGGCGCCGAGTTGGTCGGGCTCGCGGCCCGGCACGGCCTCGTGACGTACGAGGTGCTGGGCCACCTCATCCGGCTGCAGGCCCGCGCCGCGCTGGCGGACTTCCCCGGCGCCGACGCGCACGCCGCCGCGGCGGACCGGCTCGCCGAGCGCCACGAACTGCCGCTCGTCGCGGTCTTCACCGGCTGGTACGCGGCTCTCCGTCTCGCCGAGACCGGCACCCCGCCCCCGTACGCCGAGACCCCCGCCGACGCCGAAGCCGCCTACCGCGCCGCCGCCCGGCGGCTCGACGGGGCCGGCATGCCCGGCGTGGAGCGCGGGCTGCTGCCGCTGGCGCTGCTCTGCCTGCGGCTGCGCCGCGGGCTCGCCGTGTCCGCCACCCCGGCCACCCGCGACGTTCCCGGCGCCGACTTCGGCCCGTACGAGCCGTGGGTGCGGCCCCTCGTGCTGCTGGCCGGCGGACGCCGCGCCGAGGCCGCGACGGCGCTGCGCGCGGTGCCCGAGCCGCCGCGCGACCTGATGCAGGAGGCCGCGTGGTGCCTCGTCGCACGGGCGGCCGTCGCCCTCGGCGACCGTGCGACCATGGCGCACGCGCGCGACCGCCTCGCCCCGGCGGCGGCCGAGATCGCCGGCGCCGGGACCGGGCTGCTGACCCTCGGGCCCGTCGCCGACCACCTCGCCGCGCTCGGCGCCGCCCTGGGCGCCCCGCGGCCCGGGTAGCCGGCCGTCAGAGGCGTATCTCGCGGCGGGTGTCGATACCCGTGCCGTACACCGGGTCGCGGCCGGGGACGTGGACCTCGTAGCTCGTGGCCCGGGCCCGGAACAGCCGCAGCCCGGCGTCGCCGCTCACGTCCGCCGGCCGGAACTGCCGCACCCCGTCCTCGGCGGTGTCGGCGAACGCCTCGTCGCAGGCCGCCGGGAGCTGCACCGCCGGCACCTCCTCCGCGGTCGCGCCGACGTAGACCGCGCGGCCGGCGCCGACCGGCACGCCGGAGTCGTAGACGACGAACTCGACGCCGGGGCGGGCGGCGATGTTGGCGGAGTGCCGGGCGCGGGGTGAGGAGACCCAGTAGAAGACGCGGTAGCCGGCGTGGCTGAAGTACACGGGCGAGACCCGCGGGCGCCCGTCGGGCTCCGCCGTGCCCAGGGTCAGGTACCGGTTCGCGTCGATCACGCCGCGCGCCATCCCGGCCAGGTCGTCGGGAAGTGCCATGGTGTTCCCCCTCGGTGGACGCGGTCGCCGCCGGCCGCCGGCCGAGGCTATCGGACGGGACTGACAACGGCCCCGCGCCGCGCGCCCGCGGGGTCCGGCTCCAGCAGCGACGTGAGCGCGGCGACGTCCGCGGCCGTGTCCAGGCCGTCCACCGCCGCCTTGATGTCCTGCGCCCGCCGGGCGCCCAGCACGTCCGCCGTCAGCGCCGCGAACTTGCGCTCCAGGTCCGCCTCCGACAGCGGGTTCTCCGCCGCGCCCAGCGGGTGTTCGACGTCGCGCACGTACGTCTCGCCCGAGCGCGCGGTGACTTCCGTGACCGACGCCACCGACTGCCGCAGCGCGCCCGCCCGTTCGTCCAGGGCGGCGTCGCCCGTGACGGTGATACGGGCGGACAGCCCGGCGATCGCGGGGTCGGCGGCCCGGAGGTCGGTCATGATGTCGGCGAAGCCGACGTGGCCGCGGTGGGCGGCGACCGCCAGGACGTACTGCATGCAGTGGGAGCGCAGCGGGTTGGCGTCCACCACGTGGTACGACGATCGCGGGGCGCGGACGGCGACGCGGTCGATGTCGTCGGCGCGCAGGTCGTGCGCCCGCATGATGTCCAGCAGCCCGTCGAGGGCGGCCGGGATGAACACGCAGCAGGAGTTGCGCTTGAAGAACAGCTCCGAGACCGCGTACCGCTCACCGATCCCGGCGAGCAGCGCCTCCTGGTCCCACTGCCCCGTAAACGCCATCCCGACGGGGTACTTGCCGCCGAAGACGTCCGCGGGCCCGCGCAGGCCGAGCGACGCGAGCGTGGCCGCCTGCACGCCGGCCTGGGCGGCGAGGCCGATGTTGAGGGGGCGGGACTGCTCCGTGGGATCGTCCACCCACGACAGCAGCCCGGACGCGCTCGTGCCCGCAAGACCCAGCGCGTCCGCGAACCGCTCCTCGTCCAGGCCCAGCAGCAGCCCCGCGGCGACCGTGCTGCCGAACGTGCCCGCGACCGTCGTCGGGTGGAAGCCCCGCGCGTACTGGACGGCGGGGCCGAGGGCGTAGCTGACGCGGGCGGCGACGTCGATGCCCGCGACCGTGGCGGCCAGCACGTCGGCGCCGCGGGAGCGCTGCCCTTCGGCCACGGCGAGGGCGGCGGGGGCGACGACGGCGATGGCGTGGACGTTGGCCGACGGGTGGTGGCTCTCGATGTCGCAGTAGTAGGCGAGGGTGCCGTTGGCGAGGGCGGCGGTGGTGGCGTTGGTGCGCAGGGTGGAGCCGAAGAGGCGGCAGTCGCCGGTGCCGGCCTCGGCGGCGGTCCGCTCCAGCAGGTCCATCACCGGGTAGCGGCGGGAGGTGGCGGCCATGAGGGCGCCGAGGCAGTCGTAGAGGGCGTTCTTCGCCTGGCGGACGACGGGGTCGGGGAGGCGGTCGTACGCGAAGACGCCGAGGTGGTCGACGAGTTGCCGGGTGCGGGTGCGGGGGCGGGTACGGGGCACGGCGGTCTCCTCCGGGTGCGGTGGCGGTACGGCGATCGGCGGGGTCAGTGCGCCAGCGCGCGCAGCACCGCGGTCATCCGGCCGAGGGCGGCGTCCCACACCGCCTCGTCGCGGGCGTAGCAGACGCGGAAGGAGCCGATGCCGCGCGGGCCGAACTGGTAGCCGGGCGAGACCAGGACGCCGGCCTCGCGCACGAGGCGGTCGGCGAGGACGTGGTCGGGCACGCCGAGCGCGGCGGCGTCGACGAAGACGTACGCGGTGCCCGGCGGCCGGGGTCCGCCGTGGGCCCGCAGCCCGAGATCCGCGACGTCCGCCAGCCACGCCGCGGTCCGCTCGCGCAGGCCGCGCAGCGCGGCCAGCCGGTCCCGTACGAAGTCCTCGTCGTCGCGGAGCCACCGCGTCAGCAGGTGCTGCGCGTACGCGGGCGCCCGCAGCGACATCGCGGCGAGCACGTCCTCCGCGCCGTCCACGACGTCGCCCGGCGCGACGACCACGCCGACGCGGTAGCCCGACAGGGACTCGGTCTTGGACGGTCCCGTGACGGTGGCGCAGCGCCCGCGCATGCCGGGCTCGGCCGCGAGGCGGGGGAGCGGGGCGTCGTAGACGAGCCGGGCGTACAGCTCGTCGACGACGGCGAAGGCGTCGTGCTCGCGCACGAGCGCGGCGATCCGGGCGAGGACGCCGGGCGGGTAGACGGCGCCGGTGGGGTTGTTGGGGTGTGAGAACAGCACCGTGGAGGCGCCGCCGCGCAGCGCCGCGGCCAGCTCGTCCAGGTCGGGTACGAGGCCGTCGTCCGGGCCGCCGCCGGCGGGCGGCGGGACCGGCGGGACCAGAGGGACGTGGTGGACGTGCACGCCGAGCAGCCGCAGGATGCGCTCGCTGAACAGGTAGTCGGGATCGAGGAGGGCGACCGTGTCGCCGGGGGAGACGAGCGCGGCGAGGGTGGCGAAGAGCCCCGCCTGCGAGCCGGGGGTGAGGAGCAGTTCGCGGTCCGGGTCGACGGCGGTGCCGAGGCGGCGGCCCAGCTCCTCGGCCACCGGCCGCCGCACGGCCGCGGCGCCGCGGTACGGGGTGTAGGCGCGGGCGCCGTCGGCCGCGGCGGCGGCGAAGGTCTCGGCGGCCCAGGGCGGGGGCGGGAAGCGGGCGGTGTCGAAGTGCGTGGTGTCCAGCACCTCGTCGGTCACGCCGGCGGCCACGAAGCGGTCGGCCTCGCGGACGGACAGGCCGAGGCGCTCGGCGCGTTCGGGCAGGTGGAGGCGGCGGACGGCGGTGGCGCGGCCGCGGGCCGGCTTCCGGTCCGTACCCGGGACTTCGGGCTCGCGGCTCATCGCGCCGCCTCCCCGGCCTCCGGGACTCCCGGCACCTCCGGCAGTCCGAGCAGCTCCGGCAGCCCGCGCAGCCCGGGCAGCACGGCCGTGGGCGCGGGAGTGGTGGGGCGCAGCTCCTGGCCCTGCCGGTTGATCCACACGGTCGGGATGCCCATCGGCACGGAGCGGGGCAGGTCGACGTACTGCGACTGCGCCACATGCACCGCCTCGTGCGGCTCCACCCCCGCCCGGCCGAGGACCAGCTCGAAGAGCGCCCGGTGCGGCTTGTACGCGCCGACCGCCTCGCCGGTGAAGACGTACGTGAACGGGTCGCCCAGCCTCCGCGCGCTGACGTCGATGATGTCGCGCTCGCTGTTGGAGATCGTCGCCAGCGGCGCGTGCGCGCCCAGCAGGCGCAGGATCCCGACGCTGTCCTCGAACGGGTCCGCTTCGGCCATCACGTCGCCGAGCGCGGCCAGTTCCGCGGGGTCGGCGGTGATCCCGGCCTCCGCGGCCAGGGCCTCGGCCATGGTCGTGGCGAGCAGGTCCCGGTAGGGCAGGAAGCGGCCGTGGACGGCGGGCAGGGCGTAGCCGTGGTACCAGCGGCGGTGGAAGGCGGCGACGTCCACGTCCGGCGCCCGGTCGGCGAACAGCGCGCGTAGGTGGGCGCGGAGGGCGCCGTCCCAGTCGATGAGCGTGCCGTAGGTGTCGAAGGTGATGAGCCGGGGGCGGGTCGGCAGCGGAGTGGGCATGCGCCGACCGTAGGCCGCCCCGATGTCATCAGTCAAGAGCTAATAACTCATGTACGCGCCCGGGCGTCGCCGCTCAGCCCGCGCTGCCGGTGCGCCTGCGCTCCCGGTAGGCGGTGACGTGCGCGCGGTTGCCGCAGCTCCTGGTGTCGCAGTAGCGGCGCAGACCGGGGCGGGAGGCGTCGACGAAGACGTTCGCGCAGTCGGCACCCGCGCAGATCCGCAGCCGCCCCGCGCCGCCGTCGGCGATCGCGGTCAGCAGCGCGACCACGCACGACGTCGCCACCCGCTCGCCCAGCGGCGCCTTCGGGCGGGCGTAGTGCCAGTGCCAGGCGCCGTCGTGGTCGGTGAGGTGGGGCTGCGCGCGCAGGTCGCTCAGCAGCGCGTTGAGGTCGGTGACGGACTTGTGCACCGGCGTGCCCCCGAAGACGAACCGCAGCCGCGGGCGCAGCGCCCGCAGCCGCTCCAGGTCGGCGGCGGACACGGCGCGGCCGATGTCCCAGCCGTGCCCGGTGAGGAGCCCGGCCGCGTCCTCGGGGGTGCGCAGCCGGTCCGTACCGGTGAGGACGTCCAGGCTGTTGACCAGGTCGACGGCCGTGAGCGCGGCCCGTCCCGTGTAATCACTTACCGCCATGGTGTCTTCCGCTCGTAGCCATTACTTAAGGCAAAGATACCAATGGCAGCAGGTGCCGGTTCTTCAGGCGATGCCCAGCGCCGCCCGCCCCGCGAGGACCACGGCGGTGTGCCGCGCGACCCGTCCGCCGAGGTGCTCGGCGGTCCCGATGTCGGCCTTGTGCACGGCGTCGGTGCCCAGGTCGCCCATCGTGCTCGCGGCGGCGCCGTCGAAGTAGCCGAGGCGGTTGAGGTCGTCCTCGCTCTCGTGGCTGACGTGCCAGCCCGCGGGGAGGCCGAGGTTGACCCAGTGCATCTGGTGCTGGGCGGCGAGCGTCGCGAAGTACCCGAGGGTGGAGTGCTTGTCGCCGGCCTTGCACGACGAGTGCGTGAACCCCGCCCCGATCTTGTCCTTCCAGGACTGCGTGCGCCAGCGCGAGCCGGTCGACTCGGCGAAGGTGTGGAACGCCCCCGAGGCCGAGCCCATGAACGTCGGCGAGCCGAACACGATGGCGTCCGCGGCGTCCAGCGTCTCCCAGTCGCTCTCCTGCATCTCCTCGACGAGCACCATGGTCACCCGCGCACCCGCGGCCTCGGCGCCGGCCCTGACGGCCTGGGCCAGGACGTGGGTGTGGCCGCGGCGCGAGTGGTAGGCGATCGCTATGCCGGGTGAGCTGTCCATCGAGTCGCCTCCTGGGGTGGACCCGCCCCCCGGCATCGTGACGACGCCCCGTTGCCGGTCCCTGGCCGATGCTCCGGGCGCCAGGATGGGACAGCGAGGTTGGCCGAGACTAACCGGTGACTTGCCGCCCACTTGGCGCCGTGCGCGCCGGCGTGCGCTTCCGTCCGCCGCTCGCGCCTCCACCGTTTACTAGAACGGTTTAGTATTGCCGTGATGATTCGACCTTCGCGAGGCCAAGAGCCACTGAACCAACTAAACTTGACCGGTTCATGGACATGTCCACGGCGGGGCGCTAGCTTGCGCCGAAACCCCCACACGAAGGAGAGAGCGATGGACATCGTCCGACCCCGCCGCAGACTCGGCGCGGTGCTCGCCGCGTGCGCGGCCGCCCTCACCACGGCGGCGGCGCTCCTCGCCGTTCCCGGTGAGGAGGCGGAGGCGTTCCCGCCCGGCTCCCGGCAGCAGGTGCTCGACTACCTGCGGTCCGTCACCGGCACCTCGGTCGTCTCCGGCCAGCACAACAAGGAACCCGCCTCCCAGCCCGGCCAGTACACCCGGCAGGTGTACGACGTCACCGGGCAGTGGCCCGGCCTGTGGGGCGGCGACCTGATGTTCCGCGCCGAGGACATCGCCGACCGCCAGCGCGTCGTCGACCAGGCGCGTACCGAGTGGAACAACGGGTCGCTCGTCACCCTGACCTGGCACGCCTGCCCGCCCACCGGGCCCGAGTCCTGCGAGTTCGAGGGCGGCGTCAAGTCGAACATCTCCGGCCCGCAGTTCCGGGAGCTGGTCACCGACGGCACCCCGCTGAACACCACGTGGAAACGGCGGCTCGACTCCGTCGTCCCGTATCTGCGCCAGCTCCGGGACGCGGGCGTGCCCGTGCTGTTCCGCCCCTTCCACGAGATGAACGAGTCCTGGAACTGGTGGGGCAACCGCCCCGGCGCGGACGGCAGCTCCCGGCTGTTCCGCCTCACCCGGGACCACCTGGCCGGCACCCACGGCCTGGACAACCTGGTCTGGGTCTGGAACGTGCAGGACAACCCGGCCGGCAACTGGGGCGACTACTACCCGGGCGACGACTACGCCGACGTCGTGTCCCTCGACGTCTGGTACAAGAACCACCCCAGCGCGGCCGACTACGGGCGGATGCAGGACATCGCCGGCGGCAAGCCGATGGCCATCGGCGAGATGGGGAAGGTGCCCAGCCCCTCGCTGCTGGACGGGCAGCCGCGCTGGAGCTACTTCATGATCTGGTCGGAGCAGTTGCGCGGCAACAACTCCAACGCCGAGATCCAGGCCGCGTACTTCCACCCGCGCACGCTCAACCAGGGAGAGGTCCGGCTTCCCTGACCCCCGCGCGGTGACCCGCCGGCCGGCACGGCGCCCGCACCCCGGGCCCGCGCCGGCCGGCGGCACGTTCCCTAGCCGTGCCCGGTCTCGTAGTGGGCGCGGAGGAGGTCCAGGCCCCAGTCGTGGCGGACGTGGCGCCATACGGAGTGGGCGTGGTTGCCGTCGTCCTGGGTGTTGTCGTACTCGATGAGGAAGTCCGGGGCGCGCACGCAGTAGTAGTGCCGGTCGCCCGGGGCCAGGCCGCCCGCCCAGGCGAAGGAGAGCCGGTCCAGGCCCCCGGCCACCGCGTCCGCCCAGCACTCCCGCGCGTACGCCTCGGGCGCCCGGGCCAGGTAGCGGCGCACCAGACGCTCCAGCAGCCCGCGCTGGGCGGCGGTCATCGCCCCGTACGACAGGCCCGCGGGCAGCAGGTCCGGGTCGGCGAAGGGGTCGGCGCGGGTGAGGATGTCGTCCGGGGGGTCCGCGGCGTAGACGGCCGTGCCGCGGGCGGCGGTGCCCAGGTCCGTGACCAGCTCGCGGGCCAGGTCCTCCTCCGGCCCCAGTAGCCGGCCGGCGCGTGGGCCCGAGGCGACGAGCGCGGGCTCGGAGCCGACGAAGTGCGGGGTGACCCGCAGCCCGGCGGGCGTGATCAGCACGTGTACGGCCAGGTGGTGGCCGTTCATCCGCCAGCCCCACGGACCCTCGCCGTCCGGGTCGCCGAGCAGCCGCAGCCAGTAGCGGTCGGGCCCCGGGCGGCCGACCAGCTCGCGGCGGTGGCGCTCGACCTCGATCGCCCCGGCCGCCAGCCGCCCGCCGTGCGCGCTGTGCGCCGCGGCGAGCAGCGCGTCGACGGCCGCACGCTGGTCGTCGTCCAGCTCCTCGGTGGACAGGCCGGGGCGGGGGCCCGGCAGGTAGGTCCACTCGCGCAGCTCGGGCGCGTCCAGCCGGGCGGGCACGTCGCGCAACTCGCGGACCTGCGCCGGCTCCAGCACGGCCAGCAGCGCCCGCGCGGCCTCCCGCATCCGCGCCGCGGTCGCCGCGGTCCCGGCCGCCGCCGTTGGTTCGTCGGACCCGTCCACCCGTTCCTCCTGCTGTCACCATGGATCACCGGGGGTGTCGCCCCCGGTGATCCATGGTGCAGTACGCGCGCTGCGCGCGAGCGGGCTCACGTCGTGTTGAGCGTCCACTTCTGGTTGGCGCCGCCCGTACACGACCAGATCTGCGTCTTGGTGCCGTCCGCGGAGGCGTTGCCCGTGACGTCGAGGCACTTGCCGGAGCCCGCGCCGACGACGTCGTGGGTCACGGGATCGTACGTCCACTGCTGCGCCGCGGTGCCGTTGCAGGAGTAGAGCTGGACGACGGTGCCGTTCGCCGTGCCGGCGCCGGCGACGTCCAGGCACTTGCCGAGCGCCCGCACGGTGCCGTCCGCGCCCACGGTCCAGTGCTGCGCGGTGCTGCCGTTGCAGCCGTGGATCTGGACGGGGGTGCCGTCGGCGGTGGCGCCGCCGGCGACGTCGAGGCACTTGCCGGCGATGCCGGTCAGGGTGCCCGTACCGGTGCCGGGGACGGTGCCGGAGGGGGTGCCGGTCCAGGTGAAGGTGGCGCTGGTGCGGGCGGGCAGGCTGTAGGTGAAGGACTGGCTGCCCCAGTCGACGCGCACGGAGCGCGCCGACGTGCCGCCGTTGTGGGCGATCAGGGCCTTGGAGCCGTCCGGGTTGCGCCAGGCCACGTTCGGCACCGTGCCGCTCGCCGTCGAGGCGATGCGCTGGGCGCCGGGCTTGACGAACTTGGTGAGGTGGCCGGTGGTGTAGTACTCGACGGTGTTGTCGACCTGACCGGCCCGCGGGCCGCCCTCCTGCACGGTGATCAGGCCCGTGCAGGTGCCGCAGCCGCCGTTGTGCGGACCCATGTTCTGGTTGAGCGCGAGGCTCCACTTCACCACGCTGCCGCTCCAGTTGCGGGTGTAGTTGACGATGTCGGCCATGTCCTCGTTGTGCTGGTTGCCGACCCAGGTGCCGCCGGAGTGCTCGGTGCTGAACTGCGGGACGCTCGGGTACTGCTGGTGCACCTGGCTGCCGACCGCCGGGTCGCCGAAGTAGCCGTGCCAGGCGATGCCGCCGAAGAGCGGGTCGTCCCGCACCCCGGCGTCGGCGAGGATGGCCTGCCCGATCTGGCCGTAGTCGCCGTAGTTCCAGTCGTGCACGAGGACCTTGGTGGTGAGGCCCGCGGCGCGGAACGCCGGGTAGACGTGGTTCTTGGTGAACTCGATCAGGCCGGAGGAGTTCCAGCTCATGCCGGGGTAGTTCATGGCCGTGGGGTTGCCGGCCTGGCAGCAGTTGGGCTCGTTCTGCACCGATACGTAGTCGACCTTCACCCCGGCGGCCTGGTAGCTCTGCACGTACTTGACCAGGTACTGGGCGTACATGGGGTAGTACTCCCACTTCAGCCAGCCCATCTGGTCCATCCGGCCGTTGTCCTTCATCCACCCCGGCGCGCTCCACGGCACGCCCTTGACGCGCAGCGCGGGGTTGAGCTGCTTGGCCTGCTGGGTGAGCAGCCGGACGTTCGTGTCGTAGCCGTTGGCGCCGAAGTCGTCCAGGGTGCAGCAGGTGTCGTCGAGCGAGACGTGCCCGGGCCGGGACAGGTCGGAGGCGCCGATCGGGTTGCGGACGAAGGACAGCCCGATGCCGTCGGTCGGCGAGAACAGCCGGCGCATGACGGCGTCGCGGGTGGCGGCGCTGACGGGACCGCCGCGCAGCAGGTACGCGGTGGTGTCGGTGATCGACGCGCCGCCGCCCTCGAAGCGCTGGTACGTCGTGCCCTCGTCGACGCGGATCGTCGTCTCGGCGCCGCCGCCGGGCGGGCCGAAGGCGAGCGGGGCCTGCTGCTGCAGGCCGCGGGTGACGTTGCGGCCGCCGGAGTCCGAGGTGGTGGTGAGCCACACGTCGACGCGCTCGCCGGCGGCGGCGGCCTTCGGCGCGAGCCCGGGGGCGGCGACGAGGGCGGTGGCCACCAGCAGGACGACGGCGAGCAGCGCCGGCAGGCGGTGGCCGGGGGAGTGGGATCTGAGCGGGTGGAGCCTGTGTGACGGGGTCATGGTGTGCCTCTCGTGGAGGGGTGCCCGTGCCTTCGGGAGATGAAGGGGCTTGCGGCTCAACAGGCTTATTTCACGGCGTGATTAAACTGTTATGCCATGCTCGCGTCAAGAGGTCGGAATGCGTCCGTCCAGAAGTCGACGGCGCCCGCGCCGCCGCCGGGGGCGGATTGTCAGAGGTGGGTTCTAGGGTGGGCGAAGACGGGTTCCCTTGCGCGTGACGTTCCCGCGCGAGCGCGACCCCCCGCCCGGAGACCGCCGGCCCCACCGGCCGCGCGACCGCCCGACACACGGAGAGACGAGCATGGTCACCAGGAAGGACACGCCGGCGCCCGCGCGGCACGCCGCCGACAGCCACGACCTGATCCGTGTGCACGGCGCGCGCGAGAACAATCTGCGGAACGTCGACGTGGAGATCCCGAAGCGCCGGCTGACGGTCTTCACCGGTGTCTCCGGCTCCGGCAAGAGCTCGCTGGTCTTCGACACGATCGCCGCCGAGTCGCAGCGGATGATCAATGAGACGTACAGCACCTTCGTGCAGGGCTTCATGCCCACCCTCGCCCGGCCCGACGTGGACGTCCTCGAAGGGCTGACCACCGCGATCATCGTCGACCAGGAGCGCATGGGCGCCAACGCCCGCTCCACCGTCGGCACCGCCACCGACGCCAACGCGCTGCTGCGGATCCTCTTCAGCCGCCTGGGCGAGCCGCACGTCGGCCCGCCCCACGCCTTCTCCTTCAACGTGGCGTCCGCCCAGGGCAGCGGCGCGGTCAGCGTCGACCGCGGCGCCGGCGAGACCGTCCAGGTGGCCTTCACCAGCACCGGCGGCATGTGCCCGCGCTGCGAGGGCATGGGCAGCGTCTCGGACATCGACCTGCGCGAGCTGTACGACGAGACCAAGTCGCTGGCCGAGGGCGCGATCACCATCCCCGGCTACAAGCCGGGCGGCTGGATGGTGCGGATGTTCACGGACTCCGGCTACTTCGACCCGGACAAACCGATCGGCAAGTTCACCGACCAGGAGCTGGACGACTTCCTGCACCGCGAGCCCACCAAGCTCAAGATGAGCGGCATGAACATGACCTACGAGGGTCTGGTGCCGCGGGTGCAGAAGTCCTTCCTGTCCAAGGACCGCGAGTCGATGCAGCCGCACATCCGCGCCTTCGTGGACCGGGTGGCCACCTTCGCCGACTGCCCCGAATGCGCCGGCTCGCGGCTCAGCGAGGCCGCCCGCTCCTCGAAGGTCGCGGGCATCAGCATCGCCGACGCCTGCGCCATGCAGATCAACGACCTGGCCGGGTGGGCGCGCGCCCTGGACGAGCCGTCGGTGGCGCCCCTGCTGAGGACCCTGCGGGACACCCTCGACTCGTTCGTGGAGATCGGCCTCGGCTATCTGTCGCTCGACCGCCCCTCGGGCACCCTGTCCGGCGGCGAGGCGCAGCGCACCAAGATGATCCGCCATCTCGGCTCCTCGCTCACCGACACCACCTACGTCTTCGACGAGCCCACCACCGGCCTGCACCCGCACGACATCCGGCGGATGAACGACCTGCTGCTGCGGCTGCGCGACAAGGGCAACACGGTGATGGTCGTGGAGCACAAGTCGGAGGTCATCTCGATCGCCGACCACGTCGTGGACCTCGGCCCCGGCGCCGGGACCGCCGGCGGCACCGTCTGCTTCGAGGGCACGGTCGCCGGGCTGCGCGCCGCCGGCACCGTCACCGGCCGCCACCTCGACGACCGCGCCGCACTCAAGGACACCGTGCGCAAGGCCACCGGCGCCCTGGAGATCCGCGGGGCGAGCGCGCACAACCTCCGGGACGTCGACGTCGACATCCCCCTCGGCGTCCTCTGCGTGGTCACCGGCGTCGCCGGCTCCGGCAAGAGTTCGCTGGTGCACTCCTCGCTGCCCGCGGGCGCCGGCGTCGTCGCCGTCGACCAGGGCGCCATCCGCGGCTCCCGGCGCAGCAACCCGGCGACGTACACCGGGCTGCTCGACCCCATCCGCAAGGCGTTCGCGAACGCCAACGGCGTGAAGCCGGCCCTCTTCAGCGCCAACTCCGAGGGCGCCTGCCCCGCCTGCAAGGGCGCCGGCGTCATCTACACCGACCTCGGCATCATGGCCGGCGTCACCACCACCTGCGAGGAGTGCGACGGCAAGAGGTTCCAGGCCACCGTCCTCGACTACCGCTTCGGCGGGCGCGACATCAGCGAGGTGCTGGCCATGCCGGTCGCGGAGGCCGAGGAGTTCTTCGCCGCAGGCGAGGCCCGTACGCCCGCCGCGCACAAGATCCTCGGGCGGCTGACCGACGTCGGCCTCGGCTACGTCAGCCTCGGGCAGCCGCTGACCACCCTGTCCGGCGGCGAGCGGCAGCGGCTCAAGCTGGCCACGCACATGGGCGACAAGGGCGGGATCTACGTCCTGGACGAGCCGACGACCGGGCTGCACCTGGCCGACGTGGAGCAGTTGCTCGGGCTGCTCGACCGGCTGGTCGACGCCGGGAAGTCGGTCATCGTCATCGAGCACCACCAGGCCGTCATGGCGCACGCCGACTGGATAGTCGACCTGGGCCCCGGCGCCGGCCACGACGGCGGCCGGGTCGTCTTCGAGGGCACGCCGGCCGACCTGGTCGCCGCCCGGTCGACGCTCACCGGGGAGCACCTCGCGGAGTACGTCGGGGCGTAGCCGGCGGGGCGTACGCGGCCGTGCGCCGCGAGCGCTGTGGCATGGTGGTGGGGTGAGGCTGGAGGATCTTGTCCGGCTGCGCCGGGCCCGGGACGCGATGGACCGCGACTACGCGCTGCCGCTGGACGTGCCGGAGCTGGCGCGGGTCGCGCTCATGTCGCCGGGACACTTCTCCCGCAGCTTCCGCGCCGCCTACGGAGAGACGCCGTACAGCTACCTGATGACGCGCCGGATCGAGCGCGCCAAGGCACTGCTGCGGCGCGGCGACCTGACGGTGACCGAGGTGTGCTTCGCGGTCGGCTGCTCCTCGCTGGGCTCGTTCAGCTCCCGCTTCACCGAGCTGGTCGGCGAGAGCCCGAGCGCCTACCGGGCCCGTACCCACGACGACGGGGCGGCCATCCCGGCGTGCGTCGCCAAGATCCACACGCGGCCGGCGCGGAGGCCGGGCTCCCGGGACCCCGTCCTCGGGTAGCGTGAGCCGCATGGGAATCGTGCTCTCCGAGTGCTTCATCGCCGTCGCCGACCACGACGAAGCCCTCGCCTTCTACCGCGACGCCCTCGGTCTGGAAGTCCGCAACGACGTCGAGTTCGAGGGCATGCGCTGGGTGACCGTGGGGTCGCCCGCGCAGCCCGAGGTGAACATCGTCCTCGAACCGCCGCTGGCCGACCCCAACGCCTCGCCCGCGGACCGGGAGGCCATGGCGCAGTTGCTGGCGAAGGGGCTGCTGCGCGGGGTCATCTTCGCCACCGACGACTGCGACGCGACCTTCGAGCGGGTCGCCGCCTCCGGCGCGGAGGTGCTGCAGGAGCCGGTGGACCAGCCCTACGGGGTACGGGACTGCGCGTTCCGCGACCCGTCGGGCAACCTGCTCCGGTTCAGCCAGCCGCGCCGTTCCTGACCCGCCGCTCTCGGCCCCGCCGATTCCGGCCCCGGCGGCTCCTACCGCGCCCCCTCCAGCCGGGCCGAGCGGGCCGACGCGGCCTCCGCGACCCGGCGGCTCTCCCGCGCGGTGCGCTCGGTGTCCGCCACCCGCTCGCGGGCCTTCTCCACCTGCCACTGCGCCGCGTCCCGCGCCGCGCTCGCCGCCTCCATCTCCCGCTCCAGCACGGCGATGTACTCCTGCGCCTGGCACAGCCCGGCCTCGGCCCTGGCCTGCTGCTGCTCGGCCTGCCGCAGCTCGCCGTCCAGCCGCACGGCCTGCCACTGCGCCTCCTCCGCCTCCTGGCGCGCGCTGAGCATCTCCAGGAAGCCGGCCAGGTTCCGCACCGCGCCCGCCATCTGCTGGAGCATGTACGCGGCGGCGGCCACGTCGTGCACCTCGAAGTGGTTGGCGCTCCCGGTCTCGTCCGACACCCGCAGGAACGGCCGCCCGGGGCGGCCGTCGGTCAACGAGTACGCGCACAGATCCACGTCGAACCCCACTGTCTGGCGCGGGTCGCCCCGCCCCTGGAACATCGCCCCGGCATTCCAGCCCAGGTGCAGCACCCGGGTCAGGTCGTCACCGAGAGCCCCGAAATGGTCTTCCGGTGAGTCGGCCAGGTTGCACCATGGCGGACAGACGAATTGGAGGCACTCATCCATGACGGTCACGCACTTCCTATCGTCACGAGCCGCCCCGGACTGGAGGGTTGTCGCCCGCAGGGGGTACACGGGGCGGAGTGACGACGACGGAAGGTGCCGAACTCGTCGCGCACGCACCGGTGATGACGGCGCCGGCGGCCCGGGACGCACCTGCGTGCACGCGGGTGCGCGGCGGCAAGTCCCCTGCCCGCACCTGGAGTTACGAGTCCGCGAGCGCCCGGTCCACCAGTGCGCCGGCCGCGCCGGTGTACGAGGCGGGGTCGAGCAGGGCCGTCAGGGCCCGTTCGTCGAAGTGTTCGGCGATCGCGGGCACGGCCGCGAGGATCGCCGGCAACCCCCGTCCCGTACGCTCCGACTCCGCCGCGGCCTCGGTGAGCAACTGCTTCGCCCGCGCCTTGCCGAGCCGCGGGGCGAGCACCGCGGCGAGGCGCTCGGAGGTGACCAGGTTCTCCGTCAGCCGCATGTTCGCGCGCATGCGCTCCGGCCTGACCTGAAGGCCCTCGGCGAGTTCGACGGCGGTGTGCGCCGCGCCCCCCGCCAGCCGCAGGCACTCGCGCAGCAGGTGCCACTCGGCGTGCCACGCGCCGGCGGAGCGCTCGTCCTCGGTGACCATGCACTGGGTCACCGCGGCGGCCAGCGCCGGGACCTGGAGGGACGCGCTGCGGATGAGGGTGGCGAGCACCGGGTTCCGCTTGTGCGGCATCGCCGAGGAGCCGCCGCGGCCGGCCACCGCGGGCTCCGCCACCTCGCCGACCTCGGTCCTGCCGAGGCCCTGCACGTCGACGGCGATCTTGCCGAGCGCCCCGGCGACGACGGCGGTGACGGCGGCGACGTCGGCGACGGGCGTGCGCAGGACGTGCCACGGCAGGGTGGCGGGCGCGAGCCCGGTCTCGTCGGCGAACGCGGCGGTCAGCCGCTCGACGTACGCACCGGAGTCCCCCGTTCCGGCGCCGTCCAGCGCCGCGTACTCCAGGTACCCGGCCAGCGTCCCGGCCGCCCCGCCGAGCGACACGGGCAGCCCGCCGTCCAGCACCCGCCCCACCCGCTCGGCGGCGTCCACGACCAGCGCCCGCCACCCGGCGGCCTTCAGGCCGAACGTCGTCGGCACCGCGTGCAGCGTCAGCGTCCGCCCGGCCATCAGCGTGTCGCGGTGCTCCGCCGCCAGCCCCGCCAGGGCGCGCGCGGTGCGCAGCAGGTCGGCGTGGACGAGGCGCAGCGCCCGGTCGCACACCAGCATCGCGCCGGTGTCGAAGACGTCCTGGCTGGTCGAGCCCCGGTGCACGTACTCCGCGGCGGCGGGGTCGCGTGCGGCCACGACCCCCGTGAGCGCCTTGACCAGCCCGACGACGGGGTTGGCCGTCTCCCGCGCGGCGCGGGCGAGCGCGCGCAGGTCGAGCAGCTCGGCGCGGCCCGCGGCGGTGATCGCGGCGGCGACGGACTCGGGCACGGTGCCCGTACGGGCCTGGGCGCGCGCCAGCGCCGCTTCGGCGTCCAGCATCGCCTGCAGCCACGCCCGGTCCGACACGGCGGCTTCGACGGGCGTGCCGGCCCGTACGGGGGAGAGGAGGCCGGCGTCGAGGTCGGCGTCGGCCTTGGCGTCTGTGTCGGTATCGGTGCCGGTGTCGGTGCCGGCGTCGGGGGACGGGGTCACGAAGGCTCCTCGGTGGCGTGGGGGCGTGGACCGCTCGCGGCGGTGAGCGCGAGAACGGCGCGGGCGATGGCGTCGGAGTCGCCGAGCGTCACGGAGTTCACCCCGGGGCGTATGCCCGCGGCGGTCACCCAGTGCACGGCCTCGGTCGGCACGCCGTAGGCGAAGCGGCGGGGGTGGCGCCGCCCGGCGGCGTCGATCAGAGGGTACGGGCGCTCGCCGACGGCCAGTCCGCCGGTCACCACGTCGGCGCCCGAGTCGCTGGGGAGGCGGTAGGGGCGGCACTGGCCGGTGGCGAGGAGGTGGGTGAGCAGAGGGTCGGCGGTGCGCCGGATGTCGGGCTCGGGCAGCCGCGCCTCGATCAGCGCCGCGGCCCGCACCGGCGGGCCCTGCACCCGGCTGGACTCGGCGACGAACGCCGGTTCCTCGCCCGTGCGGTCGATGCGTACGCGCAGCTCCGGGCCCATGAACTCCAGGATGCCCGCGTTGGCCAGCGCGATGGTCTCCTCGATCCGGGAGGCGGGCGGGCCGATGGACAGGTAGGCGTTCAGCGGCGTGTACCAGTTCTGCAGGTCGTCGCGGTACGAGATGCCCTCCAGGCCGCCGTGGTCGACGACGAGGCGGATCTCGTTGCGCAGGTCGCGCAGCACGTCGAGCGCCGCCTTGAGCGGCCCGCTGACATTGCCCTCGCGGGCTTCGCGCACGTCGTCGGCCAGGTGGCCCAGCAGCCAGTCGCGGAACTCCGCGCGGCTGTGGAAGTCGCGGGTGGCGTACGGGCGGTCGATGCGCGCCCAGTCCCAGCGGTCCGCCGCGGGGATCCCGTGCTCGTCGAGCAGCGCGGCCTCCACCTCGGCCGTGGGCGAGGCCAGGTACCGCGCGACGAACGCCTCCCGCTCCGCCTCCCGGCCGTTCGCGGCGAGGAGGGCGCCGTAGTAGACGCTCGCGACCTCCTTGGCGATCAGCGGCCACAGGTCGACGGCGAAGTACACGCGCCGGCCCTCGGCGGTGCGCTCGCGCAGCTTGGCGATGACCTCGGGGGTGAGCAGCCGCGGCTCGTAACGGCCGTGCGCGCCCTTCTCGTTGTGGCCGCGGGCGTGGTACGGAACGCCGCGCCGGGAGCCGGCGTACAGCAGGGGCTCGCGGCCGGACGGCCGGTACACCAGCCGGTCGCCGCTGCGCTCGAACCGGCCGCCGCGGCCGGTGGTGAGCAGGGCGAGGTGGTCGAAGAAGTTCAGCCCGAGCCCGCGCAGCACCACGGGCTGGCCGGGCCGGATCGCCGAGAGGTCGGCGTCGGCGGGGTTGACGGGCGTGACGAGCACCAGCCCGCACTCCGCCGCCTCCCGCGCCAGCTCCTTCTCGCGCTCGGTGGCCCGCGCCGGCAGGTGCCCCTGCGCGAGGACGACGGCGTCGAGGTGGCGTAACCGGGTGCCGTCGGCGAGGGTGAGGCACTGGCCGGCCGCGCCCTCCTCCTCGTCCAGCGCGACCGCCGTGGTCCGGTGCACGTGCACCGTCACGTGCTCCGGGGCGCCGGCGACCACCCGGCGGAAGGTGTCCCCCAGGTAGTGCCCGTAGAACGCCCGGGTCGGGTAGTCGTCCGGCCCCAACTGCCGCGCCTCGGCCAGCGCACCGCCCGGCAGCGCGGGCCCGGCGTCGTCGCCCCGTACGACGGACTGCGCCCACTCGTACAGGCTGGGTCCGGCCTCGATCGGGCCGTCCATCTCCACGCTGGTGTCGGTGTAGACGGTGACCTGGGAGGCGACGGTGTTCATCAGCAACAGGTCCGGCTGGTCCGTCCGCCACACCCGGCCCGCCCCCGGCGGATGCGGATCGATGACGTGGATGCGCAGCTCCTCGTGGGCGGGGGACTTGCGCTCGTTGGCGCAGATCCGCTCCAGGACCGACAGACCGCGCGGCCCGGCGCCGACGACGCAGACGTTCAACTGCCCGTGGGACATGGACACCTACTCCTCGGAGGGGACGTACAGGACCCTTGCGAGGAGAATTCCACAATGCCCGACCTCACAACGATGACAAGTTCCTGTGAGGTACGCGCGGATGGCGCCACGAGACGGCGCTGACCTGCGGATTGCCGTCCGTACGCGGCGATGCGGTAGGAAGATCCGGGCGGTCGGAGCTCGGGAGGTGGCGCGGATGGAGAACGTCTTGCCCGGCGTGGTGGGGGCGCTCATCGGACTGGCGGGCGTGCTGCTCGGCGCCTCGGCGACGGGTCGCAGCGAGGACCGGCGGTGGCTGCGGGAACAGAAACTGAAGAGCGCGGCCGACATGATCACGGCCGGGCTGCACCTGTACGAGGCGCAGGTGGACGGCAGCGACCAGCGCCGGCTGACCACGGCGGACCGGGTGGAGTGGCAGGACCGGCTGCAGACGGGCAGGTCGCACATCCACCTGCTGTGCGGCGCGGAGACGCGCGCGGCGGCGGACGGCTTCGCGGGGCTGGCGTGGCGGAAAGAGGGGAGCCGGAACGTGCCGGACCAGGCGGACGTCGTACGGGCCCTGCGGGAGTTCAACCGGCATCTGCGGCGGGAGATCCGGTCGGACGGGCCGGAGCGCCGGCGGTGGGGCGCGGCCCGGCGCTGACGTGCGCCGCGTCAGCGTGGCCCGCGGCGCGTCACGCGGTAGCGTCGGCCGTGTGCTCTACGTGACCACCGCCGCGGTGCCGCGGCCGTGACCTCGGGCGGTACGGACCGGCGTACCCGCTGGGCGCGCCTGGGCCACCTGTGGTGGCTGCTGGCGGCGGCGCTGATCACGGCGGGGCTGCTGGTGGCGATCTCGCGGCGCGGCGAACTGCGCCGGGCGCTCGACCTGCTGGCCCACGTCAGCCCGGCCAAAGCGCTGGTCGCGCTGGTGTGCCAGGCGGCCTGCCTGGCGTGCCTGGCCGGGTTGCAGCGGTGGCTGCTCGCGGTCGGCGGGGTGCGGCTGACGTGGCCCGCCATGAGCAAGCTGGTGCTGGCGGCGAACGCGGTGGCCGGTGCGCTGCCGGGCGGCGCGGCCTTCGCCACGGCCTGGCTCTTTCGCGAGTTCCGACGCCGGGGGGCCGACCGGGCGCTGACGGCGGGGGTCCTGGCGGCCTCGGGGGTGATGTCGGCGCTGGCGCTCGTGGTCGTGCTCCTGCTGGGGGTGCTCCTAGCCGGTACCCGCGGTCCCGGCATGCCGCTGCTGTGGCTCTTCGCGGCGCTGGCGCTGGCCGCCGTGGCGGGCCTGGTCGTACGGCGCTCACCGGCCCTGCGGAAGGCGGTCCGCCGGCGCTGGGAGCGGACGGAGGCCCGGCACGAACACCTCCGTACGGCCCGCGAGGAGACGCGCCAACTGATCGCGCACGCCCGCCGCGTCCGGCCCGGTGTCCGGCCCTGGTTGACGCCGGCCGCGCTGGCCCTGCTGAACTGGCTGCTCGACGCCGCCTGCCTGCTGGCCTGCCTCTGGGCGCTGGACGTCCCGGTGCCCTGGGGCGGCCTCCTGCTCGCCTTCGCACTGGTGCAGATCCCGGTCAGCGCGCGCATCACCCCGGGCGGTCTCGGCATCGCCGAGGCCGGCATGACGGGCCTGCTGGTCGTCTACGGCCTGCAACCCGGCCAGGCGTTCGCGGCCACCCTGCTGTACCGGATCTTCAGCTACTGGCTGCCGCAGCCGGTCGGCTGGGCATGCTGGCTGGCGACGGGGCTGAAACGCGGGCGGTGACCGGCCCGGAGTGCCCCGGAGTGCCCCGGCCAGGGTGTGCGTCAGGCGTCGGCGAGGAGGGGGTCGTACGGGGTGCTCGTGCGGCGGCCCGCCATGAAGGAGAGGAAGTCGCCCACGAAGGCGCTCCGGCCGTAGGTGCCGTCGGTGGTGGTGAGGTCGAGGTGGAAGGCGGTGCGGAAGAGGGTTCGGTACTCGTTCGCGTCGATGCTCCCGTTGCCGTCCTTGTCGATGGCGTCGAAGAGGACCTCGGCCACGCGGATGAGCGCGGGTCCGGCGAGGGAGGGGACGGCGGCGGCGTACTCCTCGGCGCTGACGCGGCCGTCGCCGTCCGTGTCGAGGGCGGACTGGAGCTCGCGCCACCAGGCGGCGAAGGCGTCGTAGAGCCGGGCCTCCTCGGGTTCGTCCAGGTCGAGGCGGGTGGAGAGTTCGCGTGCCATGGCGGCGAGGTCGGGCCAGTCGAGGTGGCCGTCGCCGGTCTGGTCCAGCACCCGGCGGAAGAACTCCTCCGCCGAGCGCCGGTTGCCTTCCGTGGCCGCCGAAGGTGCCGTCTCGGGGCCGGTGGCGCCGCTCAGCGGTGTGAGGAGGCGGAGCAGGGCCGATGCCCGTGTGAGGCGGGCGCGCAGGGCGGACACGGCGCGGGCGCGGGGGTCGTCGCTGCCGGACGGGAGTGAGAGGGCTTCGACGATGCTGTCGGCGTTCAGCCAGCCCTCGGGCAGGAACCGGGTGAGCCCGGCGGCGAGGTAGGCGCCCTGCATGAGGGTGGGGGCGCCGGGCATCTCGGGCAGGCCGGCCCGGCGCCGGTAGGGCTCGGGGAGCGAGGCGACGGTGATCGCGCCGAGGAGCGGACCGGCGAGAGCGCGGCCGGCCGCCCACAGTGTCGGCGCGCCGTCGAGGAGCGCGGGGGCGGGCAGGTGGTCGAAGAGCCGGTAGAGGATGATCCGGGCGGCCTCGGTGTTCTCCAACTCGTTCTCGACGACCTGGTCGAAGTACGGCCAGAAGTCGCCCAGGTCCTCGGGGAGTTCCGCGGCGTCGCCGTCGAGCGCGGCGAGGAACGCGCGGTACTTGGCGTACATCCGCTCCATCGTGTCCTGGTCGAGCGGCTGGCCGCTCAGCCGGAACATGGTGACGGCGCTCTCGAAGAGGGTGGCGACGACCCAGGCGCGGGTGGCGCGGTCCCTCGCGTCGTAGGCGCGTCCGCGGTGGTCGGCGCCGCTCATGCGGGCGTGCAGCCGGTTGAGCCGGGCGGCCTCCCGTTCGCGCACCGCCGGGTCGGTGCCGAACATGCGCCGCATGCTGACGAACGTGTTGCGCAGTCGGCGCCAGGGGTGGGCGACGAAGACGGAGTTGTCGACGAGGGCGGCGCCGATCTGCGGGTGAGCGGCCTCCAGCACGGTGGCGCGGATGATGGCCAGGGCCCAGCGCGGGTCGTCGAAGAAGCCCTTGAACTGAGATTCCGAGTCGAACGGGGATGCGCCGTCGGCCGTTCCCGTGGTTTCGGTGGTCATGAGGGGTCTCCGTTCGTCCGGACGGGCACGCCGCCGAAGCGGCGGTCGCGGCGCCGATAGGTGTGCAGGCAGGCGAGGAGATCGGGAGCCCGGAAGTCCGGCCAGAGCACCTCGGGGAAGACCCACTCGGCGTAGGCGACCTGCCAGAGCATGAAGTTGGAGATGCGCTGCTCACCGGAGGTGCGGATGACGAGATCCACGTCGGGGGCGTCGGGGAAGGGCAGGTGGTCCGCGAAGAGCCGCTCGGTCACCTTCTCGGCGGGCGTCCCGCTGCGGATCAGCGACCTTGCGGCCTCGACGATGTCCCGGCGCCCGCCGTGGTCGAAGGCGACGGTCAGCGTCATCCCCCGGTTGCCGGCGGTGAGCGCCGCCAGGTCGTGGAAGTCCTGCGCCAGCTCGCGGGGAATGCGCGGGTCGGCGACCCCGAGGAAGCGGCAGCGGATGCCGCGCGCGAGCAGCAGCGGCGCATGCTTGCGCACCACCCTGCGCACCAGCCGCATCAGGAACTCGACCTCGGTGCCGGGGCGGTTCCAGTTCTCGGTGGAGAAGGCGTACAGGCTGAGCCACTCCACGCCGGTGGTCCTGGCCGCCTCGACGACGTCGATGACGGCGGTCACCGCGGCCCGGTGACCCGCCGTACGCGGAAGCGAACGCCGCTGCGCCCAGCGGCCGTTGCCATCCGTCACGCAGGCCACGTGCCGCGGCCCCGCACGCGCCGCCCCGTCCGGAGCGGCACGGCCGGCCGTACCGCGCTCGGTCACGCCCACCCCGCCTCGCCGCCCCCGCCTCGCTCACGCCCCACCGACGCGTTCTCACCTGGGAGTCTGACAGCGCGAACGGGCCGTCCACGGCCGAACGAGTGGCCGTCACCCTCCATATGTGCGTGCGAATCCGTCCCGGTGCCGGGGCGGCGAACTCGCGCGCCGGTCCTTTCACAGCCCGGTCGGCTGAAGTGTCGGCTGAAGGGCGGGGCCGCTTCGGTGGGCGGCCCCGCCGAGGGCGGCGAGTCGGCTCAGCGGTCCCGGGCGAGCGCGTACAGCTCGCGCAGGAGGCTTCCCTCCGTGGCGACCAAGGAGTCGAAGGTGCCCTCCTCGCGGATGCGTCCCTGGTCGAGGACGATGACGCGGTCGGCCATCCGCACGTTGTCCAGGCGGTGCGTGACCACCACGGTGATCCGGTCGGGGGCCATCTCGCGGAGCCGGCGGAAGACCAGGTGCTCGCCGCGGGCGTCCATCTCGCTGGTCGGCTCGTCCAGGACGAGTACGGCCGGCTCCCGGTACATCGCCCGCGCGCAGGCCAGACGCTGCCACTGCCCGCCGGACAGCTCGTGCCCGCCCCACACCGAGCGGGCCAGCAGGGTGTCGAGTCGGTCGGGGAGCGTGTGGAGCTTCTCGGCCATGCCGACGCGTTCCGCGGCGTCCCAGACGCGGTCGTCGGTGTGCTCGCGGGGCTGGCCGAGGGTGATGTTCTCCCGGGCGGCCAGCGGCCAGTGCCCGTTGTCCTGGGGGACGAGGCCGACGTGCCGCCAGACCGACTCCGCGTCGGCGGTGGCGAGATCGGTGCCGTCCCAGCAGACGGTCCCGCCGGTCGGCACCGTCAGTCCCGTGAGCATGCGGATCAGGGTGGACTTGCCGGCGCCGTTCTCGCCGACCAGGGCGACGACCTCACCGCGGTTCAGGGTGAGGGTGACCGGGTGCAGCGCGGGGGCGTCCTTGCCCGGGTAGGTGAACTCGGCCTCGCACAGGCGGATCTGCTGCGGCGCCCTTGCCCGGGTGGTGCCGCGGGCCGTGGCCATCGAGCGGACTTCGTCGACGAAGTCGTAGTAGTCGCCGAGGTAGAGCCCGTGGTGGAACATCACCGCCCCGTACCGGACGATCGAGTTCAGAGCCCGTCCCGCGGTCTGCGAGGCGACGACGGCGGTGCCGGCGATCGCGGTGGACATGGCTCCCGAGAGGGCGAGCGCGGCCAGCGCCGCCCACATGCCGAGCGTGAACACGCCCGCCAGGGAGGCCGCGAGAAGCGTCACGAGCAGGTACGGGCGCGCGCCCTGCAGTTCGCGGCCTTCGACCCGGTCGCACATCACCCGGTACCAGGAGTACAGGTAGGGGCGCATGGAGTTGGCGCGCAGCTCGTCGGCGAGATCGGGGGTGGTCAGCCACCAGCGCATCATGCCGCGCACGGTCCGGGCGGAGATGGTGCGGTCGTGGACGCGGTAGTCGATGCGCGCGGCGATCACGCCGCCCATGCCCCGGGGGATGACCGACAGCAGCAGCACGCCCAGGAGCAGGGGGTGGAGGGAGGTGAGGACGGTCGCGGCGGACACGAGCTGGACGAGGCCGTTGGTCAGGGTCTTGGCGTCGTCCGCGAGGTCGACCGCCCGGAGGGCGCCGATCTCCGCGGCCCGGCTGCGGTCGGTGAAGCCCTCGGTGTCGTAGGCGGACAGCTCGGCCTTCATGTGGAGGTCGACCAGGGTGAGATCGACCGCGGAGGCGATCTTCGGGTTCAGCCTTCGGGTGGCCCAGTCCGCGAGGATCCACATCCCGGCGCCCGCCGCCATCGCGACGACCGCGACGGTCAACGCGGGCCATGCCGCCGTCAGCCCGGTACGGGCGTCGGAGGTGGCGAGGTGGGGCATCGCCCGGGAGACCGCGGTGAGCATGACGGCGGTGCCGATGCCGGACAGCACCTGGCACACGAGGATCGTGAGGGTCATGCGGCGGTCGACGGACCAGGCCAGCCGGGCCGACTGGGCGAGCGCGGCCGGGATGCGGCGGGCCATGTCCCGCAGCGTCGCGTCGTCCATGGCCCGGCGGTGCTTGCGGCCGTGGTAGTCCAGCTCGGGGGGAGCCGAGGGCTGCGGACCCGCCGGTCGTGCCGCGGGAACGGCCGCCGTGTCCCGGGCCCCGGCGCCGGCCGTCGGCGCGACGCTGGACGCGCGCAGAGGGGACTTCCTGTCGCTCATGCCCCCCACCTCGGTGACGGTCGTGATGCCGATGCGAACGGAGCGCGGCGCGCGGCGGCCGGACGCTGGAGAACCGCGGGCTTGGCGGGCCGGGAGGGCTGGGCGGGAGGATTCTCGAAGGCGGGGTGGGCGGCGGGAAGGGGACGTACGGGATTCACGGATTTCTCCTCGGTGGGGATCGGGCAGAGCACCCCGGACAACGTGACTGCTCACGCGCCCGATACGGGGCGTACCGGGCGACGGGTCGAGCGCAGGTTCGAGGTGGGGTGCGGGGCGCAGGCACGGTCGGCACCCGCGCCCGCTGGATTCACCCGGCAAGCGGACAGCGGCGATGGCATGACCCGGGCGGGGGATTGCGTGCAGGCGTCGAGAGCACCGGTCTCCTCGAGGGGCGTGAGGGATCTGCGGGAGGAAACCGTCGGTCACGCCACTGACAACCGCGCGGATGCGGTGCCGTGATCCGGACATTTCCAGCGCCTCCGCCGGCGCAGCGCAACGCTCCTGCAAGCGGCCGGGTGGCCTGGGACGGAGTCGGGAGAAAGGATTCTTGAACCGGGTGGTGGATCCCCGAAGCCGAGCGGTCGGCGAGATGGCCGGAACTGCCCGGACGGCGGTGTCCGGCTGGTCGGATTACGTGACGGCAGACCGCTCGCGGGGCAGACCGGCGGCGGACGGCCCCCGGCCGCGGCGGGAGCAGCGGCATCACCGCCCTGACCCCGCTGTGCGGCGGCAAGCCGATCCACATCGACCTCCACCCGACCCGGGCACGCCCCGAACCAGGCGTACCGGCGCACCAGCACATCGACGTCCGCTACGTCTTCCGCACCCGGGGCGCCCCCGAGGTGACTCTGCCGGCTGAGAAGGCGCGGCGCCGAATGCCCGGTTTCAGGCCGCGTCAGCCGGAAAGAGATCATGATGGTCGGCCGGCGTCGAGTGACCCGTCGGAGAGTGGGGAGTGAGTCTCTGATCCGCGATCCGCAGGTTGGGCCCTCCCTGGGGGAGGAGGGCAGCCCTGCGCCCCCGGCAGGACTCGAACCTGCGACCAAGCGCTTAGAAGGCGCCTGCTCTATCCGCTGAGCTACGGGGGCCGGTGTGGCGTGGAACGGTGGCCGGGCTCGGCGGATCCGTGACCTTGCCAGTGGACAAGGATAGGGCTCCGTTGAGCCACACCCGGTAGCTTCACTCCGGCACCACCTTGTGGAGGTTCAGTGAAGCCTCCCGATAATCGCAGGCGAGTGCGATTCGCGCATCGCTTTTTTCCGCGTGGCGCCGGTGGTGTTGTGCAGTCGTTATGCCCGCGTGGCGGGAGCTTCTGGGTTGAAGAACGCGCGCTGCGGGGCTAAACGCTTTCAAATTCGGATGGAAGCGGGCATTCTTCGCATGTGGCGACCTCGGACGTACGGCCTGACCTGCTGAACGCACTCTCCGCCCTCCGCGAGTGCGTCGCCGCCGCGCGCTTTCCGCTCCCCCTGCCCGGGGCGGACGGAGCGCGGCGGAGCAGGGCGGAACTGCTGGCCCAGCTCGACGACTACCTGGTGCCCCGGCTGGACCGGCCGGACGCGCCGCTGCTCGCGGTGGTCGGCGGATCGACGGGGGCGGGGAAGTCCACGCTGGTCAACTCGCTCGTCGGCAGATGCGTCAGCGAGTCCGGCGTGTTGCGGCCCACGACCCGCATGCCCGTGCTCGTCTGCCACCCCGACGACCAGTCCTGGTTCGCCGGGCAGCGGGTCCTGCCGCGGCTGACGCGGGTGTGGATGCCGCGCCAGGACGGCGCGCACGGGCGTGTCGAGGCGTATGAGTCGTACGGCGCGTACGAGGCCCAGGAGATCGCGGAGCCGTACGGGGACGGCGGTCTGTCCGGTGCGGCGTACGGGGCGAGCAGGGGTGCCTCCGGGGCGTACGGCGTGCGTGATCCGTACGGCACCCGGGACGGCCTGGCGCCGGACGGACTGATGCCGGACGGTCCGGTGCGCGGTGGTCCGGCGCGACGCGGTCCGGTGCGGGGGCCCGCGACCTTCGGCGAGGGCGGTGGCGGGCCCGACGGGACCCTGCTGCGGATCGAGGTCGACGAGAACATGCCGAGCGGCCTCGCCCTCCTCGACGCCCCCGACATCGACTCCCTCGCCGGGCACGCCCGCGAGCTGGCCGCCGAGCTGGTGTGCGCCGCGGACGTGTGGGTGCTGGTGACGACCGCCTCGCGGTACGCCGACGCGGTGCCCTGGCACCTGCTGCGTACGGCGAAGGAGTACGACGTCAGCCTGGTCACCGTGCTCGACCGCGTGCCGCACCAGGTCGCCGGCGAGATCTCCCTGCAGTACGCGACGCTGCTGCGCAGGGCCGGGCTCGGCGACGTGCCGCGCTTCACCGTCCCCGAACTCCCCGAGTCCGCCGGCGGCGGCAGCGGGCTGCTGCCCGCCACGGCGGTGCAGCAGTTGCGCGACTGGCTCGCCCACCGCGCCCGGGACCCGCGGGCCCGCGCGGACGCGGCCGTGCGGACCGCGAACGGCGTGCTCGCGTCGCTGCGTTCCCGGGTCACGTCGCTGGCCGGGGCGTGCGCCGCGCAGCACGCGGCGGCGACGCGGATGACGCACCGCGTGGAGCGGGCGTACGAGGAGGCCGCGGAGCAGGCGCACGCCGACCTCGTCGGGGGCACCGCGTTCGGCGGCGACGCCCTCGCGCACTACCGCAACCGTGCCCTCACCGGCACCTCCGCCGCCCTCCTCGACGCCCTGACCGGCAGCGTCGCCGCCGTCCTGTACTGCGCCGTGGCCGCCGCCGACGAACGGTTCGCCGCCGAGCTGCGCCGCGAGCCGGCCGCGGCGGCGGTGCCCTTCGGCGAGGCGGGCGCGGGGGCGCAGGAGCGGGTGGGCGTGCTCGTACGGCGCTGGCAGCGCTGCCTGGAGGAACTGGCCGACGAGGCGTTGCGGGCGGCGGAGCCGCCGGCGGACGCGGAGCCGGAGGAGGTCGCTGCGCTGCTGGCGGTGGCGCTGCTCGGCGGCGCGAACGGGCAGGGCGCGGCGGACGAACTGGCCGCGCTGCTGGGCGCGAAGGGCGGGTTGCGGCTGCGGAGCCGGGGCGGGCGGCTGCTCGGCACGTACTTCGACCGGGTGCTCGACGGAGAGCGGGATCGCCGGCTGGCGGCGGTCGAAGCCCTGGAGGCGCAGTCGGGTCAGCAGGCTCAGTTGATCGCGGCCATGTCAGTGCTGCAGCGGGAGAAGTGACGGGAGAGGTGGGCGAGGTGCGCGCGGAGGAGACGCCGGGACGCGGCGAGTCGGCGGAGGTTCCGCTTCCGATTGGGGAGGCGGCGGAGCGGGTGACGGCGGTCGGCAGGGCGGACGGGGTGGGCGAGGTGGCCGAGTTTCATGGGGTCGCGGGGGAGATCGGGGAGGGAGAACCGGCCGGACTCGGCGGAGACGGGGCCGAGGGGACGCTGCTCGGTGCGGCCTCGGCTTCGGTGCCCGCGCCCGCCGGGATGTGGGACGACGGGCTGATCGCGCGGCGCGCGGCGCGCTGGGGCGAGCGGCGGGGGCTGCGGCAGGCGGTAGGGGCGGAGGGCGGTGCGGGGGTCGGCGCGGGGGTCGGCGCATCCGTGCCGGGAGCGGAGGGCGACGGGGAGCCGGAGGACGGGGGTGCCGATCCCGCCGGCCGCGCGGTGGCGACCGCCTCGGGGGACGGGGTGGAGGCCGCGAACCGGGTGGATGCGGGGGACGGCGTGGACGCGGGGTGCGGGGTGGACGCGGAGGGCGGTTCGGGCGCTGGTGTGGGTGCTGGTGCTGGTGCCGCGGTCGGTGCCGGTGCCGGCGCCGGTGCGGAGTGCATGGCTCGGGCGGATGACGGCGGGCGAGAGGGCGGTGTCGCGGAGATGGGTGCGGACGGCGGGCCGGACGGAGCGGCGGCGCGGGTGCCGGAACCGCCGGGTGACGCGGCGGGGTCGGGTGGCCTCGGTGATGGCGCGGGCGCGGGCGCCGGCTCCGGTGCGGGGCCGGGTGACGACGCCTTCGGCGACGGCACGGCCCCCGCGGCGGGCCCGGTCGGCGGGGACTCCGTGGACGCCGGTGGGCGCGGTGGTGGCTACGGCGGTGACGCTCACGTGCCGGTTGCCGCGGAGCGGGGTCGCGGCGGGGCCGGTGCGGAGTACGGGGCGGACGCGGGGGTGCCGGGAGGATCCGTACCGCGTGCCGAAGGCCCTCTGCGCGGGCGGCTCGACGCGCTGCGCGAACTCGTCGGCCTCTCCCGTACGCGCCTCGACGGGCGCACGCTCGCCGAGGCCGGCCGCGTACTCGACGAGGCCGCCGACCGGCAGCGGCTCTCTCTCGACCACGCCGTCGTCGCCATCGCGGGCGCCACCGGCAGCGGCAAGTCCAGCCTCTTCAACGCTCTCGCCGGCGCGCCCCTCTCCGACGTCGGCGTGCGCAGGCCCACCACCTCCCTGCCCACCGCGTGCGCCTGGCGCGGCGCCCGCGACCACGTGCCGACCCTGCTCCTCGAACGCCTCGGGCTCCCGCCGCGCGCCGCCCGGCCGCTCCGCGACGACCTGGGACTGCGCGGGCTCGTCCTCGTCGACCTGCCCGACCACGACTCTGCGGTGGAGGAGCACCGCCGGCAGGTGGAGGAACTGCTGCGCCGGGTGGACGCGGTGATCTGGGTGGTCGACCCGGAGAAGTACGCGGACGCGGCGCTGCACGAGCGCTACCTCCAACCGCTGGCCGGCTACGCCGAGGTGATGTTCGTCGTCCTCAACCAGGTCGACCGGCTGCCCGCGAACGCCGTCGGGCAGGTGCTCGACGACCTGCGCCGGCTTCTCGACGAGGACGGCCTCGCGCTCGGCGAGCACGGCGAGCCCGGCGCGTGCGTGCTGGCGCTGTCCGCGCTCACCGGCGAGGGCGTGGGCGATCTGCGTGCGGAGCTGGTGTCGTTCGTCGCGGAGCGCCGCGCGGCCGAGCTCCGGCTGACCGCGGACGTGGACGAGGCGACGGCGCGGCTGCGCGAGGTGTACGTCGGTGCGGGCGGCGGGGCCGGGCTGGACGAGCGGATCAGGGCCGAGTTCGAGGACCGGCTCGCGGAGGCGGTGGGGGCGGCGGCCACGGGGCAGGCGGCGGAGCAGTTGTGGCTGCGGGAGGCGGAACAGGCGTGCGGGGCACGGCTGGTGGAGCTGTGGCGGCGCTGGCGGGCGGGGGCCGCCGGCGGCTTCGCCGACGTCGCGGCGGACCGGCCGCCCGCGGACGTGAGCGCGCTGATGCCGGACCCGCGGGACGGCGACCAGGGGCTGGTCCCGGCGCGGGCGGTGGTGGAGCAGGCCGTACGGACCGTCGCCGACGAGGCGGGCGCCGGGTTGCCGGCGCCGTGGGCGAAGGCGGTGCGCGAGGCGGGGGTGCGCGGTGCGGAGGGGCTCGCGGACGGGCTGACGCGGCAGTCGGCGGACCCGGGAGCGGGCACGCGGGCGCCGGAGGAGTCCGGCGCCGACGAGCCGGCCGTGGCCGGTCCGGGGGTCCCCGGGCCCGGTGCGGGCGACGGGGTCCGGCCGGGCGGTGTGCCGCGGCCGCGGTGGTGGTCGGTCGTGGGCGCGGTGCAGCGCGGGCTGCTCGGCGTGCAGGCGCTGGCCGTGCTGTGGCTGGTCGCGGCGGTGTTCGGCGGCACCGGCGTGCCGTGGCCGCTGCCGCTGACCCTCGCGGCGGTGTCCGCCGCGGCCGGCCCCGGGCTGGCGCTGGCCTGCCGGTTCGCGGCCCGCGGGCCGGCCCGGCGGTACGGCGAGGAGGCGGAGCGCCGGCTGCGCGAGTCGGCGGCGGCGCGGGGGCGGGCGCGGGTGCTGGAGCCGATGGCGGCGGAACTGCTGCGCTACCGCGAGGTGCGGGAGCAGTACGCCGCGGCGGTGGGCGGCGGCACACGTCCCTGACCTGCTGGGACGCCGCCGGTGCCGGAGTTATCCACAGGGGTCGCGCGTTCGGCGCCGGGCGGGCAGCATGGGAGATCGGCGGGCAGGTGAAGTGCCCGGACGGGGGAGGTGCGTTGGAGATGAACGAGACGATGGTGACCGTGGTGGGGAACGCCGCGACGAGCGCGGACTACCGCACGACGCAGTCGGGGGTGGCGGCGGTGCGGTTCCGCCTGGCGGCCACGGCGCGGCGGTTCGACCAGGCGAGCGGTAGCTGGACCGATGCGTACACGAACTTCTTCACGGTCTGGGCCTGGCGCCAGTTGGCGGACAACGTGGCGGCTTCCGTGGCCATCGGCGAACCGCTGCTGGTGCGGGGCCGGTTGCGGGTCAGGGAGTACGAGAAGGACGGCGTGCGCTGCACGGACCCGACGATCGACGCGACCGCGGTGGGGCACGACCTCGGCTGGGGCACGGCGGCCTTCCGCCGGGTGTCGCGCGTGCGGCAGCCCTTCGCGGACCCGTCCGGCACGGACCTGGCCGTCGCGGTACGGGACGCCCTGGCACCGGCGTCGGAGAACGGGGTTCCGGGTACGGCGGAAGCAGAGCGCCGACCGGTGCTGACACCGGACCCGGGCTGACGCGGAACGCCGTCGGGCCGGCCAGGAACCGGAACCGGGCGGCCCCCGGACCGGCCCCCGGGCGGCCCAAGGCGGCCCAAGGCGGCCCAAGGCGGCCCGGGGCAGCCCGAGGCGGGCCGGGTCGGGCCCGGGAACCGTCGCCGGCCCGCGGCTCACGTGGCCGCCGGCGGGCCTGGCGTTGGCCGCGCGGTGACAGTTCCGAGACGATCAGTTCGAGTGGGGCGCGAGAACTTCTGCCGGTCCGCTGGGGTCTGCCCGAAATAGTCGTTGCCCCATGTAACGATTGCGTTCTAAAACCCCGTTCCCTTGGGGCATTTGAGGTTCGCGGGACGAGGGGAGTCCATAGGATTCCGAGCGGCTCGTCGAGCCCGGAGCGAAGGCGTTCTTACGGCGGGGGCAATCCGAGCCTTGACCAACCCGCCCGGAGGGGATTTTCGACCATGACTTCTGTTCGGAGGCCGTCACATCGGCGGTCTGCTCGGCTCACCGCGGCAGTGCTGGCCGCGGGCCTGGCCACCGCCGGTGCGATAGCCGGCGCCGGCCCCGCGGCGGCGCAGGACGTGCCGCCCGCCAACGGCGCCACCGCCACCCTGGGCGGGCTCACGATCAAGGACACCGCGATCGTCCACGGCGACGGCGGTGCCACGGAGATGGGTGCCGGTCTGTTCGAGATGGCCGTCGACCAGGGCGGCACCATCCAGACCTACTGCATCGACTTCGGCAACCCCACCCAGCCGGAGGCCAAGTACCAGGAGGTGCCCTGGAGCTCCTCCTCGCTGCAGAACAACCCCGACGCGGGGAAGATCAACTGGATTCTGCAGAACTCCTACCCGCAGGTGGACGACCTCTCCGCGCTCGCGCAGAAGGCCGGTGCGGGTGAGCTGACCGAGAACACCGCGGCGGCCGGCACCCAGATCGCGATCTGGCGCTTCTCCGACAAGGTGAACGTCGAGGCCAAGGACCCCGAGGCGGAGAAGCTGGCCGACTACCTCGAGGCCGGTGCCCAGGCCATCGAGGAGCCCGCGCCCTCGCTGAACCTCGGTCCGACGGCGGTCTCCGGCAAGTCCGGTGAGAAGCTCGGCCCGGTGACGGTGAACACCGACGCCGCCAGCGCCAACCTCTCGCTGTCGCCGGAGGCGGAGTCCGCCGGCGTCAAGGTCGTGGACGCCAACGGCGAGGCCCTGACCAGCGCCGCCGACGGTGCCGAGGTCTTCCTCGACGTGCCCGCCGGTACCCCCGACGGCTCGGCGACCCTGACCGCCGAGGCCACCACGCAGGTCCCGGTCGGCCGTGCCTTCGCCGGCGTCGGTGAGCACGCGAAGAGCCAGACCCAGATCCTGGCCGGCTCCAGCGACACCACCGTCACCGCGCAGGCCACCGCCACGTGGGCGAGCAAGGGTCCGATCCCGGCCCTGTCCGCGGACAAGAACTGCGCCAAGGGCGGCGTGGACGTGACCGCCGAGAACAAGGGCGACCAGCCCTTCTCCTTCGAGCTGGCGGGCGAGTCCCACACCGTGGCGCCGGGCGAGTCCAAGACCGTGCTGGTCGAGGTCGCCGAGGACCAGGCCTACGAGATCACCATCAACGGTGACAACGGCTTCAGCGAGAAGTTCACCGGCGTGCTCGACTGCGAGACCGCGGGCAACGACACTCCGGCCCCGAGCGAGCCGAGCCCGGCCTCCGCCGGCGGCTCCGCCGGCGGTGACGACTCCGACGACGGCGAGGACCTGGCGAACACCGGTGGCAGCAGCGCCACCCCGGTGATCGCGGGCGTGGCCATCGGCCTGGTCGTGGTCGGCGGTGCGACCGTCTTCCTGCTCCGCCGCCGCGGCAGCAGCGCCGACGCCGCCTGACGACGGCCCTCCGGCCGGCACCGGGAAGCGCGTAGCCGCGCCGAACGGTACCGGCCGGCGGACGTCGGCCGACGGCTGACGCTCTGCACGACACAGGGGCCGGGTCCTTCGGGACCCGGCCCCTTCGCGTACCCGCGAGGCGGCTCCGCCGGCGCCGAAGGCCGCCTGGCACAGCACGACGCACGAGGTGGCCCCGGTAGGCCGCAGGCGGCGCCGCCCACGGCCCGCCCGCGCGGCGCGCGTACGGCCCGCGCCCGGGCCCGGCCGGCGTCCGCGCCGTGCGCGCCGGCGCCCGCGCCGAGAGCCGGCTCCGCGGCCCGTACCGCCTCCGCTCTGCGGCCCGTGCGTCTCCGCCCGGCGCGCTCCGTGCCTCGCCCGCCCGGTGGCCCGCGTTCCCCCGTCCCTCCGCGTCCCGCCCCGTCCCGCGCCGTCCCCGCCGGGGGCGTTTTCGTGCGAGGCGGCGCGTGCGGCAAGATGGGTGCATCTGCCCACCTCGGATCTGCCGGACGGTTTCTCTTGGCTGAGTTCATCTACACCATGCGCAAGGCACGCAAGGCGCACGGCGACAAGGTCATCCTTGACAACGTCACCTTGAACTTCCTGCCCGGCGCCAAGATCGGTGTCGTGGGCCCCAACGGCGCGGGGAAGTCCACCGTGCTCAAGATCATGGCCGGCCTGGAGCAGCCGTCGAACGGCGACGCCTTCCTCTCGCCCGGCTACAGCGTCGGCATCCTCCTCCAGGAGCCCCCGCTGAACGAGGAGAAGACCGTCCTCGAAAACGTCCAGGAGGGTGTCGCCGACACCAAGGGCAAGCTCGACCGGTTCAACGAGATCGCCGAGCAGATGGCGACCGACTACACCGACGAGCTCATGGAGGAGATGGGCAAGCTCCAGGAGGAGCTGGACCACGAGAACGCCTGGGACCTCGACGCCCAGCTCGACCAGGCCATGGACGCCCTCGGCTGCCCGCCCGGCGACTGGCCCGTCACCCACCTCTCGGGCGGCGAGCGCCGCCGCGTCGCGCTCTGCAGGCTGCTGCTGGAGGCCCCCGACCTCCTCCTCCTCGACGAGCCCACCAACCACCTCGACGCCGAGTCCGTCGCCTGGCTGGAGCAGCACCTCGCGCAGTACGAGGGCACCGTCGTCGCCATCACCCACGACCGGTACTTCCTCGACAACGTCGCCGGCTGGATCCTGGAGCTCGACCGCGGGCGCGCCTTCCCGTACGAGGGGAACTACTCCACGTACCTGGAGACCAAGGCCGCGCGGCTGAAGGTCGAGGGCCAGAAGGACGCCAAGCGGCAGAAGCGCCTGAAGGAAGAGCTGGAGTGGGTCCGCTCCAACGCCAAGGGCCGGCAGGCGAAGTCCAAGGCCCGTCTCGCCCGTTACGAGGAGATGGCGGCCGAGGCCGAGAAGATGCGCAAGCTGGACTTCGAGGAGATCCAGATCCCGCCGGGCCCGCGCCTGGGCAACGTCGTCGTCGAGGTCGAGAAGCTCAGCAAGGGCTTCGGCGAGAAGCTCCTCATCGAGGACCTGTCCTTCACCCTCCCGCGCAACGGCATCGTCGGCGTCATCGGCCCCAACGGCGCCGGCAAGACGACCCTGTTCAAGATGATCCTCGGCCAGGAGAAGCCGGACTCCGGCAACATCCGGGTCGGCGACACCGTCTCGGTCAGCTACGTCGACCAGTCGCGCGCCAACATCGAGGCCAAGAAGACGCTGTGGGAGGTCGTCTCCGACGGCCTCGACCACATCAACGTCGGCCAGGTCGAGATGCCCTCGCGGGCGTACGTGTCCGCCTTCGGCTTCAAGGGCCCGGACCAGCAGAAGCCCGCCGGCGTCCTGTCCGGCGGCGAGCGCAACCGCCTCAACCTCGCGCTCACCCTCAAGCAGGGCGGCAACCTGCTGCTGCTCGACGAGCCGACCAACGACCTCGACGTCGAGACCCTGTCCTCGCTGGAGAACGCGCTGCTGGAGTTCCCGGGCTGCGCCGTGGTCATCACCCACGACCGCTGGTTCCTGGACCGCATCGCGACGCACATCCTGGCGTACGAGGGCGACAGCAGGTGGTTCTGGTTCGAGGGCAACTTCGAGTCGTACGAGAAGAACAAGATCGAGCGGCTCGGCCCGGACGCCGCGCGCCCGCACCGCGCCACGTACAAGAAGCTCACCCGTGGCTGACGTGGCCCGGCACGTCTACCGCTGCCCGCTGCGGTGGGCGGACATGGACGCGTACGGCCACGTCAACAACGTGGAGTTCCTCCGCTATCTGGAGGAGGCCAGGATCGACTTCATGTTCCGGCTGGCGCCTGCCGAAGGAGGTGCCGCCGCCGGCGGCGGCACCTCCTTCGCGGGCGGGTCGGTCGTGGCGCGGCACGAGATCGACTACCGGCGCCAGCTCGTGCACCGGTACGAGCCGGTGACGGTCGAGGTGTGGGTGACGGAGGTCCGGGCGGCGGCGGCGACGCTGGCGTACGAGGTGAAGGACGGCCCGGAGGACGGCGGCGCGGTGTACGCGCGGGCGTCGACGGTCATCGTCCCGTACGACTTCGAGGCCGGCCGGCCGCGGCGGATCACGGCGGAGGAGCGGGCGTTCCTGGAGAAGTACCTCGGGCCGCCCGCGGAGTCCGGGCGGCCGGCGAAGCGGTCGCAGCCGGGCATGCCGACGCAGCCGGGCAGGCCCGGGGAGGCCGCGGCGGCATGACGCGGCGGCTGGTGTTCGCGGAGGGACGGCAGGCGGAGGGTCTGGCGGCGTTCCTGGGGCGGCTGTTGCGGTACGACAGGGGCGCGGCGGTACGGCTGCGGGTGGCGCGCGGCGCGGAGTCCGCGAGCGGGGCCGGGGCGGCGGCGCTGGCCGTCTTCGGGCACGCGCCGGCGCTGGAGGTGATCGTGGTCCGCACGGCGCTGCTGACCTCGGCGACGGAGCTGGACGAGACGGTCTCGGCGGGGGAGTTGGCGGAGGCGATCGACGCGGCGGCGGGCCGGGGCGCCGACGCAGGCCCCGGTCCGGACGAGGGCCGGGCGGCCGGGGGCGGTGAGCTGGCGGTGCCGCTGCCGCAGCCGGTGAGCGGGCCCGGCTGGGCCGGGCTGCTGCCGCCGAGGGCCGGCTGGGAGCCGGTGGCCGGGCTGCCGCGCCCCGAGGAACTGCGCGTCGCGGTGGCGGGCGCGGTCGCCGAGTTCAAGTCCCGGGTCGAGGCGCTGCCGGAGGAGAAGCGGACCCGCGCGGAGCTGGACCGCATAGGCGGCGACATCTGGAGCCGCACGCTGGGCGAGACCCCGCTCCCGCTGCGCGCCGCCCACGCCGCCCGCGTCTTCGGCCTCCTGCCCCGCACCGCGGACCCGGCAGGTCCGGTCCTGCTCGCCGCCGGCAACTGGCTCCGCCTGCGCACCTCGTACGGCTCGGTGGCCCTCCGCCGCACGGGGGGCCTGGGCCGGCTGGGCGTCACCCCGGTCTGAGCGCCCTGCGCGTAGCGCGCGCTGCGGCGGTACGGGACCGGAGGGCGGGCGGCGTGGCTGCCGGAGGGCCCGTACGGCCGGCGGGCGCGGGGGCATAGCGCCCGCGTGCGCCGGGCTCCCCCCGCCGCGCCCGCCCGCCGCGCCGCAGGGCGCGGGCGTGGCGGTCCCGGATCCGGCGCGGCGCGCTGCGGCGGTACGGGACGGAGGGGCGCGGTGTTGCCGCTGGGGGAGCCCGTGGGGGCTGGTGCGCGGGGGCTTCGCTGCTCGCGTGTGCCGCGTGCCGCGTGCCGCGGGCCCTGGCCCACGCCAGGCGGTTGCCGGCTGTGGTGCCCGCGGCTGCGGGGCTGTCGTGCGGTGCCGCCCGCTCGCCGCGCCGCAGGCGCCGGCGCGGCGGTCCCGGATGCCGGGCCCCCGGGCCGCCCCCGCCCGCCCGCCGCGCCGTAGGCGCTGGCGTGGCGGTCCCCGATCCCGCCCCGCCCGTGGGCCGGGCGGGGGCCGCCCGCGCCCGCCCGCCGCGCCGCAGGCGCTTGCGTGGCGGTCTCCGAGCCGCCCGGCCCGCGGGCCCTGGCTGGCCGGAACCCGCCCGCCCCGCTCCGCAGCCCGCCCGCCGCCCCGCGGCTGCGGTCACCGCGGGTGCTCCCCGTCCTCCCGGTCCGGGCTCACCCTGATGTGGTCCTCCTCCAGGTCCAGGACCACCCGGTCCCGGATCTCCAGGGCCTCCGTGTACCGCTGCGGGAGTTGTAGGCGGCCCGTGCGGTCCACCGCGGCGTACTCGCGGGCCACCACCCGCTCCTCCCCGCTCGCGTCGACCTCCGTGCGGCGTACCACCTCCGACGCCATCCGGCCGTCGCGGATCGCGACCGTGCGGCGGACCTGCGTCGCGACCGCCTGGTCGTGGGTGACGACGACGATCGTCGTGCCCAGCTCCTCGTTCGCCGTGCGGAAGGCGGCGAAGATCTGTTCCGCCGTCGCCGAGTCCAGCTCGCCCGTCGGCTCGTCCGCGAGGATCACCGCCGGGGAGTTGGCGAGCGCCACGGCGATCGCCGCGCGCTGCTGTTCGCCGCCGGACATCTGCTCCGGCCGGCGGTCGCGGCAGTGGGCGAGGCCGAGGAGCCCCAGGAGTTCCTCCGCGAACGCCACCCGGCGGCGCCGCGCCTGCCGGCCGCCGCCGCCGTCGCCGAGCTGCATCGGCAGCACGACGTTCTGCACGGCGGTCAGGTACGGCAGCAGGTTGCGCGCGGTCTGCTGCCAGACGAAGCCGACGACCTCCCGGCGGTAGCGCAGCCGCGCCCGCGCGTCCATGGCCAGCAGGTCGAAGCCGGCGACCGTGGCGGTGCCCGCGGTGGGGACGTCGAGGCCGGCGAGGATGCCGAGCAGGGTCGACTTGCCGCTGCCCGAGGCGCCGACCAGGGCCAGCAGCTCGCCCTCCGCGACCAGCAGGTCGAGACCCTGGAGCGCCTGCACCTCCACGCCGTCGGTGCGGAAGATGCGGACGAGCTGGTCGCAGGAGATCAGCGCGTCGTGCCCGTACGCCGGCTTCGCCCGCTGTTCCGCCGCCCGCCGCTCCAGGTCCGCGAGCGTCGCGCCGCCCGTGCGGCCGTTCATCGCGCCGCCCGTCCCGCCGTCCGCCGCGTCACCCGTCCCGCCGCTCGCCGTGCCGTCCGTCCCGCCGCCCGTGCTCTCTCGCGTCTGGGCCATCTCACTCCCTCTCCCCGGCCCGCAGTTCCCGTACGGCCCGCCGTCTGCCACCCCACCACGCCTGCACCAGCACCGCCGCCAGCGCCAGCCCCGGCACCGCCACCGACGGCAGCGCCAGCGCCAGCGGGTCCGCGCGCAGCTCCGCGCCGCCGGCGCCCGGCACCTCGGCGCTCTCCTCGCCGAGCGCGAGCGCGCCCAGGTCGATGCCGGGGCCCAGCAGCCGTACGGTGACCAGCCCCGCCAGCGCCCCGACCAGGCCGGCCGCCGCCAACTGCGGCAGCGCCTCCAGCACCAGCAGCCGCCGCCCGTGCCGCCGGCTGAAGCCCATCGTGCGCAGCCGGGCCAGCAGCGCGACGCGCTCCGGGGCGGCCCGCAGGAGCGACAGCAGGACGGCGAGCAGGGCGTAGCCGGTGGCGGCGACGGCGGCGACGGCGTACAGCCGCTCCGCGCCGCGCTGCAACTCCGAGGCGGCCAGGTCGTCCGCCACGTCGCCGCGCAGCAACAGGGCGGCGCCGGGCGCCGCGTCGCGGGCCAGGGCGCGCAGCGCGGCGCGGTCCAGGCCGCCGGGGGCGGAGAGCAGCAGCGTGTCGGGGCGCGCCTCCACCACCGCCTCCGTGCCGGGCAGGTGCCGCGCCACGGCCGCGGCGTCCACCACGGCGAACTCGCCGCCCGTCAGCGCCGGCGTCACCCGCCGCACCGCCGCCACCTCCGCGGTGATCCGGCCCCGGGACGACTGCAGTCCCAGCGTGCCGTCGCCCATCAGGTCGGCGACGCCTGGCGAGACGAGGGCGGGCACCGCCCCGCCGCCGTCCCCGTCCCGCAGCCGGCCGGCGTCGAACGGGCCGAGGCCCAGGTCGTCGCTGAGCCGCGCGTACGCGCCGGCGTCGACGGTCAGCAGCGTCACGTCGCCGCTCAGCCCGACGAGCTGCAGCCCGCTCTCGGTGCTGACGGCGGCCACCTGCCGTACGCCGTCGACCTCGCCGGCCCGGGCGGCGATCCCCTCGGGCAGCGGCGCGGCCGAGGTGAGGCGGGCGTCGCCGCCGACGCGGTGCAGCGAGGCCGTATCGCGCGCGTCGGCCACGCCCGCGAGTACCGAGCCGCCGAACGAGGCGGTGGTCAGCGCCACGAGCAGCGCCAGCAGCGGCAGCGCGGAGGCCGCGGGGGCGCGCCCGGCGCGGGCCAGCGACAGGAAGCCGACCGCCCCGCGCGCCCACGCGGCCGGGCGGGCGGCCAGCCGCAGCGGCAGCGGGTAGAGGCGGACGAACACGGCCGCGGCGACCACCCCGACCAGCACCGGCGCGGCGCTGGCCAGCGCGTCGGCGCCGCCGGCCGCGCCGCTGCCCGCGCCACCGTCCGCCGTGCCCCGGCGGCGCAGCACGACGATGGCGCCCACCGCCAGCACCACGGCCGTCAGCTCGGCCACCAGCCGCCGCCGCGAGGGCCGCGTCCGGACCAGATCGGTGCGGACCGGGGGCCGCGGCCGGCGCACCGCCGCCACCGCGACCGCCGGCAGCGCGCCCAGCGCCAGGGCCGCCGCCGCGCCCGCCGCGAACAGCGCGGGCCCGTGCCGCCCGTCGGGGAGCAGCAGCACGGCGAGGCCGTAGCCGGCCGCGGCGGCGGGCAGGACGGCGGCGGCGTTCTCGGCGAGCAGGCGTACCGCGATACCCCGCAGCGAGCTGCCGCGGGAGCGGAGCAGCGCCAGCTCGGCGCGGCGCCGGGACGCGGCGAGGCCGCCGCTCATGGCCAGCACCACGGCCGCGACCGCGCCGACGCCGAAGGCGGCGACGGCCACGACGGGCGTGACGGCGTCGCGCAGCCCCGTGTAGCCGCCGAGCAGTCCGTCGGCGTCGGTGGACACGTCGAGGCCGCCGCCGATCCGCTCGGTGAGCCGCTGGTGGCCGGGGCCCTCCTGGAGAGCCGACAGCGCGTCGAGCACGGCCGGCACGTCGCGGCCGCGGAGCGCGCCGCCGGCGACGGGCACGTTCCAGTAAGGCGCGGTGCGCGCGTCCTCGAAGGACGGGCCGAACGTCTGCGTCCCGGCGAAGAGCGCGGGGCCGCTGCCGGGGTGGAGGAGGAGGGCCGCGGCCCAGTAGCGCCGCGGTTCGAGCGACGACGGCTTCTGGCGCAGCTCGGGGGTGTGCAGGAGCGGGTCGACGGACCAGTAGTCGCTGTCCGGCGCCTTCGGCTCGACGATGCCGGTGACGTGGACGACGACCGTGTGCTCGGCCTGCGGGACGTGGACGCGGGAGCCGACGCGCAGGTGCAGCGTGTCCGCGGTCGCGGCGGAGACCGCGGCCTCGAAGACGAAGTTCCGGCTGATGTCTCCCGCCACTGCCCCGTACGCCGTCGGCTCCGGCAGCCGGCCGTCGACGACGCGGGCGCGCTCGGCGACCCCGGCGCGCGCGTCGAGCTGCACCTCGGGCCGCTGCCCGTCCGTCCTCGGCAGCCACGGGTCGTCCGTGACCAGCACGGGCTCGGTCCGTACGCCGTACGAGACCTGCCCGGTCGCCGCCCGCAGGGGAGCGCGGAACTCCCGCTGCACCGGCCGCGCGAACGCCGCGACGGCCTTCGCGGACATCGACTCGATCCGGTCCTCGAACAGCACCTCGGGGTCCGGCTGCGCGGTCACCGCCACGTTGCGCTCGGCGGCCGAGGCGCCGTCGATGAGCCTGCGGGCCTCGCGGTCCTCGTACGTGTCGACGCCGCGCGGGAAGGCGGCGGCGAGGAACGCGGTGACGAGCACGAGCAGCGCGAGGGCGAGCGCGCCGCCGGGCGCGGCCCGCAGCCGGGTCCGCACCCAGGGGGCGGCACCGGGGGCGTCGGGGGACCGCGGGGTGTCGGGGGACCGCGCGTCCGGGGATTCCGAGGACTCCGGTGTCTCCCGGGGGTTCTGTACGGGGGGCACGTCACCGACCTCCCCGGGGGTGCGGGGCGGGCCGGGCCACGGCACGTGCGGGCGCCATGTCACTCGCCTCCCAGGCGCAGGGCCGTCGCCGGGTCGCCGCGGCGCAGCGCGACGAGCACGGTGACGAGGACGGGAACGGCCGCGACCGCCGCCAGCAGGCCCGCCACCGACCCGGCGGGCAGCTCCACCACCACCGGCGGCACGGGCTGCGCGGCCCGCCCGGTGAGGGTGATGAGCGGGATGACGGCGCGGGCCAGCGCCCAGCCGAGCAGCGTCCCGGCGGCCAGCGCGAGGGCGATGAGCACGCCCTGCTCGGCGGCGAACGTGCGCGCCAACTGCCGCTGCGGGGCGCCGAGTGCGCGGAGCACGGCGAACTCGCGGGTCCGTGCGCGTACGGACGCCGCCGCGCTGACGGCGAAGCCGAGCGCCGCCAGCACCGCCGCGGCGACGGCGGTGGCGGCGAGCGCGGCCTGCGGTCCGGCGCCGAGCGGGTCGCTGCCGAGTTCGGCGGCGAGTTCGTCGCGTACGAGGACGTTGCCGGGGTCGGTGTCGGCGCGGTCGCGCAGCGCGGCGACGGCGGCGTCCGTCTCGCCCGCCCGCGTCGTCAGCCACCACTCGGTGGGCAGCAGCGTGGCCAGGCCCCGCTGGCTCAGCGCGCGGTTGGCGGTGGTCAGGTCGAACAGCAGCGCGCCGCCGAACTGCGCCCGCGACGGCTCCGTGGCGGCCGGCGAGCCCGGGCCGGTGGTCGGCAGCTCCGCCAGCGAGCCGGTGATCTTCACGGACAGGCTGCCGCCGGGCACGGGGACGCTGACGGTGTCCCCGACCTTCGAGCCGGTGGAGCGCAGCATCGTGTCCGTGGCCACCGCGGTCAGCGGCGGGGGCGCGGTGCGCGCGGCGGTGACGGTGAGGGTGACCAGCGGCGGGCCGGTCCAGGTGTCGTAGGTCTGGTCGCCGGTGTCGTAGCGCACGGAGAGCGCGGACGTGTCCGTGGTACGGGCCCGGCCGACGACCGCGGTGGGGCTCTCCTCGGGCAGGGCCTCGGGCTCGGAGACCGCCCGGGCGTGCCAGGTGAACCCGTCGGGCAGCGGCACCTCCCGGGCCTCGGCGGAGCCGCCGGCGTCCGCGCCGTCGCCGGCGGATCCGGCGACCTCGACGCGCTCGACGTCGAGCCGGCGCTCCCCGCCGGCCTGCGGCTGCGGGTGGACGAGCCGGAGCCCGGTGAGCCGCAGCGGCCCCGCGGGCCGGCCGTCGGGGGCGCCCGCGGCGGCGGCGACGTCGGCGGCGAGGGTGTGCGTCCGGCCGTCCGCGGGCAGGTCGCCGGCGGGCAGCTCGTACGCGGCGCCGTACCGGTCCTCGACGAGCAGGGTCACCGCGGCGCGGCCAAGGTCGTCCCCGTCCGCCCCGAGCCGGGCGACGACGCGCAACTCGGCGGGGACCCCGGGCAGTTCCAGCCCCCCGACCCGGGCGCCCCGCCGCGGCGAGCCGGACTCGTCGTCCGCGGCCGGTTCCGCTCCGTCCGGCCGGTCCTGCCCGGTCGCCCCCGCGGCCCCCGGCGGAGCCAGCCCGCGCAGCAGCTCCGCGCCCTCCGCGCCGTCCGCCAGGTCGGGCCGCAGCCGCAGGCCCTCCGCCGCCCGCGCCGTGTCCAGGGCCAGCACCTCCGCCGACTCGCCGCCCGACAGGCTCATGCCCCACCGGGCCGCCGGGGCGGCGGCGGCCACCCCCGGGACGCGCTCCAGCATGCCGCCCTGGCCCAGCTCGGGGAGCCGGCTGGTCAGGACCCGTACGTCGGTGCCGGCGTGGAAGTCCGCCTGGTCGCGCTGCGAACGGTCCCACGAGGCGCCCTGCGCCAGCGCCAGCATCCCGATCGCCACCGCCAGCACCAGCAGCAGCACGGGACCCGCGCCCCGCAGCGGGCGGCGGCTCAACTGCCAGCCGGCCAGCGCCGAGGGCAGCCCGCGGCCGGCCACCGCGCGGCGCTCCGCGAGCCGGGCGACGGGCGGCAGGAGGCGCAGCGTCAGCACCGTGCCGGCGAGCAGCGCCAGGGCCGGCGCCGCGACGAGCACGGGGTCGATGCCCAGCGTGCCGGAGCGGTCGTCGCTCAGCGCGCCGCTGCCGGAGGTCTGCCGGTCCAACTGCCAGTACGCCACCCCCGCCACCACCAGCAGCGCCCCGTCGGCGCCCGCGCGCAGCGGCGCGGGCAGCGGCCCGGCCCGTACCGTACGGCCCGCGGACGGCCCCCCGTCGGCGCCCCCGCCGCGCAGCAGCGTCGGCGCGACGACCGCCGCCGCGCAGCCCAGCGCGCAGCCGGCGGCGACCAGCCACGTGCCGCCGCCCGCCGCGGAGTCCGGGGTGAGCCCGGCCCGCTCCAGCGGTCCCCGCGCGGCCAGCAGCCGGATCAGCGGCCCGGCGAGCAGCGGCGCGGCGATCGCGGCGGGCAGGGCGAGGAGCAGCGACTCGGCGGCGGTCAGCAGGCCGATGCGCTGCCGCGAGCCGCCGCGGGCGCGCAGCAGGTCCGTCTCGCCGCGACGCTCCGCGCCGAGCAGCCGGGCGACGAGCATCAGCGCGTACGCGGCCAGCAGCACGAGCTGCAGGGCGACGATCAGCAGGGTCGACCGGCTGACGAGGAGCGCCCGTTCGGTGCCGTCGAGGAGCTGCGGGAGCCGGGTGGCGGCCACCGCACGGCCGTCGAAGACCGGCTCGTCCGCGAGCGCGCCGGAAGCCTTCTTCACCGAGGCGCGCAGCGCGTCCGCGCGGTCGGCCGTCATCTCGTCGAAGTCGGCGCGCAGCACCCACGCGCCGGCGGCCTGCGCCACCCGGCCGGAGGCGAAGGAGCCGGGGTCGGCGAGCAGCGGGCCGTAGGTGGTGTAGCCGCCCTTGAGGACGCCCTTGCCGCGGAGTTCGTCGGCGAGCCAGTAGGGCGCGTCGCGGTCGCGGGGGCGGTAGACGCCGGTGACCTCGACGGGCAGCGGGGGGTCGTCGTCGCCGCGGCCGGCGAGGGTGAGGGTGTCGCCGGGGGCGAGGCCGAGCCGGTCGGCGGCGATCTGCGGCACGGCGACCTGCACGGCGGTGCCGCCCGAAGCGCCCCCGGAATCCGCCGCCTTGGCCGCTGCCTTGCCCGCTGTCTTGTCCGCCGCCCCCGGCCAGCGGCCCGCCGCCAGCGCGACCTCCGACCGCGCCAGCGCGCCCAGATGCGTCAGGTCCGGGTCCTCCCCGGCCCGCGCCGCCGGCGGCTGGAGCCGGCGCGGCAGCTCGTACGGCCCGGAGCGGTCCAGGCTCTGGACCCGTACCGGCAGCCCGGCGAAGGCGTCGCGCGCGTCCTCCTCGACCGCCCTCGCCGCCGCCGCGCGGTCGTCGCCGGTCAGGTACGGGACGTCGAGGGTCAGCGCCGCGTCGGCCGCCGCGTCACCCGCGAGCGTGCGGCGCAGCGCGGCGTCGCCGACGGTGGCGGAGAAGGCGGTGAGCGTGGCCAGCACGGCGGTGGTGAGCAGGACGGCGAGGAGAGCCGCGGCGAGGAGCAGCCGGTGGGCGCGCGCCCGCAGCAGAACGAACCCCGTCACGCATCCCCCAGACACCACCGTCGAACTGTCTGGATGCTGTCAGAGCGGATTCGCACGCGGTAGCGAGTGACGGGGGAATTTGACGCGATCGTGACCGGAAGGGAAAGACGAGGTGCGGGTGCGTGCGGCGGGTCTGTGCACTCAGGCGGTGCACGGAGTGGGGGCGGGACGGCGGCCCGCGGTGTACGCGGCCGGCGGTACGCCCATGAAGTGGCGGAACTCGGCCGTCATGTGCGGCTGGTCGTAGTAACCGGCGGTCGCGGCGATGTCCGACCACGGGCCGGCACCGGCCGCGAGCACGGTGCGTACGCGGTTGATGCGGGCGAAGTGCTTGGGGGACAGGCCGGTGCCGTCGGTGAAGATGGTGCGCAGGCGGCGTTCGCTCATGTGCAACCGTGCGGCGGTCGCGGCGACGGTGGCGCCGCCGAGGAGAAGCGCCGCCTCACCGAGCCGCCCCGGCGGCTCCGCGCGCTCGGCCAGTGCTGCTTCGAGCGCGGCGACCGGGTCGGCGGCGAACCGGTCGGCGTCCAGGCCCGGTAGTCCGCCGAGTGGCAGGGTCCGGTCGGCGAGATCACGCAGCGGGCGGCCGAGCAGGGCCCGGGCGCCGCCAGGCCGCATGCGGACCCGCACGCACGAGCGGCCGGGCGCGGCGACGCCGTGACCGACCGCCGGTGGCGGCGTGCCCGTTCCGTCAGCCGGGGGTGTTGACCATCGAGGCGGCGGCGTACACGAGGTAGTCCCAGAGCTGCTTCTCCTGCGCCGGGGGCAGCTCCAGCTCGTCCACCGCCGCGCGCATGTGCCGCAGCCAGGCGTCGTGCGCGGCGCGGTTCACTTCGAACGGCGCGTGCCGCATCCGCAGCCGCGGGTGGCCGCGCTCGTCGCTGTACGTGCGCGGGCCGCCCCAGTACTGGATGAGGAACAGCGTCAGCCGCTCCTCCGCCGGTCCGAGGTCCTCCTCGGGGTACATCGGGCGCAGCAGCGGATCCTCCGCCACGCCCTCGTAGAACCGGTGCACGAGGCGGCGGAACGTCTCCTCGCCCCCGACCTGCTCGTAGAACGTCCCGGGCGGCGGCGCTCCCACTGGAATCTCGTTCATCGTCTCCATCGTCTCATCCCGCCCGGCCGAGGACGGAAGTCGTAGGACCCGGGGAGCGGGGAGCCCGCCGACGAGGCTGTATCAGCCCCTCGGCCGGGTAGCGGCGGGCGTGGGCCGCGTGGGCCCGAGGCGTTCCACCGTCACGCGGCTCCGGCGGCGTGCCCTGACCGGGCGCCGCTTCTCGTGCAGCCGACCTGCCCGGTGACGACGGTGACCGTCGCTCGCGCAGCAACGGCGTCAGAACGACTGCCGGTGGTTCTCCAGCATGACGTCGAGACGTTCACGGAACAGCGGGCGGTCGAGATCGCCGTACGCGCGGGCCCACAAGGGGTGGAGGTCCGGGAGGCGCAGTGCGTCCTCGTGGTAGGCGGCGGTGAGTCCCAGAAGGGCGCTCGCCGGGTGGCCCGCGTCGAGCATCCGGGAGGCGTCGGTCAGGATGGCGTCTGTCTCCCCGGTGAAGCAGGGGTACTCGTCGGCGAAGGCGTCGCTCGGTGCGAGAACGCCGATGCCGATGCCGGACGGGTCGGGTTCGTGACGCCAGCCTGTCGGCGGCGCCAGATCGAGGGGGACCTCCGCATCGCCGCCGTCGGGGTTGATCCCGTACTCCGGCGTGGGGTGGATGCCGAGTTCGGCGGACAGGCGTGCCACCTGGGTGCGGCGGCGCTCTCCTCCGCCGCGCAGGGCGAGCGAGAGCAGAAAGGCGAGGCCGTCCAGGGTGTTCCGGCCGATGACGCCGGGCTCCTTGTGGCCGAAGGAGGCAACGGGGTGGTCGGTGCGCCCGAGTTCAGGCGCGGGGACCACCCATCCCACGCAGGTGCCGCTGCCCAGGTCCGCGAAGGGCAGGAGTTCCGGTACGGACATGAACGGCACGTGGTGCCGGCGGAACGCCTCCCCCGCGTAGCAGTACTCCCACCCCTCGGGGGCGAGGGGTACCTCGCAGAGGTCGAACGGCAAGGCGAAGCTGCTCTGCACGCGCGGAGCGTCGTACAGGCCCTCCTCGTACAGGTCCGTCGCGAGGAACCCCTCCTCCCAGGCGATGTCGACCACCTTCGCGAGTGCGGGCGGGGTGGGGAACGGAAACAGGTCGTCGATCCAGCGTGGTGGTGTCGTCATCGCGGAGAGTGTCGCAGCCGGGTGTGACACTCCGACGGAGCGTACGGCTGAAGCTTCCTCGCCGGGCATGCGCCAAGGCCTGGCGGCCCGGTGTGCAAAAGTCCACGCCCGCGGGTGTTTTGCCCCGCTTGGTGCCGGGTGTTACCGCGAGTTCGTGCCGGTGACGTTCACGCGCTACGCCCCCGGCGTCAGCGGCTCGCCCTCCGGGTGAGCAGGTATCCGAGCGCTCCGGGCACGATCGCGGAACCCGCCCAGAAGATGTCCGACGTGCCGACCCCCGAGGCGGGGCCCACCCCGTCGCCCAGACGTTCTTCGAGCCACAGAGGCACAAGGACGGAAGCTGACCCGACGAGAAGCCCGGCCGTCCAGCCTTGGCGTCGTTCGCGGACGATCACGCCGATGAGCAGGGCGAATGCGAACACCGCGAGGAGGAACCAGCCGACCGCGGCGGCCGGCTCGGCACCGGTGAGGCACAGGGTGGGGGAGTCTCCGCATTCTTCGCGCTCGTATGCGCCGGCGGCATCCGAGAGACTGACGCCGACCCACGCCACCCCCGTCCCGAGGCCGGTACACCCGACCAATGCGGCGATCGATTTCGGTAACACGTGGCGCTCCGTTCGCGGGAGTCAGGTGGGCCCGGGCCCGGGGCCCCCAGCGTCGCCCACCTTCGTCACGTCGGTCCTGAGTATGGGTACTCAGGCCGGGAGAGCGGCGCTGCGCGCCTCCGGCCCGCCCGTGTACGCGCTACGTCGCGTCCCAGCGGAACAGGCGCTGGGCCAGGGCCGCTGCTACCGCGCGTTCGTGCCAGCGGGAGGCCGGAGCCGGGGTCCGTACGTCCCGGCACGCCGGCGGAACCGCACGGCGGTTGTACCGGAAGGGCAACAGCCGGTCGGTGTGGTTGCGGGAGCCCCGGTCGAGTGGCGAGATTGAAGGGCTTGGTCGACGGTCGGGCGTGAAACGGAGAACGGTAGTGGCGGAGTTGAGTGGCTCGCGGGTGGGGCGGTACCGGTTGCTTCGCCTGCTCGGGGCCGGCGGAATGGGCAGCGTGTGGCTGGCCCAGGACGAGAACCTCGGAATCGAGGTCGCGATCAAGCAGATCGAGGTGTCGGGTGACCTGGGCGACGGCACCCGCGCACAGCGCATCTCACGGGCCCGGGCAGAGGCGCGCAACGCCGCGCAGTTGCGCGGCCATCCGCACGTGGTGAACGTGGTGGACATCGTGGAGCAGGACGAACTGCCGTGGATCGTCATGGAGTACGTCACCGGCGCGAGTGACCTGCGGGCGATCATCCATGACCAGGGCAGGCTGGGCGATGCGGACATCGCCCGGGTCGGTATCGCCGTGCTGAAGGCTTTGAGTACGGGGCACTCTCTGGGCATCGTGCACCGCGATGTGAAGCCCGCCAACATCCTCCTGGCCCCGGACCATTCCGGAAACCGGTTCGGACGGGTGATGCTGGCCGACTACGGGATCTCCCTCTATGCGGGTTCCGGGCAGACCCGGATGACCAACGGGGTGATCGGCACTCCCGGCTACATGGCACCGGAGCGGGCCCGGGGCGCGGAGCCGCCGGCTTCCGACTTGTTCTCCGTCGGGGCCACGCTCTACTGCGCTTCCGAGGGACACCCGCCCTTCGGCGAGGTCGACGTCGACGGCAACGGCGACAGCACCGCCACCGCCTCACTCACCGAAGCACCTCCCTGGCCTGCGAACGCCTGCGGCCCGCTGGCCGACGTCATCATGGCCCTGCTGGCGAAGGAGCCCGGACACCGCCCTACCCTGCACACCGCCATCACCGAACTCGCCGCTGTCGAAGCGGCCGCACGCGCCGAGGCGGCCCCACCCGGCAGTACTGACGGGAGCCCGACCCGGAAGAGCCTCCCTCAGCGGTCCCACAGGATTCTTGCGTGGGGGGTTGCCGGCGCCCTGGCGTCGACCGCCATCGCGTTGACCGCTGTGGCCCTGAGCGACGACGGGAAGAACACCGGCCCGGCGGACTCTTCGGCACGCAACGCCGGCCGCACCGCCCCGGCGGGCACCGACGCGCCCGCCGCAGAAGTCGGGGTGCTCTACGGCACCGACGTCGGGCTGCGGAAGCCACTCGAGGCGGGGGACTGCGTCATCGTCGGCACCCACAACGAGGACTACACGGTTCTGACCGATGTGGTGACCGTGGACTGTGTCGAGACGGAGTCGAGCCCCACCCCGGCAGGCCAGGTCATCGCCACCGTTCCGGACGCCGGGGACGGCGAGACGTCCGTGCGCCAGGAGTGCGGCGAGCAAACCGCTGACCTGCGCGGAAGTCTGGCCGACCCCGTCCTGACCGTTCTGCGGCCTGATGACGAGCGCGGTTCCGCGACACAGGCCGAGGCGGCGTGCCTGGTCTTCCAGCGCGGCATCCTCGCCGGTGGGAATCTGGGCGAACGCCGGGAGCAGGGTTCCTCCCTCTACATCTCGCAACTGAGCACCGGAGACTGCCTCAACGAGGAGGACGACGACATCATCCTGGCGGACTGCACCCGACCGCACGACCAGCAGGTCATCGGGCATGTCAAGGTGTCCGAAGAGGTTCCGTACGAAAACGTGAGCATATACGCGATCTGTGCAAGCCGGTTCGCACAGGAGTGGGTGCGCAACGAACAGCAGCAGGACGTCATCGGCTGGAGCAACTCCGACGACTGGGGCGAAGGATTTCGTATCGTGACATGCGGACTCGAAGGACTCGAATCGCAACTGCCCGCCGGAACCGCCGTGCCCAAGGACTGAGCCCCGCCCGCTACGTCGCGTCCCAGCGGAACAGGCGCTGGGCCAGGGCCGTGAACACCGCCGCCGTCGCCAGCAGCACGCCCATCGCGGGCAGCGCGTCCGACCAACTGCCGCCGCGGGTGAGCACGTCCTGCATCGCCTGCACCATGTGCTTGAGCGGCAGCGCCTCGGAGACCGTGCGGATCCACGGCGGGCCCTCGTCCAGGGGGAAGAACGACCCCGAGAGGAAGGCCATCGGGAGCACGACGAGCTGGGCGAGGCCGTTGGCGGCGTCCTCGCTCTTCGCCCACGCGCCGATCGCGAAGCCGATCGACATGAACGCCAGGCTGCCGCAGGCCACCAGCGGGATCACCAGCCACCAGTCGCCGGTCAGCTTCAGCCCGTAGTACGGGATGGTGGCGACCAGCAGGAAGACGGCGGTCTGGCCGAAGGCGAGCAGCATGCTGACGCCGAGGCGGGCGGAGATCACCGGGCCGGCCCGCACGGGTGCCAGCCACAGGCGCCGCAGGATGCGCTTCTTGCGCCAGTTGACCAGCCCGATCGAGGCGCTGAACACCCCGCCCATCGCCACCGCCCAGCCCAGCAGCCCGGGGGTGAAGTACTGGATGGCCTGCAGCGACTGGTCCTCGACCTGCCCGCCGGTGAGCGTGTACGCGGGCTCCTGCCCGGTCGCCGCGATGCTCGCCTGGTCCACGACGGACCTGAGGACCCCGCCGACGCTGCCCGCCTGCACCGGGTCGGCGGCGGAGACCCGCATCTGGACCCGGCCGCCGGGCTCCTCCCAGACGGCGGCGTCGGCGTCGCCGTCGCGGACCTTCTCCAGCGCCTCCGCCCGGTCTCCGGACTTCTCGATCTCCAGTACGTCGTCGAGGCCGGCGCGCGCCTTCGCCGGCATCTCGTCGAAGACCTCGACGGCGCCGACCTGCACCACCGTGGCGCGCGAGACGCCCGCGTCCTTGAAGAGCACGCCGAACAGGGCCAGGAACATCAGCGGGAAGACGAGGATGAAGAAGACGGAGGCGCGGTCGCGCAGCAGTCCCAGCGCCATGGCCCGCGACAGGCTGACGAACGGCTTCACTCGCGGTACTCCCGCCCGGTCAACTGCAGGAACACGTCCTCCAGCGAGTCCGCCGCCAGCTCCGCGACCAGGTCGGCGGGCTTCCCGACGCGCAGGATGCGGCCCGCGTCCATCACCGCGACGCGGTCGCAGAGCACCTCGGCCTCGTCCATGTAGTGCGTGGTCAGCACGACCGTGCGGCCCGCCGCGTTGATGCCGCGCAGCAGGTCCCACAGGTTGCGCCGGGCCTGTGGGTCGAGGCCGGTGGTCGGCTCGTCGAGGAAGACCAGCTCGGGGTCGTGCACCAGGGCGCAGGCGATCGACAGGCGCTGCGCCTGGCCGCCGGAGAGCTTGTCCTCGCGGGTCCCGGCCTTCTCGGCGAGGCCGACCTCGGCGAGCATCGCGTCGGCGCGCTCGTCGTCGACGCCGTAGAGGGAGGCGAACGTGCGGATCTGCTCGCGGGCGGTCAGCTTCTCGAAGAACGCCGACGCCTGGAGCTGGACGCCCATGCGCCGCAGCAGCTTCGGGTTGCGCGGCCAGGACGGTTCGCCGAGCAGCACCGCGCCGCCCTCGTCGGGGCGGCGCAGGCCCTCGATCATCTCCAGGGTGGTGGTCTTGCCGGCGCCGTTCGGCCCCAGCAGCCCGAAGAACTCGCCCTCGCGGACCTCGAAGCTCACGCCGTCGACCGCGCGCACGTCGCCGTAGCGCTTGCGCAGGTCAGTGACGGAGATCGCGGCGGTCATGGGCCGACCCTAGTGCCGGACCGCCGGCTTCGGGAGGGGCGGAGGGTGGTCCCGGTACGCCCAGGGTGGGGAGACGCGTCAGCCGCAGATGCCCGTCATCCACGGCCGCCGCTTCTCGAACTCCTGCACCTTCTGGATGTTCCGCAGCCACGGCAGCGGGTCGAGGCCGTCGGCGGCGAGGTACCGCAGCGCGGCGTTGTAGAAGGCGTCGCGCACCGCCGGCGGCATCACGTCGGAGGCGTCCAGGCAGCGCGGCAGGGCGGTGTCCTCCAGGTCGCGGACGATCCGCCGCGTCACCGGATCCTCCGGCCGCGGCATGCCCCGCGCGGAGTTGGCGCTGTAGACGGGCGACTCCGAGGCCGCCGCCCAGACCCGCTGCCCCTGCCGGGAGGCGAGGAAGCCGAACACCTCCCGCGCCTTGGGCCGGTCGTCGAAGAGCGCCGCGAAGTCCCCGCTCACCTCCCGTGCGCGCGTCACCGTCGTGCCCGGCAGGTACGGGGTCGAAGGCGTGTAGTCCGCCCGGCCGGCGGCGTCCTCGTACAGGTCGCGCGCGAACGAGCCCTGGTGCTCGGCCACGCACCGCTCGTCGGTCTCCACCCGCCCGCCGAACAGCAGCCCCCGCTCGCCGGCGGGGCCCCGGTAGTCGTTGAGCAGCGCCCAGCGGGCCGGCCCGGCGCCGTCCGCCTTCATCAGCGTGCCCCACGCGGTCCAAGCCCGGACGACGGGCTCCGCCGTCCACTCCAGTTCGCCGCGCGCCCAGCGCGCGTACGTCCGCGGCCCCGCCGTCTGGAGCAGCAGGTCCTCGACCCAGTCGCTGCCCGGCCAGCCGGCGGCACCGTCGTCGCCCATGCCCACGCACCACTCCCGGGCCCCGACGGACTCCGGCCTGCCGTTGGCCGCCCGGTACCAGACGATGCTCTTCAGCGCCGCCCGCACCGGCACCCAGTACACGCGCCTGCCGGACTCCCCGGTGGCCCGCGGCGTCCACGGCGCGTCGTAGTGCTCGGGCTCGTACAGCCCCCGCCCGTCGAGCGGCTCCAGCCGGCCCTCGGCGGCGTACTCGGCCAGCTCGCCCGGGCCCGGCATGATCACGATGTCGGGCGGGGTGCCGGCCTGCACCTGGGAGAGGAGCACCTCGCGCTGCGCGGCGGTGCCCTGGTAGACGTAGTCGAAGCCCTCGCTCCGCAGCAGTTCCTCGAACGTGTCCTGCTGCGTGCCGGTCCACGGCCCGAGCACCGTGACCGGGCGATCGGCCGCCTCGTCGACGGGCGGCTGGCCGCCGACGCAGCCGGCGAGCACGGCCGTCACGGCCCCCACGGCGGCCGTCATGAGCACCCGGCGCAGCCGGGACGTCCGGATCACGGCTAGTCCCTCCCGTAGTCGTCGTACAGCCGCCACAGCAGGCCGCCCGCCGCGCAGACGACGGCCACGCCGCAGCCGGCGGCCAGCCACGGCAGGGCGCGGGTGGCCGTCGAGGTGGCCGCGATGGTGTCGCGCACCGTCGCGGCGCCGGCGTCGATCCGGTCCTGGTCGTCGGTGCGGTCGATGTCCACCAGGGCGGTGTGCACGGCGTCCAGCTTGCCCTGGGTGTTGCACGTCGCCGCGAGCGGCGCGATGGCCAGCGTGCCGACGAGCACCAGCGCCACGGCCAGCCAGCCGCTGAACAGCCGCCCGCAGTGCCGCCACAGCACCCGCCAGGCCAGCGCCAGGACGAGCGCCAGCAGCAGCAGCGCCGTCACGGCGACGCCCCAGCCCGCCTTGTCGGCGGCGCTCACGTCCGTCTCGTCCTCGATGCTCCCGAGCTGGTCGCGCTGGAGCTCGGCGAGCCGGGGCAGGATGCCCGTGACGTCCCGCCGCAGCACCGTCTCGGCCTCGCGCAGCTTCTGCTCCCGCATCAGCCGGTTCTCCGCGCCGCGGTGGTACGCGGCCTCGTTGACGGCGTCCTGGTACGCCTTGTGGAGCTCGTTCAGCACCTCGACGACCCGGCGGCCGTCGTCGCCCTCGATCTGCCGGCCGGACAGCCGCGACAGCGCCTGGTCGGCGGCGCCGCTCTGCTGCCGGTAGCGCTCCCCGGGGCCGACGGTGTCCATGAGGCCGTCCACGTACGAGCGGTGCACCTGGGTGTCCGCGTCCCGCAGCGCCTTGCGGAACGCCACCGCGTCCTGGACCGCGGGCACCGAGCGCGCCTGCAGCTCCGCGGGCACGCGGTGCACGCTGTCGTACGACACGAGCAGCGCGGTGCCGCCGACCGCGCCGAGCACGAGGACCGCGGCCAGGTGGCGCAGCAGCCGGTACTTGACGGTCCGCCGGAACAGCAGCCTGCGGACGAGCCGCCGCAGCCGCGCCCTCACCCCGGGCTCCCGGCCGCCGCGAGACGGGTGCCGCAGGCGACGCAGAAGCGGGCGGCAGGGGTGGAGTGGCGGTCGCAGCCGGGGGCGGGGCAGGGGACGCCGGCCGGCGCCGTCGGGCCCGCGTCCAGGGACCGGTCCTGCCCGCGCGACAGCCGGCTGCGCAGCACCGCGAGGGGGTCGACCGAGTCGTCGGCCTGTACCCGTACGACGCCGTTGGCCGCGTCCAGCACCTCCGCGACGCGGTTCAGATCGTGGTCGAGGAATGCCCGGTCCCCGAGCGCGTACGCGAGCTTCGCCGCCGCGCCCAGCATCTCCCTGGCCGCGCGCAGGTCGCCGCGGGAGATGGCGGTGCAGCCCGCGTTGAAGGCCTCGGCCAGATCGTCGCGCAGCCGGTACACGGCGCTGGTGCCGTGGGCCCGTACCCGACCGGGTGCCGCGCCGTACGACCAGCACGCCCGCACCGTCGCCGCCTGCCCCGGCACCGCCGCGACCCCGGGGCCCAGCGACACCTGGGCCAGCAGCAGGTCGGCCTCCAGCATGTCGGCTTCGTGCCCGGCCCCCGGGTCGCCGTCCGGGCGGGCGCCGACCGACAGGATGTAGCGACGGGTGCCCGCGGCCCACAGGCGCGTGGTGAAGACGTGCCGGCACGGGTCCGCGCCCGCGGGCTGCGGGTCGGGCCGCAACTCCCGGCTGACCGGGGCCGCCTCGCGGAAGGACAGCAGCGCGACGCCGGCGCGCAGCCGCACCTCGACCGGCACCGCGGGCACCCGCGTCGCCCGCAGCCGGCCGACGATGTCCGCGAGCCGGGCGGCGAGCGGCTCCGCGTCCTCGGCCAGCTCGGCCCTGCCGTGCAGCCGGGTCGCGATCCGGGCCGGCAGCGCGGGCTCCCAGTCGCCGCCGACGCCGATGACGTCGCACGTCAACGTGCCGACACAGGCGTCGATCGCGGCGTCGAGGCGGCCGTCGTCGTGGCCGCGGCCGTCGGTGATCATGAGCAGGTGGGCGATCCGCCGGGGCGCGCGGGCGACGTGCGCGCGGGCGGCGTCGAGCCACGCGGCGTAGTCGCCGGCGGCGCCGCCCGCGGCCGTCGCGCCGCCGGCGGGGAGCAGCTTCGTCGCGTCGAACCCCGCCGTGTTCCGGCTGATGCGGTCCGCGTACGCCCAGACCTCGCTGCCGCCCGGATAGCGGATCGCCGGCGTGCCGCCGCCGTGCAGCACGGCGAACGACGTGCCGTCGGGCAGCGCCGTGATCGCCGCGGTGATCGCCCGGCGGGTCTCCTCCATCCGCTCCGGCGCGAAGTCGAGGGCGACGACGATGCCGATGTCGGCGGGCGCGGGGACCGGCCCGGCGGCGGCCTCCGCGGTGATCTCCACGGTGCTGTCGACGGTGTGCGCGTCCACGTCGGCGCGCAGCCGGTGCTGCGCCTCTGCGGCGTCCGCGAGCGTGACGCCGAACCGCAGCGTGTCCATCGGGGTTCGCCTCCAGTGGGCGGGTCAGACGACGGTGGACGGGCGGACCGCGTTGTGCAGCTCGATGAGCTTGGCGCGGTCGTCGTCCCGGCAGTGCCGGGACAGCTTCCGGTAGCAGGCGGCGAGCAGCAGGCGGATCTGCCGCTCGGAGGTGTTGCCCGCGGCGCCCCGCCGCGACGGCAGGGCGCGGGGCGGCGGGCGTTCGCCGGCGCGCGGGCGGTACGGCTCGCCGAAGAGCCGGTCGTACGGGAAGCCGTCGCCCGGGCCCGCCCCGCCCGGCCTCGTGACCTGGTCGAGCGCCCACTCCAGGAACTCCGCCTCCAGCAGCAGCCCGTGCTCCTGCGCCAGATGGAGCGGCGCCGCACTCCCGGTGTCGGCGGCGAACGCGAGCCGCGCGCGGGCCCTGCCGATCTCGTGGAGCGGCGGCAGCGCCGGCCCGTCGGAGCCGGAGTCCAGCCGGGCGGCCGAGACCCGCAGCGTCGCGATCCACGCGGCGCCGTGGTCGGGCGAGTCCTTCGGCACGTTGTCCAGCACGTCCACGGCCTCCTTCCGGCTGCCGCGGGCGAGCGCGAGCCGGGCCAGGCCGAACGCGCCGTTGCCCTGCATGCGGTTGCGGTGCCAGACGGTGTGGTAGTGGGCGGTGGCGATCTTGCGCATCTCCTCCGGCGCGCGTCCGGCGGCCGTGGCGGCGGGGCCGGCGGCGGCCAGCCGCTCGGCGCAGTAGCCGAGCGCCAGCTTCGGGGCGTACTCGCCGGGCAGCCGCCGGTAGACCGCCTCGAAGTGTCCGTACGCCCCGCTCAGTTCCCCCACTTCGGATGACACCGCGTCGCCCGAGTTCCGTTCACCCTCCCGGGGGACCTCCGCGCCGCCGCCGGCCGCGGCGGCCTGCGCCCGTACCAGGTCGAGCAGCCCCTCGTGCCAGTCCAGTTGCCAGGTCCGGTGCGGGCTGCGGGCCAGGATCTCCCGCGCCTCGGCCAGCTCGTCCGCCGCCGCCTTCAGCTCTGCCTCCGCCTTCTCCTCCGCCCTCTCCGCTTCCGCCTTCGCCTTCTCCGTCGCCTTCGCCTGCTCCGCCCCCGCCTTGCGCTTCGCCTTCGCCGTTTCCGCCTTCGCCCACCGCGCTTCGGCTTCCGCCTGCGCCTGCGCCAGCTCCGGCCAACGACGCAGGTGCAGCCGTACGTTGTGGAAGCAGATCTCGGCGGACGGCTTCTCCGCGGGCTGGTGCAGCATCTTGTCCGGATGGGTCGTCGAGAGACCGAACAGGGCGCGCTGGGGGTCGTCCGCGTGCGGCCCGGGTACGGGCAGCGCCGCCGCCACGTCGACCGCCGCGGGCGGTCGCGTGTCCAGCGGCTCGGACACCCGCGGCGCGTTCCGCCGCGGCGGCGGGCGCTCCAGCCAGCGGCGCAGCGGCGGCAGTTGGCCGAGACCGGCGTCGAGCAGCCGCCGCGTCGGTACGAACAGCGTGGACGGCTCCGGCCGGTCGGGCTTGTCGCGCAGCGCCCGGATCTCCCGCAGCACGCCGCGCAGTTGCTCGCTCATCTCCGCGGCGGAGGCGAACCGGTCGTCCGGATCCCGCGCCGTGGCGCACCGCACGACGTACCGGAAGGACGTGATGCCGGTGCCGGTGACGTCGTGGGTGGCGGCGAAGCGGGCCAGCTCTTCGAGCGTACGGCCGACCGTGTGCAGGTCGTGCGCGACGGTCGGCCCCGTGCGGTCGACCTCGGGCGCGGCGTAGCCCGCGGTGCGCACGGGCGCGGTCGTCTCGCTGATGCGGCGTACGCCGCCGAGGTCGATGACCTTCAGGTCGTGCCCGTGGTGGATGACGTTGGACGGCTTCATGTCGCAGTACGCCAGCGGCCCGATGGGGTCCTTGCGCCGGTGCAGGTGGTCGAGCGCGTCGAGGATCCGGCAGCCGTAGGTGACGACCTCCTCGATGTCGAGCCCGCGCCGGCCGCGCCGCACCTCCGTGACGATCTTCTCCAGGGTGTTGCTGCCGACGTACTCCATGACGATGTAGTTCATGGGCTGCTCGGCGCCGCCCGGCTCCTCGCGCAGATAGTCGAGGATCCGCACGATGTCCGGGTGGTCGAGCGCGATGAGGTAGCGGCGTTCGCTCTCGGCCAGCTCGGCCAACTGCTTGTCGTGCCGGTTCAGCAGCTCCTTCACCGCGACCTGGGTGTCTTCCAGGCGGGTGTTCTCGGCGAGGTGGACCCAGCCCTGGCCGCCGTGGGCCAGGCAGCCGAGCACCCGGTACTGGCCGAGCATGTCGCCCTCGCGCAGCCGCGGCACGAACGAGTAGCGGTGCCCGCACGCCGGGCAGTGGCCCTCGTTCGGCACCGGCGGGTCGACCAGCGGCGGCGCCAGCAGCGCGCCGCACGCCTTGTTGCCGCAGCGCTTGCCGTACGCCAGCGGTGCGTTCTCCGGGATCACGGAGTCGTACGCGTCCTCCGCGGGCACCTCCGGCAGCACCAGCGGATCCCGCGGGCCGCCGTCCGGCTCGGGCAGCCGCCGCGCGTCGCGGTGCCGGCCGCAGCGGGTGCAGTAGCCGGCGTCCAGCAGCTCACCGGCGCAGGCGGCGCCGGAGAACAACCGGTGCGGGCAGCGGGTCGGTGCGCCGGCCGGGTCCGCCTCGGTCATCAGGGGCCCTCCAGACGGGCGATGTCCGCGCGCAGCCGGCCGGCCAGCTCGCGTAAGTCCGTCACCGGGTGGCGGGCGCAGTCGTGCGCGGCGAGCGCGGCCCTACGCGTGTTGGCCACCCGCGGGATCGGCTGGCCGCGCTCCAGGGCGACCACCTCGCGGACCAGGTCGTGGGTGTATGCGCGCAGCGCCGGGCACTCCACCCGCCGCTCGGCCGCCTCCAGGAGCGCGGCGCCGGGCTCGCGCAGCACGACCACCAGCCGGACGCGCAGCTCCACCAGCCGGACCAGCACGTCGAGGGCCGCCGCTGACTCCGCCGGCTCCGCCGACTTGTCGACTCCGGCCACGGCGACCACGACCGGCAGGTCGAGCCGGCGACCGGAGTCGCGCAGGGCGGGCCGCGGGCCGCTCCCGCGCAGCCAGGCCGTGAAGGCGCTGCCGTACGGCTCCGGCCACCGCAGCCGCTCGCCCAGCGCGTCCGCGAGGTCGCCGGCGGTGCTCCCGGCGGCGTCCAGGGCGATCCCGACGCGGTCCACCACGGTGGTGAAGGCGAGGTCGTACGCGGAGCCCTCGGGGGCGGTGGCGACCAGCACCGGCGGCCCGGAGCCCGCCGCCCAGCCGGCCAGTTGCGCGGCGAGGCCGGCGTCGGCGCGCGTGCCGGGGCTCGCCGGCACGACGGCGGACAGCGCGGCGTCGCGCGGCGCGGGCCCGTCGACGAGCCGTCCCACCTCCGGCAGCAGCTCCGCGATCCGGTCCAGCGGGATCATGTGGCCGTGCCGCTTCTCGAACCGCGGCACCTGCTGTTCGTCGTCGTGGAACCGGCTGACGACCATGCCCAGGACCTCCGGCCGCGGCTCCGGCGAGACCTCGTCCAACTGGGCGCCCGCGACCCCCGCGCCGCTGAAGCCCGCTTCGAGGACCATCGCCGGGTCCTCCGGGGTCAGTTGCCACCAGGCGCCGTACGGGCCGTCCACCCGGGCCCGTACCCATAACCCCTCGTCCCCCTTCTCGGGGAAGCCGCCGACGAGCACCCGCGCGCCGGTGTAGCGGGGGATGCGGCGCAGCGGCGCCGGGCGCACGCCGGCGCGCGGCGGGTCGAGGGACAGCAGCGCGACGTCCCCGTCGGCCGGCTCCCTGCCGCGGGGCAGGACGCGGCCGGGTAGCGGGCGGGCGCGGCTGGGCTCGACGCTGCCCCGGTAGTCGACGTAGTCGACGGTCAACTCGCCGTCGGTGCCCTCCAGGGCATGCGCCGAGGTCAGGGCCCGGTCGGGGGCGATGAGGATGCCCGCACCCAGGATCCTGGCGCCGGCGCGCAGCCGCAGCCGCCAGCCGTTGCCCTCCGCGGCCGCCCGATCCCCCATGACGGGTGACGATAACGCGGAGGGCGACCGGCCCTCTACACTCTGGCACGGCTGAATGACACATGGTTATGAAGTGAAGGGGGGCTCACCGGTGGCGCAACAGGCGGGGAACGACGAGTTGGTGGGGCTGGCCGACGCGATCGCCGAGGTCCGGCGGGAGTTGGTGAAGGCGGAGCGGGAGGGGGAGCGAAGCGACTGGCGGTTCCGGGTGGACCGGGTGAGCCTGGAGTTCGCCGTGGAACTGCACCGTACGGGGGAGGGGCGGCTGTCGCTGCGGCTCGGGGTGGTGGAGGCGGGCGCCGGCGGGTCCGCGACCCGGGTGGGTACGCACCGGGTGCAACTCGAACTGGTGCCGCACGGCGAGGCCGGTGACCGGCCGATCAGCCGTTGACGCCTCGTCGTCGAGGCGGTGGCGCCGGGTCCGGCGGTGGCGTACGGGATGGGGTCCGTACGACATCGCCTCGGCCGGCCGGCTCGGAACGCTGCGGCTACCGGGCCGTCCGGGTCGTGCAGGTCGTGCAGGGTGAGCGGGCGGCTAGCCCCGCTCGATGCGGATCGTCGTCCACGCGCCGACGTGCACCCGGTCGCCCTCTCGCAGCGGCACCGGGACGAAGGGCTGGATCGGGTCGGCCGCGCCGTTGACGGTCGTGCCGTTGGTGCTGTTCTGGTCGACGACCGCCCAGCCGCCCTCCGGCTGCTCCACGAGCACCGCGTGCTTGTGCGAGACGCCCGGGTCCTCCGGCGGTCTGGCGAGGTCGATGTCCGGCACCTCGCCCGTCGACTGCCGCTTGCGGCCGATCGCGACCTGCGGGCCGACCAGCGGCACCTTCTGCTCCGGCGAGTAAGCCGGCAGGTTCAGCCCCTGTGCCTCGGGACCGCTGCGCGACATCATCGCCGCGAAGTACTCCCGGTCCGGCGCCACGACCGCCACCCAGCCCACCGGCTGGTGCGGCGGCCCCTGGCCGGGGAACTGCTGCCCGTGCTGCTGCGGCGGCGGCTGCGCCGAACTGGGCGGCGTGATCACGAAGTCGCCGCCCATCCGCGGGTCCGGCTGCACCGGCGGCGCCTGCGGGGGCACCCCGGGCCCCGGTCCTGGCGGCGGGGGCGGCGGCGGTGGTGCCTGCGCCGCGCCGGTGTCCGGGCCCAGCGGCTCGGAGCCGCGGTGGACCTGCGACGGGCCGGAGGGCTGGTACGTCAGGCCCTGCGGGTGCTGCGGGTGGAAGCCCTGCGAGAACCCGGAGGCCATCGTCGGCGGCACGTACGGCTGGGCGCTCTGGGTGACGAAGTTGTACCGGCACTCCTCGCAGAACTGCGCCTGCCCCTCGCGGGGAGTGCCGCAGGACGGGCAGGGCTGCGCGGCCTGGGTGGGCTCGCCGACGGGGGGACCGGGGTAGCCGTAGCCCCCCGGGCCCGGCGGCGGGACCTGGGCGGCCGGCGGCGGGACGGCGCCCGGCATGCGGATGCCGCACACCTCGCACCAGTCCTCGGCTCCTGACGGGTGACCGTTCGGGCAGGTCGCCATCTCGGTGGATCCCCCTGTCTCACTCTCGTCATTTCTTGACGCGGACGGTCTTCGTCGACCGTGTCTCCAGTGTCATCTCGTCGGCCTCCGCGACCTTGGCCTTCAGACGCACAGTACCGCTCGCCGCGTCGACCACGTCCACCACCTTCGACAGTAGCTTTGCGGTGTCCGCGTTGCCGGAGGCGCTCGCCAACTGGACGGCGCGCCCCAGTTTGGCCGTGGCGCCGTCCATGTCGCCGGCCTTGCGGTCCTCCAGTCCCTGCTGGATGACCTGCGCCAGTTCGGCCTGGCCGGTGTAGTGCGCGACCTGCGCGTTTATCCGCGTGGAGGCCGCCATGTCGTCCGTCCACACCGCCCGGATCAGCCCCTGGGAGAGGGTCTGCGCGCTGCCGTCGGGCTGCGGCAGGATCAGCGAGACGCGGGCGGCGAGCATCTCCTGCCCGACGGAGGCGGGCGGCACCTCGACACAGACGTGGTAGTCGCGGGACTCGTCGCCCCACGAGCCGGTGGGGTAGTCGCCGGCGCGCGGGCCGGCCTCCGTGCGCCGCTCGGTCAGCTCCTCGACCGTGGGGGCGACCTGCTTGACGAACTTGATGGTGGAGCCCTGCGGCGTCCACAGCCGCAGCGCCACGTCCGCGACCTCCTTGCCCATCGCGGTCTCCATCATCTGCGTGAAGTCCGCGGCGAGACCGGCCGGGTCGGCGACGATGTCGGCGGTGCCGAGCAGCGCGGAGGCGATGCCGGTGACCTCCTTGACCTCCCAGTCCGTGCCGACGCCGCGGGCGTCGCAGGTGAAGCGGCCGGCGCAGGCGTCGAGGGAGGCGCGCAGGTCCTCCGGCGACTCGTGCTCGTTGCGGCCGTCGGTGAGCAGGATGCCGTGCCGGATCGCCACCTCGGCGGAGCCGAGCAGCTTGTCCGCGAGCCGCAGCCAGGTGCCGATCGCGGTGCCGCCGCCGGCGCTCAGCTTGCGCAGCGCCTCCTTGGCCTCGGTACGGGTCGAGGCGTCGGCGACCGCGAGCCGGCCGCCGCCGGGGTAGACCTCGCGCGCCACGTGGGTGCCGGCGACGACGGCGAAGGCGACGCCGTCGCGTACCGTCTCGATCGCGGCGGCCGTCGCGTCGCGGGCGTTGCGCATCTTGGTGGGGGGATAGTCCATCGAGCCGGAGCAGTCGACCATGATCACCACGCCCGCGTCCGGGCCCCCGGAGCCGAACCGCGCACGCGCCGGATCGGCGGCGGGCAGGGGCATGCCGCCCGTGGTGCCGCCGCCCGTGGAGGCGACGGTCACGATCGCGTTCACTTCCCGGCCGCCCTCGGGCAGATACTCGTTCTGGTAGACCTCGACCGAGAACTCCGGCGCGTTCGACTTCGAAAAGTTGGCCATCTCGCGTCCCCTCCCACTGATGGTATTTAGATCTATGTAGACAATTCACCGGGCAAGAGAGGCTGACCACCTTACGCGCGCCGCCCCCCGCGGCGGATCAGACCACCCCGCGTCCCCCCTCCGTCACGAAGGGCCTGCCCCGCCCGCCGGGCCGGGGAACGGGAGTACCGCCACTGTTACGTTGTCGTGGCCCCCGCCGTCGAGCGCGTGGCCGACGAGCACCTGGGCCGCGTGCAGCGGCCGGGTCGCGGCGTCCGGCGGCACGGTGGCGGCCAGTTCGGCCGCCGCCTCGGCGTAGTTCCACAGCCCGTCGGTGCACACGATCACCACGCCGGGACCGTCCGGCTTGAACGAGGCCGTGTGCGGGTCGAGTTCGTGCGAGTCGGCGCCCAGCCAGCCGGTGATGGCGTGCGCGCGCTCGTCCGCGTACGCGTCCGCCTCGGACATCAGCCCGGCGGCGACCATCTGGGCCGCCCACGAGTCGTCCTCGGTGAGCCGGGCCGACGGCGCGGCGCGGTCGTCCGGCACCCAGTACGCGCGCGAGTCGCCTACCCAGCCGACGGTCAGGATGCCGCCGGCGATCACCGCGCTGACGATCGTGCAGGCCGGCGCGTTCTGGTGGCTCAGCGGGGAGTGCTGCGCGGCCAGTTCGTTGACCGATCCCGCGGCGGCCAGCAGCGCCTCGTGCATCGCCTGCTGCGGGTGCAGCCCGCGGCCCAGCGTGGCCTGCAGCGAAGCCCCCGCGGCGACGCTGGCGGCGGCGGACGCCTCGTCCGGGCGGCTGGCGGAGGACACGCCGTCGCAGACGACGGCGACCGTCGCCGGCGCGCCGTTGGGCAGGGCGGTCTCGGCGATGGCGAAGAAGTCCTCGTTGCGGTGGTGCCGCAGGCCCCGGTCGCTGACCGCGGCGACGCCCTCCACCTCGTGCTCCATGTGGTCCCGCTCGCGCGGCTGCGCGTGGCCGCAGCGCTCGCAGTAGCCGTCGGTGTCGATCGCGCCCGTACGGCACGCGATGCAGCGCCGTCCGGGCGGCACCGGACCGGCGGCGGGCGGCTCGGCGGCCTCGGCCGCCTCGGGGCCCGCGGTGCCCAGCGCCGCGCGCGGGTCGGCGCCCTGCGGCGACGCCAGCGGCTCGGCGATGCGGTAGTGCTCGGGGTCCTCCTCGGGCGCGTCGAGCAGGAACTCGCCGGAGTCCCCGCCGCCCTGCGGCCCCGCCCCCGGGCCCGCGATGCGGTAACTGCCGGTGCGCTGCGCCTCCGCGGAGCGGCTGTCCGGCGCGCCCGCCGGGGCCGCGGCGGGCGCGGCGCCGTTGGGGCTGGCCACGGGCTCCGCGGCCGCCGGCACGGGCGCGGCGGGCGCGGGGGCGGGCGCCGCGAGATCCGCGCCGCACGCCCCGCAGAACAGGTCACCCGCCTCCAGCGGCTCCTCGCACGAGGGGCACGCGCTCAGTTCGGATACGGGAGGTGTGTTCGCCATGGGCTGTCCTCTCATACCCAGGTCTTCGGCCGGTAGCGGTTGGCCCGTTCGACCATGTCGATCCGCTCATGGCCGTGCTGTGCGAGACGGGCCAGCACCCGGAAGGAGTTTTCCAGACCGAGCCGCAGTCCGTTCTCGTCCAGTGCACAGCCCAGCAGCGGCTGCGGCGGGCCCACGGGGGCCGGGCCCGCACCGGCCCCGGTGCGGCCGGTCAGCACCCAGTCCAGCGCACTGCCCAGTACCTCGGTGGACAGCCTCGCCCTGCGGCCCGCGTCCAGGCCCACGTCCTGAAGCCGCTCCACCTGCGTACCGGCGGCCTGCAGGTCGGTCAGCAGCGGCTCCTGCGGGGCGCGCTGGCGCAGCCGGGCTCTGATCGCCGCGACGCGCGCCGCGGTGTAGTGGATCGACGCCTCCGGTACGGACTCCAGCGCGCGTACCGCACCGGCCCTGTCGGCGGCGGCGAGCCGCACCCGGGCCAGGCCGAACGCGGCGCTGACGTAGGCCGGGTCGCTCGTCCACACCAGCCGGTAGTACTCGGTGGCGTTGTCCAACTGGCCCAGCACCTCGGCGCAGATGCCCAGCGCCAGCTTCGGCGCGGGCTCGCCGGGGAAGGCGTCGTAGATCGCGTCGAAGGACAGCGCGGCGGTCTCGAAGTCGCGGGTGGCCAGGGCCTGCAGCCCGCGGTACCAGACGATCCGCCAGTCGTCGGGGTGCTGCGCGCCCAGCTCGGCCAGCGCGGAGCCCGTCGCGGCCAGGTCGCCCAGCTCCAGGTGGGCGCGTACCCGGCGCAACTGCAGCTCGACGGAGTCGGTCGGCGCGTTCGCCAGCGCGGCGGTCAGCTCCGCGGGCGCGGAGGCCATCAGGCCGGCGAGGAAGCCGGCGTTGGGGTCGTTCGGGTTCACCCGCGGCACCGGCAGCGCCAGCGCCGCCGCGGGGGAGTCCAGCGGCAGCGTGTCGGCGATCTGCGCGGGCAGCGCCACCTGCGTGCCCATCCCCTGCGCGCCGCCCGGCAACTGCGGCGGCACGCTCTGCGCGGCCGGCAGCGCCGGGGCGCCGTTGCCCGCGGCCCGCGCCGCGCGCTCGCGCTTGCCGACCGCCCGGCCGCCCAACTGCGAGGTCTCGCCGGTCGCCGGCGGGAACAGCTCGGTGTCCACCACCCGCAGCTCCGGCCCGAAGAGCGTCGACAGCGCCGGCTGCGGCCTGCCCGTCTGCAGCGCCACGACCTCCCGCAGCACGCCCGTCAGTTGCTCGGACATCTCCGCGGCCGAGGCGAACCGGCGGGCCGGGTCGGGGTCGGTGGCGCGGACCAGCAGCCGGTAGAAGGACTCGTACCGGTTGAAGACGTCGATCGAGTCCGGGTCGGGCAGGGTGTCGACGAAGACGTTGGTGTAGCCCTGGAAGTCGAAGGTCAGCACGGCGAGCGTACGGGCGACCGTGTACAGGTCGGAGGCGATGGACGGGCCGACGTCGGCGACCTCCGGCGCCTGGTAGCCCACGGTGCCGAAGATCGCGGACTCGTCGTCGTCCATGCGGCGCACCGCGCCCATGTCGATCAGCTTGAGCTGGTCGCCCTGCTGGATGGCGTTGTCGACCTTGAAGTCGCAGTACAGCAGGTTGCGGCTGTGCAGGTGGCCGAGCGCCTCCAGCGCCTCGATCCCGTACGCGCACGCCACCTCGACCGGCAGCGGGTCGCGCTTGCCGTCCGGCGTGCGCCGCTCGTTGGCGATCTCCTTCATCGACTTGCCGCCGACGTACTCCATGACGATGTAGCCGTCGAGGCTGCCGGTGCGCTGGTCGAGGTGCTCGACGAAGTTGTAGATGCGCACGATGCCCGCGTGCTCGATCTCCGCGAGGAAGCGCCGCTCGGAGACCGCGGCGGCGATGGCGTCCTCGTCGCCGGTGTTCAGCAGGCCCTTCAGGACCACCCAGCGGTCGGCGACCGCGCGGTCGATCGCCAGGTAGATCCAGCCCAGGCCGCCGTGCGCGAGACAGCCCGCGACCTGGTACTGCCCGTGGACGATGTCGCCCTCCTGGAGCTTCGGCACGAAGGAGTACGGCTGCCCGCACTTGGTGCAGAAGCCCTCCGTACGCCCCGGCCGCCCGCCGCGCGAACGGCCCACCGGCGCCCCGCAGTCGCTGCGGCTGCAGTACCGCTTGCGCTCGGGCACCTCGGGGTTCTCCAGCACCGCGGTGCGCGGGTCGGGCCGCGGCACCTCCGGCACCGTCACCAGGCCCGCGCCCAGCTTGCCCCGGGAGGCCACCGCGGACGTACGGGAACTCTTCACCGAGACCGAGCGGCCCGTCGACTCCCCGGCCAGCGCGCGCGACAGCCGCCCGGACACCGACCGGCGCGACGCCCGCGAACTGCTCCGCGACGTGCTGCTCGACCGGCTCGACGCGCTGGAACCGCTCGACGAGCTGCCCCGGCTGCCCCGGCCCCGGCCGGTCACCCCGGTCGGCGCCGAGCCGACGACGCCGTCCGGCGAGACGACGGGAGCCAGACCGCAGGTGTCGCAGTACAGCTCGCCGCCGCCGACGTCCTCGTACGTGCCCCCGCAGCCCGGCCGCTGACATGCCTGCGCGTTGCTCATGACTCCCCCAACTCCGTTCCGTCCAGCCTCACGCCGTGCCCCCGGGGCGGTCTTCCCACTCGGCGCGCACCGCACGCGGGGGCGGCGCCCCCTGTCCCGCGAGCACCTCCGCCGTGGCCCGCTGGTAGCGCAGCACCGCCTGCTCCGCCGCGATCAGATCGCAGGGCGCCGACCACAGCAGCCGGCGCGCCGCGTCGTACCGCTCCACCAGGATGCGGTCCTCGGCGAAGCCGTGCCGCGCCACCTTCGCCTTGTACGCGTCCAGCCGGCCGCGCAGTTCCGCGCGCACGGCCAGCGGCGCGGTCACCGCGGTCAGTTGCTCCCGCGCCCGCAGCAACTCCTCCTCGGCCCGCTGCTCCAGGCTCTCCAGCAGCGGCGAAAGCCGGTGCCACTGCGCGCGCCTGCGGAACTCGACCGCGCCCGCCAACTGCTCGTTCAACGCGGTCGGCGGGCCGCTGACCGCCGGCACCTCGGACGCCGCTATCTTCGCCAGCACCTCGCCGCGCGCCCGGCGCGCCTCGCCGAGCGTGCGGTCCGCGCGCGACAGCACGTCGCGCACCCTGATCAGCCGCTCCTCCGCGTCCTGCCGGACGTGCAGCACGGCGTCGATCTCCCGGCGCACGTCCTCCAGGCCGCGCGCCGCCGCGTCGTAGCGCGCCGTGTCCGGTGTGCCCCCGCCCGGCGCCGCGCCGGGGCTGCGCCCCGCCGGCCGGGACCAGAACGCGAGCGGGTCGCGGACCACCTCGTCGCGCAGCGACGTCAGCTCCGCGGTGATCCGCTCCAGGTCGTCGCCCGCCGGGTGCTCCCCGGGGCGTACGCCGACGGACTGGGCCAGCGAACGGGTGCGCTGCAACTCGGCGGCGAGCAGGTCGATGCGCGCGGGCAGCGCCGACCACACGGAGTCCGCCGCCGCGACGACGTCGATCACCTCCGCGTACCACCGGTTCATCCGCTCCACCAGCTCGTCCAGCTTCAGCGACTCCGACAGCCGGGCCGGGCCCGTCAGCGACGCCGGATAGCCGCCGGCGGCACCGCGGGGCAGGGGGGCGGCGCCCGGCGCGAGGGTCACGCCGTGGTCGCGCAGCAGCGCCGTCAGCTCGGCCAGCTCCGCGGCGCCCGGCGAGCGGCGGCGGGCGCGGATCTCGCGGGCCGACCCCAGCGCGCCGGTGTACGCGTCGAAGTGCGCCCACAGCAGCGAGATCGCCTGCTCGGCGGCGGCCCAGCGCTCCTTGGTCGTACCGGACAGCTCGGCGCCCTCCAGCAGCCGGCGTCCCGCGTGGTCCTGGAGCGCGAGCAGCGAGGTCTCGATCGCCTCGTGCTCGGCTCCCAGACGCGCAAGCGCACGATCGACCTCCTCGCGGTCCATCGAACCCCGTGGCGGGAGCGGCATCTGTTTCCCTCCGTGCTGCCGTACTCTGCCCGTTGTCGTGCTGTTCCTGCCCGCGCCGGCTCAGTCCTTGTACGTGGGGGCCGGCGGCGCGTCGATCCCCGGCATGGCGTCGGCCAGCCACTTCTCGTAGGCCGCCTTCCAGCGCCCGTCCTTGCGGTAGTCCTCCAGCAGCTTGTTGACCCGGCGTACCAGGTCCTCGTCGTCGATGTTCATCGCCACGCCGTACGGCTCGGCGGAACCCAGGGTGCCGAACAGCTTCATGGACGGGTCCTGCGCGGCCTGGCCCGCCGCGAGCGCGTTGTCGGTGACGACCGCGTCCGCCTCGCCGAGCTGCAGCCGCACCAGGCAGTCGAGCTGGTTGGGCACCAGCATGACCTCCGCGCCGTACGAGCCCTCCTCCAGGGCGCCCTGGCCCGTGGAGCCGTCGGCGGTGCAGACGCGCTTGCCGTCCAGGCTCTCGTCGAAGCCGGTGACGTCCGAGTCGGCGGGGGCCAGCACCTGCTGGTCACCGGTGAAGTACTCGGTGGAGAACGCCACCTCCTGGATGCGCTCGCAGTTGATGGTCATCGTGCGCACCACGACGTCCACCCGCTTCTCCTGCAGCGCCGGGATCCGCTCGCTGGTCGGGATGGAGCGGAAGACGACCTTGCTCTCGTCGCCGAGGATCTCCCCGGCGATGGCCCGCGCCAGGTCGATGTCGAAGCCCTCCAGCTTGCCGGTGAGCGGGTTGCGGTAGCCCCACTGGTAGCTGTTCTGGTCGATGCCCGCGATCAGATAGCCGCGGTCGACGATCCGCTCGACGCCGTCGCCCGAGGCGCTCGCGGACGGCCGCAGGCTCGCCTCCGGCGACTCGCACTCCTCCTGGCCGGCCTTCGCCGGCTGCGCCGCGACCGCGCCGCCGGCGGCGGCCCGGTCGTCCGCGGTGCGGTCCTGCAGGCCGTCGCCCGCGAGGCCGGGCAGCAGGGCGGCGGTCAGCGCGACGGCCGCCGCCGTTCCGGCCACGCCGCCCCAGCCGCGCAGGTTCCGCCGCCTTCGCGGGGTCTTCCGTGTCCCCGGTGTCCTCGGCGTCCGAGGTGCCTTCGCCGTCCGCATCGCTGCCTCCCCCTTCGCCGTCACCGGTACTCCGAGAGCCTGCGGCCGATGCCGAACACGGCGCCCGCCGCGCCGAGCACGGCGAGTACCGCGGCGCCGATCCACAGGCCGGAGAGCGCGCCGCGGCCGTCCTCGGCCGCCGACTTGAACTCCTGCCGCTCGTGCTCCAGGGCCTCCACCAGGCTCTCGTCGACCTGGTCGAAGAACTCGCTGGTCGACTTCTCACCGTCGCCGCCGATGACCATGTCCTTGGCGGCCTCGTAGTCGCCCGCGACGTTCTTGTCCTGCGCCTCGCCGTGTATCTCGCGCCACTCGCGCACGTTGTCCATGGCCTCGGCGATGGGCTCGCGGCCCTGGTCGTCGTCGGCCAGCTCCATGGCGCGGCCGAGCATGCTGTCCTCCGGCGCCTCCTCGGCGTCGGGCTTCCCGCCGGCCAGCTCGTTCATGCCCTTGAGGTAGCTGTCCTCGTACTTGTCGAGGCCCTCCTCGGTGGTGACGGAACCCCGGTTGACGTACGTCAGGTTCTCGTCGGCGCGGGCCCTGAGGGTGTTGATCCGCGCCTCGTTGAGCGCGTGCATCGACTGGGCGCCGTGCCGGTCGGAGTCGCCGAGGCCCGAGCGCGCGAAGGTGTGCCCGACGGACAGCCAGAGCAGCACGACCACGGTGGCCGCGGAGGCCGCCAGCATGCCGTGGTTGAACACCCGGTTCGTCCGGCGGTAGTGGCGGCGCTGCGCCCAGAACAGGACGCCGAGCGCGAGCAGCCCGCTGACCAGCGCGGCCCACGGCCACGACTTGGCGTCGGCGTAGTCCTCGTCCAACTGGCGGGTCTCGGACAGGTAGAGCTGCTCGGCGGCGGGCAGCAGCGTCTCGCGCATCTGCTCGTCCGCGTAGCGCAGGTAGGCGCCGCCGAGCGGCAGGCCCTGGCGGTTGTTGGCGCGGGCGGTCTCGACCAGCGAGGTGTAGACCGGCAGCGCCTGGTTCAGCTTCTCGATCTGCTTCTGCGACTCCTGGGCGCCCTGCGAGTTGGCCGCCGCCTTCACCAGCAGTTGCGAGGCCCGTTCGATGTCCGCGTCGTACCGCTCGCGCACCTTGGGCGGCTCCTGTCCGCCCTCCAGGAAGCCGGTGGCCGCCGTGGTGTTGGCGCCGGCCAGCGAGCGGTAGATGTCCGCGGCGTCGGCGCTCAGCGGCTGGCTGCGGTTGATGACGTCGTCGGCCGCCGCCGACCGGGCGGACACCTGCCATGCGGTGAGCGCCCCGAAGAGCACGACCAGCGCCGCCAGGACCGCCCCGATGATCCGAAGCCGGCCCGGCTCGGTGGTCGCGGCCGCGCGCAGCCGGTCGAAGCCCTCGGCGAACGCGGAGCGCCGCGCCGGTGGCGCGGCGGGCGGCGGCGGTGCGGCGGAGCCGCCCGCGGAGGTGCCCGGCCGCGGTGCGAGCGGGCCGTCCGGCCCGGCCTGCGCGGGAAACGCGGGCGCGGTCTGATGCTCCGGCGGCGCGGCGCTGCCGGCCGGCGGCGGGTAACTCACGTGACCTCCCCCTGGGTCGCTGGCTGTTCGCCCGGTTGCGTGGGCGGGTCCAGTCCACCCCGGGCACGTCGGCAAGTATGGCGGCCCGTACAGACCGTCACACCGCGATTCCCGGGATCTTGTTCGGATCGGTACCGTAGCGCGCCACGCGGCGGGCGTCAGGCTCCCATCCTGCCCTTCTTCACGCCCAGCGCACCCGTTCGGTTCCTGTTCCGACCGGTTCCGCGCCGAGGGGGGAGGGCCGGGGTGCCGGGGCCGCGGCGGAGGGCTCCGCGGAGGTCTTCGTGGAGGCCGCCGCGGGGAGGACGGCGGGCATAACAAAGGCCCGGTTCTAGGCAGAGATGCCGTCGATCCGGGCCAGGGCCTCGTCCGCGCCGTATGGCTGCAGGTAGGGCAACCAGCGCGGGTCCCTATGCCCTGTCCCGATGATGCGCCAGGCCAGTCCGGACGGCGGCGCGGGCTGATGGCGCAACCGCCAGCCCAGCTCGTGGATCGGGCGGTCGGCCTTCACGTGGTTGCAGCGGCGGCAGGCCGCCACGACGTTGTCCCAGCGGTGCTGTCCGCCGCGGCTGCGCGGGATCACGTGGTCGACGCTCGTGGCCACCGCGCCGCAGTACGCGCAGCGCCCGCCGTCGCGGGCGAAGAGCGCCCGGCGCGTGAGCGGAACGGGCCCCCGGACGGGGACCCGTACGAACCTCTGGAGGCGCACGACGCTCGGCGCCGCTATCACCCGCGTGGCGCTGTGCAGGAAGGCGCCGGATTCCTCCAGGCTCACGGCTTTGCCGTTCAGCACCAGCACGAGCGCGCGGCGCAGTGGCACGACGCCGAGCGGCTCGTATGAAGCATTGAGAACGAGGACGTGCGGCACGGTGCCTCCTTGTACGCCGGCGGCGCGTGGCTCGCGCCGGGACGATCTGGTCAACAGTGTGTCCTGCACCCCCGCCTCCGCGCCACCACGATCAGGTAAACGGGCCAACCGCCCGGCAAGGTTCCGCGGCCGCCCCCGTGATGTTGATCCCCCCTTCGGCCCCGCCCTACGCCTGCCGCCGCGAGGCGGTGACCGGACCGCAACACGGGCCCCGCCGGACCGCCCCGCGGGCGCACTCCGGGGACCCTCGCGGCGGCAAAGGGGCAGGCCGGAGGGGCAGGTAGGGTGACTGTGTCCGCCTCTGAACGAAAGGTTCCACGCCGTGTTCGCCACCGCTCTCCCGGCCGCCGAGAGCCCCTCCCCTTCACCGATCGAGGACTCCCGCAAGAGCGCGGAGGAGACGGCCGGGTGGATCCAGGAGAACTGGGCCTCGTGGCTGGGCGTGGGCCTGCGGATCCTGCTCGTCCTCGTGATCGCGTACGTGCTGCGCCGGGTGGTCCAGCGCATGATCACGAAGCTGATAGCGCGGATGACGCGTACCGCCGACGCCGTGGACGGCACCGCGCTCGGCGGGCTGCTCGTCAACCACGAGAGACGCAGACAGCGGTCCGAGGCGCTCGGTTCGATCCTGCGCAGCAGCGCCTCCTTCGTGATCCTCGGCACAGCCTTCCTGACCGTCCTGTCCGCGCTGGAGATCGACCTGGCGCCGCTGCTGGCCAGCGCCGGCGTCGCGGGCGTCGCGCTCGGCTTCGGCGCCCGGAACCTGGTGATGGACTTCCTCTCCGGCGTCTTCATGCTGATCGAGGACCAGTACGGGGTCGGAGACACCATCGACGTCGGCGAGGTCACCGGCGAGGTGATCGAGGTCGGGCTGCGGGTGACCAAGCTGCGCGGCGACAACGGGGCGATCTGGTACATGCGCAACGGCGAGGTCAAGCGGATCGGCAACCTCAGCCAGGGCTGGGCGACGGCCGTCGTCGACGTGCCCGTGGCGGCCGGCGAGGACCTGGACCGGGTGCGCGACGTGATCGTCGCCGCCGGGGAGGAGTTCGGCAGGACCGAACCGTGGAGCGAGCAGTTGTGGGGCGAGGTCGAGGTGGTGGGCCTCACGGCCGTCTCGCAGGGCACGGCGATCCTTCAGGTGCAGGTCAAGACGATGCCGGGGAAGTCGCTCGGGGTCGAGCGCGAGCTGCGCTGGCGGGTCCGGGAGGCGCTGCTCGCGGCCGGGGTCGTCATGTCGGACCTGCCGCCGGGCGCCCTGGTGGCGCCCCGCACGGAGCAGATCGCCGTGCCGCAGCAGGCGGCGCCCTCGGGCGGCGGTGGCGGCGGGGAATAGCCCCGCGCCCGGGCCGCCGCGGGTGGCGGCGGTGGCGGCGGCGGTCTCCACGTAATCGCCCCTCATGCGCCCCTCCTCTTGACGCGCTTCCTCCGCGGCATTACTTTCGCCGCACTCCGATAGGAAAGTTTCCTAACCATTCGGGGTGAACGGTGAGAGGTGACGCCATGGCCGGTGGCCCGGGGACGCTGCGCGCGATGAACGACCGCGCCGCGCTGGAGCTGCTGCTCGACCACGGCACGCTCTCGCGCACCCGGCTCGGCAAGCTCACCGGCCTCTCCAAGCCGACCGCCTCGCAGTTGCTGGCCCGGCTGGAGGCGGCCGGGCTGGTGATCGCCACCGGCACCAGCGAGGGCAGCCCGGGGCCCAACGCCCAGTTGTACGCCCTCAACCCCGCCGTCGCCCACGTCGTCGGGCTCGACGTCACCGCCGCCCGGATCCGCGCGGCCGTCGCCGACGTCACCGGCCGCACGGTCGGCTCGTACGAGCTGGCCACCGCCAAACGCACCGGCGGCGGCGCCGCGGCGGAGGGGACCGTGCGCCGCGTCGTCCGCGCCGTCGACGGCGCCGCCAAGGACGCCGGGCTCACCCGCGCCGAGCTGCACCGCGCCGTCATCGGCACCCCCGGCGCCTTCGACCCCGGCACCGGCCGCCTGCGCTACGCCTCCCACCTGCCCGGCTGGCACTCCCCGACGCTGCTGGAGGAGCTGGCCGCCGCCCTGCCCATGCCGCTCGCGTACGACAACGACGTGAACCTCGCCGCCGTCGCCGAGCAGCGCCGCGGCGCCGCCCGCGGCCACGACGACTTCGTCCTGCTGTGGAACGAGGAGGGCCTCGGCGCCGCCGTCGTCATCGGCGGCCGGCTGCACCGCGGCGGCACCGGCGGCGCCGGCGAGGTCGGCTTCCTGCCGGTGCCGGGCGCCACCCTCGTGCGCCAGGTCACCCGCGCCAACAGCGGCGGCTTCCAGGAACTGGCCGGCGCCCAGGCGCTCGCCCCGCTCGCGCGCGAGCTGGGCCTCGTCCCCGGACGCGGGCACTACGCCGAGGTCGCCGCGGAACTCGTCGCCCACGCGGCCGCGGAACCGGAGGAACCCCGGCACGCGGAACTCCTCGACCGCTTCGCGCACCGCCTGGCCGTCGGCCTCGCCTCCGTCGTCGCGGTCCTCGACCCGCAGCTCATCGTGCTCTCCGGCGCCGTGCTGACCGCCGGCGGCGAGCGGCTGCGCGCGCTCGTCCAGGCCGAGCTCGCCGAGCTGGCCGCACCCCGGCCGCGCCTGGTGACCGGCGAGGTCGAGCGGCACCCCGTCCTCACCGGCGCGCTGGAGAGCGCGCTGGCCACCACCCGCGACGAGGTCTTCGACACCACGGCCCGTTAACACCCGTGACACCCGTGCCACCCGCCCTGCCTGTCCCCGCCCCACCCGCTGTTCCTCTCCCGCCCACCCGCCAGGAGGTACGACGACCATGCCCACGACCCGCCCACGTGCCCGCGCCGCCGCCGCGGTCGCCGCCGCGGCCGCGCTGTCGCTCTTCGCCGCGGCCTGCACCGGCAGCAACGACTCCGGCGAAGCGAACGACGACCCCGACGCCGAGGTCACCCTCACCTTCTGGCACGGCTGGAGCGCGCCGTCCGAGGTCGAGGCGATCGAGGCCAACATCGACGCCTTCGAGAAGAAGTTCCCCAACATCACGGTGAAGAGCGTCAAGGGCGTCAACGACGACAAGCTGAACCAGGGCCTGCGCGCCGGCGGCTCGGGCGGCCCCGACGTCGTGTCCTCGTTCACCACCGACAACGTCGGCCGCTTCTGCTCCTCGAACGTCCTCGCCGACCTCGCCCCGTTCCTGGACAAGTCCGGCATCGACCCGGAGAAGACCTTCCCGGCGCCGATGCTCGACTACACCCAGTACGAGGGCAAGCGCTGCGCCCTGCCCCTGCTCGGCGACGCCTACGGCCTCTACTACAACAAGGACGCCTTCGCGGAGGCCGGCATCGACGCCCCGCCGAAGACCCTCTCGGAGTTCGAGGAGGTCGCCAAGAAGCTCACCAAGCCCGACGGCGACGGCTACGAACAGCTCGGCTTCATGCCCAACTACCAGGGCTACGAGACCACCGTCGAGCACTACGGCGGCCAGTTCGGCCTCACCTACTTCGACGACGAGGGCAACTCCAACGCCGCCGCCGACCCGAAGATGGCCGAGATGTTCGCGTGGCAGAAGAGCATGGTCGACGCCCTCGGCGGCTTCGAGAAGCTGCGCAAGTACCGCAACACCTTCGGCGACGAGTGGGGCCCCAAGCACCCGTTCCACACCGGCCAGGTCGCCATGCAGATGGACGGCGAGTGGCGCGGCAAGATGGCCGCCGACGCCGACGTCGGCTTCGAGATAGGCGCGGCCCCCTTCCCCGTCCCCGACGACCAGGCGGACTCGTACGGCAAGGGCTACCTCTCCGGCACCATCACCGGCATCGCCGCCACCAGCGAGAAGAAGAACGCCGCCTGGGAGCTGGTGAAGTACCTGACCACCGACACCGACGCCGTCGTGGACTTCGCCAACGCCATCCACAACGTGCCCTCCACGCTGGCCGCGCTGAAGTCCCCGAAGCTGGGCGACGACCCGGTCTACCGCACGTTCGTCGACATCGCCCAGCACCCGGAGTCCAGCCACGCCCCGTCCTCGAAGAACGGCGGCGCCTTCCTGCTCACCCTCCAGGACTACGGGCTGAAGTACGAGAGCGGCAAGGAGGACGATCTGGCGTCCCTGCTGGAGCAGGCGGACGAGCAGATCGACAAGGACAACGCGCAGGCCGGCTGATGTCCGCCGCCGTCTACACGCTGGGTGCGCGGCGCCGCCGCGCGGCGCTGCGCACCCTCGGGTTCCTCTCGCCCTGGCTCGTCGGCTTCGGCGTCTTCTTCGCCTACCCGCTGGGCGCTACCGTCTACTTCTCCTTCATGAAGTACGACGGGTTCACCGACCCCGTCTGGGTGGGGCTGAAGAACTGGCGCTACGTCCTGTTCGACTACCCCTTCTTCTGGCCCGCCCTGGCCAACACCCTGTGGCTGGTCCTCGTGATGGTCACGCTGCGCACGGTCTTCGGGCTGGGCGTCGGCCTGCTCATCACCAGGATCAAGACCGGCGCGGGCGTCTTCCGCACCCTGTTCTACCTGCCGTATCTGGCGCCGCCGGTCGCCGCCACCATGTCCTTCGTCTTCCTGATGAACCCCGGCACGGGACCGGTCAACAACATCCTCGACCGGCTCGGCCTGGGCGAGCCCGGCTGGTTCAACGACGCCCAGTGGTCCAAACCGGCGCTCACCGTCCTCGCGCTGTGGTGCGTCGGCGACCTCATGGTCATCTTCATGGCCTCGCTGCTGGACGTGCCCAAGGAGCAGTACGAGGCCGCCGAGCTGGACGGCGCCGGCGCCTGGTCCCGGTTCCGGTACGTCACGCTGCCGAACATCAGGCCCGTCGTGCTCTTCGCCGTCGTCACCGGCGTGATCGCCACGATGCAGTACTACACCGAGCCCATCGTGGCCGCGAAGGTCGCCAGCGGCGTCATCGGCGGCTCCGGCCAGCACTTCGAGCCCGGCTATCCGGAGAAGTCGACCCTCACCGTCCCGCAGAGCGTCTACCACCTGGGCTTCCAGCGGTTCGACACGGGCGCGGCGTGCGTCGTCGCCCTCGTGCTCTTCGTCCTCGCGATGTCCTTCACGTACGTGCTGATGCGCCGCGGCAGCGGCTTCCTGAAGGAGGACGACTGATGGCGGCGGCACATCCGGTCGAGCAGAAGCGGCCGGCGCCGGCGCGGCCGGCGGTCCGGGGCGGGCGCCCGCGGCGCGGTCCCGCGACCAACGCGCAGGCGCGCCGCAGGGAGTTGCTGAACTGGGTCGCGGTGCACGCCCTGGCGATCGCCGCGTCGCTGTTCTTCGTGCTGCCCTTCGTCTTCGTCTTCCTCACCGCCGTGATGAGCGACGACCAGGCGCTGACCCGGGCCCTGTGGCCGCGTACCTGGGAGTGGGGCAACTTCGGCACCGTGTGGGAGACCCCGGGGTTCCTCACCTGGTGGCGCAACACGCTGCTCTACGCAGGCCTGGGCACCGTGCTCGCGGTCGGCTCCAGCCTCCCCGTGGCGTACGCGCTGGCCAAGTTCCGCTTCCGCGGCCGGAACGTGGCGATGATGATGGTCATCGCGGCGATGATGCTGCCGCCGCAGGTCGTCATCGTGCCCATGTACCTGTTCTGGTCGAGGCAGATGGACATGACCGGCACCCTGTGGCCGCTGATCATCCCGTTCGCCTTCGCCAACCCCTTCAGCGTCTTCCTGCTGCGCCAGTTCCTGCTGACCATCCCGCGCGAGTACACCGAGGCCGCGCGCATCGACGGCTGCGGCGAGCTGCGCACGCTGCTGCGCATCGTGGTGCCGATGGCCAAGCCCGCCATCGCCGCCGTCGCGCTGTTCCACTTCTTCTACTGCTGGAACGACTACTTCGGACCGCAGATCTACGCCTCGGAGGACCCGGGCTGGTGGACGCTGAGCTACGGGCTGGAGTCGTTCAAGGGCGCCCACCAGACCGACTGGAACCTCACCATGGCCGCTACGGTCCTGGTCATGGCACCGGTGATCGTGGTCTTCTTCTTCGCCCAGAAAGCCTTCATCGAGGGCGTCACCCTGACAGGAGTCAAAGGTTGAAACTCGCAGTGGTAGGCGGCGGCTCGACCTACACGCCCGAGCTGGTCGACGGGTTCGCGCGGCTGCGCGAGACGCTGCCCGTCGACGAGCTGGTGCTCATCGACCCCGCCGCCGAGCGTCTCGACCTGATCGGGGCCCTGGCGCGGCGGATGTTCACCCGGCAGGGCCACGACGGACGGGTCGTCACCACCGCCCGGCTGGAGGAGGGCGTCGAGGGCGCCGACGCGGTGCTCGTCCAACTGCGCGTCGGCGGGCAGGCGGCGCGGCAGCAGGACGAGACGTGGCCGCTGGACTGCGGCTGTGTCGGGCAGGAGACGACCGGCGCCGGCGGCTTCGCCAAGGCGCTGCGCACCGTCCCCGTGGTCCTCGACATCGCGGAACGGGTCCGCGAGGCCGCCCCGGACGCCTGGATCATCGACTTCACCAACCCCGTCGGCATCGTCACCCGCGCGCTGCTCCAGGCCGGGCACCGCGCCGTGGGTCTGTGCAACGTCGCCATCCACCTGCAACGAAAGTTCGCCGCGCTGCTGCAGACCGAACCGGGGAACGTCCACCTGGAGCACGTCGGCCTCAACCACCTCACCTGGGAGCTGGGCGTACGCCTCGGCGGTCCCGGCGGCGTCGACGTGACGCCCAAGCTGATCGGCGAGCACGGCGACCGGATCGCGGCCGACCTGCACCTGCCGCCCGAACTGCTGACCCGGCTCGGCGTCGTGCCCTCGTACTACCTGCGCTACTACTACGCCCACGACGAGGTCGTCCGCGAACAGCGCGAGGGCCCCACCCGCGGCGCGCAGGTCGCCGGGATGGAGGCCGAACTGCTGCGGATGTACGCCGACCCGGCGCTCGACACCAAGCCGGAGCTGCTGTCGAAGCGCGGCGGCGCGTACTACTCCGAGGCCGCCGTCGCGCTCGCCGCGTCCCTGCTGGGCGGCGCCGCGGGCGCGGTCCAGGTCGTCAACACCGCCAACCGCGGCACGCTGCCGTTCCTCCCCGACGACGCGGTCGTCGAGGTGCAGGCCGAGGTCACCGCCGAGGGCGCCAGCCCGCTCCCGGTCCCCGACCTGGACCCGCTGTTCGCCGGCCTCGTCGCGCACACCACCGCGTACGAGCGGCTTGCGCTCGACGCCGCGCTGCACGGCGGGCGCGAGCGCGTCTTCCGCGCGCTGCTGGCGCACCCGCTCGTCGGGCAGTACGACCGCGCCGAGCGGCTGACGGACGCGCTGATCGCGCACAACCGGGAGCACCTGCCGTGGGCCTGAGCCCGGGGCGGACAGCCGCTGTGCTGGCGATCGACGCCGGGAACAGCAAGACGGACGCCGCGCTGGTCGCGGCCGACGGCACGGTGCTGGGTCAGGGGCGCAGCGGCGGCTTCCGGCCGCCGGCGGCGGGGGTGGCGGCGGCGGTCGACGTGCTGGCGGAGGCGGTGGCCGGGGCGGTACGGCAGGCGGGGGCGGCCGACTTCGGCGGCACCGGGGTGCGGGGCGGACCCGTCGCCGCGCACGTGTCCGCGTGCCTGGCCAACGTCGACCTGCCCGTCGAGGAACGCGCCCTCCTCGCCGCGCTCCGGGCCCGGGGGTGGGGCCGGACGGTCGCCGTCCACAACGACACGTTCGCCCTGCTGCGGGCCGGCCTCCCGCCGGGCGCGCAGCCCCGCGGCGTCGCCGTCGTCTGCGGCGCCGGCATCAACTGCGCCGGGCTGCTGCCCGACGGCCGCACCCACCGCTTCCTGGCCCTCGGCAAGCTCTCCGGCGACTGGGGCGGCGGCGCGGGGCTCGCGGCGGAGGCGATCTGGTACGCGGCGCGGGCGGAGGACGGCCGCGGCGAGCCGACCGCCCTGGCGACGGAGGTGCCGGCGCAGTTCGGCCTCGGCACGATGGCCGAGCTGATCGAGGGCGTCCACCTCGGCACGGTCCCCGTGGCCCGCACCCAGCGGCTGGCGCCGCTGCTGTTCGCGGTGGCGGCCGGAGGCGACCCGGTGGCGCGGTCGATCGTGGACCGGCAGGCGGACGAGGTGGTGGCGCTCGCGGCGGTCGCGCTGGAGCGCCTCGACCTGCTGGACGAGGAGGTGCCGGTGGTGCTCGGCGGCAGCGTCCTGGCCGCCGGCCACGCGCAGTTGGACGACCGGATACGGATGCTGCTCACGGCGCGGGCGCCGAAGGCGGTGCCGCGGGTGGTCACGGCGGCGCCGGTGCTGGGCGCGGCGCTGCTGGGCCTGGACCGGGCCGGCGCCCCGGAGGAGGCCAAGTCCCGCACCCGCGCGTTCTACGACTGACGGGCTCACCCCCGCCGAGCAGGTGCCCGGCGAGACCGCACAGCCATCTGACCGAGGTCGGGTGCCCTCCCCGCCGGCGTCCGTACCATCAGGCTCATGACACGTACGCGACGTCGGAGCGTCAGGGTCATGGCAGTGCTCGGTGCGGTGGGCCTGGTGGCGTGGGGGGTGATCCTGGTGGTGTTGGGGGTGATGTTGGTGCCATCCGTCAACGATGCCGTCCTCGGCGACAAGCCGCGCGATCTGCGGGACTTCACGCGCATGTGTGAGGACGACGGCAGCGGTGAGCCGTTCCCGCGTGCCGCCTCGTACGAGCCGGGTGTGGCATCGAACCCGTGGGTGGCCGTCGAAGACGGGTGGGCCGCGTACTCCTCCCAGGACACGGCCACGAAGGAGTCGAAGTGGGCGGAGGAACCTGGTCCGGATTCGGTGCAGTTAGTGGCGTGCACCGTGCGGTCAGGGGCGGTGCCGGGCACGGAACTCTCCTGCGACTACGGCGACATTTTGGGCGTGAGCCCGGATACCGTGAGCATCTCGTTCTTCCAGGGCCTGTGGACCGTACACGTCCGTGAGGCACGAACCGGCGAACTGGTCCACAAGGCTGAACTGGAGGGCGACGAGGGCGTGGAATGCGATGAGACCGTCCACGGGAGCACGAAGCCCAGGTACACGAGCCTGACCTGGGATGCCTACGCAGACTTGTTCTCCAAGATCGACGCCGCCCCGCCCCCGCCCGGCCCCCGGGACCGGTCCTGAGCCTCCCCGCGACCCGGTGCGCGGCTCAGTCGCGTACCGCCCCCACCCCGCGCTCGGCCTCATGGTGCCGGTGCGTCGGTTCGGTCAGCGTAGTTGCAGGACCATCGCGTCGTACACCGGCGCGTCGTCGCCCGGTTGCGACTGGCCGATCTTCCGGTACCTCCAGGCTGCGTACGCGGCCTGCGCCGGCGCGGCCTCGGGCTCCGGCCGCACGGTGAGTGTCACCCGCTCCACCTCCAGACCCTCAAGCAGAGTGGCGTGCAGCCGGCGGGCGATGCCCTGGCGTCGTCGGCGGCGGCGCACGGCCAACTCGATGACGGCGAAGGTGCGCCGCCCGTCCTCGGCGGTGAACCCGGCCGGGGCGGCGGTAAGGAGGTTTCGCCACCAGCCGGTGTCCGGCGGCAGGCAGAAGCCGTAGGCGAAGCCGACGACTTCGCCCGTGTGCTGGGCCAGTGCGACGCGGAAGCCCGGTCGCTCGGACTGGATGGCGAACATCTCGGTGAAGTCGACGACGTCCTGCGGGCCTTCGCAGTACGGCGGTTCGACGTAGATTTCGCGGTACGCGGGCAGCAACACCCCGAGCGTCCGCGCGGCTTCGGGTCCGTCGTGGCGCTCCACCGTCACCTCGGCCATGCGGCTCCTCCTCACCGGACGTACTCGGCCAGCGCCTCGGCGGTCTCCCGGGCACTGGCGGCGTCGGCCGCGGCGAGGAGGTCGCGTACCTCGACGACGCGGCGGTTCACACGCTGCGATTCAACCTCGGCGAGCTGTTCTATCGCGCTCATGGCCTCCGCAGCTCCCTCATCGACTTCTCGTGCGTTGATCAGGCCGCGGGCGAGCGTCAGCCGGTAGAGGGCCCGGTTGCGGCCGTATGCGCGGTCCTGATGGGTCAGGGCAGCGCGTAAGAACGGCACCGCGGCGGCGTGCCGGTCCTCGTCGGCGTACAGCAGGCCGTGCGCGTACTCCAACTCGGCCGGGCCGTGAAAGGCCGCCCACGTCGGCGGCGGCAGGCCGCGGTCGGTGCGCTCGACCATGCGCATGGCCTGAGCGAGCCCTAGCCGGGCGGCGCGGCCGTCGCACATCACGGCCAGTGCGCGGGCCTCGCGTGCGGCGATGAGGGAGAGCAGCACCGGCGAGGCCATGCCTTCAGCGCGCTGCCGTGCCGCGTGTGCCAGGTTGTAGCCGTCCCGCGGCCGGCCCTCGTAGGTGGCCTGCATCGACAGGGAGGCCAGCACCAGCACCTCAAGCGAGGCGTTTCGGAGCATGGTGGCGGTGGTCAGTGCCTCGCCCCAGTAGCGACGGGCGGCCTCCTGGTCGTCCGCGTCGTAGTACAATCAGGCACACTGTTCGGCTGTCTCGCCGCCGAGCAGCTCTAGTTGGCGTCCAATGCTGTCGGAGTAGCTGCCGGTGTTGATGACTCGACGGATGCGGCGGAGGTGCCGGACCGCGAGTGAGCGCACGTCGCCGCCGCCGTAGGCGTCATCGAGCGCGTAGAGCGACCGCAGGCCCTCGCGTAGCTCTTTCACGTGCGCGGTGCCTACGGCGTCCGGGGTGGAAGTGGCGAGGGTGACGCCGGCCGCGATACCGAGGGTGTCGGTGACGAAGCCCCGGCGGCCGACCCCCGCTGACTCGCCGCGTCCACGGCCCGGGGTGGTGGTGGCGTTGGGCGGCTCCGGGCCGGGGAAGCCCAGCGTGAGCGGGTTGACGCCGAACATGGCATGCAGCACCCGCCAGGCACGTGCCCTCGGCTGCGGGGGGCGCGGCTGCCGCCATCGGCGCAACTGCCGGTCCGTGACGGTGACCGGCTCCCCGATCAGAGCAGCGGTCTCGGCGAACGCCCGCAGGAACGCGGTGGGCGTCGCCCACCCTCGTTCTGCACACGCCTGTGGAAAGTCCGTCTGCTCATCCATGGTTCGTCCCTGGCTGGGGTGCGGGCAAGTCACGGTAGTACCGGACGTTCCCGGCGAACGTCCGGTGTGAACGCGAAAGTCCGGTCCCGCGTCCGCCCTGATGTCCGCCACGCCGCCGCGCACAGCGGTTGCCTGTCCCCATGGCCGTTGAACGTGAGGCGCCGCCGGTGCCCGAGCGCCCGCTCATGACCCTGCGCGTCTCCCGCGACGGTGGACGCACCTGGGGACGCGAGAAGAACTACTTCGCACGAGACTGCGAACCTCCCCTGCTCGACAGCACCATGCCGCCGTGCCAGTGCCGCCGCTGCGGCGGGCGGTGACCGTGAGCGCCGACGAGAAGCCCGAGATCCGGGGTCTGGGTGAGGCGCCGGACTGGCGGGGCTATCCGCCCGGACGCAAGAAGGAGAAGGAATGAATGCTGATCAGCCCGAGGCCGGCGGTCCCGGCAGGGATGGCCGGCGGGAGTGGCCGAAGACGGACCTGACCGACTCATTTCCCCTTCCCGACGCCGCCCCGGCCCCCGGCTGCACCCGATGCGCCCAGATGGCCGACGACCGGACCGCGGCCCGCGCGGCAGGCGACTACTCGGCCGTCAGCGACGCCAACGTCCTCATCCGCCGGCATCCCGGCCACTGACGCCCCGCCCGGGGGCGGGGTGGAGGCGTGGAGCCCCTGGGCACGGGTGCCCGCCCGCGGGTCGGGCACTCCCGCCGGAGGAAATCGGTCGTAACTCGCGGTAACCCACCTCCCGTACCCGGTCAAATCGCCCATCGGGGCCGAGTTTTGCTCCGTGACGTGCGCGCGGGCAGAGTTTCGCCCGCTGGTGCTGACTTTCGCTCAACGACGCGCACGCGGCGAGCCGCGGACGGGAGCGGCGCCGCGGGGCGGGGCGCAAGCGCCCCTGGGAACTCGGCGGTGCGGGCGGGGCGCGGCGCATCGCCGCCCGCTCCGTGACATCGCCGGCCGCGCCCGAGTCCGGTGCTCCTGGGGAACCGGGCCGTGGGGCGCAGGGGGGCCAATGCTCCAAACCCCCGTCGCCCGGCCCTCACACGCACGACCACACACCCCGATGCCGCGCCGCTCATCCTGGCGCCGGGGCAACGACGCCTGCCGCTGCTCCCGATGCCGCTCCGCTCACCCCGACGCCGGGCCACCGACGCCTGCCGCCGCTTCCGATGCTGCGCCTCCTACCCCGGCACCGGGTCACCCCACGACCGGGGCCACCTCGACGCCGCTCCCGTCGCCCGCAGCCGACCCGTACCAGGGCGCCGGCGACATCCCCACGAGCCCCAGCGCCCTGCCCCAGCGCGCGTCAGTCGTGGACCGCCCTGACCTCCAGCGCGTACAGCGAATAGCCGAACTCCGTCGCCCGCTCGACCCCCTGGACGCGGACGTACCGCACGTCGCGCTCGTCCATCCGCACCGACTCGCGCCCGCCTCCGCCGTCGTCCACCGCCGCCGCCGTGCGCCAGCGGCGGCCGTCGGCGGAGACCTGCACCCGGTAGCGCTTCGCGTACGCGCTCTCCCAGCGCAGCGCCACCTCGCCGACCCGCGCCGGCTCCGCGAGCCGCACCTGCACCCAGGCGCCGTCCTCGACCGGCGAGGACCACCGCGTCCCAGGGTCGCCGTCCGCCACCGCCGCCGCCGGGAAGTCCGGCGTCTCGTCCGCCGAGGACGACGCGCGGCCGGCGCGCGCCAGGTCGGGGCCGCCGACCGCGGGGTAGGCGTGCACGGTGACGGTACGGACCTGGGCGTCGTCGCCGTCCTCCAGCCGCACCGGGATCTCGTACGTGCCGGGCGCCACGTCCTTCGTCGCGCGGATCCCGATCCGGGCCCTGGCGGTCGTGCCGCGCGCGATCCGCACCTCGCCGGGGACCTCCGCCTCCAGCCCCTTCGGCGCCTTCGCCGTGACCCTGCCGCCCGCGTCGCCCGGCCGCCGCGCGGACAACTCCGCGTCCACGACCACCGGCGCGCCGCCGATCGTCACGTCGGCCTCGTCGCGGGAGAGGGACAGCCGGGCGGCCGGCTCCGCGGCGGACCAGGGCACCACCTCGTGCACCACCGGCGCCGTGGTGCCGGCGGCCCACACGAGCCGTACCGCGTCGGCGTCGGCGCGCTCGGCGGGCAGCTCCGTCCAGCCGCCGCCGTCGAGTCCGCCGACCGGGCGCCACGCGGGCCGGCCCTTGTCCCGTACCCGGATCTGCACCTCGGCGCGGGTGCCGGTGCCGGGCTGGGTCAGCACCGTCACCGCCCGCAGCGGCTGCCGGTCGAACTCCACCACCAGCGCCTCGTGCGTGCCGGGCGACGGCGGGCGGGCGGCCTCGTACGCCGTCGCCGGCCTGCCGTCGGCCGCCGCCGCCACCGACGAGCCCGGCAGCGGCTCCGCGCCGCCGGCGGCGGACGCCCCGGCGTCCGCGCCCCGCCCGGCGGCGCCGCCCGCGCCGAGCCAGGAGTCCGAGTCCGTCAGGGCCCGGCTGAGGAACGCGTCGAGCACACCCGCGCCCACCACCCCGCCCGGGGGCCCCTCCCACGTGCGCGCCGGCGCGCTGTGGGGCAGGCCCGCCTCGCCGGCCAGCCGCTGGAGCTCCAGCCGCGCCTGCCACGCCTCCTCATGGCGGCCCGCGGCCTGCGCGGTGACCATGTCCACCGCCCGCTCGCCGGCCGCGCCGTACCGCGCCAGCCGCTTCAGCCACGGCCGCACCTCGTCGCCGAACGTGCCGTCCGCCAGCGGCGCCAGCTCGTCCGGCGCGCGGCGCATCACCGTGAAGGCGTCCCGCAGCCGCCGCGCCGCCTTCTCCGCGTCCTGACGGCCGCCCGACGCGCGCTCCCGCTCGCCCCAGAAGTCGGCGATCAGCGGCCGCAGGTACGCCGACTCCTGCGCGCCCAGCTCCGACGACGCCGAGTTCCCGGCCAGCGCGGCGAGCGCGGCGCCCGCGCGCGCCGGGTCCGGCGCGTCCGCGGCGAGGTCGCGCACGGCGGCCCGCCAGGCGGCGTCCGGGTCGTACGCGCGCGGGTTCCACGCGTAGTCGGCGACCGTGAACAGCGGTACGCGGGAGGCGGCGGGCTGCTCCATCCCGCTGGCCAGCACGCCCGCGGAGCCGGCGGCCACCGCCGGGTCGCGGCCGTCGTACGGGCCGAGGAAGATGCGGTCGCGGGCGTAGTCGTTGACGGGGTAGTTGTCCTGCGTGACCAGCGGGTGCCCGCCGAACGCGGCCTGCGCGGCGCGCAGTTGGCCACCGGTGATCTCCCTGGGCACCGCGCCGACGCCGGACCACGCGACCTCCACCCGCTCGTCCAGCTCGCCGGCGAGCGCGGAGCGGTAGTCGGTGGCGCCGTCCTGGTAGTACTCGGTCGGCAGCAGCGACAGCGGGGCCGCGTCCGGGTGCCGGCGGGACAGGTGTGCGGCCAGCGCGTTGGCGGTCTCGGCCTGCGCGCGGGCGGCGGCCTCCGGGCCCGTGCCGTACTCGTCGGCGTCCTCGCCGCAGGCCCACTCGCTGTAGCTGACGTCCTGGAACTGGAGCTGGAACGCCCGTACGCCCAGCGCCCACATCGCGTCCGCCTTGGCGATCAGGTCCTTGCGGTCGCGGCCGGAGGAGAAGCAGAAGTTCTGGCCCGGCGCCACCGCCCAGGCGAGCGTCACGTGGTTGGCGCGGGCCCGCTCGGCCAGCTCGCGGAACCGGGCGCGCTGCCCGGCCGGGTACGCCTCGCGCCAGTCGGCCTGGCGGTACCGGTCGTCGCCGGGGGCGTAGAGGTAGCGGTTGAGCTTCGTCCGGCCCATGAAGTCGAGCTGCGCCAGGCGCTGTTCGTGGCTCCACGGGCGGCCGTAGTGGTTCTCGGCGACGCCCCGCACGGCGGTGCCCGGCCAGTCGCGTACGGACACGGTGGGCAGCGTGCCCTCCGTACGGGCCGCGCGGGCCAGTTCGCGCAGCGTCTGCACGCCGTGGAAGAGGCCCGCCGCGTCGGTGCCGGCCAGCGCGACGACGTCGCGGCCCCCGTACTGCCCGGCGGCCAGCCGGTAGCCGCCGGCCGGCAGGTCGGCCTGCTCGCCGGCGCCCAGGGCGCGCAGCGCGGCGTCGGCGGCGGAGCGCCGCGGCGGCGGGCCCGCGACGCCCGCGGGGCCGGCCGGCGCCTGCTCGGCGTGGACCACGAGGCCGGTCGCGGGCAGCGGGGCGCCGGGGCGTACCCGCGTGAACTCCCGCACGCCGAAGGACCGCAGCACCTCGCGCAGCTCCGCGAGCGCCCGCGGGTCCGCGTCCTCGGGGGTGACGAGCACCGCCTGCCCGCCCGCGTGCACCTCGCCGTCGCCGGCGCGCAACTGCTGCGGGCGCGGCCACACCGCGTCCCGCAGCGCCGCTTCCGCGGCGGGCGTCTCGGCCGCCCCCGCGCCGCCGGCGTCCGGCTGCCGCGGCTCGGCGGCGGCGTCCGGCGCCCGGCCGCCGAGCAGCCCGCCGATCACGGCGGCGGACAGCGCCGTCGCCGTGGCCACCCGCCGCCTGGCCGCTCCGCCCAACTCCGCCCGCCCTCCGTCCGTCTCGGGTCCCGCGCACCGGCTGCCGGCCGCCTTCCGGACCGTACGCCGACGCTGTCGACCGCTCATCGCCCTCGCGTTGCGCCGCGGTTAAGGATGCCCGTACGTGTGCCGTACACCAACCCCGCGCCGCCGGCGCACGCGCCGGGCGCAGGCCGAGAGCCCACCACCGCGGCACCGCCGCTGTCAACGAGCCGGTCGGCCCCGATCCGCCCGGGGAGCGAGCCAGGGTACCCGCGCCGTCACGGCGCGGAGTCGGCGACCCGCTCCTCGATGCCGACGTAGTGCTGCCGCACGGCCTCCCTGGCCCGCTCCGGGTCGCCGCTGAGGACCGCGTCGAGGATGCGGGCGTGCAGCTCGTGGATGACCTCGGGGTCGCGGTGCGGGGCGGTGGGCGCGGCACGGTGGTAGGCCACCCAGAAGAGGTCGAAGAGCTGCAGCAGCATCGCGTTGCCGAGGTCGGCGAAGAGCAGCCGGTGGAACTCCCGGTCCAGCTCGGCGATCTCCTCGGGCCGGTCCGCCGCCGCGCGCATGCCGGCGAGCACCTCGCGCAGCGAGGTGACGCTCCGCGGCGTCAGCGCCCGCATCGCGTCGGCGATCATCCCGGACTCCAGCGCCTTGCGCAGCGCGACCAGCTCGCCGAGCGCGCGGGGTCCCTGCATCAGCCCGTAGGGGAGGTTGTCGAGCAGCGGGGTGAAGGAGAAGTCCCGGACGAACACGCCGCTGCCGCGGCGGGTTTCGAGCACGCCCGTGGACTCCAGGGCCTTCACCGCCTCCCGGACGGAGTTGCGGCTGACGCCGAAGAGGCGGGCCAGCTCGGCCTCCGGCTTGAGCGGGTCGCCGGCCCGCAGCCCGCGCTTGATGATGTAGTGCCTGATCTCGTCCTGCACCGTCTTGTGCAGCGGGGGCACCGTCCCCACCCGCTTGAACGCTGGTTGCACCGACGTCTCCCGCCCGCTCTCGTCCACTCTCGCATCCCCACTCTCGACTCCCCGTCCTACCACGGCTCTTGACAGCGGCACACCGTCAACCTACGGTCGCGAACCTGTAGGATATCTTGCAGACTCCGAACGGTCCCACAGGGGGAGCCTGGTGACCACACAGACGGGGTCGGCCCTGAGCATCAGGGACCTGACCGTTGAGTTCGACACCCCGGCCGGCGTGGTGCGCGCGGCGGACGGCGTGAGCTACGACGTCGCCGCCGGGGAGACCCTCGGCGTCGTCGGCGAGACCGGCTCCGGCAAGAGCGTCACGGCCCTGGCGGCGCTGGGGCTGCTGTCCGCCGGGAACGTGCGGCGGGTGACGGGGCAGGCGCTGCTGGGCGACACGGACCTGCTGGCGCTGCCGGCGGACGAACTGCGCGCGGTGCTCGGCCGCGACGTGGCGATGATCTTCCAGGACCCCGGCTCGGCGCTCAACCCGGTGCAGCGCGTCGGCGACCAGATCGCGGAGGCGCTGCGGGTGCACGACCGCACCCTGACGGCGCCCGCCGCGCGGGCCCGGACGGTGGAGCTGCTCGACGAGGTGGGCGTGCCGAACCCCGCGGGGCGGTACGACGCGTACCCGCACCAGTTCTCCGGCGGGATGTGCCAGCGGGCGGTCATCGCGATGGCGATGGCCAACCGGCCGCGGGTGCTGATCGCGGACGAGCCGACGACGGCGCTCGACGTCAGCGTGCAGGCGCAGATCCTCGACGTGCTGCGGCGGGCGGCGCGGGAGACCGGGGCGGCGACCGTGCTGATCACCCACGACCTGGGGGTGGTGGCGGAGACCGCGGACCGGCTGTGCGTCATGTACGGCGGCCGGGTGGTCGAGTCGGGCACGGTGCACGACGTCTTCGCCCGGCCCCGGCACCCGTACACGGCGGCCCTGCTGGCGTCGCTGCCGCGCCTCGACGTCCGCGCCGACCGCCTCACGCCCATCCCGGGCCAGCCCCCGGACCTGATCGACGTGACCCCGGGCTGCCCGTTCGCGCCGCGCTGCCCGGTGGGCCACGACCGCGCACGGTGCGCGGAGGAGCGCCCGGAGCCGGTGGTGATCGGCAACGGCACGAGCGCGTGCCACTACCCCGACGAGGCGGGCCCGCCCCCAAGGGCGGTGGGACCCGAGCGGGATCCCGCGCCGCGCGCCGCGGGCACTGGCGGCGGGGCGGGTGGCGGGACCGGCGTGCAGGGCACGGCTTCGCCGCACCACGGTGAGCAGGAGAAGTCCGGGGTGCGGCCGAGCGGCGGCGAAGGCCCGCCCGCGGCTGCACCGCGAGGCGCGGGGGCGGGAGCCGGTGTCTCCGCGTCGGATGTGCGGGCGTCTGCGGCCGAGTCGCGGCCGACTCACGCGGCGTCCGGCACCGAGGTGGGCGGGCCGCAGGAGACAGCCTCGTCGACGCGTGGCGCGACGGGGGAGTCCGGCGATCCGCCGGGTAGCAGTCGTGCGCACGACCCGGCCGGCGGCGCCCTGTCCGCGGCTGCGCCGCGTGGTGCCGCGGCGAAGTCCGCCGTCCCGGCCACGGACGCGGGCGCGTCCGCGTCGCCTCCGGCACCGGGTGCGCCCGGCGCTGCCGCTGGCGGGTCGCGGGAGGCGGCTGCGCCGCGTGGTGCGGCGGCGAAGTCCGGTACCCCGCCGGACGGCGGCTCCGCGCCGGACGGCGGGGTCGCGCTCGACGTGCGGGACGCGCGCAAGCTCTTTCCCGTCCGTACCGGCGTCTTCGCCCGCACCTCCGGGTACGTGCACGCCGTCGACGGGGTGTCGTTGCAGATATCCGCCGGGCGGACGCTCGGTCTCGTGGGGGAGTCCGGCTGCGGCAAGTCGACACTGGCGCGGATGCTGCTGCGGCTCGTCCGGCCCAGCGGCGGGGAACTGGCCGTCGCCGGGCAGGACCTCGTCCGCGCGAACCGCGGCGAGCTGCGGCGCATCCGGCAGCGGGTGCAGATGGTCTACCAGGACCCCTTCGCCTCGCTGAACCCCCGGCTCAGCGTCGGCGACAACGTCGCCGAACCCCTGCGCCTCGCCGGCGGCTTCAGCCGCCCGCAGCGGCGCGCCCGCGTGCTCGACCTCTTCGACCTTGTGGGCCTGCGCCCCGAGCACGCCGACCGCTACCCCGCCGAGTTCTCCGGCGGGCAGCGCCAGCGCGTCGCCATCGCCCGCGCCCTCGCGCTGCGCCCGCGGCTGCTGCTCCTGGACGAGCCCGTCTCCGCGCTCGACGTCTCCGTCCAGGCGCAGGTCCTCAACCTCCTCGCCGACCTCCAGCGCGAGTCCGGCATGGCCTACCTCTTCGTCAGCCACGACCTGTCCGTCGTCCGGCAGGTCGCCGACGACGTCGCCGTCATGTACCTCGGGCGGATCGTGGAGACCGGCCCCGTCGAGCGCATCTACGGCCGGCCCCGCCACCCGTACACGCGCGCGCTGCTCGACTCCGTGCCCGCCCCCGATCCCGCCGGCCGCGAGACCCGCCGCCGGGCGCCGCTCGGCGGCGACGTGCCGAGCCCGGCCGACCCCCCGTCCGGCTGCCGCTTCCGCACCCGCTGCCCGCTCGCCGTGGAGCGGTGTGCCGCCGAGGAGCCGGCGCTGCGCGACGTCGACGGCGGCCTGACCGCCTGCCACTTCGCCGAGACCCTCCGCGCCCCCGACGCCCTCCGCCGCCCCGACGTCCCCCGCGACTCCGACCCCGGCGCTGATCCCGATCCTGACCCCGATGCCCCCCGCGCCACCGGTCCCGTACCCCGCGAGGTGCGCACGTGACCGCCGCCCGCACCCCCGGCCGCCCCCCGTCCCCCGCCGCTGCCGCTGCCGCTGCCGCCGATGTTCGCCGCGCGGTCGATCCCCCACGGCGCGAGGTGCGTTCATGACCGACACCGCCCCGTCCAAGACCCCCGCCGCCGGCCCGTCCGCGAGGACGCCCCGCTTCGCCGCCGCCCGCCGCTTCGCCCGCTCACGCTCCGCGCTCGCCGGCGCCGCCGGGCTGCTGCTGCTCGTGCTCCTCGCCCTCCTCGCCCCCTGGGTCGCCCCCTTCGACCCCAACGAGCAGGGCGCCGACAACCTCCTCGGCCCCTCCGCCACCCACCTCCTCGGCACCGACGAACTCGGCCGCGACATCGCCTCCCGCGTCATCCACGGCACCCGCGCCTCGCTCCTCGTCGGCTTCGGCGCCGCCGCCCTCGGCGCGCTCGTCGGCGTCCCGCTCGGCCTCGTCGCCGGCTACGTCGGGCGCTGGGCCGACGCCGTCGCCATGCGGCTGACCGACCTGATGCTCGCCGTGCCCGGCATCCTGCTCGCGCTCGTCATCATCGCCGTCCTCGGCCCCGGCCGGCTGAACCTCATCCTGGCCATCGGCATCGGAGCCGTACCGGAGTTCGCCCGGCTCACCCGCGCCGCGACGCTCTCCATCCGGGAGCGCGACTTCGTCGTCGCCTCCCGCGGCATGGGCGCGCCGGCCGCCGACACCATGGTCCGTACCGTGCTCCCGAACGTCCTCGGCCCCATCCTCGTCCAGCTCGTCGTCACCGCCTCCCTCGCGGTCGTCGTCGAGTCCGGCCTCAGCCTTCTCGGCCTCGGCACCCCGCCGCCCGCGCCCTCGTGGGGCGGGATGCTCCAGGAGGCCCGCTCGTACCTGCACCAGAGCCCCTGGTACGGCGTCTTCCCCGGGCTCTGCCTGGCGTTCACCGTCTTCTGCCTCGACCGGGTGGGCCGCGGGCTGCAACGGGCCTACGGCACGGCCGTGTCGAGCGGCGCACGGGAGGGGACGGTCTAGATGTACGCGTACGTCATCCGGCGGCTGCTGCAGTTCGCCCTGGTGCTGTTCCTCGGCTCCGTCGCCGTCTGGGCGTTCGTCTTCGCGCTGCCCGGCGACCCCGCGACGGTCCTCACCGGCCCCGACGCCGCCCCCGCGGAACTGGCCGCCACCCGCGAGCGGCTCGGCCTGGACGACTCGGTGGCGCGGCAGTACGTCACCTGGCTCGGCAACGCCGTCACCGGCGACCTCGGCGACTCCTACTTCTCCGCCGAGACCGTCCGTTCCACGCTCCTCGACACCGTCCCCGCCACCGGGCAGCTCGCCGCGTTCGCCATGGCGCTCACCCTGCTCATCGGCATCCCCGTCGGCACCGTCGTCGCGCTGCGCCCCCGCTCGTGGGCCGGCCGCGCCGCCGACGCGTACCTCACCGCCGGGCTCGCGATCCCCGCCTTCTGGCTCGGCCTGCTGCTCATCATCGTCTTCGCCGTGCAGCTCGGCGCGCTCCCCGCGGCCAGCGACTACGTGCCGCTGTTCAGCGACCCGGTGGGTGCGCTGCGGGCCACGATCCTGCCCGCGCTCGCCGTCGCCGTGCACGCCTCCAGCGTGCTCGCCCGCTTCCTGGCCGCCTCGCTGCGCGAGGTGATGGGCCGGGACTACATCCGCACCGCGCGCGCCAAGGGCGTGCCGGAGCGGTACGTCGTACGCCGGCACGCGCTGCGCAACGCCGCGCTGCCGACCGTCACCGTCGTCGGCATCCAGCTCGGCGGCTTCCTCGGCGGCACCGTCGTCATCGAGGCGGTCTTCAACTACCCGGGCCTCGGCCGGCTCCTCTACACCTCGATCGGCGAGCGCGACTACGCCGTCGTGCAGGGCGGCGTGCTCTTCGTCGTGGCCGCGTTCCTCTGTCTCAACCTGCTGGTCGACGTCCTCTACGCCTACCTGGACCCGCGGATCCGGCTCGCCTGACCCGCCCCACCGACTCCGACTCCTGAAGGACCCCGCTCCACCGACACCCGCGCACGCCCTACACCAAAGGAGTCCCGCCATGGCACGACCCGCGCCACGGCTCAGCCGGCGTTCCCTGCTCAAGGCCGCCGGTCTGACGGGAGCCGGCACGCTGGCCGGAGTACCGCTGCTGACCGCCTGCGGCGAGGGCAGCACGTCCGGCGGCGCGTCCGGCCGGCTGACCCTCGGCACCACGCAGATCATGCAGTTCGACCCGTACCAGACGAACACCGCCCTGCACATCCATGCCTTCTACGCCTACCTCCTCGACTACACGGACGACTACACGGCCACGCCCGCGGCGGCCTCGAAGTGGGAGTTCGCCGACGACAAGAAGTCCGTGACCGTGACGCTGCGGAAGAGCGAGTTCCACTCCGGCCAGGCGGTCACCGCCGCCGACGTCGTCGCCGGCGTCGAGCGCGCCAAGGACCCCGAGGCGGGGTTCACGCTGGCCGCGACGACCGCGTTCATCGACCGCGCCACCGCCGAGGACGACCGCACCGTACGGCTGGACTTCGCCGAGGCCGTGCCGGACGAGCTGGTCCTGGACTGGATGTTCGCCTTCCCGCTGGTCCCGGCGAAGCGGAACGAGGTCGCGGTGCTGGAGAAGGAGCCGGCCGGCTCGGGACCGTTCCTGCTGGAGGACTTCCGCCGGGACCGGCTGCTGCGGCTGAGGAAGAACCCGGACTACTGGAACAGCGGCGAGCCGCGGCTGGACGAGGTCGAGTTCCGCTTCTTCCGCGACGAGGAGTCCCTCGTCAGCGCGCTGGAGTCGGGCGACCTCGACGGCGCGCTGTACCTGTCGCTGCGCAACGCCGACCGGCTGCGCGACCGCTTCAAGCTGGTCCAGGGCGCCGGGCGGATGGACCTCTTCTTCATGAACGGCGCCAGGCCGCCCTTCGACGACAAGAAGGTGCGCCAGGCCCTCGCCCGCGCCATCGACCGCGAACGGATCATCGACCAGGTCCGCTTCGGCCTCGGCGAGCCCGTCTACACCGCGTTCATGCCGGAGTCCCCGGCGTTCGACCCCGCCTACCTCGACTCCCACGGCTTCGACCTCGACGCCGCGGAGAAGATGCTGGACGCCGCCGGCGGGCCGCGCAAGGCGACCGCCGCGTTCGGCCCCGAGCCCGGCGCCAAGGACATCGTGCAGGCCATCCAGGCGGACTTCGAGAAGATCGGCTTCGAGCTGACGCTCCAGCCGATGGAGGAGACGGCGTTCCTCGACGCGCTGTTCGCCGGCGAGCTGGAGTGCTGCATCGCCGCGCAGCCGAACAACCTGCAGAGCCCGTCGCTGATCTCCCGCGGGCGGCAGATGCTGACCACCGAGGACAACGTGATGATGGGCGCGAGCGTGCCCGCCCGCTACGCCGCCGCCGTCGAGGCGAGCCGCACGGCGCTCACGCCCGACGCGCAGACCACGGCGTACGCGGAGCTGAACGCGGTGCTCGTCGACGAGGCGTGGGTCGTGGGGATCGCCACGCGGCCCTCGCTGGCGGCGCTGGAGAAGAACGTCAGCGGCTACGCGGTCGACAAGCGCGACTTCCTCGACCTCACGCACACGCGCACCGCCTAGCGGCGGGCGGCGGGTGGTTGGTGGTTGGCGGTGGGCGCCTGGCCGGTGGCCGGTGGCCGTGGGGTGGCCGGGTGGCCGGGTGGCCGGTGGCCGGGTGGTCGGCGGGCGGTTGGTGGTAGGGGCCTCGCGCCTGGCCGGTGGCCGGTCGCCGGTGGCCGGTGGTCGGCGAGCGGTGGTCGGCGGGCGGTTGGTGGTACGCGCCTGGCGCCTGGCCGGTGGCCGGTGGTCGGTCTGCGGTGGACGCGGGGCGCTGGACGTGCCCGGGCGTCGGCGGCGCACCGGGCGCCGCCGGCCTCGCCGCCGCCCGGCCACCGTCCCGCCCGCCACGCGGCGCCGCCCGGTCACGGCTGTTCGGCCCGTCCGCCGACCTTCGTCCGCCCGTGTGCCCGCCCGTCCGCCCTGTCCGTCCGTCCACCTGTCCGGCGTCCGTCCCCCCACCGAGCCTGTCCGCCCCGCCTGCCCGCCCCGCCCGCCGCGCCAGTCTGTCCGTCCTGCCCGTCTCGCCCTCCCGTCTGCCCGCCCCTCCGCGCCGCCGCGCGACCCGCCCCGCCCCGCCCTCCTGCCCGTCCGCGTCGCCGCGACCCGACCCGTCCTGCCCGCCCGTCCCCGCCGGCCCTCCGCGGCCCGCGCCCGCACACCCGGCCCCGATCCTCCGAGAGAGGTCTCGTATGAAAGCGCTCGACTACGCCGCCGCCCCCGTGATGAACCTGCTCACCGCGGTGTTCACCCCCTTCCGCCCCGACGGCGGCCTCGACCTGGAGACCGTCGGCAAGCAGGCGGACGCGGTGGCGGCCTGGGGCTGCCCGGCGGTGTACGTCGGGGGGACCGCCGGCGAGGGGGCGTCGCTCACCACCGCGGAGCGGATGGCGCTGCTGGAGCGGTGGTGCGCGGTGGCGGAGGGGCGGATGGACGTCATCGCGCACGTCGGCCACACCAGCCTCGCCGAGGCCCAGGTCCTGGCCGCCCACGCCGAGGCGAGCGGCGCCCGCGCGGTCTCCGCCGTCCCGCCGTACTTCCACCGGCCCCGGGACGCCGCCGCGCTCACGGACTTCCTCGCCCCGCTGGCCGCCGCGGCGCCCCGACTGCCGTTCATCTACTACCACATACCGTCCGTCACCGGGGTGCAGGTGCCGGCCAGCGAGTTCCTCACGGAGGCCGCCCGGCGCATCCCGACCTTCGCCGGCATCAAGTACGCGGACAACGACCTGGCCGACTTCCAGCGCTGTCTGGAACGGGCCGGGGACACGTACGAGATGTACTTCGGCAGCGCCCGGCTGCTACTGGCCGCCGCCGGGGTCGGGGCGCGCGCCGCGATCGGCTCCGCGTACAACTTCGCCGCCCCCGTCTACCTGCGGCTCATCCGCCACCTCGAACGCGGCGAGACCGACCGGGCGCGCGCCTGCCAACTCCTCGCCCAGGCCGCCATCGACGCTGCCTCCCGGCACGCCGGCGAGCTGCCGGGCTTCAAGGCGGCGACCCGCCTCGCGGGCGTGGACTGCGGTCCGTGCCGGGAGCCGCTGGGCACCCTCGACGACGCCCAGCTCGCCGCCCTGCGCGCCGACTTCGACCGCATCGGCTTCCCGGACGGGCGGCCCGCGTGACCGCGCCGCCCCCCGCGCCGCAAACCTCGCCGCCAGGGCGCTGTGCCGGCGGCAGGCCCAACGTGCTGGTCATCCAGGCCGACCAGTACCGCTGGGACTGTCTCGGCGCCGCCGGTCACCCCGACGTCCGCACCCCCGCCCTCGACCGGCTCGCCGCCGACGGGGTCCGGCACACCGAGGCGTACTGCCCGTACCCCGTCTGCACCCCCTCCCGCTACGCCCTCCTCAGCGGCCTCTACGCCCACCAGCACGGCGCCTGGACGAACCACAGCACCCTCGACACCGCCCTCGGCACCTTCCCCCGCGCCCTGCGCCGCGCCGGCTACCGCACCGCCGCCGTCGGCAAGATGCACTTCACCCCGACCTACCTCGACGTCGGCTACGACCGCCTGCACCTCGCCGAGCAGCACGGCCCCGGCCGCTACGACGACGACTACCACCGCGAGCTGCGCGCCGCCGGCCTCGCCGACGTCGTCGACCTCCTCGACCAGGAACTCGCGCTCCGCCCCCAGGCGCCGCCGGGCTACCGGGCCACGTACGGCACCGGCCGCTCCGACCTTCCCGAGGAGTGGCACTCCACCACCTGGATCGGCGAGCGCGCCCTGCGCGAGCTTGAGGAGTGGGACGACGGCGGCGGGCAGCTTCTGCACGTCTCGTTCGTCAAACCCCACCACCCCTTCGATCCGCCCGCACCCTGGGACACGCTCCACGACCCGGCCGCGCTCACGCTCCCGCCGGGCTGGACCCCCGCGATCCCCGACGCCGATCTGCCGCACGCGCGCGCGTACTTCGACTACGGCCCGCTGACCGAGCCCGTGCTGCGCACCGTCCTCGCGCACTACTACGGCGCCATCGCCCAGCTCGACCACCACGTCGGCCGGCTGCTGGGCGCGCTGCGCCGGCGCGGGCTCTACGACGACACCCTCGTGCTGTTCACCTCCGACCACGGCGAGTACCTGGGCTTCCACCACCTGCTGCTCAAGGACGGCCCGATGTACGACCCGCTGGTGCGGGTGCCGCTGCTGGTCAAGTACCCGGCCGCGGCCCGCGGCGGCGACCGGCGCGGGGAGGTGAGCGCCACCCCGGCCTCGCTGGTCGACGTGGCCCCCACGGTGCTCGCCGCCTGCGGCGCCGCCGGACCCGGCGACCTGCCGGGGCGCGACCTCGCGGGGCCGGGCGCGGGGCCCCGGTACGTCTTCGCCGAGGACCGCCGGCGCGGCCGGGTGCTCATGGCCCGCTCCCGTACGCACAAGCTGCTGCTGGCCGCCGATCCGGCGGAGGACGCGCTGTACGACCTGGCGTCCGATCCGTACGAGCTCACCGACCGGCTCGCCGACCCCGCCTGCGCGGACGCCGCCGCCGAGCTGCGCGAGGCGCTGTGGCGCTGGGCGGTGTTCGACACCCCGGTGCCGGCGCGCCTCGACGAGAACGCCCCCCGCGTCGCCGGTGCCCCGGGCCCCGCCGCGGCGACCGGCGGCGATCCGCGCGCCGCACCCCGCGCGCACGACGCGGCGGCCGTCCGCCGCGCCCTCGACGCCGGCGGCCCCGCCGCCTGGGCCCCCTCCCGCTCCGCCTCCTCCGGTGACACCCACCCCTGAAGGGAGCACCATGTCCGCACCGCCCCGCCCGTCCGCCCCCCAACCCCGCCGCGGCCGGGGGCCGTTCCGCGCCGCCGGGCCCGCCGCCTGCGCCCTGCTGCTGGCCGGTGCCGTCCCCGCCGCCGCCCTGCCCGCGGCGCAGGCACCGGACGCCGCCGCCGGATCCGGGTCCCGGCCCACGGCGCGCATCGCGTACTCCACCGTCTTCGAGCGCGGTGAGGACGGCTACCACTCCTTCCGCATCCCCGCCGTCGTCGAGGCCGCCGACGGCACGCTCCTCGCCTTCGCCGAGGGCCGGGTGGCCGGCGCGGGCGACGACGGCGACATCGACCTCGTGCTCAAGCGGTCCCCGGACGGCGGCCGTACGTGGGGCGAGCTGGACGTCGTGGCCGACGACGGCGGCAACAAGTTCGGCAACCCCGTGCCGGTCGTGGACCGCGCCACCGGCCGCGTCCTGCTCAACACCACCCGCACCGGCGGCGGCGTCTCCGGCCAGGACGTCATCTGCGGCCGGGCGACGGCCGAGGAGACCCGGCGCTCGTTCGTCCAGCACAGCGACGACCACGGCGCCACCTGGTCCGACCCGCGGGAGATCACCGCCGACGTCAAGCGGCCCGAGTGGCGGCACTTCGTCGGCGGGCCCGGCCACGGCACCCAGCTCACCCGCGGCGCGCACGCCGGCCGCCTCGTCATCCCCGGCAACCACTCCCGCGCCCCCGAACCCGGCGGCGCCTGCCCCGACGACCGCCTCTTCGGCGGCCACGCCCTCTACAGCGACGACGGGGGTGGCACCTGGCACCTCGGCGGCGTCGACGAGGTCACCGACGGCACCGTCATCCCCAACGAGACCTCCGCCACCGAACTCTCCGACGGCACCGTCTACTTCAACACCCGCGACCAGCACGGCAGCAGCCCCGGCGCGCGCGCCGCCACCGTCAGCGGCGACGGCGGCGCCACCTTCGACGCCCCGTACCGCGAGGTGCCCGACCTCCTCGCGCCCGTCGTCCAGGGCGCCGTGCTCACGCTCCCGGCCGCCTCCGACCCGGCCGGGCGGCTGGTGTTCTCCGCGCCCCGGCACGCCACCGCGCGCGAGAACCTCACCCTGCGCACCAGCCGCGACGACGGCGCCGCCTGGCGGGAGGGACCGCAGGTCCACGACGGCCCGGCCGGCTACTCCGACCTCGTACCGGCCGCCGGCGGCGTCGGCGTGCTCTACGAGAACGGCGACCGCACGCCGACCGGCGACGGCCTGCTCCCGTACCACCGGCGGATCACCTACGCGCACGTGCCCGCCCGGCTGCTGAGCACCCCGCCGCCGCGGCCCTCGACCACGCCCGACGCCTCAGGACACCGCCACCACTCCGTCGTCAGCGGCAGCCCGGAGCGGGTCCGCGGGGTCTCCGGTCGCGCCCTGGAGCTGTCCGGTGACTACGTCGAAACCCCGCTGACCGGCGAACTCGCCTTCGACGAGGGACCGTTCACCGCCGCCGCCTGGTTCCGCAGCACCGAGCGGGAGCAGCAGCAGGCCGTGCTCTGGGCGCACTCCGAGGAGGCGGCGGACGCCAAGTGGTGGATCCGGCTGGAGCCGGACCAGAACCGCATCCGCGGCCACGTGAACACCGGCTCCCAGAACACCTTCGTCTCCGCCCCCGGCGACTTCGCCGACGGCGAGTGGCACCACGTCGCGCTCACCCGCGACGACACGGGCATCACTCTCTACGTGGACGGCGCGCCCGCCGCCGCCTCCGGCCCGGTCGCGGGCTCGGTCTCCGCGGACGCCCGCACCGGCATCCGGGCCGGCGCGCGCGTCAACGGCATCAACAATCCGCTCGTCGGCGCCGTGGACGAGGTGTGGCTGTTCGACCGCGCCCTCGACGCCGCGCAGACCGAGCGGCTCGCGGCGGACAACCGCCCGCCGCGGGGCGCGGCCGTGCTGCACCTGCCGCTGGAGACGGTCCGCCGCGGCTAGCGCCCCGCGCGCGGGGCCCGTCTTCCGCCCCCTCGGCTCGCACGGAAAAAGCGAGTCGGGAGGGGGGTACGGGCCCCAGCTCTTGCGTTTTCCGGGGCCCGTTACAGTGAAATCGCCCGTTGCGGGTACTGTGACGTATGGCACGAAAGCGTGTCGCCACGACTGCCGGGCCCGTGATCGGGTAGCGGCGGGCGTGACCAGCCGTCGACCGAGGAGGACCCGCGGTGGCCGCTCCCGCTCCGTACGAAGTCAGCCACGCCCTGCACCTCAAACCCGTCGAGGGCGCCGACCCCGACTACGGCCTGGCCGGTGCCTGCTCCTGCGCCGAGCTGCCGCTGACCAGCGAACCCCCGCTGGCCGCGGGCACCCCGCTGACCAGCGAGCCGCCGCTCGCCGCCGACGACAACCTCATCAGCGAGCCGTTGCCGCCCGTTCACTTCACGTGACGGCCTGCTGACGGCGCGCGGCAGCCGCAGTACGATCAGCCTGCCGGCTCACCCCGGCGGCGACCCTCCGGGGCCCGCGACCTGTTACGTGGGTGAGTCCGGAGCCGATGACGTCGCATACCACCTGGGGGTGGCATGTCTCTGGCGCGGTTAGCTGCGCTGCACGGAGTCGCGGTCAGTCACGAACACACACCGGGCCGCGCCCTCCCCGTCCCCGAGGACACTCTCGTCGCCGTCCTCGCCGCACTCGGCGTGGACGCCTCGGGGCCCACCGCCGTCGCGGAAGCGCTCGCGGCGTACGAGAAGGCCGAGCGGGACCGCCTCCTGCCCGCGGCCGTCGTGCCACCCGCCGGCACCCGCCTCGACCTCGACCCGCTGCCCGACGGCACCGAGACCGCGCTGACCGGTGAGGACGGCGACGCGCTCGACCCGCGCGCCCCGCTCCCCCTCGGCGTGCACACCCTCACCGCCACCGCCCCCGACGGGCGCACCGGCCGGGCCACCGTCATCGCCGCTCCCACGCGCGTGCCGCAGCCGCGGCGGCGCGGCGCGGGGCTCGCGCTCCCGCTGCCCGCGCTGCTGTCCGGCCGCTCCTGGGGCATGGGCGACCTCGGCGACCTCGCCGAGCTGGCGGCCTGGTCCGCGCGCACCCACGGCATGGACTTCGTGCAACTGGCGCCGCTGCACGCCGCCGTGCCCGGCGCCGCGGGGCGGCCCGCGGACCCGTCCCCGTACCGGCCCTCCTCGCGGCGCTTCGCCGACCCCGTGCACCTGCGGATCGAGGACATACCGGAGTACCGCTACCTCGCCCCCGCCGACCGCGCCCAGGCCGACGAACTCGCCGGCCGCGCCGCCGCGCTGCGCGAGAAGGTACGCGCCAAGGGCGGGCTCATCGACCGCGACGAGGTGTGGCGGCTCAAGCGCGCCGCGCTGGAACTGCTGCGCCGCGTCGAGCTGACGCCCGGCCGGCGCGTCGCGTACCACCACTTCCTCGCCGAACAGGGCCAGCCGCTCGACGACTACGCCGCCTGGTGCGCGCTGGCCGAGATCCACGGCCCCGACTGGCGCTCCTGGCCCGGCGGCCTCGCCGACCCGCGCTCCACCGCCACCACCCGGGCCCGGCACGACCTGCTCGACCGCATCGACTTCCACTGCCGGCTCGCCTGGCTCACCGACAACCAGCTCTGGCGCGCCCAGCGGATCGCCCGGGACGCGGGCATGGCCGTCGGCGTCGTGCACGACCTGGCGGCCGGCGTGCACCCCTCGGGCGCCGACGCCTGGGCGGAGCAGTCCGTCCTCGCCGCCGGCTGCACCGCCGGCGACCCGCCGGACGCCCGCGACCCCCGCGGTACGGACCGGGGCGTGCCGCCGTGGCGGCCCGACAAGCTGGCGGCCGCGGGCTACGGCCCGTACCGCTCGGTGCTGCGCGCCGCGCTGCGGCGGGCGGGGGCGCTGCGCATCGGGCACGTGAGCGGGCTGTTCCGGCAGTGGTGGGTGCCGGCGGGCCGGGCGCCGGCGGAGGGCACGTACGTCGCGTACGACGCGGCGGCGATGCTCGGCGTGCTGGCGCTGGAGGCGCACCGGGCGGGCACGCCGGTGATCGGCGAGGACCCGGGCGGCGACCCGGCCGACGGCGGCGTACGGGACGCGCTGGCGGTGCGCGGCGTGCTGGGCACGTCTGTGTTGTGGACGCAGCGGACCCAGCGCGAGGCGGCGCCGGAGACCGTCGCGGGCGTTCCGTGCCCGCGGCCGCCGGAGGTCTGGCGGGCCGACGCGCTGGCCGCGGTCACCGGCCCCGACCTGCCGCCCACCGCGGCCCGGATCAGCGGCGCACACCTGGCGCTCCGCCACGAACTCGGCCTCCTCGACGCCCCGCTGCCCGCCGCCCGCGTCGCCGACGCGGTCGAGGTCGGCACGTGGCTCGACCTGCTCGAACGGCTCCGGCTGCTGCCCGGCGGACGGGCCGACGAGGCGTCCGTCATCACCGGCCTGTACCGCCTCCTCGCCCGCAGCCCCGCGCGGCTCGTCGCCGTCTGGCTGCCGGACGCGGCCGGCGACCGCCGGCCGCAGCACGTGCCGGGCGCGGGCGCGGAGTACCCCGGCTGGAAGCTGCCGGTCGCCGATCCGGACGGCCGCACGCTGCTCTTCGAGGAACTGGCCGACGCGCCGCGCACGCACCGGTTGCTGGCGGAGGTGGTGCGCGAACTCGGCGGCGGGGACGACGCGGACCCGGACGCTCCCGACGGAGAGCAGTCCGGCGGCGAGCAGTCCGGTGAGCGGGAGTCCGGCGGCGAGGAGTCCGGTGGGGAGGACTCGCGCGCGGAGACCCGCGCCGCCTCCGGGCGTACGAGCGGGGAGGCGCCCCGTGCGTAGAGGCGCCCGTTCCGTCGGCACGGGAGCCGCGGCCGTCGCCCTCACCGCCACCGCCCTGCTGCCGGCCGCCGGCGAGACCGCGTCCGCCGCCGACGAGTGCACCCGGCCGGTCGAGCCCGCCTCCCTGATGGCCGTCGAGGACTGCGACAGCCCGGAGCGCATCCTCGCCAAGGCCGCCCACATCGTGCCCACCCGCGGCCAGCTCGCCTGGCAGCGGCGCGAGGTGACCGCCTTCACCCACTTCGGCATGAACACCCTCACCGACCGCGAGTGGGGCTCGGGCGCGGAGGACCCGGCGCTCTTCGACCCGGGCCGCGTCGACGTCGCCCAGTGGATGCGTACGTACCGGGCGATGGGCGCCGAGATGGCCATGCTCACCGCCAAGCACCACGACGGCTTCAACCTCTACCCGACGCGCTACTCCGACCACTCCGTGGCCGCCAGCCCGCACAGCCGCGACCTCCTCGGCACGTACGTCAGGGAGGCCCGCAAGGCGGGCCTCGGCGTGGGCGTCTACCTCTCCCCGTCCGACGGCTCGGAGCTGCCGCACGCCTGGCACGCCGGCTGGCTGGACCGGCTGCGCGCGAAGCAGGAGGCGGGCGAGCCGCTGACGAGCGTCGAGCGCACCGCGCTCGCCGACGGCGGCCCGCCCTCGGGCCACGGCCGCTACGGCAACGGCAGCCCGGTGCGCACGCACACCATCCCCACCCTCGTCGAGGGCGACGACCGCGCCGACGACGTCGCCGCCGGGCGGCTGCCCACGTTCACGGTGCGCGCGAACGACTACGACGCCTACTACCTGAACCAGGTCTACGAGCTGTTCACCGAGTACGGCCCCATCGACGAGCTGTGGCTCGACGGCGCCAACCCGTGGCGGGACGCGGGCATCGCGCAGGAGTACGGCTTCCGGCAGTGGTACGAGCTGATCCACGCGCTCTCCCCGGACACCGTCGTCTTCCAGGGCCCGCTGGGCATCCGCTGGGTCGGCAACGAGCGCGGCGTCGCCCGCGAGACCGAGTGGAGCGTCACCCCGCACACCGTCGACCCCCGGTCCACGCACGGGGCGCTGCCCAGCGACTCCACCGACCCCGACATCGGCTCGCGCGACAGGCTGCTGGCCGACGGGGTGCGGTACCTCCAGTGGTATCCGGCGGAGGCCGACGTCTCCAACCGCCCCGGCTGGTTCCACCACCCCGGCGAGCGGCCGAAGACCGCGGACGAGCTGTTCGCGCTGTACGAGCAGAGCGTCGGCCGCAACGCTCCGCTGCTGCTCAACGTGCCGCCCGCGCGCGACGGCCGGATCGCCCCCGAGGACGTACGCGAACTGCGTGCCTTCGGGGACCGGGTGCGCGCGGTCTACGGCGCGGACGTGCTCGACCGGCGCGGGCCGCAGACGTTCGACCGGGTCCGGCTGGCGGAGGACGTTCGGCACGGCCAGCGCGTCGAGCGGTTCGCGGTGGAGGCGCGGGATCCGGCGACGGGGGAGTGGCGGGAGATCGCGGCGGGCACGACGATCGGCGCGTACCGGATCCTGCCGCTGGCCGCGCCGGTGACGGCGGAGAAGCTGCGGGTGCGCGTGGACGAGGCGCGGGGCGAGCCGCGGCTGCTGCCGGTCACGGCGCATCTGAGCACCGCCGGGGGCCCGTAGCACCTTAGGCGACCCCGGGCGCGCGGACGGCGGCGGTGTTCGCTACGGTTTGAGCGTGGACAGGAAGAAGACCCTGCGCGCCGGTGCACTCGCCGCCGGGACGGCGCTGATGATGCTGATGTCGTCCCCCGCCGCCTCCGCGCTCAACCGCGACGACGGCGACGACCCGGGCCCCGGGCTGAGCGTCGCGGAGACCCTCGGTCTCTTCGTGCTCACCCCGCTGGTGGCCTTCGCGGTGATCGCCGGTCTGGTGGTCGCGGCGGAGCGGAAGAAGAGCTGACGGCCGCCCGACGCGGCGCGCAGGCGCCTGCCCCGCAGCCGGGGCAGGCGCTTTTGGCGCGCGTACGGGCGCGGACGTGACCGGCGTGACCGGGGCCGGGCGCCTCGGCACCCGGCCCCGCCGCCCGCTCAGGCGAAGTCCGGCATCTCGCCGACCGTGCGGTTGACGTTGATCACGGTGAACGACGCGCCCTGCGGGTCCTGAAGGGTCGCCATCCGCCCGAACGGCGAGTCCTGCGGCCCGAACGTCACGTTGCCGCCGTGCCGCCGCGTCGTCTCCACGGCACGGTCGCAGTCCTCCACGGCGAAGCAGACGCCCACGTGCGGGGGCGTCCCGGCGGGGAAGACGTCGCCGCTCATCTGCGCCCGGCCCAGCAGCGGGTCGCCGTCACCGACGCTCCACACGGCGTAGTCCATGGTGTCGTCCTGCATCTTGCGCACCCGGTAGCCGAAGACCTCGGGGAAGAAGGCGTCGGCGTGCTCGGGGTTGCGGGTGTCGACCTCGGCCCAGCAGAACGTGCCGGGCTCGCCGATCGCGGCGAAGCCCTCGTGGCTGCCCGGCTCCCACAGGCCGAACCGGATGCCGTCCGGGTCCTCGGCGATGGCCATCGTGCCGTACGGGCCGACCTCCATCGGGCCCGTGACGACCCGCCCGCCGTTCTCGCCGACGTGCTCGGCGGTGGCGTCGGCGTCGGGCGTGGCGAAGTAGAGCGTCCATTCCGCCCGGGCGTCCTGCTCCCCCGGCATCGGCGGCGCGAGGCCGGCGGCGACGCCGCTGTCCGCGGACGCCTGGGTGTAGTGCCCGGCGGCCTTGCCGCCGTCCTCGAAGGTCCAGCCGAAGACGTCGGCGTAGAAGCTCTTCGCGGCCTCGAGGTCGGGGAAGGTCGCGTCCGCCCAGCAGGGTGCGCCTTCGGGTCGTACGGTCATGATCGGTCGCCTCCTTTGAGGCTGGGGGGTATTGCGCGGATTCGTGCACTTCTCACGCTAGTCCCGTGACCCGCGGCTCGCGCGCGGACGGCTCGGGGACGGCTCCGGAGCGCGCACCCTCGCACGGGAAGCGACGCAGCGGTGCCGCGCCCTCGCCGTCGGTGACCGGCCCGGGCGGGCCGTCCGGCGCCGCCGGGCGCGCTGGCAGAATTGCGTCACGCATCCACCGCGTGACGCCGACCAGGAGGGACAGGAGCGTGCCGGACGAGACGTGTGCGGTCTGCGGCGGGCCGCTGCCGCCCCGCGCCGGCCGCCGGGGCCGCAGCACCGTCTACTGCTCCGCCGCCTGCCGCCAGCGCGCCTACCGCGGGCGCCGCGCCCCCGAGGCGGCCGGCTCCGTGCGGGACCTGATCTCGGACGTCGCCGCGCGCGCCGGGCGGCTCACGCCGCGGCCGCCGGAGACGTTCTACGCGGAGGTGACGGAGCTGTCGTCGTCGGTGGGGCGGCTGCGGCGCATCGCCCGTACGGCGCGGGACGCGGCGGCCGAAGGACCGGCCGCACCCGAAGACGGCGCCCCCGCACCGGACGGCGTCCCGCCCGGCACCGCCGGAGAAAGCTCCGCGCCCGCCGCCGGAGAAAGCTCCGCGCCCGCGGCCTCGGAAAACGTCACGCCGCGGCCCGTGACGAATGAGCCGGCGGAACCCCCGGACGACGCGGACTTCGCCGGCCTGATGGAGGCGTACCGCCGCGAACTGCAGGTCCACTGCTACCGGATGACCGGCTCGTACGACGAGTCGGAAGACCTCGTCCAGGAGACGTTCCTCAAGGCGTGGCGCCGCCGCGAGACCTACGAGGGCCGCGCCGCCGTACGCGCCTGGCTCTACCGCATCGCCACCAACACCTGCCTCGACCACCTCCGGCGCCACTCCCGCGCCCCCGCCCGCTACGAGCGGCTGCCCGGCATGGCCCACGGCGACGCCGAGCCGCCCACCCGTATCACCTGGCTCCAGCCCTACCCCGACGAACTGCTGGCCGACGTGCCCGCCGCCGACGCGGGGCCCGAGGCCCAGGCCGGCGCCCGGGAGACCGTCGACCTGGTCTTCCTCGCGGCGCTCCAGCACCTGCCGCCGCGCCAGCGGGCCGTGTTCGTCCTCCGCGACGTCGTCGGCCTGCCCGCCGCGCAGACCGCCGGCCTGCTGGACCTGAGCACCGCCGCCGTGAACAGCGCCCTGCAGCGCGCCCGGCCCGCGCTGCGCGCGCACCTGCCCGCGGGCGGGCCCGCGGAGTGGACGCCGCTGAGGCCGCCGACGCGCGCGGAGCTGGCGGCCGTCGACCGGTACCGGGAGGCGGCCGAGCGGCTGGACATGGCGGCGATGGCGGCGGCGCTGACGGAGGACGCGAAGCTGACGATGCCGCCGAACCCCTTCTGGTTCGTCGGGCGGCAGACGATCGTGGACTTCGTCTCGCAGTCGCTCGATCCGGCCCTGCCCGCCTTCTTCGGCGACTGGCGGCATGTGCGGACCCGCGCCAACGGCCGCCCGGCGGTCGCCGGTTACGTGCGCCGGCCGGGCACGACGGTGTACCGGGCGCAGACGCTGGAGGTGCTGCGGGTGGCGGACGGGCGGATAGCCGAGATCACGACGTTCGAGCCGCATCTGCTGCCCGCGTTCGGGCTGCCGATGACGCTCTGACCCGGCGGGTCCTGCCGCACACGTGATGCTGCCGGATGTCGGCTACTTCCAGCAGCGCCTGCCCTGGGACGGTCGCCGCGCGGGGCCCGCGCCGGCGGGGAGCGATGACTGCCGCGGCCCGCGTACGTCTCAATGGCCGGCATCACACGATGACGACATCCGAGGAGCGACAATGCTGCTGCAGAACAAGAACGCGATCGTCTACGGCGCCGGCGGAAGCATCGGCGCCGCGGTGGCCCGCACCTTCGCCCGCGAGGGCGCCCGGGTCCACCTCGTCGGCCGGCACGCGGCGAACATCGAGGCGGTGGCGCGGGACATCACCGAGGCAGGCGGCACGGCCGACGCGGCGGTCGTCGACGCGCTGGACGAGCGCGCGGTGGAGGAGCACGCGGCCGGGGTGGCCGCCGAGGCGGGCTCCATCGACGTCAGCATCAACCTGATCACCCGCAACGACGTCCAGGGCACCCCGCTGGTCGACCTGTCCGTGGCCGACTACGTCTCCTGCGTCACCCGCGGCCTCACCACCAACTTCATCACCGCCCGCGCTGCGGGCACCCGCATGGCGGAGCAGGGCTCCGGCGTCATCCTGGCGCTCAACAGCGGCTCGTCCCACACCAGCCCGCTCATGGGCGGCACCTGCCCCGCGGACTCGGCGATCGACGCCCTCATCCGCTCCCTCGCCCAGGAACTGGGCCCCCGCGGCGTCCGCGCCGCGGGCCTGTGGGCCGCCGGCGTCCCGGAGAGCCTCACCCCGCAGAAGCTCGGCGCGGTCAACCCGGCGATGGCCACCCCGGAAGCCCTCCAGGGCGTCCTGGACACGCTGGACGACCTCCGCATGCTCCCGGCGTCCCCCCGCATCCAGGAGATCGCCGACCTGGCCGCCTTCCTCGCCTCCGACCGCGCGAACGCCGTCACCGGCACCTGGGTCAACGCCACGGCGATGTTCCCGAGCTGACGGTGGCCCGGGTGCCGGGCCGCCGGCCGGTTCTCGCGCCGGGCCGTGCGGCGGCTCGTGCCGTACGGGTGGGCCCCCGGGCCGGGGGCCCACCGGCGTCAGGACCCGGCGGCGGCGTCGGCCTGTTGGGCGCGGAGGGCGCGTTCCACGCCGGCGCGGGACTCCGTCACCATGCGGCGCAGGGCCGGGGACGGCTGGGTCTCGGCGAGCCAGGTGTCCGTGGCGTCCAGGGTGGCCTGGGAGACCTGGAGGGCCGGGTAGAGGCCGACCACGATCTGCTGGGCGATCTCGTGGCTGCGGGAGTCGAAGACGTCCTTGACCGCGTCGAAGTACTTCGCCGTGAACGGGGCCAGCAGGTCGCGCTGGTCGGTCTGGACGAAGCCGCTGATCACCGCCTCCTGAACCGCGTTGGCGAGGTTGCCCTCCTCGACGACCTCCTGCCACGCGCGCGACTTCGCCGCCGCGGTCGGCCGGGCCGCCCGCGCCGAGGCCGCGTGGCGTTCGCCCGCGGCGGTCCTGTCGCGCTCCAGCTCCGCCGCGATCGCGTCGTCGTCCGCGCGGCCGGTGGCGGCCAGGCGGTGCAGCAGCGTCCAGCGCAGCTCGGTGTCGACGTCGAGGCCGTCGATCGTGCGGGACCCGTCGAGGAGACCGGCGAGCAGGTCGAGTTGGTCGTCGGTGCGGGCGGTGGCCGCGAAGGCGCGGGCCCAGGCGAGCTGGTGGTCGCCGCCCGGCTCGGCGGCGTGCAGCCGGGTCTCGGCCTCGGCCGTCCAGCGGGCCAGGCCCGTGGCCCGCCAGTCGGGGGCCGCGTAGAGGTCGAGGGCCAGCTTCACCTGGCGGTGCAGGGACTGCACCACGCCGATGTCGCTTTCCTTGCGGATGCCGGAGAGGACGAGGGCCAGGTAGTCCCGGGTGGCCAGCTCGCCGTCGCGGGTCATGTCCCAGGCCGACGCCCAGCACAGCGCCCGCGGCAGCGTGGTCTCGAAGTCGCCGAGGTGGCGGGTGACCACGTCCAGGGAGGCGGGGTCGAGCCGGACCTTGGCGTAGGTGAGGTCGTCGTCGTTGAGCAGGATGACCGCGGGGCGGGGGCGGCCCGCCAACTGCGGGACGTCGGTGAGCTCGCCGTCGATGTCCAGCTCCAGCCGGTCGGTGCGGACCAGCCGGCCGTCCTTCAGGTCGTACAGCCCGACGGCGATGCGGTGCGGGCGCAGCACCGGCTCGCCCTTGGCGCCCGCGGGCAGCGCGGGAGCCTCCTGGCGGATGGCGAACGACCTGACCACGCCGTCCGGTCCGGTCTCCAGCTCGGGGCGCAGCACGTTGATCCCGGCGGTCTCCAGCCACGCCTTGGACCAGGCCGCGAGATCCCGCCCGCTGGTCTCCTCCAGCGCGCCGAGCAGGTCGCTCAGCCGGGTGTTGCCGAAGGCGTGGCGCTTGAAGTACGCCTGCACGCCGCGGAAGAACTCGTCCTCGCCCACGTAGGCCACGAGCTGCTTGAGCACCGAGGCGCCCTTCGCGTACGTGATGCCGTCGAAGTTGACGAGCACGTCGTCGAGGTCGGTGATCTCGGCCATGATCGGGTGGGTGGACGGCAGTTGGTCCTGGCGGTACGCCCACGTCTTCATCTGGTTCGCGAACGACGTCCACGCGTGCGGCCAGCGCGAGCCGGGCGCCTGGGCGAGGCAGGCGGTGGAGGAGTACGTGGCGAACGACTCGTTCAGCCAGAGGTCGTTCCACCACTCCATGGTCACCAGGTCGCCGAACCACATGTGGGCCAGCTCGTGCAGGATCGTGTCGGCCCGCATCTCGTACGCCGCGTCCGTGACCTTGGAACGGAACACGTACTGGTCGCGGAAGGTGACCGCGCCCGCGTTCTCCATCGCGCCGGCGTTGAACTCCGGGACGAAGAGCTGGTCGTACTTCTCGAACGGGTACGGGTAGTCGAACCGCTGCTGGAACCAGTCGAAGCCCTGCCGGGTGACCTCGAAGATCGCCTCCGCGTCCAGGTACTCCGCGAGCGACGGCCGGCAGTACACGCCCAGCGGCACCGTCCGCCCGTCGCCCTCCCAGGTGCCCTGCACCGACGCGTAGGGCCCGGCGATCAGCGCGGTGATGTACGTCGAGATGCGCGGCGTGGGCGGGAAGCGCCACACCCCGCCCGCCGGCTCCGGCGCCGGGGAGTTGGAGACGACCTGCCATCCCTCCGGCGCGGTCACCGTGAAGGCGAACGTCGCCTTGAGGTCCGGCTGCTCGAAGCTCGCGAACACCCGGCGGGCGTCGGGCACCTCGAACTGCGTGTACAGATACGTCTCGCCGTCCACCGGGTCGACGAAGCGGTGCAGACCTTCACCCGTATTGGTGTACGCGCAGTCGGCGACGACCCGCAGCTCGTTCTCCCCCGCGCGCAGCCCCGGCAGGGCGATCCGGGAGTCGGCGAAGACCTCGGCGGCGTCGAGCGCGGTGCCGTTCAGCACCACCTCGTGCACCTCGGGCGCGACGAGGTCGGCGAAGGTCTCCGCGCCCTCCTCGGCGGCCGAGAACCGCACCGTCGTCACCGACCGGAAGGTGCCCCCCTCCTTGGCGCCGGAGATGTCGAGGTCGATCTCGTACGCGTCCACCTTCAGCAGGCGCGCGCGCTCCCGCGCCTCTTCCCGGGTCAGATTCGTGCCAGGCACCTGGGCTACTCCTTACCCCTACGACTGACCGCAATCCTCGCACGCCGGACCCTCGCGCGGAGCGGCCTGTGGATGACGGCGGCACCCCCGGCCGTACGGCCCGTACCGCCTGTGGACAACTCCGCCCGGCGACCGCCCGCGCGCAGGCCGGACCCGCGGCTATGACCCGCGGCCCGGACCCGCGGGCCGGGCCCTCAGGACCGGCGCTCCGCCGCGACCAGTTCCGCGATCTGCACCGCGTTCAGCGCCGCACCCTTGCGCAGGTTGTCGCCCGAGAGGAACAGCGCGAGCCCGTTCTCCGCCGTCTCGTCGCGCCGGATGCGCCCCACGTACGAGACGTCCCGCCCCGCCGCGCCCAGCGGCGTCGGCACGTCCGCGAGCGCCACGCCCTCCGCGGCGGCCAGCAGCTCCGCGGCCCGAGCGGGGCTCAGCGGCGCGGCGAAGCGGGCGTTGACCTGCAGCGAGTGCCCGGTGAAGACGGGCACGCGGACGCAGGTGCCGGAGACCTTCAGCTCCGGGATCTCCAGGATCTTGCGCGACTCGTGGCGCAGCTTCTGCTCCTCGTCCGTCTCGTCGAGGCCGTCGTCGACGAGGGAGCCGGCCAGCGGCAGCACGTTGTACGCGATCGGGGCCGCGTACTTCGCCGGCTCGGGGAACGCGACAGCGGCGCCGTCCCGGGTCAGCTTCGGCGCCTCCTCGCCGGCGGCGCGGACCTGCTGGAACAGCTCCTCCACGCCCGCGAGGCCGGAGCCGGAGACCGCCTGGTAGGTGGCGACGACCATGGAGACCAGGCCCGCCTCGCGGTGCAGCGGCTTGAGCACGGGCATGGCGGCCATCGTCGTGCAGTTCGGGTTGGCGATGATGCCCTTGGGGCGGTCCGCCACCGCGTGCGGGTTGACCTCGGAGACCACCAGCGGCACCGACGGGTCGCGGCGCCACGCGGAGGAGTTGTCGATCACGACAGGGCCCTGCGCCGCGACCTTCTCGGCGAGCGCCTTGGACGTGGCGCCGCCGGCGGAGAACAGCACGATGTCGAGCCCGGAGTAGTCGGCGGTGCCCGCGTCCTCCACCGTGACCGCACCGCCCGGAGCCTCCCGCCACGGCAGCGTGCGCCCCGCGGACCGGGCCGACGCGAACAGGCGAAGCTGGTCCACCGGGAAGGCGCGCTCGGCGAGGATGTCGCGCATCACTCCGCCGACCTGGCCGGTGGCTCCGACGATTCCGATCTTCATGGCTCTCCGTTCACAGTGCGGGGTGCGCCCCCCATGATGCCGGGCGCCCGGCGGCAGGCTCCAGTCGTTTCCCCTGCCCGGCCGCCCGCCCCGGGCGCGCCCGCGCGGCGAACTGAGACGCACGCCACAGGGGCGGGACGCCGTCGCTCCGGCGTCCCGCCCCCGCGGGTGCTGTCGGTTCGCTCAGGACGTACGCGCGGCACACTCCGCGTACGTACCCGCTCGCGCTACGGCACGACCGTCCCGATCCGCACGCTGCCCGCGCCCGCCGCCGTGCCGCGGGCGTTCTGCAGTCGCACCTCGCCGAAGAACTCGCGGCCCTCGGGACCGGGGGCCGCCACCGTGACCTCGGCGCCGACCTCGGCGCTCGCGCCGCTGTCCAGCTCCACCGGCTCGTCGCCGACGCTCACCTCACCCAGCGCCGGGGAGAAGTACACGTCGCGGTAGTCGTACTCCGTCGTGCCCGCCGGCACGTCGTAGGCGAAGACCTCCACCGTGTACGTGCCGGGCTCCGGGTCGGTCAGGGAGACCGCCTCCTCCGAGTCGGCGTCGGCGGCCTGGCCCACCTGCACGCCGTCGCGGTAGACCGTGAGGTCGAGGTCCGCGTTGGCGTCGGAGGGGGCGCCGATCACGGCGTCGAGCCGGGTGACACCCTCGGCGACCTCGATCGTCGTGGTGTTCGTCGCACCCGCCGCGATGCTCGGGCGCTCCGCAAGACCGGAGCCGAGCGGCCCGCCGGCGAGCTTGCCGGACACCGGCGCGAACCCGTTGGTCACCGTCCACTCCACCGGGCTCGGCGTGCCGACCTTCGCCTCCTCGATCGTCTGCACCTCCGGGTCGAAGGTGGCGCCGAGCACGGACGCCCCGACCGTGAACGGGTTGTCCAGCTCCGGCGAGGTGCGCCGCGACTCGACCTCGATCTCCCACACCCCCGGCATCGGGTTCTCGTAGGAGCGCAGGTCGGGGCGGCAGGTGTTGGCCGGGTTGTCGTAGTTGTTGTAGCAGAACGGCGTGGACGTCTCGTCGGCCGGAATGCCCCACGGGTCGATCGCGATCCAGCGGGTCTGGCTCTTGCCCTTGAGCCCGCTCATCGCCACCTCCAGGGTCTTCGCGCCCTCGGGGACCTTCACGAAGTACGAGCGGTGCGCGTTGCGCTGCACCGCGCCGGAGACCTCGTGCGCGTACGCCGGCTCCGCCAGCTCCTGCGAGGTGACGACCGTCGTCAGCACCCGGTGGTCGACGCCCTCGGTGCGCTTGCCGTCGACCAGCAGCGCGGCGCTGTGCAGCCCCGCGGAGCGCGGCTCGGCCTGCACCCGCACGGTCAGCGGCTTGCCCCGGCGCAGCGTGACGTCGTCGTCCCCGAGCAGCGTGAACGTGCCGTCGTTGCCCTGCCAGTCCAGCTCGTGCGGCGTGCCGCCGGCCGGTCCCGAGGTGCGGGTGAGGGTGATCTCGTACGTCTCGGACCCGCCGCGCGCCGGGCCGCTCTCGCGGTCGTAGACGCCGGTGCCCACGCCGGGGGTGGCGAGGAAGCCGGCGAGCGCGGTGTCGACGGGCGCCTGCACCTCGTACTCGTACGAGGTGGCGCCGTCCTCCAGGGAGTCCCAGGCGTCGACGACGTCGACCCGGCCGGCGCCCTCCGCGTAGGTCTGCACGCCGGGGATGTGGTCGGCGGTGGAGGTCAGCGCGGTGCGCAGGGCGTTCGGGGTGACGTCGACGCCCTCCCGCTCGGCGGCCGACAGCAGCAGCGCCGCGGCGCCGGCGGTCTGCGGCGAGGACATCGAGGTGCCCTGCAGCATGCCGTAGCCGGGCGGCAGTTCGTAGCCGGCCTCGGCGACGGGCTCGCCGGGCTGCCAGGTCGGGATGGTGTTGACCGACGCGCCGGGGGCGGTGATCGTCGGGGTGGCGCCGCCGTCCTCGCGCGGACCGCGGGAGGAGAACGGCATCATCGCGTACTTCTTCTGCACGACGCTGCCGTAGTTGGCGGCCCAGGTCTCGCGGGAGACGGCCGCGCCGACGCTGATGACCTTGTCGGCCAGGCCGGGGTCGCCGATGGTGTTGGCGCCGGGGCCGTCGTTGCCCGCGGAGATGACGAGCTGCACGCCGTAGGTGTCGATGAGCCGGTTGTACAGCTCGGCGCGGGCGTTGTTGCCGTCGTTGAGCGGCGGCAGGCCGCCGATCGACATGTTGACGATGTCGACGTTCCGGTTCGCCACCAGGTCGATCATGCCCTCGGTGAGCGCGACCGCGGTGCAGCCGCCGCTCCAGGTGCAGGCGCGGGAGGAGACGAGCTTCGCGCCGGGCGCGGCGCCGTCCATCCGGCCGCCGAAGAGGCCGTTGGCGGCGGTGATGCCGGCGACGTGGGTGCCGTGCGCGCCCTCGACGACGCCGATGTTGACGAAGTCCTCCTTCTTGCCGATCCAGTCCCCGCCGTAGGGATCCATCGGCACGTCCCTGCGGATCTCCACGACGAACGGGATGGCCTCGGCGATCGCCGTGTCCGGGTCGTCGGTGCCGAAGGAGGCGAACTTGTGGTCCTCGCCGTACGGGGCCATCGGCTTGTCGTTCCGGAAGTCGGCGTCGTCGCCGAGGTCGACGCGGACGGTGCCGGCCTGCGCGTCGTACAGCAGCGCCCACGTGTCGGTGGTGTCGCCGTCGCGGTTCAGGTCGCCCTGCATCTCGCCGCCCAGCGTGGCGTTCTCGCTGAAGAGGCTGACGGAGTAGTCGCCGCGCGGGGCGGTGTACTCGCGGTCGTCGAACGTGAAGGAGGGGCCGGAGACGTCGGTGACCATCGGCCGCCAGGTGCGGTCGCCGTCCACGATCGGGTCGGTGGCCGTCACCCAGTCGGTGATCTTGCGCTCGCCGGTGGTGGTCTTGCGCAGCGCCGGGTGGGCGAGGTCGACGCCGGAGTCGAGGATGCCGATGGTGATGCCGCGGCCGTCGGCCTTCGGGTGCTTCTCGACGAAGTCGACGGCGCCGGTCTCGTGGGCCGGCTGGTACGGGTTCTCGGCCGGCGTGGAGCGGTCGGGGGCGGGGTACGCGCCGCCGCCCGTGCTCCCCTTGTCGCCCTTGGCCCGGTCGGCGCCCGGCCGCGGGTCCGGCAGCTCGATCTCCTCGTTCAGATCGATGCCGTGGACGGCGGACATCTTCGCGGCCCTGTCGATGGCGGCGTCGGCGCGGCCCGTGGGCACGGTGGCGCGGACGTAGCCGAGCTTGTCGTGCGTACGGCCGACGGAGGCGCCGCGTACGCCGCGGAAGGTGCCGGCGACCTCGGCCGCCTCGCCCGGCTCGACGGCGACCAGCAGCGTGACGTGCTTGTCGCCGTCCGCCTTCGCCTCGGCGAGCAGTTCGGCGTCCTTCGCGCCGAGTTTGTCCGCCGCCGCCTTGGGCCGGTCGGGCTCCGGTGCGCCCTCCGCGGCCTGGCCGGCCGCCGAGCCGGTCGCGGTGAGCGCGGCGGCCAGTCCGGCCGCGAGGGCTATTCGGGCGGCGGCACGCGGCCGTCCGCCCCCCGGTATGCGCCCGGGTGTGCGTCTGCGAGAGATCGTCATCTCTTGTTCAACCCCCACCTGTGTGGAAACCGGCATCCGGTGCCGGCTGTCCGCATATCTATCAGCAAGGCACGTGCGCGCGGGGGGAGTTGAGAGTGGCGGATTGCGGCGTTGGCGCATAGCCGCCAACGGGTCGCGGGCGGCGTGTTCCCGCCGCGGTGAACCCACGGTGACCGTGGCCACTCGAACGGGCGAGGATCGCGTGTCCATTGCGCGGTGTTTTCGGCCGGTGGAGGTATTTGTGGGCTTCCCGGCCGCCGTCGTTCCGGTTGCGTTAAGTAGCAGGTCACCCGGCGTGCCAAGGCTCCGAGTGTACGGGTGACCCACCCGCGTCGAAGCCTCCCGCTCATCCCCCCTCAGGAGCGCCGATGCACCGCGAAAGCACGTCCACCAGGCCCCCGGGCCCCGGCCGGCGCGCCGTCCTCCTGGGCGCCGCCGGGGCCGCGGGTGCGGCCGCCGGTCTCGGGCTGGCCCTCGGGCCGGGCCAGCCGCAGGCGACCGCGCGGTCCGCCGGGCCGCCTGCCCTGGCCTCGCGGGCCGGCGCTCAGGGGCTCGTGCCCGGCGGACGGCCCGCGCCGTCGTCGGCGGGCACCACGATCCGTACCACCGCGGCGGCCGTGGGTCACGGCGGCTACCGGCACCTGACGGAGGGCGCCGGCTGGCCCCGGGTCGTACGCGCGGAACTGGGCGCCGCGGGCCCGCGCCGCGAGGACAAGCGCACCCCGCTCGCCGCCTTCGTCCAGCTCACCGACCTGCACATCGTGGACGTGCAGACGCCGCTGCGCTCCGAGTACTTCCGCGAGCGCGAGGGCGACGGCTGGCGCCCCCAGGAGGCGCTGAGCGTGCCGGGCGCGGTCGCGCTGATCGAGCGCGTCAACTCGCTGACCGTCGGGCCCGCCACCGGGCGCGCCCTCGGCTGCGCCGTCACCACCGGCGACAACACCGACAACAACAACGGGCTGGAGCTGGAGTGGTTCCTCACCGCGATGAGCGGCGGGCGGATCGTCCCCAACAGCGGTGACCCGAGGTCGTACGAGGGCGTGCAGAACAGCGGCGTCGACCGCTACTGGCACCCGGAGAGCCGGCTGCGCGACGCCGACAAGGCGCTGGGCTTCCCGCGCGTGGACGGCTTTCTGGAGGCCGCGATCCAGGAGGTGGAGAGCCCGGGGCTGCACCTGCCCTGGTACTCCACCGTCGGCAACCACGACCTGCTCCCCGGCGGCTGCTACGCGGCGCGCCAGCCGTTCTTCGCGGAGTACGCGGTCGGCGACCGGAAGCTGATGACGCTGCCGGAGTCGATCGCCGGGCCGCTCTTCGACGCCCTGCGCGCGCACACCGACCCGCGGGGCGAGGCGTTCGCCGACATGCTGCGCACGCAGCGGCACCTGATGCGCACGGTCACGCCGGACGAGCGGCGGCTGCCGTTCACGTCGCACGAGTACGTGGCCGCGCACCTCCAGGAGCGCTTCGCCGGGGCGGGCCCCGTGGGCCACGGCTACACGGAGGACAACCGCGTCTCCGGCGACCTGTACTACGACTTCGTGCTGAGCGAGACGGGCCCGGGCGTCGTCGGCATCAGCCTGGACACCACCGACCAGGGCGGCGACTACCGCGGCTCGGTGGGCACGTCCCAGTTGCGCTGGCTGGAGCGGAAGCTGGCGGAGCACAAGGACTCCTACGTCATCGTCTTCAGCCACCACACCAGCAAGTCGATAGACAACACGACGCCGGACCCGTTCCGGCCGGACGACGAGCGGCACACGGGCGCGGAGCTGCTGGAGCTGCTGCTGGCCCACCGCAACGTGGTCGCCTGGGTGAACGGGCACAGCCACCGCAACGAGATCACCCCGCACGGCGACGCCTCCGGCGGGCTGTGGGAGATCACCACGGCCTCGCACGTGGACTTCCCGCAACTGGCCCGCGTGGTGGAGCTGGCGGACAACGGCGACGGGACGCTCTCGCTGTTCACGACGCTGATCGAGTCCGCGGCCCCGTACCGCGTGCCCGGCTCGGAACTCGACCAGACGGGCCTGGCGTCCCTCTACCGCGAACTGGCCCTCAACGCCCCCCACTCCCCGCGCCGCCGCGCGCTGTCGGGCCTGGAGACGGACCGCAACACCGAGCTGCTGCGCACCCGTTGACCCCGGGGGCCGGGCCCGCCCCCGGCCGCCGGCGCGAGTGCGCCGTGCGGGCGGGGGCGCGGCGCCGGAGCGCCGGTCCCCGGCGCGGCTACGCGGGGGCGGGGGTGTCGAGCAACTGCGTCTCCCAGGCGTACGCGACCCCGGTGCCGCCGCCGTGCAGGGCGTTGACCTCCACGAGCGCCGGGACGGTCGCCTCGCGGGCCCAGTCACGCTGCAACTCACCCTGGACGGCAAGCCAGGTGATCGGCACCACGCCCGCCTGGACCATGCGCCTCACCGCCATGTCGTGCGCCTCCGGCGAGACGCCGCCGGAGGCGTCGGTCACGACGTAGACGGCGTAGCCGTCGTCCAGGGCATGAAGCGCCGGCATGGCCACGCAGATCTCCGTCCAGAGACCGGCCATGATCAGCTTCTTGCGCCCGGTCGCCTTCACGGCGTCCACGACGCGCCGGTCCTCCCAGGTGTTGATGAGCGTCCGGTTGATCGGCTGCTGGTCGGGGAAGACGTCCTGCACCCCCTGGATCAGGTGGCCGCCGCGCCCCTCGACGACGGTGGTCAGGATCGTGGGGATGCCGAAGGCCCGGGCGGTCTTCGCGAGCCCCACGGTGTTGTTGACGACCATCGCCGGTTCGTGGCTGTTGAGGTTGGCGAACTGGAACGGCTGGTGGTCGATCAGCAGCAGGACGCTCTCCTCCGGCGTCAGCAGGGCGTCGAGTCCGGTCTTCTTGGCGCTCATGGCGTCTCTCCTTCTCTCTGTCGGACGGGTCGAGTGTCAGGTCCCCCCGGGGCTCGGCGGATCGGCCGGTCAATCGGTCGCCCCGGGGCCGGCGGACCGGGCTATAGACTCCGAACGGCCGCACTCTCGCGGCCTGGCGCGACCTTCCGGGGTGGGACATGGACCTGTGGGGCCGGCGCGCCGAGACCGCGGCCCTCGACCGGCTGCTGGACCGGGCCGCGGACGGCGCGGGCTCCGGGCTCGTGGTGTGGGGTGAGCCGGGCATCGGCAAGACCGCCCTGCTCGACTACGCGGCGCAGGCGGCGTCCGGCGCCACCGTGCTGCGGTGCCGGGGCACCCGGACAGAGGCGGGGCTCGCGTTCGCCGCGCTGCACGAGCTGCTCTGGCCGGTGGCCGACCGGCTGCGGACGCTGCCCCCGGCGCAGGCCGCGGCGCTGCGCGGGGCGCTGGGGATGAGCCGGGATCCGGCGAACCGGTTCCTCATCGGCGCGGCCGTGCTGTCGCTGCTCACCGGCCTGGCCCGGGAGCGGCCGGTGCTCGTCGTGGTGGACGACGCCCAGTGGGTCGACGAGGCGACCGCGCACTGTCTGGGCTTCGTCGCCAGGCGCGTGCGGACCGACCCGGTCGCGGTGCTCCTGACCGGACACGAGGATCCCGCCTCGGGTCCGTGGGAGGGCCTGCCGTCGATGGAGGTCGTGGGCCTGGCCGACGACGACGCGCGCCGGCTGGTCCACGCCGTCGTGCCGGACGCCGGCGAAGCGCTGGTCGAGCAGACGGTCCGGGCGGCGGGCGGCAACCCGCTCGCCCTGCACGAACTGCCCACCCTCGACCGCGAGACCGACGGCGCCGCGCCCCTCCCGCCGTCCGCGGAACCGGTGCGGGTCGGGCCGCGGCTGCGGCGGGCGTTCTGCGCGCGTACGGAGTCCCTGAAGCCGCCGGCGCGGGCGCTGCTGCTGCTGGCCGCCGCCGAGGACCGGGGGGACCGCCGCGTCGTGCACCGTGCCGGGGCCGGCTGGGGCGTTGACGTGTCCGCCTGGGACGAGGCACTCGGCTCCGGTCTGCTCCATGTCTCGGGCGAGCGCGTCGAGTTCCGCCATCCGCTGATCCCGGCGGCCGTCTACGACGGCGCCCCCTTCTCGGAGCGGCAGGCCGCGCACCGGGCGCTGGCCGCGGCCCTGCCGGCGGAGGCCACCGCGGAACGGGCCTGGCACCTGGCGGCGGCGGCCGACGGGCCCGACGAGGACGTCGCCGCGCTGCTGGAGCAGGCCGCCGAGGAGTGCCTGCGGCGCAGCGCGGGTCCGATGGCGGCCCGTACGCTGCGCCGGGCGGCGGAGCTCTCGCCGGCGCCGGCCGCCGCCGCGCACCGGCTGGCCGCCGCCGCCCGCGCCGCGTGGGACGCGGGACGCGCCGAGACGGCGCGGGAGCTGCTCCAGGAGGCCGAGCGGCTGTGCGGCGAGCGTACGGTCGCGCGGCTGAGCGGCGGTCTGCGCGGCATCCTGGAGTTCGCCTACGGGATACCCGAACGCGCCCACCACTACCTGGCCTCCGACATGGCCGTGGTCACCGGGCCCCGCCGCGCGGTGGAGCTGGGCACGCTGGCGGTGCGCGCCGCGTGGTCGGCCGGCCGGCCCGACCTCCAGCGGGAGGCGCTGCGGCAGGTACGGGCCGTGCCCGCGGACGGCGATCCCGCCCTGGCGGAGCTGCTGCCCGTGCTGCGGAACTGGTGGTCCTGCTACGACGAGACCGGTGCGGCCACCCCGGCCACCCAGGCCCTGGCCACCGGCACGGTCGGCCGGCTCGGTACGGCCGCGTGGGAGCTGCTCCCGCCCGTGCCGCTGGTCCAGGCGTGGGGCGTCGAGGGCGGGCTGCTCGACGTGCTGCGCGTGCAGGCCGCACAGTTGCGGCGCCGGCACGAACTCACCGCGCTCGCGCTGGTGCTGTCCCAGACCGCGGTCCTCGACGTCGCCGCGGGCCGGTGGGACGCCGCCGGGACCGCGGCGGCCGAGGGGCTGCGGCTGGCCGAGGAGGTCGGCGCGGCTCACGTGGCCACCCAGTGCCGCACGACGCTGGGAGCGCTGGCCGCCCCCCGGGGCGACGGCCGCGCCGTCGACGAGCACGCCGCCCGGATCCTGGAGGTCTCCGTGCCGCGCGGGGTGCGGGTGCTCACCGCGGCGGCGTACTGGCACCGCGGCCGGGCGGCGCTGTTCGCCGGCCGCCCGCAGGAGGCGCTGCTCGACCTGCGGTGTCTCGCCGAGCCCGGCCACGAGGCCGCACACCCCACCTCCGCGCTGTTCGCCGCGGCGGACATCGTCGAGGCGGCGGTGCAGGTCGGCGCCGCCGACACGGTCGGGCCCCAGGTCGCCGGGGTGGAGGAGTGGGCGCGGCGTACCGGCGCGGCCTGGGCCCGTACGACGGGCCACCGGCTGCGGGCCCTCGTCCAGAGTGGGCCGGCGGCCGAGTCCTCGTTCCGGGCCGCCCTGGACAGCCCGGGGGCGGCGGGGCGTCCGTTCGAGTACGCCCGCACCCGGCTGCTGTACGGGGAGTGGCTGCGGCGGGCGCGCCGCCGGGCGGACGCCCGGCACGAACTGGGCGGAGCGGCCGAGGTCTTCGGCCGCCTGGGCGCGGAACCGCTGCGGGCGCGGGCGCTGCGCGAGCGGGCGCTGACCGAACGGCCGGCCGCCTCCCGCGAGGCCGACCCGCCGGCCGCGGCCGGGCTGACCGCGCAGGAACTGCGGGTCGCGCGGCTGGCCGCCGACGGCCTGACCAACCGGGAGATCGGGGCGCGGCTGCTGATCAGCCCGCGCACGGTGGGCCACCACCTGGCCAGCGTCTACCCCAAGCTCGGCATCACCTCCCGCACCGAACTGGCCCGGATCGACTTCGCGGCGGGCCTGCGGCTGCGGCCGGCCGGTGAGTGACCGGCCGTGCGCCGCTGACCGGCCGCGCACCCGTACGGGCCCGGCGTCCCGCGGCGGTCGGGCGGCTCACCTCGGCAGGACCACCACGTGCACGGCCTGCTCGCGTTCCGCCGCGGCCAGCATCGCGGCGCGCACCGTCTCCGCCTGCTGCTCCAGCGACTCGCGCAGCCCCCGCGGGGTGAGGTGGACGACCGTGATGCCCAGGCGCTCCAGGGTCTCCCGCTTCTGCGCGAACGGCGACCACGGCCCCTCCTCGTCGTAGGGGGCGCGGCGCGGGGCGCGGGCGTCGATCTCCACGGCGACCGCGTGGTCCGGCCAGTAGGCGTCGACGCCGCCGAGGTGCGGGCCGCCGGGCAGGCGGAGGTCGACGTGCCAGAGGGGGTCGGGCAGGGCGTGGGTGTGGACCATGGCGTACAGGCGGCCCTCGGCCAGCGCGCGGCCCTCGGCGATCAGGGTGTCGACCGCGTCGATCACGTGCGGGCGGCCCAGCAGCCGGGCCCGGCTCAGCTCGCGTACCACCGCCGCCGCCTCGCAGTGGCCGCCGCGGACCGCCTCTGTCAGCAGCCGGTGCACGTCGGCGGCGTCGGTGAGGAGCGCGACCGTGTCGGCCAGGGCGCGGGGGACCGGGGCCACCGGCAGGCCCGTGACGTGGTCGGGGCGGGGCAGCGCGTGGGCGCGTACGAGGCGGACGAGGCCGGTGGAGCGCAGCCGGCGGGTGCGGGGGAGCAGGACGTCGATCCGGTCGAGGGCGAGCAGCGGCGGCGCGGCGGCGAAGCCGTGCAGTGCGAGCGCCGCGAGCCCGGTGATCATCGCGTCGCCGTACGGGGCCGGGGCGGCGCCCTGCGCCGGGGCGGAGGCGGTGGTGCCGCGGGTCTGGCCGGGGACGGTGGCGCGGCCCGGCGCCCGGCCGGCGTAGAGCAGGGCCGCGTGCAGCCGCTCCGCCGGCGTCGGTGGCCCGGCGTGCAGGAGGTAGACGCCGGGCAGGAGTTGCTGCCACGGGCCGCCGGGGCGGCAGCGCTGCGCGGTGTCGGCCGGGGCGATGCCGTGCTCGCGCAGTTGCCGGGCGGTCATGACCTGGCCGCGGGCGCCGGCGGCGTCGTGGAGCGGGCGCGGGCTGAGCGGTGCGGGGAAGGGCGGGTTCGCGTTCATGGCCGCTGGATTCCCGGCCGCCCGCCCTCCCCTAACCGCTGTTACAGGGCCGTCGAAGAATGCGGACAAGCCGGGGCTAATGGGCACACGTTCGACGGTCGGGCAGGTGAGCGCTCACCCGGTACGGGCCACGCCCCCGCGGGGGTCAGCCCTGCCCGTCGCGCGCCTGCGCGCGCAGCGCGCGCGCCAGGTCGTCGCGCGCCTCCCGCACCAGCCGCCGCAGCGCCGGCGGCGCCGAGCCCTCGGTGTCGCGCAGCCACGTGTCCGTCGCCTCCAGCGTCCCCTCGTGCGCCTGCAGCGCCGGGTAGAGGCCCCGTACGACCGCCATGGCGCTCTCGATCGTCCGCTCCCGCCAGATCCGCTCGATCGCCTCGAAGTACCGCGGCGCGTACGGCGCGAGGAGGTCCCGCTGCCCGGGCCGGGTGAAGCCGGAGATCGTCGCCTCGACGATCGCGTTGGACAGCTCGTCGGAGTCGACGACCGCCTTCCAGGCCGCCTCCTTGACCCGCGCGTCCGGCCGGGCGGCCAGGCAGCGGACCTGGTGGCGCCTGCCGGAGGCGGTGTCGTCGCGGGCCAGTTCCGCGTCGATGGCGGCCGTGTCGGCGGCGCCGTGCGCGGCCAGCGGGAGCAGCACCTCCCAGCGCAGCTCCTGGTCGACGTCGAGACCGTCGATCTTCGCCTGCCCGTCGAGGAGGCCGCGCAGCAGTTGCAGGTCCTGCTCGGTGGAGGCGACGGAGGCGAAGAAACGGGCCCAGGCCAACTGGTGGTCGCTGCCGGGCGGCGCCAGCCGCAGCTCGCCCAGCGCGCCCTCGGCGAGGGTCTGTTCGGCCTCGGCGCGGTGCCCGGGGGCGGCGTAGTGGTCGACGGTGTAGTGGGCCTGCTGGTGGAGGCCCTGGAGTACGCCGATGTCGGTCTCGCGGCCGGCGAAGCGCAGCACGAGGCCCAGGTAGTCGCGGGCGGGCATCAGACCGTCGCGGGTGAGGTCCCAGGCGGCGGCCCACAGCAGGGCACGGGCGAGGGGGTCGGTGACCTCGCCGAGGCGTTCGCGCACGGTGTCGAGCGAGTCCTCGTCGAAGCGGGCCTTGCAGAAGGTCAGGTCGTCGTCGTTGACGAGGATCAGCTCCGGGCGCGGCTGCCCGGCCAGCTCGGCGACGACCGCGTGCCCGTCGGTGACGTCGACCTCGGCGCGCGCGTAGCGCACCAGCTCCCCGGACGCGCCCGGCTGCGCGTACAGCCCGACGGCCACCCGGTGCGGCCGCGGCGGCGCCCCGGCCGCGGCGGGGCCCGGGCCGGTCGCGGGGCCCTCGCGCAGGACCGCCAGCTCGGTGATCCGGTCGCCCGCGTCGTACGTCGCCTGCGGCGTGAGGGTGTCGACGCCGGCGGTCTGCAGCCACGACCGGGCCCACGCCGACATGTCCCGGCCCGAGGTCTCCGCCAGCGCCGCCAGCAGGTCGGCGAGGCGGGTGTTGCGGAAGGCGTGCCGCTTGAAGTAGCGGCGGGCGCCCTCCATGAAGGCGTCCCTGCCGACGTACGCGACGAGCTGCTTGAGCACCGCGGCGCCCTTGGCGTACGTGATGCCGTCGAAGTTGAGCTTGGCGGCCTCCAGGTCCGGGATGTCGGCCGTGATCGGGTGCGTCGTCGGCAGTTGGTCGGCCCGGTACGCCCACGCCTTGCGGCGGTTGGCGAAGGTGATCCAGCTCCCCGTGAACCGGGTGGCCTCCGCGAGCGCCAGCGCGCCCATGTAGTCGGCGAACGACTCCTTGAGCCACAGGTCGTCCCACCACTCCATGGTCACCAGGTCGCCGAACCACATGTGCGCCATCTCGTGCAGCACGACGTTCGCCCGGCGCTCGTACGCCGCGTCGGTGACCTTGCCGCGGAAGACGAACTCCTCGCGGAAGGTGACGAGACCGGGGTTCTCCATGGCGCCGATGTTGTACTCCGGCACGAACGCCTGGTCGTACTTGCCCCAGGGGTACGGGTAGTCGAAGTGGTCGTGGAAGAAGTCCAGGCCCTGCTTGGTGACGGTGAAGACGTCGTCGGCGTCGAAGTGCCGGGCGAGCGACCTGCGGCACAGCGCGCCGAGCGGCACCACCAGCTCCCGCCCGTCGTCGAGGGTGCGCGTGTAGCGGTCCTCCAGGTGGGCGTACGGGCCGGCGACGACGGCCGTGATGTACGTGGAGATCGGCTTCGTCGGCTCGAACCGCCAGGTCGCGAAGGTGTCCTGGTGCCGCTCGGGGCGGCCGGCCGGCGCCGCGCCGGAGAGCACCGTCCAGTGCGCGGGGGCGGTGACGGTGAAGGTGAACGGGGCCTTGAGGTCCGGCTGTTCGAAGGTGGCGAACACGCGGCGGGCGTCGGCCGGCTCGTACTGCGTGTAGAGGTAGACCTCGCCGTCCTCGGGGTCGACGAAGCGGTGCATGCCCTCGCCGGTGCGGCTGAACGCGCAACGCGCGTCGACCACGACCTCGTTCTCCGCCGCCAGGTCCTCCAGCGCGATCCGGGAGCCGTCGAAGACCGCCCCGGGGTCGAGGTCCCGGCCGTTGAGGGACACCGCGGTCACGTCGGGGGCGACGAGGTCGAGGAAGGTCGCCGCGCCGGGCTGGGCGCAGCGGAACCGCACGGTGGTCACCGACCGGAAGGGTCCGGGGTCGGGGGCCACCGCCGTGCGCAGGTCGAGCTCGACCTCGTACGCCTCGACCTCCAGCAGCCGCGCGCGCTCCCGGGCCTCCTCGCGGGTCAGGTTCTCACCGGGCACGGGGGGACTCCTTCGTCTCGCAGGTCCGACAGCGAAATCATGTCATGCGGGTACCCCCGCGGCGGTGCTGACGTACCAGGCCCGCGAGCGACAGCGCCACCGTCAGACCCGCCGTGGTCAGCAACTGCGTCCGGGAGTCCGGCTCGCGCAGCATCAGCACCAGGATCCCTCCCATGGCGGCCAGCGCCGCCCAGGTCAGGTACGGGTACGCCCACATCCGCACCGTCAGCAGCTCCGGCGCCTCGCGCTCCAGGCGGCGGCGGGTGCGCAACTGGGCGACGGCGGTGAACGCCCAGACCACGAGGATGGCGGCGCCGGTCATGTTCAGCAGCCACTGGAAGAGCGTGTCGGGCCAGCGGTAGCTGAGCAGCACGGCGGCGAAGCCGAAGGAGCAGGTGGCGACGACCGCGCGGCGCGGCACGCGGCCGGTGAGCCGGCCCAGGAAGCGCGGGCCCTGGCCGCGGGCGACCAGGGAGTACGCCATGCGCGAGGCGCCGTAGATGTTGGCGTTCATCGCGGAGAGCAGGGCCACCAGCACGACGACGTTCATCACCTGGCCGGCGGCCGGGATGCCGAGGTGGTCGAGCGCGGCGGCGTACGGGCCGGACTTCACCGTCGGGTCGTCCCAGGGGATCAGCGCGACGACGACCAGCATCGAGCCGACGTAGAAGATCGCGATCCGGTACATCGCGGTGCGCACCGCGCGGGCGACGCCGCGCCGCGGGTTGTCGGACTCGGCGGCGGCGATCGTCACGTTCTCCAGCCCGCCGTACGCGAAGACGGAGGCGAGCAGGCCGACGAGCAGCCCCTCGGAGCCGTTCGGCAGGAAGCCGTCGCCCGCACCCGTGAGGTTGCCGGTGCCGGGCGAGTCGGTGCCGGGCAGCAGGCCGAGCACGGCCAGCAGGCCGAGGGCGAGGAAGGCGGTGATCGCCGCGACCTTCAGCCCGGCGAACCAGAACTCGGCCTCTCCGAAGTTGCCGACCGCCGCCAGGTTCGTGACGCAGAAGACGGCCATGAACAGCAGGACCCACATCCAGGACTCGGTGCCCGGCAGCCAGCCCGTGACGATCTGCGAGGCGCCGATGGCCTCCACGGCGATGGCGACGCCCAGCAGCGACCAGAACATCCAGCCGGAGGTGAACCCCGCCCACGGGCCGAGCGCCCGCTCGGCGTGGACGGAGAAGGAGCCGGAGGCGGGGTTGGCGGCGGACATCTCGCCGAGCATCCGCATCACGAGCATGACGAGCAGCCCGGAGACGGCGTAGGCGAGGACGATGCCGGGGCCCGCCGCGGCGATGCCGGCGCCGGAGCCGACGAAGAGCCCGGCGCCGATCACGCCGCCGAGGGCGATCATCGTCAGGTGGCGCTGCTTGAGGCCGGTGCCCAGCGCGGTCGGCACGGGGGCGGGGGGCGCCGCGGCGGTGGCCGTCTCTGCGGTGACCGCTTCTGAGGAGGCCGCGGTGGCCGGGGTCGGGCTCGCGGCGCCGTCGGCGTGGGGGGATGTGCTCATGCTCGTGTCCTGGGGGGTAGTGCGTGGCGACGACCCAGTGTGCGGCATCGCGCCCGGCGCGGGCCGCGGCCGGCGAGCCGGCGTTGGAGGGGTTCCACAGCGGGAGTCGGGCGTGGGGCCGGGCAGTTGGGCCGGCGCGAAACCAGATCCCGGTGTGGCGTATCTCACGTGACCTGCTCGGATGCCGGAATCGCGGTCCTCGGGCCGGTGGCCGCGGCGGTGCGGGGGAGTGACAGGTATGTGCGGGGCGGGTTGGCACCTTTCCACGGTGATCGGCCCGGGGCCGTCGGTTAGCGTACGCACGTCCCCGTACCCCGCGGCGGACCCGTGAACCGAGACCGGAGAACCCGATGAGCACTGCCGCCGTGTCCACCCCGCACGCCGTCCGCCCCGGCGCCGTACTCGCCGACGTGCTGCCCGCCTCGACCGCGGCCCGCGCCCGGCTGCGCGACGCCGCGCTCGTGTGCGGCGGCGCGGCGCTCACCGGCGCCGCCGCCCAGCTCGCCGTGCCGGTGCCCGGCTCGCCGGTGCCGGTCACCGGGCAGACCTTCGCCGCGCTGCTCGTCGGCGCCTCGCTGGGCACCGGCCGGGCGTTCCTCTCCCTCGCGCTCTACGCGGTCGCGGGCGTGGCCGGGATGCCGTGGTTCGCGGAGGGCTCCTCGGGGTGGGGCATGCCTTCGTTCGGCTACGTCCTCGGGATGCTGCTCGCCGCCGCGGCCGTCGGCGCGCTGGCCCGCCGCGGCGGCGACCGCGACGTGTGGCGCACGGCGGGCACGATGGTCCTGGGCAGCGTCGTCATCTACGCCGTGGGCGTGCCGTACCTGGCGCTCTCGCTGAACGTCTCCGCCGCCGAGGCGGTCTCCCTCGGCCTCACCCCGTACCTCCTCGGTGACGCCCTGAAGGCCGCCCTCGCCATGGGCGCGCTGCCCGCCGCCTGGCACGTCGCCGGGCGCGCGCACCGGGGCTGACCGGGGGCCCGTAGACTCCGGGCCATGCGCGTGTACCTCGGCAGCGACCATGCCGGCTACGAACTCAAGAACCACCTCCTCGGCTGGCTGAAGGAGCACGGGCACGAGCCCGTCGACTGCGGCCCGCTGATCTACGACGCCGACGACGACTACCCGCCGTTCTGCCTGCGCGCCGCCGAGCGCACCGCCGCCGACCCCGGCAGCCTCGCGGTCGTCATCGGCGGCTCCGGCAACGGCGAGCAGATCGCCGCCAACAAGGTGGCGGGCGTCCGCGCGGCGCTGGCGTGGAGCGAGGAGACGGCGCGGCTGGCGCGCGAGCACAACGACGCCAACGTCGTCGGCATCGGCGCGCGGATGCACACGCGGGACGAGGCCACCAGCTTCGTCGAGGTGTTCCTCGCCACCCCGTACGCCGGCGAGGAGCGCCACCGGCGGCGCATCGACATGATCGGCGCGTACGAGAGCGGCGGCACGCTGCCCGACGTGCCGGCGCACCACCCGCAGCCGTAGCGGCCGGGGGGGAGCGGGACGGCCGGGACGAGACGGACAGGAGCGAGCTAGGCGCATGCCCGAGGGTCACACCATCCACCGCCTGTCCGTCGAGTACGGCGTCCGCTTCGGCGGCCGGGCGGTGCGCGCGGCCAGCCCGCAGGGCAAGTTCGCCGACGGCGCCGCGCTCATCGACGGCTGCCGGCTCACCGGCACCGACGCACACGGCAAGCACCTCTTCCTCGGTTTCGGGCCCGTCGGCCACCTCCACGTCCACCTCGGCATCTACGGCAAGGTCGGCTTCGGCGACGGCCCCGCGCCGGCGCCCGTCGGCGCCGTCCGGCTGCGGCTGGCCACCGGCGCCGGCTACGCCGACCTGCGCGGCCCGTCGGCGTGCGAGCTGGTCACCGAGGAGGAGAAGGACGCCGTGCACGCCCGGCTCGGCGACGACCCGCTGCGCGCCGGCGACGACGGCGAGGCGGCGTGGGCGCGGATCTCGCGCAGCCGCGCGCCGGTCGCCACGCTCCTCATGGACCAGCGGGTGATCTCCGGCGTCGGCAACATCTACCGCACCGAGGTCCTCTTCCGGCACGGCATCGACCCGTACCGCTTCCGGCACGGCATCGACCCGTACCGCGCGGGCCGCGACCTCGGCCGCGCCGCCTGGGAGGCGGTCTGGGCGGACCTGGCGGTGCTGATGCGCGCGGGCGTGCGCACCGGGCGCATCGACACCGTACGGCCCGAGCACATGCCCGAGGCGATGGGCCGCCCGCCGCGCGTCGACGGGCACGGCGGCGAGGTCTACATCTACCGCCGCGCGGGCCGCCCCTGCCACCTCTGCGGCACCGACGTGCGCACCGCCACCCTCGCCGCGCGCAACCTCTTCTGGTGTCCCACGTGCCAGCCCACGTGACCCTCGTCCCAACTGCGAGCGGGCAGGCTCTCTCTCGTTCCCTCCGAGGTGAATTCGCATACGATTCCGGCAGTGCCGCCCGAAGAGTGCGGTCGGCACGCCGCGAATCGACGCCCGACGCGGCGGGTGGATAGGGTCCCGGGGCATGGCCGGAGGCGCGGGTTCCACCTCGCAAGCGGCCCGGTGGCACAAGACGCTGCACCGGGCCCGCGTCGGCGTGCGCAGGGCCGGTGTCGACTACTTCCGCGGCGAGGGCTCCGACTGGCTGGCCCTCGTCGTCCTCCTGCTGACCATCCCGGCGCTCGCCGCCGGCACGATCCTCTCGGCGGCCTGGGTCTCGCCGGGCGCGCTGGCGCTGCCGATCTTCATCGGCGGCCTGGTGCTGCGGCCCGCCAGCCTCCTCGCGCTGTACGCCGCGTCCGCCACCGCGCTGATCGTCGAGGCGATGCTCCTCGGCCCGTACGCCGAAGGCCCGGCCCGGGTGACACCGGGCGACGTGCTCGTCATCGCCTCGGTCGGCCTGACGGGGCTGACCGTCGCGCAGTTCCGCAGCCGCGTCGGCGTGCCGTGGCGGCGCGGCGGCACGATGCTCTTCGACCTGCGCGAGCGGATCCGGGTGCAGAGCAAGCTGCCGCGGCTGCCGCGCGGCTGGCACGCCGAGATGTCGCTGCGCCCGGCCGGCGGCCAGTCCTTCTCCGGCGACTTCGTCGTCGCCGCCCGCACCCACGGCGGCCACATCCTGGAGGCCGTGCTCACCGACGTCTCCGGCAAGGGCATGGCGGCCGGCTCGCGGGCGCTGCTGCTCTCCGGCGCCTTCGGCGGGCTGCTCGGCTCGCTGCCGCCGCACGACTTCCTGCCCGCCGCCAACGGCTATCTGCTGCGCCAGGAGTGGCAGGAGGGCTTCGCCACCTCCGTGCACCTGGTGCTGGACCTGGAGTCCGGTGACTACGAGCTGTTCTCGGCGGGGCACGTGCCCGGTGTTCAGCTCAGCGCCGGCACGGGGCGCTGGGAGGAGAAGGGCGCGGAGGGGCCGCTGCTCGGCGTGGTGGAGGAGGCGCAGTTCGACCCGCTGAAGGGGACGCTGCGCCGCGGGGACGTGCTGATGCTCTTCTCGGACGGCCTGGTCGAGGCGCCGGACCGGGATCTGACCGAGGGCATGGACCGGCTGATAGGCGAGGCGGACCACTACGCGTCGAGTACGTTCCGGGGCGCGGCCTGGCACCTGATCGAGAAGGTGGCCAAGGACGTCAAGGACGACCGGGCGCTGCTGCTGATCTGCCGCGAGTGAGGCGTACGGACCGGGGCGCTCGCGCGTCGCGGTCGCGCACGTACGCCCCGGTCCCCGCGGTCAGTTGGCCGTGGCCGCCTCCGGCGCGGGTGCCGGTGCGGCGCCGCCCCCGGGCGGTCTGCCCCCGGGCAGGATGCGGGCCAGCCAGTGCGACCGCCCGGCCGCCAGCGGCCCGAGCACGGCGAGCAGCAGCACGTACCCGGCGATGAACGGCGACAGCCGCCCGTCGAGGCCGGCGGTGGCGGCCATCGTGGCCAGGATCAGCGCGAACTCGCCGCGGGCCAGCAGCGTCAGCGCGATGTTCGACGCGGGCAGGGCCCCGAACCCGTAGAGCTTCGCGGCGGCGAGGCCCGCGGTCACGTTCATGACGATCGTCAGGAGCACCGCGAGGGCCACCGGGGCCGCGACCGAGGGCAGGTCGCCCGGGTCGATCGAGAGGCCGAAGCCGAAGAAGAAGAGGGCGCCGAAGGCGTCCCGCAGCGGGTGCACGAGCGTACGGATCCGGTCCGCGGACGTCGTGCTGCCGAGCATCAGGCCGACCATGAACGCGCCGATGGCGTCCGCCACCCCGAACCACTCCGAGATCCCGGCGACCAGGACCGCGGCGCCGAGGAAGGAGATGACGAGCAGCTCGTTGTCGCGGGTGTCGAAGAGCCGGCCGACGACCTTGGTGCCGTAGCGCGCGAGGGTGGCCAGGGCCAGCAGGAACGCCAGCGCCTTGCCGGCCTGCAGGGCGGCCTCGCCGGGGCCTTCCGCGCCGGAGAGCACGGGCTGCAGCACGGCCAGGTAGACGGCGAGGAAGATGTCCTCGACCACGATGATGCCGAGGATGGGCCTGGTCTCGCCGTTGCCGATCCGGCCCAGGTCGACGAGGATCTTCGTGACGATCGCGGACGAGGAGATGCCGAGCACACCCGCCAGCACCAGCGCCTCGGACGTGCCCCAGCCGAGCGCGAAGCCGAAGCCGAGTCCCGCGCCCACGTTGAGCAGCAGATAGACGCCGCCCACCTGGGCCATGCGGCGACCGCCCGACTTCAGGTCGTCCATGTGGAATTCGAGGCCGAGGTAGAAAAGCAGCAGGACGAGGCCCAGAGCGGTGAGCATCTCCAGGTCGTGCGGGTCCTCGACCAGCACGATGCCGGGGGTGTTCGGGCCGAGCAGGATGCCGGCGAGGATGAAGAGCGGGATGGTGGGCAGCCCGATGCGGCTGCCGATGCGGGCGAGGATGGCGGCGGCCATGAAGGCTCCGCCCATGGCGATCAACGTGTCTGCGTGTCCGATGGGTTCCTCCCGGGGTCGTGGGGACGGCCGTTCCGGGACCTGAGTCCTTTACTTACTTTACCTTATTGTTGTCATGGCAACTAATCTCCGGGGCGCTCGGGTTAACCCCACCTCCCGTCCGCCAGCAGCCGCCATGGGCAGGACCGCCCCCGCTCCGTAGCGTCGGAACCACGATGACCAGGGCGGCGGTCCCGGCCACCGCCACGGCGCACGGCCAGGACGAAGGGGCGGACGACATGCGGCTGCGGAGCAGGGGAGAGCGGCAGGACGACGGGGCGCCCGCCGCCCCCGGCCACGCCGTCGAACTACGCGGCGTACAGCGGCGCTACGGCCGCGGCGCCGGCGCGGTCCACGCGCTGCGCGGCATCGACCTCGCCCTCCCGCGGGGCACGTACACCGCCGTCATGGGCCCGTCCGGCTCCGGCAAGTCCACGCTGCTGCAGTGCGCCGCGGGCCTCGACCGGCCCACCGCGGGCTCGGTGCTCCTCGGCGGTACGGAGCTGACCCGGCTCGGCGAGAACAAGCTCACCGAACTGCGCCGCAGCCGCCTGGGGTTCGTCTTCCAGGCGTTCAACCTGCTGCCCTCGCTGACCGTCTCGCAGAACATCCTGCTGCCGATGCGGCTCGCCGGGCTGCGCGCCGACCACCGCCGGGCGGCGGAGGTGCTGGCGCAGGTCGGCCTCGCGCAGCACGGCAGGCGGCGGCCGGCGGAGCTGTCCGGCGGCCAGCAGCAGCGGGTGGCCATCGCCCGCGCGCTGGTCACCAGCCCGGACGTGATCTTCGCGGACGAGCCGACGGGGGCGCTGGACACCCGCACCGCCGCGGAGATCCTGGCGCTGCTGCGGCACGCGGTGAACACCCTGGGCGCGACGGTGGTCATGGTCACGCACGACCCGGTGGCCGCGTCGTACGCGGACGTGGCGCTGTTCCTCGCCGACGGCACCCTGGCGGGCAGCCTCCGGCGGCCGACGGCGGAACAGGTCGCGGCCCGGATGACGGCGCTGGACCCGCGCGGCCCGCGCCGTGCGGCGGAGCCGGCGGCGTGAGCGGCGGGCGGCCGGGGGCGGGGGAGACGGCGGGGGCGCGGGCGCGGACGAACGGGCTCGCGCGGGCCGCGCTCCGGTTCCGGCCGGGCGGCTTCGCAGGGACGTTCGTCGCGCTGATGATGGCGGCGCTGATCGTGTCGGCCTGCGGGATCCTGCTGGAGACGGGCGTACGGGCCACGGTGCCCCCGGACCGGTACGCGCACGCGCCGGTGGTGGTCGCCGCGGACCAGCGGGCGCACCTGACGGTGGGCAGCGGCGACGGCGAGTACGACGCCTCGGAGCAGGTACCGGACCGGGCGCGGGTGACGACGGCCCTGGTGGAGCGCGTCGCGGCGGCACGGGGCGTCGCGGCGGCGGTCCCGGACGTCACGTTCCCGACCCGCCTGGCGGCGGGGGCGGACGCGGACGCAGACGCCGCCGCGCTCACGGCACAGGGCTGGGGCTCCCACGCCTTCACCGGCGCCGCGCTCACCGCGGGGTCGGCGCCGGGGGCGGGGGAGGCGGTCCTCGACCGCGCGACGGCACGCGCCACGGGCGCGGAGGTGGGCGACCGGATCACGCTCGTACTCCCGTCCGGACACCGGCCGTTCCGCGTCTCCGGCCTCGCGGCCCCGGCGAAGGCACCCGCCGCGGGCGGTCCGTCCCTCTACCTCGCGGACGACACCGCCGCCCGGGCCGCCGGGCATCCCGGGCGGTACGACGCCGTCGCCGTGCTGCCCGCCGGGGGCGTCGGCGCCGGGCAGCTCGCCGACGCCGTGCGCGGTGCCGTGGGGGAGCGGGCCGAGGTGCACACCGGGGACGGGCGCGGGGGCGCCGAGGATCCCGGTGTCGCCGCGGCCGAGGAGCTGCTGACCGGGCTCGGCGGCTCGTTCGGCGGCATCGCCGCCACCGTCGCCGTCTTCACCGCCGCCGGGACCGTCGCCCTCTCCGTCGCGCAGCGCAGACGCGAGTTCGCCCTGCTCCGCGCCATCGGCGCGACCCCGCGGCAGATCCGCCGCTCCGTGGCCGCCGAGGCGCTGCTCGTCGCGCCGGCCGCCGGGCTCGCCGGCCTGCTGCCCGGCATCGGGCTCGCCTCCTGGTGGTTCGGCCAGCTCAAGGACCGCGGCGCCGTGCCCGCTGCCGTCGACCTGCACGTCTCCGTCATCCCGCTCGCCGTCGCCGTGGGGACGGCGCTGCTCAGCGCCCTCGTCGCCGGCTGGGCCGCCTCCCGCAGGCCCGCGCGGACCAAGCCGGGACAGGCGCTCACCGAGGCGTCCGTGGAGCGGCTGCGCCCCGGGATCGTCCGCACCGTCCTCGGCCTCGCCGCGGCCGGCGGCGGCATCGCCCTCAGCGGCGTCGCCGCCCGCTCCGCGGGGGACGACGCGGCCGAGGCGGCGCTCGGCGTCGTGATGCTCTTCATGCTGGCCGTCGCGCTGCTGGGGCCGCTGATCGCGCGGCTGGCCGCCGGGCTGTTCGGCCTGCCGCTGCGCGCCGGCGACGCCAGTGCGGAGCTGGCCGCCGCCAACTCCCGTACGAACGCCCGCCGGCTGGCCTCCGCGATCACGCCGATCGTGCTGGCGACGGCGTTCGCCTCGGTGCTCGTCTTCATGCACACCAGCGAGGACCACGCCACCGCGACCCAGCAGCGCGACGGCATCGTCGCCGACCACGTCGTCACCCACCCCGCCGGGCTGCCCGCCGACGCCGCCGAGCGCGCGGCGCGGCAGCCCGGGGTGGACGCGGCGGTGGGGGTGCTGCGCACCCAGGTGCTGGTGCCGGTCGGCGGCGGGGGCGACCGGTGGCTCCAGAGCGCGACCGCGCAGGGCGTCTCCGGCGACGGGCTGGCCCGCGTCCAGGATCTCGGTGTCCGCGACGGCGCCCTCGACCGGCTGCACGACCCGGGAACGGTGGCGCTCGACGCGAACCTGGCGCGCTCCGCGGGCGTCGGCACCGGCGAGCGCGTCGGGCTGCGGCTGCCGGACGGCACGCCCGTGCGGGCCGAGGTGGTGGCCACGTACGGGCGCGGTCTCGGGCTCGCCCAGGTGACGCTGGACCGCGCGGTGCTGGCGGGGCACGTCACCGCGGCGTACGACACGGACCTGCTGGTCAGCGGCGGTCGCGCCGCCGACCTCGGCGCCCTGGGCGGCGCAGGCGCCGCGGTGACCGACGCGGCCGGCTACGCACAGCGGCAGGACGCCGAGCGCAGCCTCAACCGGTGGGCGAACTTCACCATGGCCGGGGTGCTCGGCGGCTTCGCCGCCGTCGCCGCGGTCAACACCCTCGCCATGACGGTCCTGGACCGCCGCCGCGAGCTGGGGATGCTGCGGCTGATCGGCTCCACCCGCCGCCAGGTGCTGGGGATGATCCGCTGGGAGGGGCTGCTCGTCGGGGTCGCGGGCCTGGTGCTGGGCGGGGCCATCGCGGCGGCGACGCTGGTGCCGATGGTCCGCGGGATCACCGGCGGGGAGCCGTATCTGCCGCCGCTGACGGTCGCGGCGTTCACGGCGGGGGCCGTGGGGCTGGGGCTGCTGGGCACCGTGCTGCCGGCCCGCGCCGCGCTGCGCCGGGCCGACGGCGGGCTGACGGCGGGCTGACGGAGCGGCTCCGGCCGCCCTTCCGCGAGGAGGGGCGGCCGGAACGGCGTGCCGTACGGGACTCAGCGGGTGGCGGTCGCCCGCTCCCGCTCGGGGGCGGGCTCGGCCGCCGTCCGCGAGCGCGGCGAGCCGCCGCGGCCGTCGCCGGGGTCGGACCTGAACAGCCAGTCCATCTTCGGCTCCATGGCCCACCGGAACATCTGCCGCACCGGCGGGGTGCACAGCGCCGTGACGATCACGGCCGCGATCGCCGTCACCGCGACGGCGCCCAACGGCGTGTGCGCGAAGTCGTTGTCGTACCAGCCCCAGAAGCGCGAGCCCTTGGCGAGGAACCCGTGCAGCAGGTAGCCGTACAGCGTGCCGGCGCCCAGCACCGTGAACCACATCGTGCGCCGCGGCACCCAGGCCAGGAAGCACGCCGTGAGCACCAGCGCGCAGCCGAACATCGCGAACGTCATCGCCGGTCCGGCCCAGATGGGCGCGCCCAACTCCTGTGCGGAGTCGCGGTGGTAGAACCAGCCGGCGTTCATCCGCGGCACGGCCCAGTACGCGACGACCGCGGCCATCACGCCCACCGGGACGGACAGCAGCCGCACCTCACGCCGGCGCACCAGATCGAAGTGCTCCGGCCTGAGCATCAGGCCGAGGACGAAGAAGGGCATGAACTGCAGCACGCGCTGCAGGTCGAGGTCGTTGCCGACGGTGTCGCTCATGGACGCGGCGGTGGCGATGACCAGCGCCAGCGGGACCGGCCAGCGCACCGCCTTCCACAGCGGCGCCGTCATCCGCCAGACGAACAGCGCGATCAGGAACCACGTCAGATACCACGGGTCGAGGATGCTGATGCGGTAGTCGGGGACGTCCCCCGCCCAGCGGTTGAAGAACGTGTACGCGGTCTCGAAGATCACGTACGGCACGAGGACGCCGGTGACCAGTCGTTGCACGCGCCCGGGGCGGCCGAGGTCGAACGAGCGTGACATGTAGCCGGAGATGAGGATGAATGCCGGCATGTGGAACGAGTAGACGAGCATGTAGAGCGCGGACGCGGCGCGGCTGTCGTCGCGCAGCGGCTCCCACGCGTGGCCGAGCGCGACCAGCACGATGGCCAGGTACTTTGCGTTGTCGAAGAAGGGATCGCGGGTCTTCGGCGTGCCGGAGTCGCCGGCCGGACGAGCCGCGGTCCGCGGCGGGTGGGTCACGAAGCCTCCAGATGCGAGTCCGGCGGCGGAACCCGGAACCGCACCGGCGGGTTGGGGTCGAGGGGGGATCGGAACATCGTCGGCACCATAGCGTCCGAGTGTCGCGCCAGTAAATTCGAAGTCGGTGTCGGCAATTTCTCGCCGTGAAGAAGGACGGCGTGGTCAGCGGGCATCATCGTATGCCAGGTTTGTCCTGAATGAATCGGACATAGGGGTACGAAACGTGGGCGTGTCCGGCGATCTTCTTTCGGCCGGTTTTAGCGTGCATGCATCCGGTGTGAATGGGGAATTGCGACGCCCGGGAACGCCCGTCCGCGTACCGCGCATTACGTATATCCGGGCCCCCGGAGCGCGGAATTCGGATTCGCCGGCGGTTTCCCCCGGCCCGCCGCCGGGGATGGACCGCATGGGCGCGCCACCGGCGCGGAGGTCGTACGGCGCCCCGCGTACGGCGCTGCGCGTGCGCCGTGGGCGCAGATCGGTGTAAGGGGCGCGAGATATCAGCCAGTTGGGCATCCCACGCACCCCCGTGCACCTCTTGGTGGCACGATGGATCCACCGGGGTGTGCGGGCGGCGGGTGCCCTGGGTGGGTGAACGAGAACCTAGGGGTGATCAGGGCGTGGCTATCTCACTGTCATTGGTGCTGCTGATGGGGATCATCCTGGTCGTGCTGATCCGCGGCGGCTCGATCAAGGTGGGCCCGGCGATCGTTGCGGTGCTCTTCGGCTTCTTCCTGGCGTCCACCAGCGCCGCTCCGGACATCCAGGACGCCCTCGACGAAATAAGCCAGAGCATCAGCGACATCGGCACCTGACCGCCCTCCGGGGCGCACCCGGCCGCCGCGCACACGTCAACGGCCGGGACCCCGGCCTGCGCACGTCACCCCGGACGCGGCGCGGCCCGGATCCCGGCCGTCTCACCGAGCGGGTGACGGGAATCGAACCCGCGTAGCCAGCTTGGAAGGCTGGAGCTCTACCATTGAGCTACACCCGCAGGCGCCACCGCGGCGGGTGGCACGCCCTGCATCGTAGCCGCTGAGCCCCCCATCCCGCACGCCGCCCGCCTCCGGGCGCCCGCGTGCGGGCCCGGGGGCGCACACGCGCGTGCCGCGGCACGTGCCGTACGGTCCGCGACCCGGGGCGCGCGGCGGCCGCGTGCGGCGTCACCAGGGACGTAATCGGCGGCGGCCCGGCTGCGCGGGCATGTACCCTACTGCTCGCACATGCGGGGTGTGGCGCAGCTTGGTAGCGCGTCCGCTTTGGGAGCGGAAGGTCGTCGGTTCGAATCCGGCCACCCCGACCGCGGCGGCGACCTTCGGCGCGAAGGTCCCTTTACGGGGAGCGGACCCGGCACCGGTACTATGCAAGCTGCGTTCCTGCGTGCCTGGACCGGGCCGCGCCACGCTTCCAGCCGAAGCCCGGACGCAGCCACAAGAAGTCCAGAAGAAGTACAGCACTTCCCAGACGCCATCCCAAGGAGACCGACCGTGAAGAGCGCCGTGGAGACCCTGAACCCGACCCGGGTTCGGCTCACTGTCGAGGTGCCCTTCGAGGAGCTCAAGCCCAGCCTCGACGCGGCGTACAAGAAGATCAACCAGCAGGTCACGGTGCCGGGCTTCCGCAAGGGCAAGATCCCGGCCCGGATCATCGACCAGCGGTTCGGTCGCGGTGCCGTCCTGGAGGAGGCCGTCAACGACGCGCTGCCGAAGCTCTACGAGGACGCCGTCAACGAGGGCGACCTCAAGCCGCTGGGCCGGCCCGAGGTCGACATCACCGAGCTGAAGGACAACGAGACGCTGACCTTCACCGCCGAGGTCGACATCCGCCCCGAGTTCGAGATCCCGGACTACTCCGGCATCAGCGTCGAGGTCGACGCCGTCGAGGTGCCCGACGAGGACGTCGACAAGTCCGTCGAGCAGCTCCGCGAGCGTTTCGCCTCCACCACGCCGGTGGAGCGCGCCGCGGCCGAGGGCGACGTCGTCACCATCGACCTGGAGGCGCGGGTCGACGGCGAGGTGCTGGACGACGGCGTCGCCAGCGGCGTGTCGTACACCATCGGCTCCGGCGAGCTGCTCGACGGCATCGACGAGGCGGTCACCGGCCTGGAGGCCGGCGGCTCCACGACGTTCGCCTCCGAGCTGAAGGGCGGCTCCGCGGCCGGCCAGGAGGCGCAGGTCAAGGTCGACGTCACGCAGGTCGCCGAGCGCGAGTTGCCGGAGCTGGACGACGAGTTCGCCCAGATGGCCAGCGAGTTCGACACGCTGGAGGAGATGCGGGCGGACAGCCGCAAGCGGCTGGAGCAGATGAAGCGCTACGACCAGGCGCAGCAGGCCCAGGAGAAGGTGCTGGACGAGCTGCTCGGCCTGGTGGAGATCCCGGTGCCGGAGAAGCTGCTGGAGGACGAGATCTCCACCCGCCGGCACAACCTGGAGAACCACCAGCTCGCCCAGATGGGCCTGAACCTGGAGGGCTACCTGAAGCTCCAGGAGAAGACCGCCGAGGAGTTCGAGGCCGAGCTGAAGGAGCAGGCGGAGCGCGGCATCCGCACGCAGTTCGTCCTCGACGAGCTGGTGGGCAAGGAGCAGGTGAACGTCGGCCAGGAAGAGCTGACCGAGCACCTGATGCGCCGCGCCCAGTCCTCGGGCATGAGCCCGGACCAGTTCGCGCAGGCGGTCGTCGAGGGCGGCCAGGTGCCGGTCCTGGTCGGCGAGGTGGCCCGCGGCAAGGCGCTGGCGGTCGTGGTCGAGGCCGCGACGATCAAGGACACGAACGGCGAGACGGTCGACCTGTCGGACGAGGACGAGACGGCCGAGACGGTCACGGCCTCCGCCGAGGAGACGGCGGACGAGGACGAGCCGTCCGAGAAGGCCGGCGCCTGACCCGTACGACCCACCCCCGGGCCCTGCCGCCCCGCGGCGGGGCCCGCGGCATGCCGCGGGCGGCCCCGGCACCCGCCGGCCGGCCCGGACCGGCCCGGACGGCCCGCCCCGCCCCGGCCCGGACGGCCCCGTAGCCCGGCCCGGCGGGCCTGCGCTCACAGCGAACAGTTCCGGAACCGGGATGGCCGCCGCCTACCTGCGCGTTAGGGTCCATAAGCAAGTCAGGCAACTAGGAACGTACAGTCAGACGGCCTCTGGCGGCCGTCGCAGAGTGAGCAGGTGGACACGTGACGAACCCGATGCTTTCCGGCCCGGGCGAGCCGTCCTTCGGCGGCCTTGGCGACCAGGTCTACAACCGGCTGCTCAACGAGCGCATCATCTTCCTCGGCCAGCCCGTCGACGACGACATCGCCAACAAGATCACGGCGCAGCTCCTCCTCCTCGCGGCCGACCCGGACAAGGACATCAACCTCTACGTCAACAGCCCGGGCGGCTCCGTGACCGCCGGCATGGCGATCTACGACACGATGCAGTTCATCAAGAACGACATCGTCACCATCGCCCTCGGCCTCGCGGCTTCCATGGGCCAGTTCCTGCTCAGCGCCGGCACCCCCGGCAAGCGCTTCGCGCTGCCGAACGCCGAGATCCTGATCCACCAGCCCTCCGCCGGCCTGGCAGGCTCCGCGACGGACATCAAGATCCACGCCGAGCAGCTCATCCGCACCAAGAAGAAGATGGCGGAGCTGACCTCGCTGCACACCGGCCAGACCGTCGAGCAGGTCATCCACGACTCCGACCGCGACCGCTGGTTCTCCGCCGAGGAGGCCAAGGAGTACGGCCTCATCGACGAGGTCATGCCGTCGGCCGCGGGCATCCCCGGCGGCGGCGGCACCGGCGCCTGAGGCCCCGGCGCCCGGCGACGACCGCACCAGACCCGCGCAGCCCTTCACAGCCGCACTGCCACCAGGACGGAACACCACGATGCAGAACTTCCCCGGACGCGGTCTCTACGACCGCATGGCCGACGAGGCCGCCGACGCCCGTCGTTCGCTGGGCGCCGAGTCCCGCTACGTCATTCCGCGCTTCGTCGAGCGCACCTCGCAGGGCATCCGTGAGTACGACCCGTACGCGAAGCTCTTCGAGGAGCGCGTCATCTTCCTCGGCGTGCAGATCGACGACGCCTCGGCGAACGACGTGATGGCCCAACTCCTGTGCCTGGAGTCGATGGACCCCGACCGGGACATCTCGGTCTACATCAACAGCCCCGGCGGCTCCTTCACGGCGCTCACCGCCATCTACGACACGATGCAGTTCGTCAAGCCGGACATCCAGACCGTCTGCATGGGCCAGGCCGCCTCGGCCGCCGCCGTGCTGCTGGCCGCCGGCACCGAGGGCAAGCGCATGGCCCTGCCGAACGCGCGCATCCTGATCCACCAGCCGTACACCGAGACCGGCCGCGGCCAGGTCTCCGACCTGGAGATCGCCGCGAAGGAGATCTTCCGGATGCGTAACCAGCTCGAGGAGATGCTGGCCAAGCACTCGACCACGCCGATCGAGAAGATCAAGGACGACATCGAGCGGGACAAGATCCTCACCGCCGAGGAGTCCCTCGAGTACGGCCTGATCGACCAGATCGTCTCCACCCGCAAGCTGTCCGCCGGCATCGGCGGCTGACCGCTCGCGGCCGGCTCCCGGCTCCGTGTCCGCGGCGCCGGACCATTGCCCGGGCCCTCGTCCTCTGGACAGGGCCGCCCGTGGAGCGGTCCCCTGGGATGCGAACCAGTGAGTTGGGCCCAAGGGGACCGCTCGGGGCTCCGGGCAAGGTACCGTCGATACGCAACCAGGTTCCGCCCCCCAAGAGCGGATCCCAGGCGAAGGGGAAGCACCTCGTGGCACGCATCGGTGACGGCGGCGATCTGCTCAAATGCTCGTTCTGCGGAAAGAGCCAGAAGCAGGTCAAGAAGCTCATCGCAGGACCCGGTGTCTACATCTGCGACGAGTGCATCGACCTCTGTAACGAGATCATCGAAGAGGAGCTGGCCGAGAGCTCCGAGGTGCGCTGGGAGGAACTGCCCAAGCCCCGCGAGATCTACGAGTTCCTGGAGGGCTACGTCGTCGGCCAGGAGGCCGCCAAGAAGGCGCTCTCCGTCGCCGTCTACAACCACTACAAGCGGGTGCAGGCGGGCGAGAACGGCGCCGCGGCGCAGAACCGCGAGGACGGCATCGAGCTGTCGAAGTCCAACATCCTGCTGCTCGGCCCCACCGGCTCCGGCAAGACGCTGCTGGCGCAGACCCTGGCCCGGATGCTCAACGTCCCCTTCGCCATCGCCGACGCCACCGCCCTCACCGAGGCGGGGTATGTCGGCGAGGACGTCGAGAACATCCTGCTGAAGCTGATCCAGGCCGCCGACTACGACGTCAAGAAGGCCGAGACCGGCATCATCTACATCGACGAGATCGACAAGGTCGCACGGAAGAGTGAGAACCCGTCGATCACCCGTGACGTCTCCGGCGAGGGCGTGCAGCAGGCGCTGCTGAAGATCCTGGAGGGCACGACGGCCTCCGTGCCGCCGCAGGGCGGCAGGAAGCACCCGCACCAGGAGTTCATCCAGATCGACACGACGAACGTGCTGTTCATCGTCGGCGGCGCCTTCGCCGGCCTGGAGAAGCTCATCGAGTCCCGGGCGGGCGCCAAGGGCATCGGCTTCGGCGCCACCATCCGCTCCAAGCGCGAGCTGGCGAACGAGGACCCGTTCCAGGAGGTCATGCCCGAGGACCTGGTGAAGTACGGCATGATCCCCGAGTTCATCGGGCGGCTGCCGGTCATCACCAGCGTGCACAACCTGGACCGGGCCGCCCTGCTGAAGATCCTGGTCGAGCCGCGCAACGCGCTCGTCAAGCAGTACCAGCGCCTCTTCGAACTCGACGGCGTCGAGCTGGACTTCGACCGCCCGGCGCTGGAGGCCATCGCCGACCAGGCCATCCTCCGCGGCACCGGCGCCCGCGGGCTGCGCGCCATCATGGAGGAGGTGCTGCAGTCCGTGATGTACGAGGTGCCGTCCCGCAAGGACGTCGCCCGCGTGGTCATCACGGAGGAGGCGGTGCACTCCAACGTCAACCCGACGCTGGTGCCCCGCTCCCGCACCGCCGAGCCGGAGCAGCGGCACCAGGAGAGCGCCTGAGCCGCACGCGCTCAGCGGCCGCCACGTCCCGGACGAGCCGGGCGCGGCACGCCGTACCCACACGGAAAGGGGCCGCCCACCGGGCGGCCCCTTCGCGTGTGTGCCGTCGGGCTCAGCCGAGCGGCACCCGGACGTCGTTGCGGACGTCCGCGGTGGTGGTCGCGGCCTCGTCGATGCTCGTCTCGCCGCCGGTGATGATCAGCGACGGGTCGGTCATGGCGACGTAGCCGATGGTGCTGCTGTCGGCCCAGGCGCAGGTCGGGAAGTTGAAGCTGTCGACCGGCGCGCCGGAGTCGTCGCTGGAGAACTTCACGTACTGGCACTTCATCGAAGCGCCCTCCTCCAGGCCCTCGGGCTGGACCTCCTCCGGGCTGCCGACCAGCTCGGCGCTGTCGCCACCGCCCGCGGACGGGTCGGCGGCGGCCTCCTCGGCCATGTACGTGAAGAACGCGTCCAGGACCATGTCCGGGTCGGAGACCTCGCCGTAGACGCCCTGGAACTGCAGGATCTTCGCCGTGGCGCTGTCGCCCGCCTTGTAGCCGGCGCCGACGTCCTTCGGGTCGGAGATCCCGATCGTCTCCAACTGGTCGATGTCGCTCGACGAGAGCCCGGAGCCGGAACTGCTCGCGGCGTCCTTCTGGTACTCGGTCGCGACCGTCTCGGGGGCCGTCAGCTTGTACTTCTCGTCGCTGGCGGGCGGGTCGTCCCCGCCGCCGCCGTCGTCCCCGCTGCCGCCGTCGGTCTGCGAGTTCTTCGACTCGTCCTTCTTGCCGTCGTCCTCGTCGTCGCCGCCGATCAGGAAGAACGCGGCCACGGCTATCACCGCGACCGCGACCACGGCGCCGACGACGACGAACAGGGTCTTGTTCTTGCCGCCGCCGGCCGGCGGCGGCGGGGGAGCCTGACCGTACCCGGGCTGCTGCCCGTACGCCTGCTGCTGCTGGCCGTACTGCTGCTGGCCGTAACCCCCGGGCTGCCCGTACGCGCCGGGCTGTTGCTGCTGCCCGTAGCCCTGGTCGCCGCCCTGCTGCGGGTAGCCGTAGCCGGGCTGACCCGGCTGGCCGGGCTGCGCCGGCTGGGCGTAGGGAGACTGCGCCGGCTGCTGCGGGGGCTGCGGGGGCTGGCCGTAGGGACCGGGCTGCCCGTACGGGCCTGGCTGCTGCCCTCCACCCCCGTACGGTCCGGGTGGCGGCGGCTGGTTGTGACTCATTCCGGTTCCCTCCGTGAGTTAATGCTGTCCGCCCATACTGTCGGATCGCGCCGCGTCGTGCTGCCTCGGGTCTCGAACAGTCGCCGCGCGGTTGTCCACAAGGACGCACGCGGTCCACAACTGGTTCGCAGCGGAGTGTGACGCGCCTCTAGACTGGCCGGCGTGACCGACGCAGAGAACCCGCAGAGCAGCGCAGCAGAACTTCCCACGCAGTACACGCCCGGCGAGGTCGAGACCTCGCTGTACGAGGGCTGGGTAGAGCGCGGTTACTTCGCGGCGGACGCCAAGAGCGACAAGCCGCCGTACGCGATCGTCATCCCCCCGCCGAACGTCACGGGGAGCCTCCATCTCGGCCACGCCTTCGAGCACACGCTGATCGACGCCCTCACCCGCCGCAAGCGCATGCAGGGGTACGAGACGCTGTGGCAGCCCGGCATGGACCACGCCGGCATCGCCACGCAGAACGTCGTGGAGCGCGAGCTGGCCAAGGAGGGCCTGTCGCGGCACGATCTGGGCCGCGAGGCGTTCGTCGAGCGGGTGTGGACGTGGAAGGCGGAGTCCGGCGGGCAGATCGCCGGCCAGATGCGCCGCCTCGGCGACGGCGTGGACTGGAGCCGCGACCGCTTCACCATGGACGAGGGCCTGTCGCGCGCCGTCCAGACCATCTTCAAGCGGCTGTTCGACGACGAGCTGATCTACCGCGCGGAGCGCATCATCAACTGGTGCCCCCGCTGCCTCACCGCGATCTCGGACATCGAGGTGGAGTACCAGGAGGACGACGGCGAGCTGGTCTCCGTCCGCTACGGCGAGGGCGAGCAGTCCATCGTCGTGGCCACCACCCGCGCGGAGACGATGCTCGGCGACACCGCCGTCGCGGTCCACCCGGACGACGAGCGCTACCGCCACCTCGTCGGCACGGAGATCGTGCTGCCGCTCACCGGCCGCCGCATCCCCGTCGTCGCCGACGCGCACGTGGACCCGGAGTTCGGCTCCGGCGCCGTGAAGGTGACCCCGGCGCACGACCCGAACGACTTCGAGATCGGCCGCCGCCACGGCCTGCCGATGCTCACGATCATGGACGAGCACGCGGTCATCACCGCCCACGGCCCGTTTCAGGGCCTGGACCGGCTGGAGGCCCGCTCGGCGATCGTCGCCGCGCTGCGCGCCGACGGCCGGATCGTGGCTGAGAAGCGCCCGTACGTGCACTCGGTGGGCCACTGCTCCCGCTGCAAGACGACGATCGAGCCGCGGCTGTCCATGCAGTGGTGGGTCAGGGTCGGCCCGCTGGCGAAGGCCGCGGGCGACGCGGTGCGCGACGGCCGGGTGGCCATCCACCCGAAGGAGATGGAGTCCCGCTACTTCGGCTGGGTCGACAACCTCAACGACTGGTGCATCTCCCGCCAGCTCTGGTGGGGCCACCGCATCCCCGTCTGGCACGGCCCGGACGGCGAGCTGGTCTGCGTCGGCCCCGGCGAGGAGCCGCCGAGCGGCGAGGGCTGGACGCAGGACACCGACGTGCTGGACACGTGGTTCTCGTCCGGCCTGTGGCCGTTCTCCACGCTGGGCTGGCCGGAGGAGACCGAGAGCCTCGCGAAGTTCTATCCGAACGCGGTCATGGTCACGGGCTACGACATCCTCTTCTTCTGGGTCGCCCGGATGATGATGTTCGGGCTGTACGCGATGGACGGGGAGATCCCGTTCCGTACGATCGCGCTGCACGGCATGGTCCGCGACCAGTTCGGCAAGAAGATGTCGAAGTCCTTCGGGAACGCGGTGGATCCGCTGGACTGGATGGACAAGTACGGCTCCGACGCCGTCCGCTTCACCCTCGCCCGCGGCGCCAACCCCGGCACCGACGTGCCGATCGGCGAGGACTGGGTGCAGGGCTCGCGGAACTTCGCGAACAAGGTGTGGAACGCCACGCGCTTCGCGCTGATGAACGGCGCCACGGTCGAGGGCCCGCTGCCCGCCGCGGCCGAGCTGTCCACGACGGACCGCTGGATTCTCTCGCGGCTCGGCGCCGTCGTCGCCGAGGTCGACGCGCTCTACGACGACTTCCAGTTCGCGAAGCTCTCCGACGTGCTGTTCCACTTCGCCTGGGACGAGGTCTTCGACTGGTACGTGGAGCTGTCCAAGACGACGTTCGCGGCCGGCGGCCCCGCGGCCGACGCCTCGCGCCGCGTCCTGGGCGAGGTCCTCGACGTCACGCTGCGGCTGCTGCACCCGGTGGTCCCGTTCGTCACCGAGGCGCTGTGGACGACGCTGACGGGCCGCGAGTCCCTCGTGATCGCCGACTGGCCCGCCGACGCCGGCTTCCGCGACGCGGCGGCCGAGGCGGAGATCGTGAAGCTCCAGGAGGTCGTCACCGAGGTCCGCCGCTTCCGCGCCGACCAGGGCCTCCAGCCGGGCCAGCGGGTGCCCGCCCGGGTCGAGCTGACCGGCGCGGGGCTGGCGGCGCACGACGCCGCTATGCGGCAACTGCTGCGCCTGCAGCCCGAGGACGCGGCCGGCCGGGAGTTCACCGCCACGGCGTCGCTGCCGGTGGCCGGGGCGACCGTCGCGCTGGACCTGTCCGGGACGATCGACGTGGCGGCCGAGCGCAAGCGGCTGACGAAGGACCTGGCCGCGGCCGAGAAGGAGAAGACGCAGGCGGAGGCCAAGCTCGGCAACGAGGGCTTTCTCGCCAAGGCGCCGGAGCCGGTCGTGGCGAAGATCCGTACCCGGCTGGCGAAGGCCGAGGAGGACATCGTCCGCATCGGCGCCCAGTTGGAGCGCCTGCCGCAGGCGTAGCGCGTACCGTACGGGCCCGGGACGACCGCCCCGGGCCCGTACGCCGGGCTACGCGCTGTGGCCCAGGGACTCCGGCCGGACCGGGTGCGCGAAGGGCAACCCGGCCGCGTAGCGGGCCAGTTCACCGGCCGCCGCCCGGCCCAGCCGCGGCAGCTCGCCCGCCAGGGACCCCGCGACGTGCGGCGTCAGCAGCACGTTCGGCAGCTCGTACAGCGGCGAGCCGGCCGGCAGGATCTCCGGCTCGGTGACGTCCAGGACGGCGTGCAGCCGCCCCGCGACCAGCTCCTCCGTCAGCGCCTCCTGGTCCACCAGCGAGCCCCGCGCGGTGTTGACGAGCGTCGCCCCGTCCCGCATCGACGCGAGCAGCGCGCGGCTGATCAGGTGCCGGGTCTCCGGCAGCGCCGGCGCGTGCACGGTGACGACGTCGGCGGTGGCGCACAGCTCGTCGAGTGGTGCGGGCGTGGCGCCGAGCGCGCGCAGTTCGCCCTCGTCCGCGTACGGGTCGTACACCAGCGCCGACAGGTCGTACGGGCGCAGCAGCTCCAGCACCCGCCGCCCGATCTGGGAGGCGCCGACGACGCCGACGGTGCGCCGGTAGTTGCCGGCGCCCGGATGGTCTCCGTACCAGTCGTACGGGCCGCGCCGCCGCCGGTACTCCTCCCGCACCTGAAGCACCCGCTTGTTGGCGAACAGCACCGCCGCGACGGTGTACTCCGCCACCGGCAGCGCGTTCGCCCACGCCGAGGAGGAGACCGCGATCCCGCGCCGCCACACCGCCTCGGTGAGGTGGTGCTTGACGGACCCCGCGGCGTGCACGACGGCCCGCAGCAGCGGGGCCCCGGCGAGCACCGCCTCGTCCAGCGGCGGGCAGCCCCAGCACGTCACGAGCACCTCGGCGCGCGCCAGCGCGGCCGCCGCCCGCGGCTCGGCGAAGTCCGCGGCGACCAGGCCGGGTTCGAAGTCCGCGACCTCGGCGAGCCGGTCCCGGGTCGCCGCGTCGAAGAGCAGCGGCAGGGTGTCGGGGGCCATCGCGAACAGGGCGCGCGGGCGGCGCGCCGCGCCGCCCGGAGGGCTGCCCGGGGAGTCGCCCGGGGGATCGTTCGGGGAGTCGTTCGGGGACACGCGGTCGCCTCCTGTGTCGAACCTGCGATCCGACGCTGCTTGTCGTACATCCGCCGGCCCCCCGCCGGAGCGGGGAGTGTCGTAGCCGGACCCTAGACTGGCACCGTGAGCGCCCGCGATGAACCCGCAGGTCCCGACCCGGATGAGACTCCCGGCGGCCGGGACACCCCGGACAGCCCCGACAGCCCCGACGACGCAGCCTTCGACGAGATCGTCGACACCGAGACCGACCGCGACCCCGACCTGGCGGTCATCGAGGCCGGCAGTCGCACGCTGCGCACCCAGGCGGGCCCGCCCGCCGGCGACGGCGTGCCGGCGCCCCCGGCCGACCCCGAGGTGGCGCGCGCCCTGCGCGAGGCCGAGGCCGAGCTGCTGGCGCGCTGGCCGGAGACGCGCATCGACCCGTCGCTGGAGCGCATCCGCGCGCTGCTCGACATCCTCGGCGAGCCGCAGCGGGCGTACCCGTCGATCCACCTGACCGGCACGAACGGCAAGTCCTCCACGGCCCGGATGATCGAGGCGCTGCTGGTGGCGTGCGACCTGCGGACGGGGCGCTTCACCAGCCCGCACCTGCAGTCGATCACGGAGCGGATCGGCCTGGACGGGGCGCCGATCGACGCCGAGCGGTTCGTGGAGACGTACCGCGAGCTGAAGCCGTACGCGGAGATGGTCGACGCCCGGCAGGAGCACCCGCTGTCGTTCTTCGAGATGCTCACCGCGATGGCCTTCGCCGCGTTCGCCGAGGCCCCGGTGGACGTCGCGGTCGTCGAGGTCGGCCTCGGCGGCACCTGGGACAGCACGAACGTCATCGACGCCGCCGTCGCCGTCGTCACCCCCATCGCCGTCGACCACAGCAGGCTGCTCGGGGACACCCCCGGCGCCATCGCCGCGGACAAGGCGGGGATCGTGAAGAAGACCGCGACGTCCCCGGGCGGCGGCCCCGGCACCGTCGTGATCATGGCCCAGCAGCCCGTCGACGCCGCGCAGGTCCTGCTGAAGCGGGCCGTAGAGGTGGACGCGACGGTGGCGCGCGAGGGCATGGAGTTCGGCGTGCTGAGCCGGGAGGTCGCCGTCGGCGGGCAGTTGCTGACGCTGCGCGGCCTCGGCGGCGAGTACCCCGAGGTCTTCCTGCCGCTGCACGGCGAGCACATGGCGCACAACGCCGCGGTCGCGCTCGCCGCCGTCGAGGCGTTCTTCGGCGTCGGCTCGGAGCACGCCCGCAGCCTCGACCTCGACACCGTCCGGCGCGCCTTCGCCGGCGTCACCTCGCCGGGCCGCCTGGAGGTCGTACGGACCTCGCCCACCGTCGTCCTCGACGCCGCCCACAACCCGGCAGGCGCGCAGGCCACCGCCGCGGGCGTGCAGGAGGCGTTCGGCTTCAGCCGGCTCGTCGGCGTCGTCGGCACCAGCAGGGACAAGGACGTGCGGGGCGTGCTGGAGGCGTTCGAGCCGATCTTCACCGAGGTCGTCGTCACCCGGAACTCGACCACCCGCGCCATGGACCCGGACGAGCTGGCCGCCCTCGCCGTCGAGGTCTTCGGCAGCGAGCGCGTGCAGGTCGAGCCGCGCCTCGACGACGCCCTGGAGGCGGCGATCACCCTGGCGGAGGAGGAGGACGAGTACGCGGGCGCGGGCGTGCTGGTCACCGGCTCCGTGATCACCGCAGGAGAAGCCCGGCTGCTGCTCGGCAGCACATAGCCCGGAGGGCGGGGCGGGCGACACATACCTCGGGTGCGCCCACTACCCTGGCGGGAGACGGACGGGTGCACCGTTGCCCGTGTGCCGGGTCCGTCCTCACCGCCGAACGAGAAGGGGCGAGCGATGCGCACGCTCTGTGCGAGCACGCTGATCGGCGAGATCCTCGTCATCGGCCTGACGGGTCTCGTCGCGATGCAGCAGTCCGACCTGTCGAACGGAACGATCTGGGCGGTCAGCGGCGCCGCCATGCTGCTGTGCCTGCTGGTCTGCGGCATGCTCGGCCGCCCCGGCGCCGTGCAGGTCGGCTGGGGCCTGCAGATCGCGCTGATCGCCTCCGGCTTCGTGGTGCCGGCGATGTTCTTCCTGGGCGCGGTCTTCGCCGCCCTGTGGTGGGCGTCGGTGTACTACGGCCGGATCGTCGACCAGGCCAAGGCGGCGCGGGCCCGCGCCGCCGCGGAGGAGACCGACGGCGCCCCGGCGTAGCCGCGTCGGCGGGGATGCGTGCGGGCGCCCGCGAGCAGCCCGGTAGGGTCGGATTCCCCCGAAACCAGCAACGCACTGCCAGGAGCCGTACATGAGCCAGCGCACGCTCGTCCTCCTCAAGCCCGACGCGGTACGCCGCGGGCTGGTCGGCGAGATCATCGGCCGGATCGAGCGGAAGGCCGGCTGGTCGATCGCCGCGCTCGAGCTGCGCACCCTCGACCGCTCGATCCTGGAGCAGCACTACGCCGAGCACGTGGGCCGGCCGTTCTACGAGCCGTTGGTGGAGTTCATGGCCTCGGGACCGGTCGTCGCGCTCGTGGTCGAGGGCGAGCGGGTCATCGAGGGAGTCCGTACCCTGTCCGGGCCGACCGACCCGATCGCCGCCGCGCCCGGCAGCATCCGCGGCGACTTCGGCACCATCGTCCGCGAGAACCTCGTGCACGCCTCCGACTCCGAGGAATCCGCCGCGCGCGAGCTGAAGCTGTTCTTCCCCGACCTGGCCTGACGTCCGCGCAGGTCGGCAGCGGGCCCGACGCCCGACGAGGCGACCGGATCATTCGGTCGCCTCTTGGCATGTGCAAGCGAAAAGAGGGAATGGGGCTACCGACACGGTGCCGTATTGACTGCGACACCCTCGCTCCCTCCACGACCTCGCGAGACTACGATGTCCCCCACGGGCCGTAGCGCGCGCCGCCCGGCTGCCGACCCCCGTCCGCCACCACCTCGGAAGGCCAGACGTACCCCATGGCGAACAACATGTCTTTTTCGCCATGCGGTACCTCACTTGTCGCCGGATCCTGGCCTGTTGGCCATGGCGGACCGTGCGCGCCGAGGGTGAATGGTGGTTGTGACCAGCAAGGATTCGCAGATGGTGAGTAACAGTATGAGTTTTTCGCCATGTGGGATCATTCTGCTGGCCGGGTGATCATCCTTTCATTTGTCGGCGTGTTCCCTTTCTTCTGACGCTTGTCAGAGTTGTATGTGCGCCACGCATCGCCGCGTGGCCCAAGTCGGGCCCCGCGTACGGACGGAAAGGGACCTGACACACCGATGCCTCGCACCCCAACAGTTCACCCTGCCGTGCTCGCATGGCGTGACGCGCTGCACCAGCAAGGGAACTGCACCCAGAAATCTGCTCAGACCATGGCCGGACACATCATGGCCATGGTCCGCCGACTCGACGTCGAACCCACCGAACTCCCCGAGAATGCCGTGCATTTGCACTTCCGGGGCCGCGCCGTATCCGCGAAGACCTGCAAGGTGTACGAGGACAGCCGGAAGGCATTCGCACGCTGGCTCGACAACGGGGCGTGCATCTTCCGGGACGGCAGCCCGAAGCGGATCACGGAATACGCCGACGAAGATGTCGCCCGCTTCCACCGGCGGCTGTGCACGTCGAAATCCGAGACGACAGCGGACCGCTACGCACATCAGGTCGCGATGATCGCGCGGGAGGCGGGAAAGCTCGCGCGGGACCTCACCGAGGACGACCTGTACGACCACATCCAAGACCGTGACGACAAGAACCAGCGCTCTAGGGGCCGCCCTCTGCGCGCCAACTCGGTTAGTGCCAAGCTGGCCGCCATGCGCGCATTCCTCCGGGTCATGCACCTGCCGGACATCACCCGGGACGTGCGCGCAGAAATCAACCTGACCGGGAGGGATGAGGCGCACACGCCGCCCATCCCCAAGGAGACCCTGAAGTTTCTGCTCGACTGCGCGCAACTCGACGCACAAGACAGCTCGCGCGCGGTCGCAGAAACGGGAAAGCGGGCACGCACGATGCTGCTGCTCGGCTCCACCAACGGACTCCGCATCCACGAAATGCTGCACATCGGGCGGGAAAGTCTCGTCTGGCGTGACGGCACCGCCTATCTGGAACTCCGCAAGCACAAGTCGGGCCGGCGTCTTCCGTCCGTGTATCTGCGCGCCTCTGCTCAGGTCGTGGCAGACCTCACCGAGAACTATCGCCGAAAGGAAAAGGTATGTCTCTCGGACTGGACGCCGAGGAAGGCTGCTGAATGGCTCGTGGCGTTCGCCATAAGGCATGGCGTAACGGGACTGCGCAGTCACATGCTCCGGGCCCGGTTCGGAACGTCGCTGTACCGCGAGAGCGGAAACAACCTGGTGGCCGTCAAGGAGTACATGCGGCACAAGGACATCGGGACCACGCAGAGGTACGTCGTCATAGAGGAGGACGACCCCGCGCATGCAGCGGCATTCTCGCTCGGGTCGGATTGGACGGCTACGCCGCCCAAGGTGCCCGCACAACCCGCCCGCGGTGCCGATTGGCGGCCCGGTGAGGTAACGGCCGGTAAGCCGATAGCCAAAGCCACGGACGCCGCCTAGGGCTGTCGAGCGACAGGGGTACTCCACTGGTGTACTGAGACCCGGCAGGGAGCAACCTTTCCCGGTCTAAGTCTCGGACTGTGGCATAGTCCCTGGCGCGAGGCATCGGTGCGACAGGGAGCACCGATCCGACACGGCCCCCCGGCGCGCTTATCGTCGGGGGGCCGTGCTTTGCGCCCCCGGGGCAGCCGGAGACGCGGCACCCGCGAACCCTCGGGGGCCCGCAGCGATGCCGGGCATCCCTTTTACGCGCCCATAGCTGCAAGTGGCAACCAAATGAAGCACTGAGTCATATGCCGTGGCGCTATGCAATCGGCGCCACCCCTCGCCACTCACTCACCGTGATATCCCGCGCTGATAGTCAGTACATCGCATGGAACACGTGTGTGACCATCGCATGTCTGAATCCCGGGATAGGCGCGGGTGTCCCCGCATACTCGAAGCGAGCGAATCGAAAGGAAATGCCATGGCACAAAGAAAATCCGCATGCCCGCACCGTCGAAAGCAGTTCCACGCGGCAGCCAACGCCCGAACAGAAATCTGGATCTGCCGGGACTGCGACCGGAAGTTGATCAAAGTCGTGAGAGCACGGCCCGCACCGCAGAGGGCCGACAGGTGAACGCGGTTCTCCTCCTGGTGGCCCTGGCCGTCTGGCTCGTGGCGCTGGCCGCTGTCGCCGCTATCGGATACGTCGCCATCTTCGCCGCGCGGTGGCTCGAATCGCTGCGCTGGCCCGAGGACGCCACGGGCGCAGTGCCCGGCCCTCGGCACACCGAATAGGGGAACTATGGCAGGCACGCAGAAACCGCGCGGAATTCAGCGGTGCGCATGCTGCAACAGGATCCGCGGCGCGTACCACAAGATGTCCTGCGTCTACACGTACAGCGCCGAGGCTGCAAAGCATCAGAAATGGGTGACCGTCGAGCCGGCGGAGAGCGACCGGCCGGAGAACGAGGAGTGACATGGAACTCGACTTGACTGCATTCGTGGCCGTGAAGCCCGGGGCAGGGTGGCGCATTCGGCAGCTCAGCCGAGAGAGCGTGTGGGAGCAGTGGGAACCGCTTATCGGGTGGGCAGTCGACGAGTGGGGGGAGACCCGCCCTCTGGTGATCGTGCGAACCGGCCGCCTCCTGGCGCTCGCGATCCCGCCCGCGGACAAGTACCAGATCCAGCAGGAGCTGGATTTCCCCGTGCAGCACTTGCCGGAGTCGGCGGAGGATGCGGCGGCGGCGTGAGTAGCGCACTGCGGCCCGGAGGATCGTCACGAGCGTGGCGGAGAATCCGGGCCGCCGTGCTGTCCGAGGAACCGGTATGCCGGTGGTGTGGCAATGCCGCTTCCACCCATGTCGATCACATCATTCCGCGGGCCCGCGGCGGGGACGACCGGCGGGAAAATCTGTGCGGCGCGTGCGGCCCGTGCAATCTCGCACGCGGCGACGGAATGCCGGTGGCGGCGCCCTCCGCGGATTGGTGAGCGGCGCGGGTGATAATCGGGCCGTGACAGAAACCCGCACGGTCCGCGCGATGGATGCCGACTCGGCTGCTGCCCTATCCGGAGCGCTGGCCGCATTCGCGACTGGAGGAGGGTCGTACGTGCTGGTGAGAATCGAGCGGATCCGGCAGGAAGCGGAAACCGAGCGGCAGCGCAGACAGCACGCGCACGAAATCCACCTGGAGAACCTGCGGCACAGACACGCCATGGAACTCGGGGCGCAGAGTCGGTCCCGCGAATTCGAGGGTGATTCGTGATGCCGGGGGGTGGATGCGAAAACACGGGGGGAGTGGCGCGCGCTGACGAGACCGGGCGGGGGAGGAGGGGACGGCCGAGGACCGGGCCGGGCACGTCGACCAGGCGCACGCCCGGCCCGGCCCGGCCGGGCCCGCGCGGTCGAGCTGCACGGCGCGGGCCCCGCCCGCTCCCGCCCGCTGCGCCGCGTAGGGGCCCCGGTGGGGGGCCGAGGGCCGGGCGGGCCGGTGGGCCCGCGGGCCGCCGTCACGGCGCGTCAGCCGCGCGCGCAGCGGACCCGCGTAGGCGCGTCGCGCGCCTCGACGGCCCGCGTTTTTGATCACCGGGGGGCCGCGGACACCCCGCGCCCCCTGTCCTCCCTCCCCGGCTGGGGGGTGGGGGGCCGCCCGGTGGGCGGCAGGAGACGCTGAGAGGGGCCGTGCATGGCTGCCAGAGGGTCACGGGCCCCGCGGGGCCCCAGCGGGCCGCACACGGCCGCTGAGAGCCGCACGGGGGGCCGAGGGGCGGGCCGGGTCGAGACCGGGGTCACGCGCGCCATCCGTGCCGCCCGGGACGGGGCGGCGGCAGACCCTCGGCTAGCCGGTCTGGAATCCCTGGCACGCACCCTCGCTGCGGGTGTCGATATCGCCGCGGACCAGCCGTACGCCCTGGCGCAACTCTCCCCCCGCCTCCTCGATGTGCTGGAGACGCTGATGCTCATTCCGCGGCAGACGCACTCGGATGCGCTGGCGCAGCTTCTCGCAGACATCGCCACACCGACCGTTCCGGGTGATGACGAATAGGCGCGGGATCCCTCCCGCCTTCGCCACACCCCGGGATCCGCGGGCCCCCACGTACGGGCCCGCTGTCGGGACCCTGGCCGCTTCCATGGGCACGCCGTATATGCCGTGGCAGCGGCAGGTGGTGAATACCGCCCTGGAAGTCGGCCCCGATGGCCGACTGAGGTATTCCCTGATTGTGGTGACGGTCCCGCGGCAGTCGGGGAAGACAACGCTGCTGGCGAGCATCTTCGCGCACGCGATGCTCACCAGGTCGCGGGCCCGCTGCTGGCTCACCGCACAGAAACGCGAGGATGCGCGCGACACGTGGGGCGAGCTGTCCAGCCTGATCGAAACTTCCCCGCTGGCCGAGATCACGCGTCGGCGCAATGCGAACGGGCAGGAAATGCTGTCGGTGCCGCTACTCGGCTCGACGCTGCGCCCCTTTCACGCGGGTGACGAACGGGCTTTGCACGGAAAGCAGAGTGACCGGGTCCTCTGCGATGAGGCATTCGCCTTCTCGCGGGAGCAAGGGCGCGCCATTCTGCAAGCGGTGGTCCCGACACAGGCGACGCGGCCCGATGCCCAGACATGGGTGGTGAGCACGGCCGGGACAGCCGCTAGCACGTGGTTGTGGGACTACGTGCGCGACGCACGCGAGCGACTGTCGACCCCGGGCGGCGGCACCGGGCGTATGGCGTTCTTCGAGTGGGGCATTCCCGCGGACACCGAGGACCTGACGGACCTGGACGTATACGCCGCACATCACCCGGCACTCGGGCACACCATCGGTCGGGATGCCCTGGAAACGGCGGCTGAGCTGCTGTCTCCGGCGGAGTTCGCGCGGGCTTACGGGAACTTCTGGACGCAGACGGAATCCTGGGCACTGGCACCCGCACTGTGGGACGGGGCCCGGACAGCGGTCCCGCTGGATATGTCGGGGCCGCTGTCGTTCGCCGCCGAGGTATCGGCGGACCGGAAATCGTCGGTCATCGCGGTGGCCGGACAACGCAGTGACGGGCAGGGCCTGGCCGCGGAGATTGTTGATTTCCGGGATGGAATCGCGTGGGTGGCGCCGCGGATTCTGGAACTGGCAGAGCGCTGGAATCCGGCCGCGGTGGTGGTGGACCCGGGGTCACCGGCGGGCACCGTGTACCGCAGATTGTCAGAGCAGCGTGATATGCGGCTGCCCATGGTCGACGTCACCGCCGGCACCCTGGTAGACGCACATACCGAATTCCTCGACGGACTTGTGTCCGGTGCCTATGCGCACCGGACCCATAAGCGGCTGGACGCGGCCGTGCGGGCGGCTACGACACGCCTCCTGCGGGAGACATCCGTGTTCTCCCGATTGGTCGCCGAGGACGGCACGACACCCGCGCCGCTGTTGGCCGCCATGCTGGCGCTCTATGGCCTCTCACACCCTCCCGCCGCATTCCCCGCGGAGCTGGTCACCGCGGCGTGAGACGTGCCATTACCGGCCGCGGAATGCGCATGGTCGTATATTGCCGCTATGGGCCTTTCCGACATTCTCCGGCTGCGGCGCCGTACGAGCGCTATCGCAGCGGCCGAAGATGTCGACATCGGGCGCCCGGTCGCGCCACCGGCAGGGAACATCGCCCCCGCACTCGTCTCGCAGATGGAAGCGGGGATGTCGAATCCGCTCGCCTTTCAGGCGATGGGCGGGTGCCTTACCCGGGAAATCGCCCTGGCCGTGCCCGCGGTGCGCCGCGGCGTGCGGGTCATCACCACGGCCATTGCGCAAATGCCCCTCACCCGCTGGCGCGGAATGGACCCGATGGATCCCGGCCCCTATCTCCAGCAACCCGAACCCTCGCGCGCGTACGTGACGACGCTCACTCTCACCGTGGAAGACCTGATCATGCACCCGCATGCGTGGTGGATGGTGGTCCACCGCGATGCGGCCGGATACCCCCTGAATGTGCGACGCCTCGAACCAGAGCTAGTGACCGTCGAGACCGAATACGCCACGGGGGAGGTGACCCGGCAATACGTCGCCTACCAGGGTCGCCAAGTGCCGCAGCGGGACCTTATCCGCTTCGACGGCCCGGACCTCGGGATTCTGCGGCTTGGGATTGTCGAGATCCTGACCGCGCTGCGGCTAGAGATGGCGGCCCGCATGTATGCGGATCCCGAGGTTCCGTCCGGCTACTGGAAAAACTCCGGTGAGTACCCCATGAAGCGGGACGAGATCACCACGTTCATGGCCGAATGGCGGGCCGCACGCGCACGCGGATCCTCCGCATTCGCAAACGGGTCCGTCGACTGGGTGTCGGTCTTCATGCAGCCTGACCAACTTCAGCTTGTGCAGGGCCGGGAGGAAGCCAGCGCACAGATTGCGCGACTGCTCAACCTTCCGGCCCGCTACGCGAACGCCAAGAGCGCGGATTCGATGACGTATAGCACCATCGCCACGGAACACCGGGACCTGTACGACCTGTCTCTTCAGTGCTACATGGCCCCCATCGCGCAGCGGCTATCCATGCCCGACCTGAACGGCACGCCGCGGGGACAGCGGGTCGCATTCGACGCTGATGTCTTCCTGCGCAGTGAGCCGAGGGACCGCGCGGAAGTCGGCGAAATCCTGATCCGCTCCGGCCAGTCCACCGCCGAGGAACAGCGCCAGGAGCAAGGGAAGCCGCCACTGCCCACCGAGGAGGACTCCGCCAATGCGGCCTGAAGTCATCACGGTACAAAACTCCGCCGTCACCGCCGGCGGAACGCATGAGGGCCGGACTATCTCCGGGACACTGGCGACGTACGGAATGCGCGTCCACCCGCACGGCCCCTGGTACGCCGTAAGGCTCTCCCCGGGCGCGCTGAGAATCCCCGCGGAACTGTCCGCCGTGAAGCTGCTCGACTCGCATGACGACCGCGCCATTATCGGCTCACTCGCCGAACTGGACGACGACGGCGGACGGGTCCGGGGAGTCTTCCGGGTAGCGACCACCGCCGCCGCCACGGACGTGCTCACGCTCGTATCCGAGGGGCACGTAGACGGCCTGTCGGTGGGATACCGCGTCCTCGACGGCCGGGAAGTCATCGAGCAAGAGGAAGAAGTTTTCGAGGTCACCGCGGCCGAACTCTTCGAGGTCTCGGTAGTCGGGTGGCCCGCGGACTCCACCGCGCGCATCGGAGAAATCACACAGACAAGGGAGAATGCAATGCCCGTAGAGACTCCGGCCGCGCCGGACACCGCCCCCGAGACGCTTACCCGCGCAGACCTGGAAACCGCCGTCACGCACGCCGTGAGCACGGCCCTGGCGACACAGGCCCCGCCCCCGGCCGTGGACGTGCTGGAGGGAGCGCAGACAACCGCCAGGGCCGCCAGCGGCGGCCGGGCCGGGCCGCCCGTGCTCCGCACCGCGGACGGCCGTGTCATCGCAGTACAGGCCCGGGACCGGGCCCGCAGTCAGTACCCGGGGGTGTGGACCCCGGACGGCCGGTACATCACCGCGGGTGACTACCTCGCGGCATGGGCCCGCGCGGTCGGCCCCGAGGGTGACAGCGGCGAATTCTCCGCCATTCGCGCAGCTCTGGCCGACGAGATCACCACCGATGTTCCGGGACTCCTGCCCACGAGCATCATTGGCGAACTACTGGGCCGCCCGACCGGCAGGCGGCGGCTGTGGGATTCGCTGTCGATGAAGGACATGCCCATGGTGGGAGAGAAGTTCTCCCGCCCGAAGCTGACGCAGAACACCGCGGTCAATCCGCAGACGGCACAGAAGACCGAAGTGGCGTCGCAGAAGATGACGGTCACACTCGAAGATGTGCAGAAGACGACGCTGGCGGGTGCGCTCGATATCGCCTACCAGGTGATCGACTGGACTTCCCCGGCATTCCTGAACGAAGTGGTGCGGAACTTCGTAGCCGTCTACATGGCGCGCACTGACCTGCTGGCAGCAACGAACCTGAACGCGGCGGCTACCGGCGGGCCCGTTGCGTGGGACGGCACTCCGGCCGGTCTGAATACCGCGCTGGCTACCGCCGCGGGTCTGGTCTACGAGTCCATTCCGACCGGTGCGGACGCCATTCCCAATACCGTCTGGATCAGCACGGACGTGTGGGTCAGACTCGCCGGACTGACTGACACCACGGGCCGCCCGCTGCTGCCCTACCTGTCTCCGTCGAATGCGTCGGGGCAACTCGACGTGTCCGACCCGGAAACCGGGATCACGAATTCGCCCTTCCGCTGGGTGATTTCCAAGAATCTGCCCGACGCCACGATGATCGTCGGTGATGCGGAACTGACCGAGAGCTACGAGAATGGCCGCCGTTTCCTTCAGGCGGAAAGGCCCGATGTCCTCGGCAGGGATCTCGCGTACATGGGATACGTCGCCACGTACTTCCCGTACCCGGCATCGCTCGTGCGGGTAACGGTCCCGGCCCCCGCTCCCGCACGCGCCGCGAAGTAGGCGGGCGGGAAATGGCTACGTCGGTCACACGGGAGGCGGTAGCGGCGCACATGGGAATGACGCCGCCCGCTCCCGAAAGCGTCGACGGACGGCACCTTGACGCTTCCGTTGCAGCGGTAAACGCGCTCCTGCCGGATTTCGCGCATGCGCTCGACGGCCTTCCGCCCGGGGCGGAATGGCCCGCTGACGTACTACTCGCAGGGATCATGCTGGGAGCACGGCTGTACGCGCGCCGCAATTCTCCCACCGGCGTGGCCACCTTCTCGGAACTCGGAGCGCAATACGTCAGCAGGTGGGACCCGGACATTGAAAGGCTCCTGAGAATCGGGACGTGGGAGCCGCCGAGAGTGGGTGGATAATGACTCGTCTCATCACAGACGCCATGGAAGAAATCGCGGCAGCACTCCGCCTGGAACTGCCAGAGCGGCGTATCGTAACCGATCCGCGGAACGTAACCGCGCCATGCGTGCTCATCAACCCGCCGACCATTCAAGACCCGCACACCCTCTGCGGTGGATTCCGGTACCAATTCGAGGTACTGGTAATCGGTCTGGCCGGAGCCGGCGCAGAGCTGCATGTTCTAGCGGAACTACTCGCGGAAGTGCTCGACGTACTGCCCATCACCCTCGCCGAACCGGTGCCCGTCGAAATCGGCCCCGCATCCGGCACTGACCCGAATCAGGGATACCGACTGACAACGAACTGGATGGAGTGAATGAGTCATGGCTGCGAGCCTGCATAGGCGGGGAATCTTCGAACTCTCCCTGGACGGCACAACCTACACGGCGTATAGCTGCGCCCCCACCGCTGTCGTGCTCACCCCGGAAGCAGGGGATACCCCCGATCCAGTCGAGCCACTCTGCGGTGATCTCCTGACCGGTGAGCCTGGCCCGACAAGTTGGACCATGAATCTGACCTCCCTCATGAATTGGGAGGCAGCGGATACCGCCACCACATCGCTTGTCCTGTGGGCCCTGGAGAATGACGGTCAGACCGCTTTCTACCGGTGGCAGCCCGGCCCCACGAGCAAGATTTTCTCGGGGCAGGTGCGTGTGGTGTCCATTCCGATCGGTGGCGATGTCGGGGGTGAATACCCCACACAGGAGGTGGAGTGGCCCATGGTGGCCAAGCCAGTCACCACGGACCCGCCCCCGCCCACTCCCGTGGTCCCGTCCGCCGAGACGCCCGACACGAGGCCCGGAAAGGCCGCGGGCAAGCCTCGCGCCACGGTCGGCTAGGCGGCCCGCTATGGCGCGTGGACAGACCGTTGTGGCGGTACGGGGCGGACGGGAGCTGCGGCGCCGCCTACGGGCCGTTGACGGCGGCCTGGAGGACCTGAGAGCGGAGCATCGGTGGGTGGCCCGCTACGTCACCCAGGCAGCCATGCCGGGCACCCCGCGGCGTACCGGACGACTCGCCACTACAGGCCGCGCGTCGGGCACCAAGACGGCCAGCATCGTTCGGTTCGGCCGCGCGAGCGTCCCGTATGCAGGACCCATTCACTACGGGTGGCCCGCCCGCCGAATTCCCGCCCACCCATGGGTGATTGACGCGGCACAACGAAGCGAACCGACTTGGCGTAGCCATTTCGAGAGAACCATTCACACCCTTGTCGAAAGGACCCCGGGAGCATGAACACCCTTCCGCCGCCGCCGCCGAACGCCCCGGCCCCGCCGTCGTTCGGCTGGTACACCAACCCGCGCGACCTGACGAACGGAGAGATTGACGCCATCAAACGTCGGCTCAAGGTAAAGGAAATCGCGGATGCCGACGGACCCGCCTTTCTGGCACACGTTGCCGTGGCATTCGCGCGGCGCGAAAACCCGCAGAGATACCCATGGGAGTGTTCAGCGGACATCCCCATTTCAGAGCTTCCGGTACCGGAAGCGACACCGGACGAAAAGGAACTCGCCCAGTACGAGGAGGCAGCCGCGGAGGCAGCAATTCTCGGAACGGATGAGCCGGCGGACCCCGCCTAGCCGGAGAGGTAGGGGCCCGCGTGGTGCTGGCCCGAGCATGGCGCATCTCTCCGGCTGCACTCAGGGAATGCACCCTGGCAGAAACCGCAGCCATGCACGCCGTCATCGCAGCAGAAATCCGGCAGCGGGAAGCCGAGGAACGGCGCCACAGGAGGTGAGCACAGATGGCAGGACGACCGGCAAACCTCACCATTCGAGTCACGTCTGATTCGCGGCAGGCTCAGCGCGATATGCGGGAGATGCCCGGCCGCGTGTCGGGCATGATGGACAGTCTCAAATCAGCAGGGCCCGCTGCGGCGGCAGCGGCCGGGGCCGCCATTGGTGCCGCGATTATCGGCGCATTCTCCGAGGCACTTGACCAGCGGCGCATCACGGCCACCTTGGGCGCCCAACTCGGTGCCACCCCGAAACAGGCGAAACGATACGGAGAGATTGCCGGGGATCTCCTCGCCAAGGGGATCACCGCGGACTTTCAAACAGCGTCGGATTCCATCGGTGAAGTCATGCGCGCGGGTCTGCTCGACCCGACAGCGACGGACAAACAGATTCGACAGATGGCTACGAAGGTCTCGGACCTAGCCACCACTTTCGGACAAGAGTCCTCTCAGATCGCACGGTCTGTTTCCCAAATGCTGAAGACCGGCATGGCGGATAGTGCAGCGGAAGCGTTCGACATTCTGACCCGGGGTTTTCAGACCGGAGGTAATGCGGCAGATGATTTGCTGGACACGTTCAGTGAATACTCGACGCAGTTCCGGAAGTTGGGACTTGACGGTGCGGACGCCATGGGCCTCATTTCGCAGGGACTCAAGGGTGGTGCCCGCGATGCGGATGTAGTCGCAGATGCGCTCAAGGAATTCTCTATTCGCGCAGTGGATGGCTCTGAGTCCACCAAGAGGGGTTTTGACGCAATCGGCCTGAGCGCGGACGAGATGGCCCGGAAGTTCGGGACCGGTGGCGATACCGCGAAACGTGCTCTGGACGAAACCATTGACCGCCTCCGCGCCATGAAGGATCCGGTCGACCAATCCCGCGCGGCAGTCGACCTATTCGGAACTCAGGCCGAGGATCTGGGAGCGGCCCTCTTTTCTCTGGATCCCTCGGAAGCGGTGAATTCCCTCGGGAAGGTCGGGGGCGCCGCGGGCCGGATGGGGAAAACGCTGAGAAGTGGCCGGACGGATGTCCAGCAGCTTTACTCCAGACTGAAACAAGAGTTTGTCGAGAGCATCAACAATCACGCCATCCCGGCCCTTAGCAGATTCGGGCGGTGGGTGAACCGCAACCGCGATTCCCTCGCCGCCATCGTGGCGTTCGTGAACGCGCGATTCGTTCTCGCCTGGAATGCCATCAAGGCGGTTGCAGATCAGGTCTCCGGTGCCTACCGGAGAAACGAGAAGGAACTCCGGCCGCTGACAGGCGCGTTGAAAAGCGCTTGGCGCTTGGTATCCAAGAACCTCATTCCCATCCTGACCAAGTTGGGAACGAAGGTAGGGACCCTCGTGGGTTTCTATCTCGCGGGACTCATCAGCGCCATTGCCGCGGTAGTCACCTTTATTTCGTGGCTGGTGGACTGGATCAAATCCGCCGTGAGCTGGCTCGCGGAACTCGGCAGATGGCTCAGCAGGATTAAACCGCCAGGATGGCTGTCCGATCTCGCGGGGAGCATTGGCGGCATTTTCTCTGCCGCTCCCTTCAGCGGCGGCCCCGACACCGGAAACGGAATCCGCACGCTTACCGCGGCCGAGACCCGAGCAATCAGCGTCCCGACTGTCATGACCATGAGCCGGCCCGCGCCCGTTGTGAACGTCTATATCGACGGACGGCAGATCACAGGAATGGTGCAGCGCACCGTATCCGGCGCGCTGGCCACTGAGGGAATCCGGCGCCGCGCGGGATCGAGGTACACGTAATGGCGACCTGGCAACGCATCATGGCTCAGGACTTCACCACGGCCGGAACCTGGGAAGCGGTCAACCCGGCAAGCGGCGCGGTCGAGGGGCCCGTAGAAGTCATTCCGGACGGCACGGACAGCGCAGCAATCGCCCGGGGTGCCAAGATCCTCCGCGCGGGACAAGGCAGTCAGATTCAGCTCGCAGCGTCGAGCCTGTACCGCGTGCAAGCCAGGCTGCGGACCCTGACCACTCCCACCGGGGTCGTGCCACGGGCCTCTGTGGGATTCTCCGGGGTCGCCAGCGACGGCACGACCACTATCAACCAGACCGGCGCGCCATCGCCTACAGGGCAGGCATACGCCTGTTGCAGAGACCAGTCCATCACGACCGCGTACACCACCTACATCGGGTACGTAATGGGCACCGCCACCCCCGGCGGAGAAGGCCCGGCAAACGACATTGGCGCGCCCCTGAAGATGCACCCGGCCATCGCCTACGTGCGTCCCCATGCGTACATGCTGCCGGGTGCCACGGACGGCGAAATGCTCCTTACCGCCGTGACCGTGGACGAGGTTCCGTCAGCGGCGCGGCGGGCCCGCCTACAGACAGCAACCGGCGCATTCCCGACGTGGACCGAGATCCTGGAATGGCCAGAGGAGACGTACGACCGCGATAACGCAGTGCTGGCCATTCACCGTTCCCCGGCACCCGTCGTCGTATTCGACTCCCTACGCATGCCCCACAGCACCCTTTCTCTCCTGACCCGCACCGAGGCAGATTACATTCAGATGGAATCCGTCCTGTCGCAGAACGAGCGCCTGGTGCTGGATCCCGAATGTCCCGCCGTTGCCCTCGGGAACACCGTCACATTCGTGGTGCTCTCGGCTACCAAAGAGCGGGTATCCGGCAGGGCCGGGGACTGGCGCCGCATGTGGCACCTCTCCATTCAGGTGGTGACCGATGCGTGAGGTACCGGAGTGGTGGGCGGACGCACTCCGTACCAGCCACCAAACCCGGACACGAGTCATGGCCTATCGAGAGGGCAGCCCTCAGTACGATGTCCCGATCACTGAGGGAACCGTCACATTCGATGCGACCGCGGAAGAGGAGAGACGCTGCGAATTCACCGTGCCGCGTTTCGACTCAAACGGCTTCGACTGGCAACCCGGACGGGACCGACTTCACCCCCTGGCCCCGTACGGGCAGAGCGTCTACATCTCGAATGGTCTCTTCAACCCGGCAAGTCCCGGGGAATTCTACATGTGCCACATGGGGCACTATCTGATCACCAACGTTGAATCCGACTCGCACACTGTCAAGGTGACCGGAGCCGACCTATGGCGGAAGCTCAAAGAGCAGCTAATCCAAGGAAGTCCCATTGACGGATTCGGGCCATCGAACACCTATCAGGGCGCACTTGGTCGACTGACGTGGGTAGGACTTCAGAACTCGCTGACGGATGACGTGCAGATCATCACGCCCGATTTCTCGGCAATGCCGACCAATCCTCGCCTCTCACAGTTCGTTGCCACCCCCTTCATGAGCGACCGCACGGAGCCCATTAAGACATTGGCCGAAGCATGGGGTGCCCGCGTGTACGTGAATGACGTTGCAGATTTGGCGTTCGTGCCCCATGTCCGCGAACCAAGCGGAACTCCGGTGTTCACTTTCCGGGGCGGCCCCACCGGGACCATGCTGCGGCGGGTCCGCACTCAGGATCGGGACGGCGTTTACAACTGGATCATTGCGCAGGGAAAGAACCCGGCAACCGGCGCGAATACATACTTCGGGAGATTGTTCACTCAGACCGGCCCGCTCGATATCCGGGGCCCGCACGGGTGGGTGTCACAGTATTACGAGACCGGGCAGTTCGCGACGGTAGACGACGCCGTGCGGACGGTAAATGACCTGTGGGCAGCGTCCATGCTCAGAGGCTTCACCGAGACCGTTTCCGCCGTACCGAACGCTGCCCTACAGCTTTACGACACCGTGCGTGTCATTGACGACGACGGATCCTCGAATGTCATGCTGATTCTCGCTCTCGACGTTCCCCTCACCGCATCCAGTCTGGGCGGTGAAATGCGCGTCGTGGTCGGGGAACGGGTGGACAGCACGTCAGCCGCCGCAACCCGAAAGGCAGGGATGAGCAATGCCGACGCTGGCACAAACTCTCAACGATGAATCTCCGCCGGCGGATACCCGCATCTCGGCGCTCTCCTCAGGCTCGACCAGCACGACGATTCAGACGTCGGACGGCACGATGGTAAATGCCATCGGAGTCACGCCCACCACGGGCCGGGTGATCTCTATTCGAATCGGTGGGCTCCGGTACGCAATTGGCTGGATTCGCTCCTGAGAGATGCCCTGTACTCTGTGCGGATGCTGACGGTTGACTGGACATTTGAGGTACCCGCGATCAAGCCCAAGCGGCCCCTGATCGACCGTTTCAGGCGCGCGGACCCGCCACCGCCCCGAGGCGAGATGATCGTGGGCCAGGCCCAGGTCAACGACCTGAACGAGGCTGCGGACGCCTTCCGTACGGCCATGCGGGAGGCGCACGGGTCTACGTGGACGCCCGATCACGCGCAAGGGGCGGCATGGATCGTCAACTGCATGGTTCGGGAGGGTCCGCCCGCCCTGGCGGAGACTGGCGAATGGCAGATTCGAGTGGGTGGGTACGTAGTTCGGGTTTCAACAGCCCCCGCGCGCTAGTAGATTGGGGCCATGAACAGGTACAACGTCAACATGAACATGGAGCGTACTGCCTGGGCCATTCTGGACCGGGAGTACTTCGACTTCTGCGCCCTCCCGGTAGAGGGGCCCGACGGCACGACCGAACTGCGGCGTTTGTTGTTCATCAGCCGGGAAGCCGCTGAGAAGTGGCTGATGGGGTGCTATCGGGCATGGGACGCCGGGAAGGTCCCGGTTCCGAAGAACTGGCGCCCCATGCCACCCGAACCCATGGTCGACCTTGCTGCCGACTTGTATTTCCACGGCAGTCAGCGGGGGGCCGCTACCTGGATTGGTGAGATCCAGGCGTACCCGGAGGAGACACCGGAGCGTAGGCGGGACCACTGATCATCGGTGCAGCCAGGACGGTTGCGTCCCGTGACCTCTGTACTTCGACCACGGCCGGGCCCGGCAACGGCCCGGCCGTTGCGCTGTCCGGGCGCTGTCCTGGCAAGATCCTTGCGGTACGCCGTGCGGGTCATCTCTGCATGTGCGCTTCTGATCGGTAGGGTTACATGGAGCGCACACACGCAGAGGGATCTACGGCCGCTGTGACCTGCAAGGATGTTGGTACAGGTGAGTAACAGTATGTCTTTCATCGGCCGTGACATGGCCGTCGACCTTGGGACCGCCAACACGCTGGTGTACGTCAGAGGCCGGGGCATCGTGCTGAACGAGCCGTCGGTCGTGGCCATCAACACCAACACCGGCGGGATCCTCGCGGTCGGCGCCGAGGCGAAGAAGATGATCGGCCGCACCCCGGGCAACATCGTCGCGGTGCGTCCGCTGAAGGACGGCGTCATCGCCGACTTCGAGATCACGGAACGGATGCTGCGCTACTTCATCCTGAAGATCCACAAGCGCCGCTACCTCGCCCGCCCGCGCGTCGTGGTCTGCGTCCCCTCGGGCATCACGGGAGTCGAGCGCCGCGCGGTCATCGAGGCCTCGACCCAGGCGGGCGCGCGCCAGGTGCACATCATCGAGGAGCCCATGGCCGCGGCGATCGGCTCCGGGCTGCCGGTGCACGAGGCGACGGGGAACATGGTCGTGGACATCGGCGGCGGCACCACCGAGGTCGCGGTGATCTCCCTCGGCGGCATCGTCACCGCGCAGTCCATCCGGGTCGCCGGGGACGAGCTGGACAACGCGATCATCCAGCACATCAAGAAGGAGTACAGCCTCCTGCTCGGCGAGCGCACCGCCGAGATGATCAAGATCACCATCGGCTCCGCGTACGACACCGACCGGGACGAGCACACCGAGATCCGCGGCCGGGACCTGGTCAGCGGGCTGCCGAAGACGGTCGTGATCTCCTCGGCCGAGGTGCGCAAGGCCATGGAGGAGCCGCTCAACGCGATCGTCGACGCGGTCAAGACGACGCTCGACAAGTGCCCGCCGGAGCTGTCCGGCGACATCATGGACCGCGGCATCGTGCTCACCGGGGGCGGCGCGCTGCTGGCCGGCCTCGACGAGCGGCTGCGGCACGAGACGGGGATGCCGATCCACCTCGCAGAGGAGCCGCTCGACTCCGTCGCGCTCGGCTCCGGCAAGTGCGTCGAGGAGTTCGAGGCGCTGCAGCAGGTGCTGGACGCACAACCGCGCCGCTAGCCCGCAAGTCCGCACCACCCAAGCCCCAGACACCCAGGAAGGCGCTTCGGAAGCACGTGAGGGACACACGAGAGAGCCGGGTCCTGCTCCTGCTGCTCATCACCATCTCGTTCGCGCTGATCACGGTGGACATCCGGGGCGGGGACGACTCTCCCCTGGACGCCACGAAGCGGGGGGCCGCGGCGGCGCTGGGGCCCGTCGAGAACGGCGTCGCCACGGTGGTCGACCCGGTGGGCAACGCGATCGAGGCGGTCCGCGAGTCCGGGGACAGGCACGACCGGATCGCCGAGCTGCAGCGGCAGAACGCCGAGCTGAAACAGCGGCTGGGCAGCGACGACCGCAACCGCGCCCGGGCCGCCGAGCTGGACAAGATCCTGGGCACCGCGGGCGCCGGCCGGTACGGGATCAAGGGCGCCCAGGTCATCGCCATAGGAGCGGCCCAGGGCCTGTCCTGGACCGTGACCATCGACGCCGGCTCCCGCGACGGCCTGGAGCGGGACATGACCGTGCTGAACGGCGACGGCCTCGTCGGCCGCATCACCACCGTCGGCCCGTCCACCGCCACCGTGCTGCTCGCCAACGACCCCGAGTTCACCGTCGGCACCCGGCTGGAGAAGACCAGCGAGCTGGGCTTCGCCACCGGCCAGGGCGACCGGCCCATGAAGGTCGAGCTGCTCAACGGCAAGCTGAAGGTGGCCAAGGGCGACCGGCTGGTGACCTTCGGCTCCCGGGGCTCCCGGCCGTTCGTGCCGGGCGTGCCGATAGGAGTCGTCTCGTCGGTCGAGCCGGTCGGCGACGTCACCCGCACCGTGTACGTCGAGCCGTACGCCTCGTTCACCCGGCTCGACATCGTAGGAGTCGTCGTCCAGCCGCCCCGCGACGACCCGCGCGACGCGGTGCTGCCACCCGAGCCGAAGGCCACGCCGACGCCGACCGTCACCGTCACCGTCCCCCTGGGCGGCGAGGACGCGGCGGACGGCGGGGCGGACGCCGGGGCCGGGACCGACGCAGGTACCGACGCCGGTACGGACACCGGTGCCGGCGTCGGAGCCGGGGAGGACCCGGCCGGCGATCCCGCCGCAGGGGGCCCCGCGGCCGGAGAGGACGGGCTGACCCCATGAGGCACGTGAACCGCGTTCTGCTCTGCGCCACGCTGCTGGTGACCGCCCTCGTCTTCCAGGTCACCGTGCTCGCCCGGCTCCATCTGCCCGGCGCCGTGCCCGATCTGACGCTCCTCGTCGTCCTCGCCCTCGCGATGGTCTACGGCCACGTCGGCGGCGCGCTCGTCGGCTTCACCGGCGGCCTGCTCGCCGACATCGCACCGCCCGCCGACCACGCCGTGGGCCGCTACGCCCTCGTGCTCGCCGTCATCGGCTACCTCGCCGGGCTCATCAAGCCCGAGTCCGGCCAGGTGCGTACCGCGGCGGGCCCGATGATGGTCGTCGGCTGCGCCGCCGTCGGCTCCACGCTGCTGTACGCGGGCGTCGGCGCCCTCGTCGGCGAGGGCTCGGTGCGCGGCGTGGGCCTGGGCAACCTGGTCTTCACCGCCGCGATCTACGACCTGCTGCTCGCCCCGTTCACCGTCCCGCTGGTGATGGCGCTGGCCCGCAGGGCCGACCGCGACACGACCGCCGAGGCCGCGGAGACCGCCACCGGCGGCACGGCCTCCGGCGACTCCGCGTACCGCTGGCTGGCCGGCGGCACCGCCAGCCGCGCCGCCGTCAGGCGCGCCCGCTCCTACGGCCGCGGCGGCATCGGCCGGCAGCGCGGCAACCTGTTCGGCCCCAAGTCCAAATCCGCCAAGGCCACCCGCATCAAAGGGGTGAAGCGGCTGTGACCAACATCCCCGAGACCGGCAAGTCCACCCGGGTCACCGTCCGGCTCGTCGCGATTCAGGTGCTCGTGCTCTCGCTGCTGCTGACCCTCGGCGGCCGGCTGTGGTACCTGCAGATCCGCAACGGCCAGGAGTACGAGGAGGAGGCCGCAGGCAACCACGTCCAGCAGGTCATCGAGCCCGCCGTCCGCGGCTCCATCCTCGACTCCCGCGGCGAGCCGCTCGCCGACAACGAGACCCGCCTCGTGGTCTCCGCCAGCCGCACCGACCTGATGCGGATGGAGGACGAGGGCGAAGCGATACTGACCAAGCTCGCCGGCGTGCTCGGCATGAAGCCCAGGACCGTGATGGAGCGGGTCCGGCTCTGCGACGCCGAGACCCCCAAGCCGTGCTGGAACGGCTCCCCCTACCAGCCCATCCCCATCACCGACGAGGCCACCGCCCGCCAGGCGCTGCAGATCCGCGAGCGCGAGGAGGAGTTCCCCGGCATCACCGCGGAGCCCACCGCCGTCCGCCGCTACGGCGCGCCGAACGAGGCGAACACCGCGCAGGTGCTCGGCTATCTCTCCCCGGTCACCGACGAGGAGATCGCCGCTGCCGAGGACAGCGACAACCCGCTGCTGCGCACCGACCAGATCGGCCGCTCCGGCCTGGAGCGCTCCTACGACTCCGAGCTGCGCGGCCAGGCCGGCGTGACGAGCTACCGCGTCGACAAGCTCGGACGGGTGATAGGGGAGGCCGACAAGCAGCCCGGGACGCCCGGCTCCAACCTGGTCACGAGCATCGACTCGCGGGTGCAGGCGCTGGCCGAGAAGGAGCTGGACAAGGCGATGAAGGCGGCGCGCACCCAGTTCGACGACAACACCGGCACGAACTACAAGGCGGACTCCGGCGCGATGGTGGTGATGGAGGCCGACACCGGCCGCATCGTCGCCATGGCCTCCAACCCGACGTACGACCCGAACGACTGGGTCGGCGGCATCGACGCCGGCACGTACAAGAAGCTGACCGGCAAGAAGGCCAACTACCCGCTGCTGAACCGGGCGATCCAGGGCCAGTCGGCCCCCGGCTCGATCTTCAAGCCGATCCCGACGACGGCCGCGGTCAACGCCGGCTACGACTTCGACGGCAGCTACGAGTGCAGCAGCGACTACAGCATCGGCGGCCAGGTCTTCAAGAACTTCGAGTCGCAGAGCTACGGCGCCATCGGCCTCGGCCGCGCGCTGGAGGTCTCCTGCGACACGGTCTACTACCGGCTCGCGCACCAGGAGTGGCTGAACGACGGCGGCAACAAGCCGAAGAAGAAGCCCGACGACTGGTTCTACAAGACCGCGCACCAGTTCGGCCTCGGCGCGGAGACCGGCGTCGACCTGCCCAACGAGGTCACCGGCCGGGTGCCCGACCGGCAGTGGAAGAAGGACTACTGGCGGGCCAACAAGGACGCCTGGTGCAAGCAGGGCAAGCAGGACGGCGACTACGCCGAGCGCATCGCGTACGAGAACTGCCTGGAAGGCATGCGGATGCGCGCCGGTGACTCCGTCAACTACTCCATCGGCCAGGGCGACACGCTCGTCACCCCGATACAGATGGCGACGATGTACGCCGCGATCGCCAACGGCGGCACGCTGTACGACCCGACCGTCGGCAAGGCCGTCATCAGCGCCGACGGCAAGAAGATCGACATGATCGAGCCGAAGTCGCACGGCAAGCTGCCGCTGGACAAGGCCACGCACGCCGCCATGAACGACGCGCTCGCGGGCGTCGCGACCCGGGGCACCGCCGCCTGGCGGTTCACCGGCTGGCCGCAGGACGAGATCCCGATGCACGCGAAGACGGGCACCGCCGAGGTCTACGGCAAGCAGACGACGTCGTGGTTCGCGACGTACACCGAGGAATACGCGATCGTCATGACCATGTCCCAGGGCGGCACCGGCTCCGGCGCCTCGGCGCCCGCGGTCCGCGCCGTGTACGACGCGCTGTACGGCGTCGGCAAGGGCGGCGGCATCGACCCGAAGAAGGCGCTGCTGCCGAAGCCGGAGAAGGACCTGCCGAAGATCTCGCCGGACGGCAGGATCGAGGCACGATGACGGCGACCGACGGGTACTCGGTCCGGCGCTTCACCCCCGAGCTGGGCACGTGGGGCAAGCTGACCGCGCGCGACTCGCTGGTGCGCCGGCTGGACTGGATGCTGATGCTCTCCGGTCTCGCGCTGTCCGTCGTCGGCACCGCGCTCGTCTGGTCCGCGACCCGCAACCGCGACGACCTCACCGGCGGCGACCCGTACTTCTTCGTGACAAGGCACGCGATCTTCACCACGGTCGGCATCGCGCTGATGGCCGCCACCGTCTGGGTGGGCCACCGCACGCTGCGCGGGGTGGTGCCGGTGCTGTACGGGCTGTCGCTGATGCTCGTCGCCATGGTGCTCAGCCCGCTGGGCAGCACCATCAACGGCTCCCGCGCCTGGCTCGACCTCGGCGGCGGCTTCACGGTCCAGCCGGCCGAGTTCACCAAGATCACGATCATCCTGGGGATGGCGATGATCCTGGCCGCCCGGGTCGACGCGGGTGACCGCCAGTACCCCGACCACCGCACCGTCGTCCAGGCCCTCGGCATGGCCGCGGTGCCCATCGGGATCGTCGTGCTGATGCCGGACCTCGGCTCGGCGATGGTGCTGACGGCGATCGTGTTGGGCGTGCTGCTTGCCTCCGGCGCGTCGAACCGCTGGGTGCTGGGCCTGGTGCTGGCCGGCGTCAGCGGCGCGGCGCTGGTCGTCTCGCTGGGCATGCTCGACGAGTACCAGGTCAACCGCTTCGCGGCCTTCGCCAACCCGGCGCTCGACCCGGCCGGCGTCGGCTACAACACCAACCAGGCCCGTATCGCCATCGGCTCCGGCGGGGCCACCGGCAAGGGCCTGGGCGAGGGCAGCCAGACGACGGGCCAGTTCGTGCCCGAGCAGCAGACCGACTTCATCTTCACGGTGGCCGGCGAGGAGCTGGGCTTCGTGGGCGCGGGGCTCATCCTGCTGCTGCTCGGCGTGATGCTGTGGCGCGCGTGCCGGATCGCGCGGGACGCCAGCGACCTGTACGGCACGATCGTCGCGGCGGGCGTGGTGGCGTGGTTCGCGTTCCAGTCCTTCGAGAACATCGGGATGACGCTCGGCATCATGCCGGTGGCGGGTCTGCCGCTGCCGTTCGTGAGCTACGGCGGCTCGTCGATGTTCGCGGTGTGGATCGCGGTGGGACTGCTGCAGTCCATCAAGGCGCAGCGGCCGCTGTCCGCCTGACCGCGGCCGGAGCGGCGCGGCCCCGGCGGCGGTACGGAGCCGGGGCGGCGTTCTCGGCGCGGGCCCGGCGCACCCGCGTCACCACCGCCGCAGGAGCAGCACGGCCGCCGCCGCGACCACCCCCAGCAGCACCGCCCCCACCCCGGCCGCGAGCCGCCCGCCGCGCAGCGCCCCCCGCGCACCGTCCACGGAGACCTGCCCCGCCCCGGTCAGCGCGAGCGCCACGCCCGCCGCGCACAGCAGGACCTCGTACTCGATGCCCCGTGGATCCGCCGCCGCGATCGGGCCGCTCCAGTCGAAGCCCCACTTGACGGCCACCGCGTTGATCATCACGCCGATCACCGAGGCGGCCGCCAACGGGGTGAGGAAGCCGGCGACCAGCGCGACCCCGCCGACGATCTCGCTCAGCCCCAGCACCCAGGTCATCGTCCGCTCGGCGGGGTAGCCGGCCGCGGCCAGGGTCGCCGCCGTCGGGTCGAACCCGGCGCCGCCGAACCAGCCGAGGAGCTTCTGCGCGCCGTGCCCCGCCATGACGACGCCGGCCGCAGCCCGCAGCACCAGCAGCCCGGCGTCGACACCGGTCACGCCCTCCCTGACGTCCTCGGCGTAGCTGATGACGGGGATGGTGCGCGTCTGGGTCATGGGCGGGCTCCTTGTCGTTCTGGGCGCGACGCTAGGACACCCCCGGAACCCTCGCCACCCGGCTCCTCCCGTGATCCGGCACCGCGCACCTCATGACCAAACGCCCCGACGCGGCTAAATTCGATTCATGGTGGACACGGTGCGCGAGATCGAGCGGAAGTACGAGGCCACGGCGGGTGCCCGCGAGCTCCCCCCGCTGCCGGACCTGACGGGCGTCGAGGGCGTCACGGCGGTGATCGACCAGGGGACCGCCCTGCTCGACGCCGTCTACTACGACACCGCCGGCCGCCGGCTGGCGGCCGACGGCATCACCCTGCGCCGCCGCACGGGCGGCGAGGACGCGGGCTGGCACCTGAAGCTGCCGGTGGCGGCCGGCGTACGCGACGAGGTGCGCGCCCCGCTCGGCGAGGACATCCCGCGCCGCCTCACGGCACTCGTCCGATCCCGTACGCGTGACGCGGAGCTGGCGCCCGTGGTCCGCATCCGCTCGGAGCGGGACGTCCACCAACTGCTCGGCACGGACGGCGAACCGGTCGCGGAGGTCTCCGTCGACCGGGTGACCGCGGAGCGCCCGGAGACGGGGGCGACGGCGCAGTGGGCCGAGGTGGAGGCCGAGCTGAGCCCCGGGGGAGACCCGGCGCTGCTGGACGCGGTGGAGGCGGCGCTGACCGGGGCCGGGCTGCGGCGGTCGGCGGCGGGGTCGAAGCTGGCGCGGGCGCTGGAGGAGACGGACGAGAAGGCGGGGAAGAAGGCGAAGGACGGCAAGAAAACGAAGAACGGGAAGGACGGCAAGAGCAGCAAGAGCGGCAAGGACGGCAAGGACGGCAAGAAGAAGTCGGCCGGCAAGAAGAAGACCGCCGACAACAAGCCCGCGAAGCCCCCGAAGCCCGCCGCCCGCCCCGCCGGCGACGTCGTCCTCGACTACGTCCGCAAGCAGATCACCGCCCTCATCGAGCTGGACCCCGCCGTCCGCCGCGACCAGCCCGACGCCGTCCACCAGATGCGCGTGGCCAGCCGCCGCCTGCGCAGCACGTTCCGCAGCTACCGCGCCGTGCTCGACCGGACCCGCACCGACCCGCTGTCCGGCGAACTGCGCTGGCTGGCCGGTGAACTCGGCGTCGACCGCGACCGCGAGGTGCTCACCGAGCGGATCCACGCCGGCCTCGGGGAGCTGGAGCGCCCCCTCCTCCTCGGCCCCGTCCGCGGCCGGCTGCGCATCTGGTCCACCGCCCGCCGCACCGGCTCCCGGCGCCGTGTCGTCGCCCTGCTCGACGGCCGCCGCTACCTCACCCTGCTCGACGACCTCGACGACGTCCTCGCCCACCCGCCGCTGCGCCCGGCCGCCGACCGCCCCGCCGAGCCCGTGCTCCGCAAGGCCGTCGACCGGCAGTACCGGCGCTTCGCCGGACACCTCCAGGAGACCTTCGACCTCGCGCCGGGCCCCGACCGCGACACCGCCATCCACGAGACCCGCAAGGCCGCCAAGCGCACGCGCTACGCCGCCGAGGTCGCCCGCCCCGTCCTCGGCCGGGAGGCCAAGGACGTCACGTCCCTGATGCGCGAGGTCCAGGATCTGCTGGGCGACTACCAGGACGGCGTGGTGGCGCGCGCCGCGCTGCGCGAGATCGCGGTGCAGGCGCAGGCCGCGGGGGAGCCCTCGTTCACGTACGGCATCCTCTACGCGCGCGAGGAGGCGCGCGCGGCGGAGCTGCGCGACCGGCTGCCGCGGCTGTCGCGGAAACACCTCTGAGCAGCGCGAAGAGGGGCACGTGCCGGGCGCGCGCTACGCTGAATGGCCACCCGCGTACGTATCACAGGACCGCCGAGGACAGCTTTCCCGATGACTGCCGCGCCCGCATCCACCGCCGAGTCGGTCTTCCCCCGCCTGGAAGCCCTCCTGCCGCACGTCCAGAAGCCGATCCAGTACGTCGGCGGTGAGCTGAACTCCACCGTCAAGGACTGGGACGCGGTCGACGTCCACTGGGCGCTCATGTACCCGGACGCGTACGAGGTCGGCCTGCCCAACCAGGGCGTCATGATCCTCTACGAGGTGCTGAACGAGCGGGCGGACACGCTCGCCGAGCGCACGTACAGCGTGTGGCCGGACCTGGAGGAGCTGATGCGCGCGCACGACGTGCCGCAGTTCACCGTGGACAGCCACCGTCCCGTGCGCGCCTTCGACCTCCTCGGCGTCTCCTTCGCCACCGAGCTGGGCTACACCAACCTCCTCGCCGCCCTCGACCTCGCCGGCATCCCGCTGGCCGCCGCCGACCGCGGCGACGACGACCCGATCGTCGTCGCCGGCGGGCACGCCGCGTTCAACCCGGAGCCGATCGCCGCCTTCGTGGACTGCGCGGTGATCGGCGACGGCGAGCAGGCGGTGCTGACGATGACCGACATCGTCAAGGCGTGGAAGGCCGAGGGCCGCCCGGGCGGGCGCGAGGAGCTGCTGTTCCGGCTGGCGAAGACGGGCGGGGTGTACGTGCCGTCGTTCTACGACGTCGAGTACCTGCCCGACGGCCGCATCGCCCGCGTCGTGCCGAACCGCTCCGGCGTGCCGTGGCGCGTCTCCAAGCACACCGTCATGGACCTCGACGAGTGGCCGTACCCGAAGCAGCCGCTGGTGCCCATGGCCGAGACCGTGCACGAGCGGATGAGCGTGGAGATCTTCCGCGGCTGCACCCGCGGCTGCCGCTTCTGCCAGGCCGGCATGATCACCCGCCCGGTACGGGAGCGCAGCATCACCGGCATCGGCGAGATGGTCGACAAGGGCCTGAAGGCCACCGGCTTCGAGGAGGTCGGGCTGCTGTCGCTGTCGTCGGCGGACCACAGCGAGATCGGCGACGTCGCCAAGGGCCTCGCCGACCGCTACGAGGAGGACAAGGTCGGCCTGTCGCTGCCCTCCACCCGCGTCGACGCCTTCAACATCGACCTGGCCAACGAGCTGACGCGCAACGGCCGCCGCTCCGGCCTCACCTTCGCCCCCGAGGGCGCCACCGAGCGCATCCGCAAGGTCATCAACAAGATGGTCTCGGAGGAGGACCTGATCCGCACGGTCGCCACCGCGTACGGCAACGGCTGGCGGCAGGTCAAGCTCTACTTCATGTGCGGGCTGCCGACCGAGACCGACGAGGACGTGGTGCAGATCGCGGACATGGCGGCCAAGGTCATCGCCAAGGGCCGCGAGGTCGCGCGGTCCAACGACATCCGCTGCACCGTCTCCATCGGCGGCTTCGTGCCCAAGCCGCACACGCCCTTCCAGTGGGCCCCGCAGCTCTCCGCCGAGGACACCGACGCCCGCCTGGAGCAGTTGCGCGACCGCATCCGCGCCGACAAGCGCCACGGCCGCGCCATCGGCTTCCGCTACCACGACGGCAAGCCGGGCATCGTCGAGGGCCTGCTCTCCCGCGGCGACCGCCGCGTCGGCGACGTCATCCGCGCCGTCTACGAGGACGGCGGCCGCTTCGACGGCTGGCGGGAGCACTTCTCGTACGAGCGCTGGATGCGCTGCGCGGAGAAGGCGCTCCCGGCGCACGGCGTGGACGTCGGCTGGTACACGACGCGCGAGCGCTCCTACGAGGAGGTCCTGCCCTGGGACCACCTGGACTCGGGCCTGGACAAGGACTGGCTCTGGGAGGACTGGCAGGACGCGCTCGACGAGACGGAGGTCGAGGACTGCCGCTGGACACCCTGCTTCGACTGCGGGGTGTGCCCGCAGATGGACACTTGGCCACAACTGAGCGAGAGCGGCAAGAAGCTCCTACCTCTCACCGTGGTCAAGGGCCAGACCAGCGGAAACGGCGGCTGAGGGTGGACGAGGCCGTACAGCGGTTGGCGGACGCTCTGGCCGAGGCGAGCGAGAACGAGGTAGCCGCTGCCCTCCGCACGGTGGGCATGCCCGCGCCGCGACAGCCGACGGTCCAGGAGGCCCCGAGAACGCCTCTGCCGCCTCCTGGAGGCTCGTCGGACATCCACTGTGAGGTCGAGTGGGTGTGAAGGGGCGGGCAGGCGCCTGAGGGCGTTGTGCCGGCTCGGCGGCGCGTGCCGTGCTGCCCTCGTGCCCTCGTGCCACGGCTCTTCCCTCTGTACGGTCTGAGGGGTGTCCGGCGCACGTCGGGTTGGTCACCCGTAGGGCGTGTGCCGGTTGATCGCACACGTACTAGGGGAGCTGGTTCCGGCATGGCGTCTGACGCTGCTCGGGCATCGGGTGAGGGGTTCACGTCGACACGGGCAGCGCGGGTGATGTCCGCGGCCTGCCGCTCCGCGGGCCTGGACGACGACGGCGCGGAACTGATCCGTTTCGGCGAAAACGCACTCTTCCGACTGGCCGCGGCGCCGGTGATCGTGCGGATAGCGCGCGGGCCTGAGTGGCTTGAGAACGCGCGCAAGGAAGTGGCCGTCTCCCGCTGGCTGGCAGACGCAGGGCTTCCCGCATCCCGAGTGCTTGAGGACCTGGACCAGCCGCTGTCCATCGAGGGGCACCCCGTCACCTTCTGGCATCTGATCGTAGAGGGAGAACGCAAGGCGACGTACGGCGAGCTGGGCGCCGTCCTCCGGGATCTCCACGCTCTCATGCTGCCCGCCGGCCTGGAGCTGCCAAGGGTTGAGCCTTTCGACAAGTGGGACCTGCGGCTGGAGCGGGCCCCGATCCCGGAGGACGACAAGGCGTTCCTGCGGAAGCGGCAGCGGGAGCTACAGGACAAGTACGCAGAGTTGCGCTTCGAGACGCCCAAGGGTCCCGTCCACGGGGACGCCCATGTACAGAACCTCATGGTGTATAAGCGGGGCCAAGTGATCCTGATCGACTTCGAGGGCTTCTGCTTCGATCACCCCGAGTGGGACCTGATGGTCACCACAGTCGAACACCACAGCCTCGGCTGGCAGACAGACGAGCAGTACGCGGACTTCGTGATGGCCTACGGTCGAGACCTCTACGAATGGCCCGGCTACTCAACGCTGCGTGGCATCCAAGAGTTCGGCATGACGACGTGGCTCATGCAGAACGTCGGTGAAAGCAAGCGGGTAGCCGAAGAGTACAGGCGCCGGATCGGCGCCCTGCAGGATGACGACGCCCCCAGGGACTGGCATCCCTGGTGACTTGGTCATGTCATCTTGGCTTCCATGCCATCTACCGAGAGTCGCTCCAGTGAGTGGATCTTCGCCCATCGGCGCCCAACGTCGTGCGTGAGGTAGTGGCGAAAAATCCCTCCATCGACACCGAAGTTGGGCCAGACTCTTGGCATGCCTCTCGATAACGATCCTGAAGCTCAGCTAGATCCGCCCAAGCCCGAGGATCAGGTTGCGCACAAACTAATGCGCAAGATCGAGCGTCTTGCAAAACGACTAATAACGGTCGACTTCGAGGGAGCAGACGGTCTTTGGGGGTTCCAGCGTGACCTTTTGGCACTCCAGTGGGAAATCCAGAAACAAATCAGAGCCGAAAAGCAGGAAGTGCGTATCCGGAAGAAGGATTCTGAGGCTCTAACATCCCTTAAGTGGGCTCGGTGGCAATCCAGAAGATTGGGGGACTCGTTTGCCTGGGTAATCCTGGGAATGGACAGAAAGTTGCTATACGCGCTCTCGGAAAACGCACCGGTTCCAGTTTCGCAGGAGGGTCACGGAAGTCGCGGACTACTTGCGGTCTCTGAATACTTGGCAGGTCAGGGCTGGGGTTTCCCTCTCATTCATGATATTACAGATACCTTACGCATTGGGGACGTCACCTTCGTCAGGTTCGAGGGTGAGTCGAGAAGTGTGTGTACAGTCGAAGTGAAAACGCGATCGCTTGGCCCAGACAGCGATGAAGAGGGCTCAGCCCTCTGGAAATACCAGGTTGCGATATCCTTTATGGAATCTCGTGACGCCGAACTTAATATCACTGTCAAGGTTCCATCAGAGAGTGAGCAACGCCCTGGGCGGCCAGACAGACGAATTAGTCGCCAATCAAAGCGCATGGCAAAAGCCATCACCTGGCAGCAAGCCGAGGGTAGAAAAATTGTTGACATTGACGGCAGGCCGACACTAACCGCATCCCTGGAGTCGTCTTCCTCCTCCAAGTGGAAGATGCTGAGGCGAGTCATCCGCAAATCTAGGACTGACGGCTACGCGAGCGAATTCATAGATGGCGCGTTTATGATCGCTGCTTTCTATGAGAATTACGGAATAACCGCAGAGACAGTTAGGGATGATCGGATCAGGAAGGACATGGAAGCCTTTGCAAAGCTGAATCAAAGCAACTTCAGTAACACCCTTGAAATTGCCTCGATCCCTACTGACGTTACTCGGGGAGCCCAGCTTTTCCGACCTTACTACCTGTACCCGATCCCCCAACGGGCGATCTTTGACTTGCTGTACGGCCGCCTGGCCATAATTGTTGGCGTCAATGCCGGTGGCATTGCAGGCGCGCTCAAGGATCATGGCCACAACGTGCAAATATCAGAAGAAACCACGCCGCCTTCGCGTGCCATCATTCTTTCGGATGTGGTAGCTATCGAAGGGCAACCGTATAGAGTGGAGCTGCACGATCTCGGCGTTCCTATCCAAGAGGCTATCTACGAATTCAAGGGGGTCGAGTTTGTCGCGGAATTCACTGACTCAATTAGAGACCATCATGATCTTATGATGGAGCACATTACGACGGCGTCACAATCCGAACTTGAAGGGCAATGACTCGGGTGAGTGCTGGATACCGAGATGCACGCTGCTGTGTACGGTCATGGCTCCGTGGTAATCGATGGGCTCTGTGACTGGTTCAGTTCGTCGGCTTGAGAGAGATTCAAAACTGAACGACTTATACCCGACCATCCGATAAGGTCATCCTTTAGAATGCCATTGAACTGTGCCAGAATGTCACGCGAGAGTTCCCTAGGATCTTCGCTGCATGCCCTACGAAACTGCATCTCCCTCTTGAGCTGTTGCAGTTTTGAGAGTGTAGATGAGCGTAGCTGCCATAGTTCCTGATCTCGAAATAGATTGTTTCGTGCTGCCAAGATTCCGGCACAGCCTGCTAGCCCCGTGCTGGCCAATCCAAACCAGGGGTACTTCCAAACTGCGCTGGCGACACCAAGTATCGCAATGCCTGCGTTAAGTGCTGCGATGAGTGTGATAACTCTGCCGACGCGCTTCCTGGATATCTGGCGGATTCTCGCATACTCCTGCTCGTACCAGCTCACATAATGTAATACGAGTGTGAAGGCGTCCGCACCGTCGGGGGGATCTGGAGGGGTGTGCATGCCGTGTGCCTTGGCTAAGAGTGGTTGCCGTCTAGAATCTTTCGATCGTTTCACAGGTTCCTGTCTCGTTAATCGACTCTTGGCTGGTGACATAAACGCTAATCGTCGTTCAGGCTCTCGATAGCTGCGCGTACTTGCTCATTGAACTCTGTGGCGACGTGATTAGTCGTCAGCTCACTGACGTCACGTTGGAAGTCGTTGACGTAGCGTTGGAAGCGAGCGGATTGCAGGGAATCTCCAGCGTTGACGGCGAGAGTAGCGGTCTCTAAGGCTGCTTCGAGTTCACCGTTGATGAGTTGGCTCTTGGCGAGGACCATACGGCAGAAGCCGAGGGTGCGGGCGTAGTTAGGGTCGGTGTCGCCGACGGCCTTCTGGGCGTACTTGACGGCTCCGCGGCGCTGTTTCAGGTCGCGGAAGCAGTGGCAGAACTCGCCCATCAGCTCGGCAGAGTCGAAGTAGCCGAGCCATTCGGGGTCTTCGGCTGTGTCGGCGCGCTCGAAGTAGCGCTCTGCTTCGTTCATGGCTCGTCCTGCGGCGATGGGGTTGCCCGCGTTGGAGTAGGCGCGGGCCGCCATGGCGGCGAACAACGCCATGGCGCGGGGTGTGGACTTGCCCTTGCCGCCCTCGACGGCGGCCCGACCGAGACGGATGGCCTGCGCGTGGTTGCCCAGGTAGTTGGCCTGATGGCTGAGGTTGGACAGGATGCGGGCGCCGAACATGCGGTCATCGATGACCTGGGTGAGGCGGAGGGTGCCCGTCAGGTAGCGGTAGGCGAGACGGTGGTTCCCGGTGTCGTAGGCGGTCCAGGCGAGAAGTTGGGAGATCTCGGCCGCGGCGCTGTAGAGCGCCTTGCCGACCTTCTCGGTGTAGCTGGCGCTGAGCAGCGGCAGGACTTCTTCGCGGAAGTAGGCCCGTAACGCCTTGTGGCCGTGTCCGCCGCCGTATAGGAAGTCCAGGTGCATGAACATGTCTGCGGCGGTGCGGACGGCGCGTACATCGCGCATGCCGACGCGCTTGGAGCTGGGGCGGTCGGGCTGGACGCCGTCCGGGCGGGCGACCATCCACGATAGGACGGCGGAGCTGAGTTCGGCGTCCGGGATGATCAGCTTGCCGCCCGTGGACTCCGGTCGCTCCTCGCTGGTGCCTTCGAGCATCGCCAGGGCGTCGGTCATCGTCTCGGGGTAGCTGGGCGACGCGGGGGCAGAGGGTTCGTACGGGTCGGGGAAGCCGAGATCGCTCAGTGAGACCCGAGGCTTTAGTTTGGCGCTGAGGACCTGCGCCATGTCGGCGGCTGCCTGGGGCTGGATGCCCCCGCCGTCGCGCCAGCGCTGCACGGACACGTGGGTTGTTCCGAGACTTCGGCCCTGGTGGACTGCGTGGTCGCGCATGCGCTTGGCGAGGCCCTTGCTGGAGACGCCGGCCTCGTACATGAGGGCTATTAGCTGCGCGTTCGGCTCTCGGTTCATGCTCCCTGCACCCATCCGAGATGACGGCTCGTGTTCATGGTGTCACAGATCACATACCTCAGGGGGTTCATTCGTGAACCCCTCCCCGTCCCGGTGTTCACGTGAACCCCCTGGTGAACGCTCCCGGTTGGCACGCTCGCGTCGTTCACTGGGGGACGTACGGAGATCGCTAATGACTCGGAGGGACGCCATGGGGAGCGGCGACAAGATCACGACACGGAGGCTTCAGTGGCCGCGTGTGTGCACGCTTCGCTGATATCCCCTCCGGTCGAGCACTTCCGAGCCATGACCCTGTATGCAGAGTCGCCGGACACTGGGCACGCGGCCCGGCGGCTGGCTACGACAGCCCTTGAAGACTGGGGGCTCGCGTGGCTGAGCGATGATGTGGAGATCGTGATCGCTGAGCTGGTCGCCAACGTCGTCAACCATGCGGTCCCGGATGAGCGGCTGTGCTGTCCGGGGGCGTCCAGGCGGCTGGACGTCACGCTCCGCAAGTGGCCGTCCTGGTTGTTCCTCGGGGTTGCCGATGAAGATTCAAGTCCGCCCACGTTCCCCGGCGGAGAGCTGTTCTCCCCGGAGCTGATCGGCGGTGCCCGATCGGCCCCCTGCTCTTCGAGGCTCGCCCCATGGGAGCTGCGTAAAGCCTCGGAAGACGGCGACACCCGACCCGGCGGGCCCGGCCCGACGACTGACGGTCGCCTCTTCACCTCCTCGGGCGCCATCGGGCATCGGGCGCCGGCCGACCGGCCGGGACCGGCGGGCACGCCGCACGCCCGGCCGGGGCGGCTGAGGCGCCCGGCGCGCCGCAGGCGCGCCCTTGAGGAAGTAGAGAAAGTTTCGACCGATCCCCGTTGCTCAGGCGCTGCGGCTTCGGCCGGGCGGCTTGTCGGCGGTGATCCGGTAGGCGAGTTCGGCGCGGTCCGTCCCGGCGCGAAGCGTTTCGAGGATCAAGGGCCGGTCGTCGGCGCCGTGCGTGACCCGGGCGAGGTGCATGACCGGGGTGGCGTCCGGGAGCTGGAGCGTGGTCCGCTCGTCGGGCAGCGGCATGCGGGCGTGTACGGTCTCGGACCACCACAGCTTGTGTCCGGCCTCGGCGAGCAGTGCATAGATAGCGTCGGGCTCGCTGTCCGGTGTCTCGGCGAGCGCGTCGATACCCTCGGCGACTTCGAACGGGATAGTCGTGCGGTGCAGGGCGCGTGTGCCGGTGGCCGAGTCCATAAGCAAGCGGTCGCACACGAAGATCGCTTCTTCCGCGTCCAGCCCGAGAAGCGCGCCGGTGTGCTTCGAGGTGTGGGAGCGGAAGACCGTGGGCTCTTCCACGGTGGTCCACTCAGTGCCGCCCGCGGACGTGAAGCGGCCGTTGCGGGTGCGGGTCACCCGGCGCTCGATGGTGAGCGTGGGCTGTCGCGTGCGGCGGACGAAGCTGCCTTTGCCGTGGCGGACTTCGATGAGTCCTTCCGCGCGCAGGACCGCGATGGCGTTGCGGACGGTCGGGCGGGACACCTCGTATCGCTCGATGAGCTGGGACTCCGAGGGCAGCGGTGCGCCGGCCTCGAACTCGCCGGAGAGAATCGCCTCCCGGATGGCGGCGGCAACCTGCTGGTAGAGCGCTCCGGGCCGCTGGATCTCGCTCATCTCGGCACCTTCGTCTTCCCATCCTCGTAGGCACGTCGCACGCGCGGCGTCACTCGTCAGAATAAGTCGTTGACCCTCGGTCGTACAGAGGCACATACTCATAACTCATCAGGACAAGTGACGTCAGATCAACTGGCGTTCTGATTGGCCAAGGAGGCCCAAGCAATGCAGTCCATACCCGTGGACACGGCGCGGCTCGGCGTACTGCGGTGCGCCATCGCGCCCGAAGCAAAGATCGTCAACCCGGAAACCAAGGAGGTCAGGAAGGACCGCGACGGCAACACGATCTACACGGTCGCGGTGACGGTACGACAGGACGGGCGGCGGATCTCCGTGATCGAGATCACCGTGGCCGGAGAGCCGAAGGGGATCGAGGAAGGACAGATCCTCAAGGTCAGCGGACTGACCGCGTTCCTCTGGCAGATGGGCGAGCGGCACGGTGTCAGCTTCCGCGCCGACTCCATCAGCCCGACCATCGTCCCGCCGGTCAAGGGCGGTGGTACCGGATGAACTGGACCCTGATCGCCTTAGCGCTGGCGGTGCTGGCGTGGGTGCTGGTCGTCGGCGACTTCCTCAAGCGGCGCCGTCCGGCCTGGCACTGGTACGTCGCCAGCTATCCCGTGACCGCCGGCCGGGTGCTGTTCACCTGGCGCAGGCTCGCCATCCTCACCGGCCTGGCCGTCTCCCGGCGGCCGCCGCGGGGGCTGCTCGGCGACTTGGTGGTCAAGGGTGAGGCGCTGCGGCCGATGCCGCCGCGGATCTCGTTCCCGCGGGCAACCCGGATGGGCCTGACCGTGACCGTTCGCCTGCACCCCGGCCAGACCCCGGCTGTGGTCATGGCGGCGGCCGATGGCCTCGCACACGTCTGGAAGGTCCACGCCGTCCGCGTCACCTCCCCCGAACGCGGGCTCGTGTTGCTGACCGCGAGAGCCCGAGATCCGCTGGAGCGCCCCGGGCTCGTCAGGGCCCCGGCCCGCCTGCTGTCCGCCCTCATAGGGGCACTGGAAAGCGGCGGCGCGTGGGTGATGGACCTGCGGATGGTGCCGCACTGGTTCATCGCGGGAGCCACCCGGTCAGGCAAGTCAACGCTGCTCGCCCGGCTGGTCACCGAACTGGCCCCGCAACCGGTCGCCCTGATCGGCATCGACTGCAAGGGCGGCATGGAACTCGGACTGTTCGCCCGGCGGCTGAGCGCGCTTGCGGCCAGCAGGCGCGAGGCTGTCGCCGTCCTCGGCGCCCTCGTGATCGAAACACAGGACCGCATGCGCGTCTGCCGCGCGGCGGGCGTCCGCTCGATCTGGGAGCTCCCGGACAAGCTCCGGCCCGTGCCCGTCGTCGTCATCGTCGACGAGCTGGCCGAGCTGTACCTGTCCGACGGCACGCGCGCAGGCAAGGCGGAAGCCGAACAGTGCTCCACCTACCTGCTGCGTATCGCCCAGCTCGGCGCGGCACTCGGCGTGCATCTGGTCGTCGCCGGCCAACGGATCGGCTCCGACCTCGGCCCCGGCGTCACCGCACTGCGCGCCCAGCTCGGCGGCCGGATCTGCCACCGGGTCAACGACCCGGCCACAGCGGAGATGGCCCTCGGCGACCTGAACAAGGACGCCGTAGCGGTCGCCCAGTCGATCACGCCCGGGGAAAGCGGCGTAGCCGTGTGCACCGGACCGGACGGCGGCTGGAGCCGGGCCCGCTCGCACCTGACCACCACCGAGGAAGCAACCACCGCGGCGGTGCGGCACGCGGAGATGACCCCGCTGCTGCCCGCCCTGGACCGGGCCCTTGAGGCGCTGAGGGGAGACGGGTCATGACCAGCGCAGGTACGGCCGTCTCGCTCGTGGTCGTGTTCGGGATCATAACGTTTCTCCTCGTCCGCTCCCGGGATGTACGCGCCTGGGAGGCGGCCTGCATCGCCTCTTCGGATCTACCTCGGGCAGACCCCGGTGATCCACACGGTCGACGGCTTCATGACCTGGATCACCAGCGGCTTCGCCCACTTCTAGGAGGTCGCCAAATGCCCATGCCCCGAGTCAGGTGCCCGAACTGCAAGGGAGAAGGCGCCCGGACGACGTGGACAGGGCGGCGCCGTCGCTGCCGTGTCTGCCGGGTGTCGGCAACGGCTGAATGTGGTGCCACTCCCAACGGATGAATGCTGACCCTCTTGGACGGTCTGGCTCGTTGAGCCCGGCCGGGAGGGATGGTGATCGGAGTGGAGGACTGGGCGGAGATCCGGCGGCTGCATCGGGCTGAGCGGATGCCGATCCGGGCGATCGCGCGGAAGCTGGGGATCTCGCGGAACACGGTGCGGCGGGCGGTGGCGTCCGACCGGCCGCCGAAGTATCAGCGGGCCCCGAAGGGCTCGATCGTGGACGCGGTGGAGCCGCAGATCAAGGAACTGCTGGCGGTGTGGCCGGACATGCCGGTGACAGTGATCGCCGAGCGAATCGGCTGGCAGCGTGGGCTGACGGTGCTGCGTGATCGGGTGCGCGAGCTGCGGGGAGAGTTCCTGCCGGCGGATCCGGCGTCCCGGACGGTCTATGAGCCGGGCGAGCTGGCCCAGTGCGACCTGTGGTTCCCGCCCGCGGAGATCCCGCTGGGCTTCGGGCAGACCGGCTGCCCGCCGGTGTTGGTGATGGTCTGCGGCTACTCGCGGTGGATCGCCGCGCGGATGCTGCCGTCGAGGACGGCGGCGGATCTGATCGCCGGACACTGGCGGCTGTTGAGGCGGCTGGGATCCGTGCCGCGGGCTCTGGTCTGGGACAACGAGCCCGCTGTCGGGTCCTGGCGAGGCGGACGCCCGCAGCTGAGCGAGGACTTCGCCGCCTTCGCCGGCCTGCTGGCGGTGCGGGTCATCCAGTGCAAGCCCGCTGATCCGGAGGCCAAAGGGCTGGTGGAGCGGGCTAATGGCTATCTAGAAACCTCGTTCCTGCCCGGGCGGATCTTCGCCTCGCCGACGGACTTCAACGTCCAGCTCACCGACTGGCTGACCAAGGCCAACCGGCGCATCCACCGCGCCTTGCAGGCCCGCCCGTCCGACCGGCTGGAGGCAGACAAGGCCCGGATGCTGCCGCTGCCGGCGGTCGATCCGCCGGCCTGGTGGAAGACCTCGCTCAGGCTGCCGCGAGATCACTACGTCCGCGTCGACACCAACGACTACTCCGTCCACCCGCTCGCGGTCGGCCGTCGCGTCGAGGTCACGGCCGATCTCGAGCAGGTCGTCGCGGTCTGTGACGGCACCGAGGTTGCCCGGCATGCCCGCTGCTGGGCCCGTCACCAGTCGCTCACCGACCCGGTCCATGCCCAGGCCGCCGGCTCCCTGCGGCGCCAGCCCACGGCCCTGGCCACCGCCGTCGACCTCCAGGTCGAACAGCGATCCCTAGCCGACTACGACCGCATCTTCCACGTGATCGACGGAGGCGCACGATGACCACCACCAGCACCCGCGACGTCGCCTCCGAACTGGTCTATCTCACCCGGGCATTGAAAGCCCCCGCCCTGCGGGACGCCGCCAGTCGGCTGGCCGAGCGGGCTCGCGCGGAGGAGTGGGGCTATGAGGAATACCTGGCCGCCTGCCTGCAACGTGAGGTCGCCGCCCGCGATGCTCACGGCGCCGAGGGCCGCATCCGCACAGCCCGCTTCCCCTCCCGGAAGTCCCTGGAGGACTTCGACTTCGACCACCAGCGCTCGATCAAACGCGAGACCCTCTCCCACCTGGGAACCCTCGACTTCGTCGCCGGGAAAGAGAACGTGATCTTCCTGGGGCCGCCCGGCACCGGCAAAACCCACCTCGCCATCGGCCTGGCCATCAGGGCCTGTCAGGCCGGTCACCGGGTCGCGTTCGCCACCGCCGCCCAGTGGGTCACCCGCCTTGCCGAAGCCCACCAGGCGGGCCGGCTGACCGACGAGCTGACCCGGCTGGGCCGGATCCCGCTGATCGTGGTCGACGAGGTCGGCTACATCCCCTTCGAACCCGAAGCGGCGAACCTGTTCTTCCAGTTCATCTCCGGCCGCTACGAACGCGCCTCCGTGATCGTGACCAGCAACAAACCCTTCGGACGCTGGGGCGAGGTCTTCGGCGACGACACCGTCGCCGCCGCCATGATCGACCGCCTCGTCCACCACGCCGAAGTCATCTCCCTCAAGGGCGACAGCTACCGCATGCGCGGACGCGACCTCGGCCGGGTTCCCACCGCCAACACCAGGGAATGAACAACATCAACTGACGCGACAAGGGTCAATATTCACCCGATGGGCCTGGCCCACGATTCGGCCGTTGCCGACAGCCGGGGGCGGGGAGTGATCCGCTGAACGACCGAGAGGCCGCCTGACCAAAGAGAAGGGAGCAACACCCATGGACGACACCGCGCCAGCCCTCGTCCGTCTGGCCGCTGCGGCGGCCCACCCCGGAAGGTCACCACCATCACAAGCGAGACCACTCCGGCTGACAGGCGCGTCGTGCTCGACTTGGCGGCGCGCCTGCGTCAGCTCTCCGACACAGACCGTGATGCCATCCGCATCGTCCAGAACCCCCAGTTCGACCGCTGGCTACGACAGATCATCGCCACGGGCGGCTGTGCTCGCCCGGTCCACCTCTCCGGCTGGACCACCACAAGCGACGCTGCGACCGGCGAGATCCTCCACCACTACGACACCCGACACGAACCCGGCGAACGGCTGGCCGTCCGCTGCCGCAACCGCCGCTCGACTGTCTGCCGCCCGTGCTCCCGGCTGCACGCGGGCGACACGTACCACCTCGTCCGTGCCGGCCTCCTCGGCGGCAAGAGCGTCCCTCCGTCCGTTCGTGAGCGGCCTCGCCTCTTCATCACCCTGACCGCGCCGTCCTTCGGTGCTGTCCACCATGCTGAGGAACGATGTCGCCCTCGTCGTGGCCGGGGCGAGTGCGAACACGGCCGCCCGCTGAGCTGTGGGACCGTCCACGACTCGGCAGACCCCCTCGTCGGCCAACCGCTCTGCCCGGCCTGCTACGACTACACGGCACACGTCCTCTGGCACGCGCATGCTGGGGAGCTGTGGGACCGCTTCGTCCGCGGAGTCCGACGCCACCTCGCCAGTGCGGCCGGAGTGACACAGTCGCGCTTCCCGGAACACGCACGCCTCTCCTTCGCCCGGGTGGCCGAGTATCAACGGCGGGCCGCTGTCCACATCCACGTCGTCGTGCGGCTGGACGGCCCGGCCGGGCCGGATGACGTGCCTCCCACGTGGGGCACGGTTGAGCGTGTCACGGATGCCGTCCGGGTTTCGGCACGGCAAGTTGTGGTGTGTGCCCCGTACAGCAGAGCCGCGGGAGAGATCGCACTGCGGTGGGGCGGCGAGATCGACGTTCGGCCTCTGTCATCCGACGAGGCGGCCCCGGCCGATGACGCCGTAGCCGCATACGTGGCCAAGTACGTCACTAAGGGAGCGGCCGATGCATGCGCCGGCACCGATTACCGCCTCTCCTCCTGGGACGACATCGACGCGGCCGCGGTAAGCGATCACGTACGTACCCTCATGCGAACCTGCTGGCGTCTCGGCGGACTCCCCGAATTCGAGCCGCTGCGGCTGCGTGCCTGGGCCCACTGCCTCGGTTACAGAGGACACATCCTCACGAAGTCACGTGCCTACTCCACTACGTACGCCTCGCTGCGGGCTGCGTGGACTGAGAGCCAACAGAGTGGCAAGCCGTCCAGCGAGGGGACCGTCACCGATGGCCAATGGCGTTACGTCGGGTCGGGACACACGCCCGGTGCGGCGCTCATCGCGGCAGGTGTCGCGGAAGACCTTGAAGAGTCCCGGCGGCTCCGCGCGGAAGCGCGAATCGAGAGCGAGATCGTGATCGTGGATGACGAGGGGAACGAGGAGCCGTTCGACCCTGCGTCATGGTTCGCATGAGACATGGAAGCCGCCTCTCGCGAGTCGAGGAGGCGGCTTCTACGTGCTCGTATGTGAGAGGTCAGAACTCCTCAGCGAAGTCGTCCTGCTTGATCACCAGACGATCCCGCACGTCCTTGGGGACTCTCAGCTTCAGGTGCACCTTCGGGGCACGCTGCTTCGGGATCTTCGTGCGAGTGACCGCACACTGGATGCCGACGCGCCGGAGGTCCGCACCCATGGCCTCCATGCCTCCCGCTTCCCAGCGCTGACGGAACGTCTGGCCGTTGTGAACCTTGATCCATCGGTCTTCGGTGGTCTGGGGATCGACGGCATCAAGGTCGGCGATCATCTTGTCCAGCGTCTCCTCCGCCTGCTCCCTGGTGAACCGGGTCTTCGTGTACCGGCCGCCCGGCTCCAGCTCCTTCATGTAGTAGGCGATGGATTCCTGCAGCCGCTTGACCTCCTTACGGGCCTCCTCGCCGCGGGCATACTCCCGGACCTGGACGGGCTCGTCCCCGAGGACGCCCAGTACTTCCTTGACGAGTCGGCTGTACACGGCGTCCGGGTCGGGTGCGCCGTGGCCGCCGCTCTTGCACTTCTGGCAGCGGAGGTACTTGTAGTCACCGAACTTGTTCCGGGTGTGGTGCACCGTCATGTTCGACTTGCAGACCGCGCAGATCAGTACGCCGAGGAACTTCGTCGCTCCGCTCGGGGAGCGCTGCGGCTGGTTCTTGGCGTGCTTGTCGAGTGCCGCTTGGAGAGTGTCGAACTCTTCCTCAGTGAAGATCGGCTCCCCGATCCTGATCGGCTTGCCGTCGCGTCCGAGGACCAGCTTGGAGCGGCGGTAACCACCGTTCTTGTCCTCCTCTACCCGGTACCCCATGGTCCCGGGGTTCCGGAGACGACGGGTCAGCGTGGCTACCGTCAGGCCGTCGCTGACGAGTCCCGATCGCTTCATCACATGGACCATGCGGCGACGGGGCACTCCCCGCAGAGCCATCCGTCGCCCCCAGTGCAGGACCCTGTAGGCGGTCTCATCGATGGCCAGCCTGACCCGGCCGTCGTCGTCTTCCACCGTGACGTAGCCGTACGGCGGCTTGCCCACGATCCAGTCCGACTGCGTCTTTGCGTAGTCCCAGAGGCTCGCCACTCGCGTGCTGGTGTTAGCGGCCTCGATCTCGGCCACGCCGCCGATGACCGTCACCATGATCTTCCCGGCCGTGGTGGTCAGGTCGATGGTGTCGTGCTTGGAGACGAGGTTCTTGCCGTACCTCAGCGACCAATTGATCATGGTGTTAAGGTCGCTCAGGTTCCGGATGAAGCGGTCCATCTTCCAGAACAGAAGGGCGTCGAACTCCGGCGTGCGGTTGTTGAGCCAGTCGCCCAACTGCTTCCGCTTCCACGGTGGGACCTTCGTGGCCGACACGTTGAGGTCGCTGGCCACGCCTGCCACTCGATACCCCTTCTCTATGGCAAGGGCGCGTAGGTCCAGCTCCTGACGTACGGGAGAGGTGGTGTCGTCGGTGAAGACCGACAGCCGGACCGAGAGCAAGGCACGTGGGGCGTCAGCCGGGAGCTGGGCCTCCTTCTCCTGCAGCTCGGCGAGGAGGGCTAAGTCGGCCTCGGTCCACTCGGTGTCTACGGAGTAGGCCGCCCGCTCGGCTGCGGTGCGGCGCTTGGTTCGGGTCCCCATGTCGTCGCAGGCTACTGCAGTTTTAAGACTGAGTCCATGTGTCCGCAGCTCGACACGGAGATCCAGATCGGCCCGACGGGCAGGAAGCTGCTCCCGCTGACGGTGAAGAAGCCGTAGGCGGCGGCCACGGTGGCGGAGGGGGATGCCGTCGGCCGGATGGCTGAGGTGCCGGCCGACGTGGGCCGGGACGAGCCGTCGCCGGGTCCTGCGAGGGCTCGTCATTCTGCGCCACTGCCGGCGGTCGGCGACGCAAAGCGAGGCGATGGGCAGGGGATGACCCCTGGGCCCTGTCGAACGACCGCCGGGTCTCAGCGGCTGAGAATCTGCCACAGTTTCAAGGTTTTTCCGCTGTGAAACAGTGACCAGCCAGGTGCGGCGCGGCGTCCGGGCCCCCGCCCGCGGGCGCCCACCAGGCAGGTGCGCACGCCACTGCGGCCTCGACGAGATCCTCTCGCGTGACGTCCGGATCGCCGAGCCATGCCTTGACGGCGCCGGCGAAGCCGTGTGCCAGGAACTGGGCGACCACCTGGTGTCCGGTTTCGGGAGTGCCGGGGATTGCCTGTCTGGTGCAGCGCGCCAGGTAGGCCAGGGCGTAGTTGTCGAAATGGTCCACCAGCGCGGTGTAGATTCCGCGGTCTGCGGGATCGCCGAGGGACTGCCGGTAGAGGTCCGCGTACCGCTCGACATGGTCGGCGACCTCGCCGACGGCCAGGCGCAGGAGGTCCTGATCGGCCCAGCCCTCGGCGCGATGTCGGTCCTCGAGCCGGTGTCCGGTCTCCAGATCGGCGTAGAGCACCTCGATGAGCGGGTCGAGGACGGTGCTGTAGCGGTTGTAGAAGGTGGCTCGGGTGACACCCGCACGCTTCGTCAGCTCGGCCACCGTGATCCGGGAGACGGGCCGTTCTGAGGCGAGTTCCACGGCGGCGCGCTGCAGGGCGCCGACGGTGCGCATGATGCGGGGATCGGTCCGATCGCTCACCAGGTCTGCCTCCGCCGCGTGTCTCGTTCTCCGTTTGCGCACCCCTGTGACCAGTGCTGTTATTCAAGCGTCCGATAGTTTCACGAAGGAGCCCCTCATGGCCGCCCACGACTCGCTGTCGCCTCAGGAAGCTGCCGACCGTCTTGCCATCCGCGAGCTGATCGACGCGTACGCGCACTGTGCCGACCGCCGGGACGCCAGGGGGCAGATGGCCCTGTTCACCGAGGACACCCGTTTCCTGACCTTCATGGACGCCACCGCGGCCGAGCCGACGCAGGAAACGCACGGGCGGGACTCTCTGGCGCCGGTGTTCGACATCCTCAACACCTACAAGGCCACGACCCACTTCAACGGCCAGAGCACAGTCATCCTCGACGGCGACCGGGCGAGCGGTGAGAGCTACTGCATCGCCCACCACATCTCGTACGGCACGGACGACGAGCGCACGATCATGATCGCGTCCATCCGCTATCTCGACCAGTTCGTCAAGCAGGACGGTGAGTGGTTCTTCGCCGAACGCCGCCTGATGGTCGACTGGACCGAAACCCGCCCCAGCAAGCCCTGAGCGGCGCGGTACGAACACACGCGGTGCCCGTGTCCCACGAGGGCATGCCGGCGAGATGCCCGGCCGAGGCACTCGGCCCGGCCGGTTGCGCACCTACGGAGGAGTCATGGACAAGCGGGAACTGGGCAGTCAGGGGCTGGAGGTGGGCAGCCAGGGCCTCGGCTGCATGGGCATGAGCGCCTATTACGGCGCCACCGACGAGGCGCAGTCGCTGTCCACCATCGACCGCGCCCTCGAACTCGGCGTCACGCTGCTGGACACCGCGGAGAGCTACGGCCCGTTCATCAACGAACAACTGCTCGGCAGGGCCCTGGCCGGGCGCCGGGACACCGCCGCCGTCGCGACCAAGACGGGCATGGAGATCACCGACGACGGCCGGATGGTCGGCCTCAACAGCCGGCCCGAGTACCTGCGCCATGCCCTCGACCGGTCCCTGCGGCACCTCGGCACCGACTATGTCGACCTGTACTACCTGCACCGCATCGACCCGGGCGTGCCGATCGAGGAGTCCATCGGCGCGCTGTCCGAGCTGATCGAGCAGGGCAAGCTGCGCCACATCGGCGTGTGCGAGGCGTCCGTGCAGACGATCCGGCGCGCCCACGCGGTGCACCCGCTGACCGCTGTGCAGACCGAGTACTCCCTCTTCGAGCGCGGGATCGAGCACGACGGGGTGCTCGACACGCTGCGGGAACTGGGGATCGGCCTTGTTGCCTACTCTCCGCTGGGGCGCGGCTTCCTGTCCGGCGCGATCACCAGTCCAGACGACTTCGACGAGGACGACTGGCGCCGCACCGACCCCCGCTTCCAGGGCGCGAACTTCGACCGCAACCTCGAAGTCGTACGCGAGGTCCGCCGCGTCGCCGCAGCCAAGGACGTCAGCCCTTCCCAGATGGCGCTCGCCTGGGTCCAGCACCAGGGCGCGGTGGCCATCCCCGGCACCAAGCGCCGCCGCTACCTGGAGGAGAACGTCGCTGCTACCGAGATCACCCTGACCGCTGACGATGTCACCGCGATCGAGGCGGTCGCCCCGCACGGTGTGGTCACCGGCGACCGCTACGCCCCGGAGGGTATGGGTTTCCTCAACGGCTGAGAGCCGACCGGCGCGGCCCCGGAGGACAGGCAGGCGTCACCGCGACCCGGGTCGACGGTGGTCGAGCGCAGGTCGAGGGCATCGTCCGCTCGTTCAACAAGGCGGTGGATCCCGGCGGTCAGCAGGGTCTGGCGTCGGCCGCGTGTGCCGACGAGGGTGTTCACGGCTGGGTCGCGGCGCTTGCCGTGCCGCGTGTGCGCCCGTGGAGTGTGTCGCTCACGGCGACGGCCACGACGACCAGCACGGCCAGGAAGGACAGGACGAGCGGTTCGGTGACCGTGGCGACGGGGATCAGCAGGCACAGCGCCGCGAGGGCGAGCAGACGTGAGGGGACCCAGAAGCCGGAGACGGTGCGGTGGAAGAGGAGGTGCCCGGCGAGGAAGAGGGCCGGGCCGAGGAGGATGGCCGTTGCGGTCGCCGTGGTCATGGGGTGGCGGGGTCCGGCGATGGTCAGTTCGTCCCCGACCGCGGTGACGATGATGCCGGCGATCATCGGGATGTGCAGAAAGGTGTAGCCGATGCGGCCGATGCGTGCCGGATCGGCGGCGGCCCCGATGGCCCGGGCGCCGAGGCGGGCGGAGCGGTCGAAGTAGATCCACCACAGGGCGACGCTGCCGAGGAAGGCGATGACCAGCGCCCCCAGTGTGGTGGCGCTCGGCCGGTGGCCGGCGAAGGTGGCGCCGGTGACGAGGATGGACTCGCCCAGGGCGATGATCACGAAGAGATGGCAGCGCTCCGCCATGTGGGAGCCGGTGATGGCGCGGTCCTCGGTGCCGGACCTGCCGAGCACGGGCACCCGGAAGCCGACGAGGGGGCCGGTGTTGTCGACGACCACGGCGGCCAGCCACACGAGCTCGCGCGTGCCGCCCGCCGCGTAGCCGCCGGCGATCCACAGCACCGCGGAGGCGGCCATCCAGACGGTGATGCGCTGGAAGGTGCGGCGGAGGGCCCGGTCGCGGCGGCTGAGCCACAGCACGGCGAGGGTGCGGCCGACCTGCATGAGCACGTAGCTTCCCGCGAACCACAGGCCCCGGTCGCCGAAGGCGCCGGGCACGCCGGCCGCGGCGACGAGGCTCACCAGCATCGTCCCGATCAGCACCGCGCGGACCGGCAGGGACCGGGGGTCGAACCAGTTGGTCATCCATGTCGCATACATCCATGCCTGCCACATCGCGAGCAGGATCAGTGCCGCGTGGAAGGCGCCGTGCCGGTTCAGGTCCTCCAGGAGGAGATGGGAGATCTGGGTGACGGCGAAGACGTACACGAGGTCGAAGAAGAGCTCGACGGGCGTGACCGCCGTTGCGTCCTCGGCCCGCTCACGCAGGTAGGGGTTGCCGGCGTCCACGCGCCCGGTCCTTCGCCGGGAGGCTGAGCGGGGATGCCGTGCGCGGCCGGCGTGGGAGCGGTGGCCGGCCGGCGTTCGGCGTGGCGGGTGCGCTCATGCGCCCGACGCGTCCCTCTCCGGGCCGGACCGCCGCGGGGCGGTGATGCGGCGTACGGATTCGAGGAGCGCGGCACGGTGCTCGTCGAGCCGCTCGGCCGACAGGGGCTGTGTGCCCGCCACGGCCCTCAGCGCGGGCGGCGCGTCCAGCCAGCTCTCGGTGATGCGCAGCACCACGGCGAAGAGGTCGACGGCGGGGAGGCTGTCGTCGAGGCGGCCCGCACGCTGGGCGGCGGCCACGGCGTCGACCCTGGTCCGGTAGCTCTCGATCTCGGTCTCGCTCCAGTGGGCGTGCTCGAAGCGGCGCCAGGCCGCCAGCCGGGCCGTCTCGGGGTGGGCGAGCATGTAGTCGAAGCGCGCGGCCGCGAAGGCGACGAGGTCGCCGTCGGTGAGGGGCGTCTCCTTGAGGAGCTGTCCGATCTCGTGCCGCAGCACGGCCTCGAAGAGCGCTTCCTTGTCCCCGAAGTAGACGTACAGCAGGCGCTTGTTGGCGCCTGCGCGCTCCGCGATGCGGTCGATGCGGGCCCCGGCCAGCCCGCGCTCGGCGAACTCCGACGTGGCCGCGGCGAGCAGCACGGCCTTGGTGGCGCGGGAGTTCCGCGGGCGTGGGGGCCGCGGGTGGGTCTCGTCCGACTTCGTAGCCATGAGACCCAGGCTAGCCTAAGTAACCGGCCTTTGACTTATTCGGGCATTCCGGTCTACGGTGTAACCGTTCAGTTAGATGTGGCTGGACGGCACCGGAAAGGACGGCCCGCATGACGACCACCTCCGAGCTCCCGACCTTCACCCTCACCGGCGGTCTGACGCTCACGCGCATGGGATACGGCGCGATGCAGTTGGCCGGTCCCGGCGTCTTCGGCCCGCCCAGGGATCGCGGCCAGGCGGTCGCCGTCCTGCGCGAGGCGGTCGAGCTGGGCATCACCCATATCGACACCGGTGACTTCTACGGCCCCGCCGTCGTCAACGAACTGATCCGCGAGGCCCTGCACCCCTACCCCGACGACCTGCACATCGTCACCAAGGTCGGCGCCCGCCGCGACGACCGGGGCGGCTGGATCCCCTCCCTGGACCCCGCCGACCTCAAGGCCCAGGTCCACGAGAACCTCCGGCACCTCGGCCTGGACGTCCTCGACGTGGTCAACCTGCGCACCGGCTCGCACGAGGGCGTCACCGAGGACTCGATCGCCGACCAGTTCGGCGCCCTGGCCGAGCTGCGCGAGCAGGGCCTCGTTCGCCACCTCGGGCTGAGCGGCGTCTCGGACGCCCAGCTCACCGAGGCGCAGGACATCGCGCCGGTGGTCACCGTGCAGAACCTCTACAACCTCGCCAACCGCGCCGACGACGCCCTGGTCGACCGTTGCGCGCGCGAGGGCATCGCCTTTGCCGCGTTCTTCCCCCTCGGCGGCTTCAGCCCTCTGCAGTCGCAGACCCTCTCCGACGTCGCCGACCGCCTGGGCGCATCGTCCCAGCAGGTCGCCCTGGCCTGGCTGCTGCAGCGCTCGCCGTCGACGGTGCTGATCCCCGGCACCTCTTCCGTCGCCCACCTGCGTGAGAACGTCGCCGCCGTCGACCTCGCCCTGCCCGCGGACGCGATCACGGCACTCGACGCCATCGGCGCCTGAGGAAACCGCCCGTCCGGACCGCGTGAGCAACGCGCCGGACCCGACGTCAAGGACCGCACCATGCCCGACACCACCATCGCGGACCGGCCGGTCATCGGATTCGTAGGTCTCGGCGATCAGGGCGCGCCCCTCGCGCAGGCCATCGCGGACGCCGGATTTCCGCTGCACGCCTGGGCCCGGCGCCCCGCCTCACTCGCCGCCCTCGACGGCAGACCGTACTCCGCGCACGAGACGCTGGCCGACCTGGCCCGCGCCGTCGACGTGGTCGCTCTGTGTCTGCGCGAGGACTCCGACATCCTCGAACTGGTCGAACAGCAAGGGCTGCTGGAGCACATGCGCCCGGGCTCGGTCCTGGTCAACCACGGCACCGGCCTGCCCGCGACCGCGCACCGCCTGCAGAAACTGGCCGGCCCGTCCGGCATTCACATCGTCGACGCGCCGGTCAGCGGCGGCCACGCGGTCGCCGTGGCGCGGGAGCTGACGACCATCGCGGGCGGCGACGACGCGGCCCTCCGGCTGGTCACCCCGGTCTTCGAGAGCTTCTCCAAGCAGGTCATCCATGTCGGGCCGGCCGGTGCGGGCCAGTACGGCAAGTTGTTCAACAACGCCGTCATGATGATGAACCACAAGAACCTGCTGGACGCCCTCGCCGTCGCCCGGGCACTCGACCTCCCCCTCGCCCCGCTCCTGGACGTCCTTCGCTCCGGCTCCGCCGCAAGCTTCGCGCTGTCCGCCTTCGGCCCCTCGATCACCGCGCAGAACGCCGACCACCTGCGCGAGCTGGAACTGATCGACATGGACCTGTTCGCCGCCGCCACCGCCGGGAACGCCGGGGAGGAACGCGACACGGTCGTGGCACGCGCCGCCGCCGGCGCCCGGGGACTTCCCGAACTCACCCGCATGACGGGGAACTGACGCCATGACGCGGGCGACCGGAACCGCCCCCCACCGAGGAAGCACCGTGTCCGACCTCTTCCGCAGTCCCTTTGACCGCCACTCGACCGCCGCGGACGTGATCGCCGGCGTCGACCTCTCGGGCCGGCGTGCCGTGATCACCGGCGCCACGTCCGGCCTCGGTGTGGAGACGGCCCGCGCGCTGGCGGCTGCCGGCGCCGAGGTCACCCTCGCCGTCCGACGCCCCGACGCCGGCGAGGCGGTCGCGGCCGACCTGCGCACCAGGACCGGCAACGACGCCGTTCACGTCGCCCGCGTCGACGTCGCGGACCTGGACTCGGTCCACGCTTTCACCGCCGCCTGGACCGGCCCCCTGCACATCCTCGTCAACAACGCCGGGATCATGATGCTCCCCGAACTGGAGCGCGGCACCGGCGGCCACGAGCAACAGTTCGCCACCAACTACCTGGGACACTTCGCCCTGGCCCGCGGCCTGCACGGCGCGCTTGCCGAGGCCGGTGGGGCACGCGTGGTGACCGTGGCCTCCAGCGGCCACCTCTTCTCCCCGGTCGTCTTCGACGACGTCGACTACCGCTTCCGCCCGTACGACGCGCTGGGCGCGTACGGCCAGTCCAAGACCGCCGAAGTGCTGATGGCGGTCGAGGCGGACCGGCGCTGGGCAGGCGACGGGATCAGGTCGAACGCCCTGCACCCCGGTGCCGTCGCCACCAACCTCCAGCGGCACACCGGCGGGCTGCGGACGCCCGAGCCGTACCGCAAGACCGTCGAGCAGGGCGCGGCCACATCCGTCTTCCTCGCGGCCTCTCCGCTGGTCGCCGACATCGGAGGCCGCTACTTCGAGGACGTCAACGAAGCGCCGCGGGTCACGGAACGGCCCACGGAACCGGGCGTGCCCGGGGTGGCGGCCTACGCACTCGATGGCGCGAACGCCGAGCGCCTGTGGGGGTTCGGTGCCACCGTGCTGAGCCGCCGTCGCTGAGCGTGCGGCATTTCATGGCATTCCCGGGGCGCTTTTCCTTGCTCCCCTGATAATCGCACTATTGGTCCGCACGAGGGACTTGAGCGCGATTGTTCCGCGCGCCGTGTCGTCGGCGCGCCGCCCTCGTTTCGCATGACGAAGGTGGGGATTCGGGAGAACGGCCGTCGCTTCGACGGTGAGGAACTCGCTCCGAAGACTCCGTGGCGGAAAGGATGCCAATTGAAGTACGTCAAGTCTGCCGTGGTCCTGTGCGGTGCCGCTCTGGCGCTCGGCGCGGCGGGCCCGGCGGGCGCAATCGACCCCGGGCTCACCAACCCGGACCTGAGTCTGGACGCCGCGGCCGCGCAGGCCGTGGAGGGTCTGGTGAACCAGCCCACGACCGAACTGGTGCAGCACAACCTGCCGGTCGACGGGCCGGAGGTCCGAGAAGTCACCCGGCCGGTCGACGATGCGGCGCACGACGTCATGCGGGACGTCCTGCCACAGGACGTCCTGGCGCCCGCCGGCGTGGAGTCCCTCGGCGGCTCCTGAGCGATCGGTTTCGCTCCGGATGCATCCGATCGTCCGAACGGACGTTTTCGGATAACTCACTCGCGGGTGCGGAGTCTTTTCAGCGTGCCCGCATCGTTGTTCCCTCAGGCGGAAAAGGAAAGAAAAACATGAGGAAGTACCTGAAGTCCGCGGCGGTTGCCGTCACCCTGGTCGGCGCCTCGGCGATGGCCGCCCCGCAGGCGCTGGCCGCCGACGACGGCGACGGTCCGTACGCCAACGGCAACGGCTCGATGCAGGCATACGGCAACACCCAGACGGACGGCTACATGAGCCCGAACATGGCCCTCGTCAACGGCTCGTTCAACGAGCCCTGCGTCGCGCTGCCGCAGGCCGGCAAGAACGTGAAGGACCTCGTCGGCGTGGTCAACGTCGGCGTGGACGACGTCCTCAACCAGAACCAGAACCAGACCTGCGCCAAGAACTCCAGCGCGGACCAGGGCGACGCCCCGCTGTCCCACCTGCTGGACGGCTTCCCGATCCTCTCGGGCAACGGCGCGGGCAACGACGCCGGCTGAGTCCGGCACCAACGGGGAATCCCGGTACCCGGCCCGGGGCGAGTCGCGTGCTCGCCCCGGGCCGGGTCCTTGTGCGGGGCAGGTGCGGGAGTCCACGTACAGGAGTACCCGCACGGGAGTGACGCCCGCGGCGCGCGAAGGCGGCCCGCGGAGTGCTTCTCCGCGGGCCGCCCTCACCGCTCTGCCAGGCGGCTGTGCTCAGCCGACGAGGCCGGCGGCGAACGGGCCGACCGTCGGCAGCTCCTGCAGGGACGCGCCCTCGGCCAGCGGGCCGGTGACCGCCGCGGTGCTCACCGGCGCACCGTTCTCGCCGATCTGCGTGCCGACCGAGTTGTCCAGCGGGTCGGAGCCGGTCTTGGCCATCGGGTTGAGCTGGAGGTCGGTCAGCGGCGCGAGCGCCGTGCGCCTGGCCGTGTCCGCACCCCGGTTGACGCCGGCCAGAGCAGCATTGACCTCGTCGGTGTCGATCTCGTTGTTCTCGCCGACCTTGATCTTGTCCAGCGTGTCCACCGCGTCGGGCAGCCTGCCCGCGAGGCCGTCCGCGGGTGCCGCGGCGGCCCCCGCGGCTCCGCCGGCCGCGAGCGCGGAGCCCGCCGCCGCCGTGATCAGGCCGGCGCGCAGCAGGGCGCGCTGCGTACGGGAGGGGATTCGGGAGGCGTGCTGGCCCATGGTCACCACCAGTGAGTAAAACGACACTTTCAGTGGCATGCTTCCACAAACCCCTGGATTACTGAAAATCCTCCCTTGCGCCTCACTGTGCGCATCCGCCTCAACTGTTTTGTGAATACGCTGTGACCTCCGGTTATCCGGTTGCCGGGGTGCTCCGAAGCCCGTAAACATGGCCCGATGCCGCAATTGACCACCCCCCACGTTCGATTCCGGGCCTCCTTCGCCGGGGCGATGAAGGAGTTCGAGGCCGAGGGCAGGGGCACGGTCGGCGACGACACGTCCATCGGTCAGGACCTCCGCCGCTGGCGCCGGCGCTGGCACGACCCCGCGGTCTTCGACTCGTACGTCGCGGGGCTGCGCGCCGAGGCCGACGAGACGATCCCGATGATCCGCCCGGGCTGGGTGCACTGCACCACGCTCTGGTACGGGGACGGCGACACCTATCTCGGCCGGATCGCCATCCGGCACTCCCTCACCGACTGGCTGCGCGAGCAGGGCGGCCACATCGGCTACGACGTCCGCCCCTCCGCCCGCCGCCGCGGGCACGCCACCGCTATGCTGCGCGACGCGCTGCCCGTGGCCCGGGACCTGGGCCTGGCGGAGGTGCTGGTGACGTGCGACCACGACAACGTCGGATCGCGGAAGGTCATCGAGGCCAACGGGGGAGTGTTCGAGGACCGGCGGGGGCTGAAGTTGCGGTACTGGGTCGCCACGGGGGCGGCACGGGCGTAGCGGCGCAGGGGGATGTCCGCACGGGCGGACGAGGGGGATGAGGGCCGTGGCCCAGGAACGGGGACGGGAACAGGACCGGGAACGGTACGGATCGGCGGCGCCCGGCGGCGGTGGCTGTCTCGCGGCGCCGGTCCGGTGGACTGTGCTGATCCTGGTGGTGCCGGTTCGGGCCGCGTGGGACGTGCTCGTGGCCGCCGCCAAGGGGCTCGGTGCCGGGCTCGCGTGGCTGGGCGGCAAGCTGGTGGCCGCGCCGGTGGTGTGGCTGTACGGGCGGGTGCTGGCGCCGGTGGGCCGGGGTGTGGTGTGGCTGTTGCGGGCCGCCGGGGCGGGGGTGGCCTGGGTGTGGCGGTGGGTCGTCGTCGCGCCGGTGGTGTGGGTGTGGCGGTGGCTGGTCGTGGCGCCGGCGTCCCTGATCTGGTCGTACGTCCTGACCCCGCTCGGCCGCGGTCTGCTCTGGCTGCTGCGCGGCCTCGTCATCGCCCCCGCGACCGCGGTCCACCGCTACGTCCTGCGCCCCGCCGGCACCGCCGTGACCTGGCTGTTCCGTACCACGGTCCGCCTCGTGGCGGCCGGCGGGCGGGCCACCGGCGCCGGCGGCAGGTGGCTGGCGTACACGCTCGTCGTCGCGCCGGCGTCGTGGACGTACCGCCGGGTGCTGACGCCCGTCGGGCACGGCGTGGCGTGGACGCTGCGCGCGACCGGCCGCGGCATCGCCGCCGCCGGGCGCGGAACCGCCGCGGGGGTCGCGTGGCTGTGGCGGTGGGTCGTCGTGGCGCCGGCGGTGTGGCTGTACGGGCGGGTGCTGGCGCCGGTGGGCCGGGGTGTGGTGTGGCTGGTGCGGGCCGCCGGGGCGGGGGTGGCCTGGCTGTGGCGGTGGGTCGTCGTCGCGCCGGTGGTGTGGGTGTGGCGGTGGCTGGTCGTGGCGCCGGCGTCCCTGCTCTGGTCGTACGCCCTGAAGCCGCTCGGTCTCGGCCTGGTGTGGCTGGCCTTGGGGTTCGTCACCGTCGTCGGCTGGGTGCTGCGCACGCTTCTCGCCCCCTTCCGCCTTCTCTGGCGCCACGTCCTCGCTCCCGCGTGGGCCGCCGCGGGGCGCTTCACCCGGTGGCTCTGGAACGCCACCGCCCGGCCCGCGGGCCGGGCCGTCCGCGACGCCTGGCGCGCCGCGCGGGACGCCGTCGCCGCGGCGCGCGCGACGGCCCGCCGCACCCGCATGGAGCTGCGCAGCGCCCTGTTCGGCGCCCCGGACAAGCCCGCGCGTGAGGCGGCGCCGCCCGCCCCCGAGCCGTTGCCGGTGGCCGCCCCGGCACCCGCCGTGGACCTGCAGAAGCACGTGCCGCGGGGCGGCGGCCGGCACCGCTGACCGCCTCCTGTGCAGGCCCGCCGCTGCCCAACGCGGCGCGTGTACGACGCACATGAATGTCCGACGGAGCGGAGCCGCCGGAAGGGCGGGCACGTACGCTGGGGACAGGACAAGCTCACGAACGAAGGACTGAACGACTCTGGGCAAGCGACAGCCCGAAGGCCCGCCGCCCGCACCGCCGGTGCAGCGCATCCGACTCCGCTACACCAAGCGCGGCCGCCTCCGGTTCAACAGCCACCGCGACTTCCAGCGCGCTTTCGAGCGGGCGCTGCGCCGCGCGGAGGTGCCCATGGCGTACTCCGCCGGCTTCACCCCCCACCCCAAGGTCTCGTACGCGAACGCCGCTCCGACGGGCACCGCGAGCGAGGCCGAGTACCTGGAGATCGCGCTCGCCGAGGCCCGGGACCCGGAGCTGCTGCGCGCGCTGCTCGACGAGTCCTTGCCCGCCGGTCTCGACGTCGTCGACGCCGTCGAGGCCCGCGCTCCGGGGCTCGCCGACCGGCTGGGGGCGTCGGTGTGGGAGCTGGTGCTCGACGGCGTGCCGCCCGCCACGGCGGAGGAGGCGGTCCGCGCCTTCCTCGCCGCGGAGACGGTCGAGGTGGAACGGCAGACGAAGAAGGGGATGAGAACCTTCGACACGCGCGGCGCCGTGGCCGCGCTCGACGTGCTCCCTGCCGGGGGCGATAGGCCGCAGGCGGGTCCTTGTGCGATACTGCGGCTGGTAGTGCGGCACCTGACACCTGCCGTACGACCCGACGACGTCCTGTCCGGCCTGCGAGTCGCGGCTGACCTGGCGCCGCCGGTCCCGGCAGCGGTGACCAGGCTGGCGCAGGGGCCGCTCGACGCGGAGACCGGCACGGTGACCGATCCGCTTGCGCCGGACCGCGACGATGCCACGGCCCTTGCCGCCACACCGCGGGCCGCGAGCGGAGCCCCGCCCACGGCGGGGGACGGCACCGGGTAGGGACGGTGTCGAAGCGCCGCCGGTGGACGAGGGAGCCACCCCGGACCCGGCAGGCGCATGGACCAGCAGACTTTCGCCGGTCCGCCTGAGGAGGCGGGCCCGGCGAGCGAGACAAGAGCCCTCGCGCGGCGCATACGTCCCGGGCGGTGGCCCTGTGCACGGCACGGGCGCCGCCGCCGTACGGGGGGTGGCGCCCGGGGGCGTGACGGGAGAACCGCCCGCATGCTCGAACCGATTGAGCCTTCGGAAGCGCAGTCGCCTTCCGCGGGCAGCACCGGCGATGCCGAAGCCGCCGTTGGCGGACCACTCGACACCCCCAGTGACCGCCTGCCCTTCCGCCGCCGGTACCCGGCGGCGGCGGAGCCGGCGGCGGAGGTGTCACCGAGTACGTCCGCGCCGTGGGGCGCGGACGCGATGCAGAGAGAGACGGAGCCGGCCGCCGGGGACCCGGGGTCGGCGCTGACGTATGAGCCCGCCGCTCCGACGGCGGGCGGGACGGGCGCGGCGGAGCCGGTCGCGGGCCTCACCGGGGAGGTGCCCGCCGCGGCGGGCGGCCTCGGCGCACCCGCGCCTGCCGGCGGCGCGCCGGACGTGCCCGCGCCCGCGGAGCCGGTCGTAGCCGCGGCGGAGGCCGCCGGGCCGCCCGCGGCCGTAGCCGCGGAGGACACCGCCGGTGCGGCGTCGGCGGAGCCGGGTTCCGGTGCCGCGGTCGCCCCGCCGGCGAGGCGGTCGCGGCGGCGCGTCGTACGCGACGCCGGTACACCGGAGGCCACTACGCCGGACACCGCCCCGGACACCGCCGTGCCGGACACCGCGACCTCGGAGACCACCACCCCGGACACCGCCGCGGAGCCGCCCATCGAGCGGCCCGAGCCCGCGACCTCCGGGCACGCGGCACCCGCGGCCGGCCCGGACCGGCCCGCCGCGGAGCCGTCCGCCGGGGCCGCGCCGCCGCGGAGGCGGCGGGTCGTACGGGACGCGGGTACGCCGCGGCCGACGGCCGCCGCCGATCCCGGTCCCGTGGCGCAGCCCGCCGCGGCCGGACGCGCCGCCACCACAGACCACAACGACAGCACCAACGAGGGAGCCCAGACCGTGGCCGACAACGAAACAGAGGCCGACGGCGCAGATGCTTCCGCCGAGTCCGGCCCGCGCCGCAGGCGCCGCCGGGTGACCCGCACGGCGGGCACCCCGACCACCGGCACCGAGCAGGCGCCGCAGCAGACGGCGGCGGAGCCGGCCGCCGAGACCGCCACCGGCGCCAAGCAGGCGGCGGCACCGGAGCCGGCCGCCGAGACCGGCCCTGTCGCCGAGGAGCGGCCGGAGCCGGACGCCGACGCCGCCCCGAAGGGGCGCAAGCGCCGCCGTGTCGTACGCGACGCAGGTACCCCGGAGGCTGCGGAGCAGGCCGCATCGGCCGAGGCCCCGGCGCCCGCCGGGGAGCCGGGGCCCGCCGAGGCCCCGGCCGCCGGCGAGGAGCCGGCGCCGCGCACCCGCCGCGTACGCCGCCGCAAGACCGACGCTGAGGCCGCCGACGCGGCGGAGAGCGCGGCCGACGCCGCGCCGGGCGACGGGACCACCGCCGCGTCCGCCCCCGGCGAGGACGCCGCCGAGCCCGCCGCGGGCACCCGGCGCCGCAGGTCGCGCCGGGTCACGGCACCCGCGGGCGAGCCCACCCACGTCGAGCCCGCCGCCGAAGCCCCGGCGACCGCCGAAGCCGCCGAGTCCGCTCCGGCCACGGCCACGGCCGCCGCCACCGAGGCCGAGCCGGCCGCCGGCACCGGGCGCCGCCGCACCCGCCGCGTGACCGCCCCGGCGGGCGAGCCCGCCGCCGGTGCCGCGGGCGCCGGTGAGCAGGCCGACGAGCCCGCCGCCGAGTCCGAGCCCGGCACCGCGGCCCGCCGCCGTACGCGCCGTGCCGCCGCCTCCGCGGGCGAGCCCGCCACCGGCGACCAGGCCGCCGCCGCGTCGGCCGACGCCGGAGCCGAGCCCGGCACCGCCCCCCGCCGCCGTACCCGCCGTGCCGCCGCGTCCGCCCCCGAGCCGGCCGTGGAGGACGCCACCACGCAGTTCTCCGACCCCGTGGCCGAGCAGGCCGCGCCCGGCTACGGCGCCGCGCCGCTCGCGCTCTTCCAGGCGCCGGTGTTCACCGAGCCCGCGTTCCAGACGCCGCAGCGCGCCGCCGCCGAGGCGGCGGTGGGGCCGGAGGAGGACGAGGCGGCCGACGAGCTCGAGGACGCCGACGAGACCGGGGCACCGGCGCAGGCGGGCGCCGAGAGCCACGGCGAGGCCGCCGCGGACGGTGGCGCGGAGGACCACGAGGAGCAGGAAGACCACGACGACGGCGAGGACCGCGGCCGTCGCCGGCGCCGCCGCGGCGGCCGGCGGAGGCGGCGCGGCGAGGGTGCCGAGGACGGTGACCGCGGCCCCGAGGACGCCGAGTCCGCCGAGTCCGCCGAGGACGCCGCCGCGGGCGGCGACGGTGCGGACGCCGAGGACACCGACCGCGGCAGGGGCGGCTCGGCCGCCAGCAGCACCAGCAGCCGCCGGCGCCGCCGCCGGCGTCGCCGTACCGAGGGCGCGGACGGCCCCGACGGGTCCCCGGACGACCCGGAGCGCACCGTCGTCAAGGTCCGCGAGCCCCGCGCCAAGGCCGAGCCGAGCGACGAGGTGCAGTCCATCAAGGGCTCCACCCGGCTGGAGGCGAAGAAGCAGCGCCGCCGCGAGGGCCGCGAGCAGGGCCGGCGGCGGGTGCCGATCATCACCGAGGCCGAGTTCCTGGCCCGCCGCGAGGCGGTGGAGCGCGTGATGGTCGTGCGCCAGCAGGGCGACCGTACGCAGATCGGCGTGCTGGAGGACAACGTCCTCGTCGAGCACTACGTCAACAAGGAGCAGTCGGCGTCGTACGTCGGCAACGTCTACCTCGGCAAGGTGCAGAACGTCCTGCCCTCCATGGAGGCCGCGTTCGTCGACATCGGCAAGGGCCGCAACGCCGTCCTGTACGCCGGCGAGGTCAACTTCGAGGCCCTCGGCCTCGGCCACAGCCCCCGCCGCATCGAGCACGCGCTGAAGTCCGGCCAGTCCGTCCTGGTCCAGGTCACGAAGGACCCCATCGGCCACAAGGGTGCCCGTCTGACCAGCCAGGTCTCGCTGCCCGGGCGCTACCTGGTGTACGTGCCCGAGGGCTCGATGACCGGCATCAGCCGCAAGCTGCCCGACACCGAGCGGGCCCGGCTGAAGACGATCCTCAAGAAGATCGTCCCCGAGGACGCCGGCGTCATCGTCCGTACGGCCGCCGAGGGCGCCAGCGAGGACGAGCTGCGCCGGGACGTGGAGCGGCTGCAGAAGCAGTGGGAGGACATCCGCAAGAAGGCGAAGGGCGGCAACGCGCCGACCCTGCTGTACGGCGAGCCGGACATGACCGTCCGCGTGGTCCGCGACATCTTCAACGAGGACTTCTCGAAGGTCATCGTCAGCGGCACGAAGGCGTGGGACACCATCCACGGCTACGTCTCGCACGTGGCCCCGGACCTCGTCGAGCGGCTGTCGAAGTGGTCGTCGGAGGTGGACGTCTTCGCCACGTACCGGATCGACGAGCAACTGATGAAGGCGCTGGACCGCAAGGTGTGGCTGCCGTCCGGCGGCTCGCTGGTGATCGACAGGACCGAGGCGATGGTCGTGGTCGACGTCAACACCGGCAAGTTCACCGGGCAGGGCGGCAACCTGGAGGAGACGGTCACCAGGAACAACCTGGAGGCGGCCGAGGAGATCGTGCGGCAGCTCAGGCTGCGGGACCTCGGCGGCATCATCGTGATCGACTTCATCGACATGGTGCTGGAGTCCAACCGGGACCTGGTGCTGCGCCGGCTGCTGGAGTGCCTGGGCCGCGACCGTACGAAGCACCAGGTCGCGGAGGTGACGTCGCTGGGCCTGGTGCAGATGACCCGCAAGCGGGTCGGGCAGGGCCTGCTGGAGACGTTCTCCGAGGCGTGCGCGCACTGCAACGGGCGCGGCGTGATCGTGCACATGGACCAGCCCGCGGCGGCCGGGTCCGGCGGCGGCAAGCGGAAGAAGAAGGGCAAGGAAGGCAAGGAAGGCAAGGAGGGCAGGGAGGCGAAGGACGCCGGGGACGTCCAGGCCGGCGGCGAGGCGAAGGCGGTCGAGGCCGTGCCCGCGGAGGTCGCGGGCGTCGCGCCCGTCGAGGCGGAGCCGGCGGCGGCCGGCGAGCCCGCGGAGCCGGCGCGGCCGGCCCGTACGCGCCGGCGGGTGACGCGCAAGGCGATGTCGCCGGGCGGCCCGCCGCAGGCGGCGGAGCCGGCGGCCGGGGAGCCTGCCGGCACCGACGCGGCGGCGGCGGAGCCGGCGGCGGAGGCCGCGGCGGCGTCCGTGGCGGCCGTGGAGACCGTCCGGGCCCCGGAGCCGGCCGCCGTGGAGGCGGACGTCCCGGAGCAGCCCCGGGCCCGTAAGAAGACCGCCGCCAAGCGCGCCTCCGCCAAGAAGGCCACGGCGAAGAAGGCCGCGGCCAAGAAGACGGCGAAGAGCACGGCGAAGACCACCGCGAAGAAGGCCGCGACCAAGTCCGCCGCGACCAGGACGGCGACCAAGGCCACGGCCAAGAAGTCGGCCAAGAAGTCGGTCAAGAAGACCGCCGCGGCCGAGCAGGGCTCCCCGCCCTCGGTCTCCGTCACCACGGAGGACTGACGCCCCGGGTCGATCCCGCCGTCACGCCCCCTCGCCCCGCCGGTCCGCCGGCGGGGCGAGGGGCGTTATGCCTCACTTGTCGGTGCGCTTGACATCGGTTCGTACGCCGGTTTGGATACAGCGCACTCGAACGCGCGGGCGCCCCCATCGCACGGCAGTCGAGGCAGCAACCGCCGGCCGTGCACCCAGGGGGTCGTTTCCGCCATGTCCGTGTTCAAGCCCACCGGACGCCATCGTGCCGTCGCCCCGCGCAAGGGCGCGCGCCGGGCGATAGCGCTGGCCACCGTGCTGTCCGCCTCCGCCGCCCACGCCGTGAGCAGCGCGGGCGGCGCGGCGGCGGAGCCGCGGGTGTGGATCGAGGGGCCGATCTTCAACGACCCGCTGGGCACCGTGGACGAGCAGCACGCGATCCGCACCCGGCTGATCGAGCTGACCGACGCGGCGGTCCCCGGCTCGACGATCAAGGTGGCGGTCTACCACATCTGGGAGCAGCCGATCGTCGACGCGCTCGTACGCGCCCGCGACCGCGGCGTCCACGTGCAGGTGCTGCTGGACGAGACCAGCCGCAGCGACCGGCCGGACAACACCATGTACGCGAGCCTGCGGGCGGCGCTCGGCACCAGCACGGCGGCGCCGTCGTTCGTGAAGCTCTGCCCGGTCGACAAGTCCTGCCTCGGCGACCCGAAGTACGGGGTGTCGATCATGCACAACAAGTTCTGGCTCTTCTCGGAGGTCGAGGGCGCCCGGAACGTCGTCGTCCAGACGACCTCCAACTCCACCCCTTCGGCACACACGAAGTTCTTCAACGACGCGCTGCTGCTGCCGGACAACCCGGCGATGTACGGGGCGTACTCCGAGTACTTCCGCGACATGCTCGGCGCCGGCTGGCAGAGCTGGCGCTACCGCGCGGTGACCGCGAACAACGGCCTCTACAAGGCGTACTTCTTCCCGCGCGCCGGCACCACCAACAGCACCGACACCATCCACGCCGTCCTCGACAACGTGCGCTGCACGTACAAGGACGCCGCGGGGGTGACGCAGCGGACCCTGGTCCGGGTCGCGATCTTCAAGATCACCCGGAAGGCGATCGCCGACAAGCTCGTCGCGCTGAAGAAGGCGGGCTGCGGCGTCAGCCTCGTCTACGCCGAGTCCGACAGCGCGCGGAGCCAGGGCGGCACCCCCGGCACCTGGGAGGTGCTGCACGCCTCGGGCGGTCCCTCGCTGCGCTGCTACAACGACGACCGGGACCCGCAGAACCCGGGGCAGAAGCTGACCACGCCGTACATCGTGCACAACAAGTACGTGCTGATCGACGGCATGTACGCCGGTGCCCGGGACAAGCTGGTCTTCACCGGCTCGCAGAACTTCACCGGTCCCGCGCTGCGCGAGAACGACGAGGCCGTCGTCAAGGTCGACAGCGACCCCGTGCACGACACGTACCTCGGGCACTACACGTCGGTGCGGAACGTGGCGTGGCCCGGGACGGCGGACAGGACGAACCTGTGCCAGGGAGTGAAGCCGCTGCCCCAGGACGGCGAGCGACCGCTCCGATAGACCGGTTTGACCAGGCGGTCAAGGGGCCCGTAACCTTGAACGTCGGCGTGTCTGCGTGGCACGCCAGGCTCCTGAGCAACTCCCTCCCGAAACCTCCTCGTGAGCAGCGGGAGAGGCCGCTCGTCCCATGTCCCCCACCCGGGCGGCTGGCATCAGGGGTCTCCGTCGCGACTGAGAAAGAGAGCTGAAGCGCGTGTACGCGATCGTGCGCACCGGCGGCCGCCAGCAGAAGGTTTCTGTGGGCGACGTCATCGAGGTAGACCGGATGTCCAGCAAGAGCGTCGGCGACAGCGTCGAGCTCTCCACCCTTCTCGTCGTCGACGGCGAGACCGTGACCAGTGACCCCTGGGTCCTGGGCGGTGTGAAGGTCCAGGCCGAGGTCGTGGACCACCACAAGGGCGACAAGATCGACATCCTGAAGTACAAGAACAAGACCGGTTACCGCAAGCGGATCGGTCACCGCCAGTTGCACACCGCGCTGAAGATCACCGAGATCCCGGCGCCGGCCGCGAAGTAAGGGACTGAGGAGAGATGGCACACAAGAAGGGCGCATCGTCCACCCGGAACGGTCGCGACTCCAACGCCCAGCGGCTCGGCGTCAAGCGCTTCGGCGGTCAGGTCGTCGGCGCCGGTGAGATCATCATCCGGCAGCGCGGCACCAAGTTCCACCCGGGCACGGGCGTGGGCCGCGGCGGCGACGACACGCTGTTCGCGCTGATCCCCGGCTCGGTCCAGTTCGGCACCAGCCGCGGCCGCAAGGTCGTGAACATCGTCCCGGCCGCCGGCTGAGCACCGGCTCCGGACACCACACACCTGATCCGAGGGCGGTCCGCCGCTCCGCACGTGCCACGGACGACGTGCGGGGAAGCCGGGCCGCCCTCGGCGCGTTCTCCTCTCGCCGAGAAGGCGTCGTACGGACGAGCGTTCCGTACGGCTTCCCCCTCGGGAGAGGGGAACTCAGAACCACGACGCTCCTCACCGCCGGGAGGCACACCCTCATGACCACCTTCGTGGACCGCGTCACCCTGCACGTGGCCGCGGGCAACGGGGGACACGGCTGCGCCTCCGTGCACCGCGAGAAGTTCCGGCCGCTCGGCGGCCCCGACGGCGGCAACGGCGGGCACGGCGGGGACGTCATCCTCACCGTCGACCAGAACGTCACCACACTGATCGACTACCACCACACCCCCCACCGCAAGGCCACCAACGGCAAGCCGGGCGAGGGCGGCGACCGCGCGGGCGCCAACGGCAAGGACCTCGTGCTGCCGGTGCCGGACGGGACGGTCGTCCTCACCCGGGACGGCGAGATCCTCGCCGACCTCGTCGGCCACGGCACCACCTTCGTCGCCGCCCAGGGCGGCCGCGGCGGCCTCGGCAACGCCGCGCTCGCCTCCCCGCGCCGCAAGGCCCCCGGCTTCGCGCTCCTCGGCGAGCCGGGCACCGCGCGGGACGTCGTGCTGGAGCTGAAGACCGTCGCCGACGTGGCGCTCGTCGGGTATCCGAGCGCCGGCAAGTCGTCCCTGATCAGCGTGCTGTCCGCAGCCAAGCCCAAGATCGCCGACTACCCCTTCACCACCCTCGTGCCGAACCTCGGCGTCGTCACCGCCGGCGCCGTGACGTACACGATCGCCGACGTCCCGGGCCTCATCGCCGGCGCCAGCGAGGGCCGCGGCCTGGGCCTGGAGTTCCTGCGGCACGTCGAGCGCTGCTCGGTGCTCGTGCACGTGCTGGACACCGCGACCCTGGAGTCCGACCGCGACCCGGTCAGCGACCTCGACGTCATCGAGGAGGAACTGCGCGCGTACGGCGGCCTGGACGACCGGCCGCGCGTGGTCGTCCTCAACAAGATCGACATCCCGGACGGCCGGGACCTCGCCGAGATGGTGCGCCCCGACCTCGAAGAGCGCGGCTTCACGGTCTACGAGGTCTCGGCGGTCGCGCGTACGGGCCTGAAGGAGCTGTCCTACGGGCTGGCCGGGATCGTCGGCGCGGCGCGCGCGGCGCGGCCGAAGCAGGAGTCGACGCGGATCGTCATCCGCCCGCAGGCCGTCGACGAGGCCGGCTTCACCGTCGCCCGCGAGGGCGGCGGCAGCGGGGACGGCGCCGACGTGTTCCGTATCACCGGCGAGAAGCCGGAGCGCTGGGTGCGCCAGACCGACTTCGGCAACGACGAGGCCGTCGGCTACCTCGGCGACCGGCTGAACCGGCTGGGCGTGGAGGACCGGCTCCGCAGGGCGGGGGCGAAGCCCGGCGACGACGTCGTCATCGGCACGGGCGAGGACGCCGTCGTCTTCGACTGGGAGCCCGCCATGGCCTCCGGCGCGGAGATGCTGGGCCGGCGCGGCGAGGACCACCGCTTCGACGCCCCGCGCCCGGCCGCGCAGCGCCGCCGGGAGCGGGAGGCGGAGCGGGCCGAGGAGGAGTACGAGGACTTCGACCCCTTCGCGTGACCCGTACGGGCGCGCCCCACGTCTGCGGGCGCCACCCACGCTCACGGGCGTGAGCCACGACGACGGCGGCGGCCCGCGGGAGGTGCTCCCGCGGGCCGCCGCCGTTCACGTCTCCAGGTCCGGTTCCGCCTCGGGGTCCAGGTCCGCCTCCGCCCTCGCGTCGGCGTCCTCGTCCGTCACCGGATCCGGGTCAGGGACGCGGCCTAGACGCCTGCCGGCTCCTCCGGCTCCAGCTCCATCTCCTCGGCCGCGTCCCGACGCTGTGAAGGGATATCGGACTCCCCTCGCGCGTCCATGCGCGCCGCGCGCGCGTCCGCCTTGGCGCACAACGCCACCGCGGCGGCGTTGAAGCGCACCAGGGACGGTGGATCGGAGGGTCCGAGGAGGTGTTCCTTCAGCTCGGTGCGGGCCTGCACGAGGGTGTCGTGCGCCGGGTCGCGGACGGCCCGCAGGAGGGCGGGGACCTGCTTCGCCTTGGGGCCGAGGATGGTGCCGGCCCGTACGGTCGGGAACTCCGCCGTGAACTCCGCCTCCGTCCGGCCGCTGGTGTTGGCGACCGCGTACGGCTTCTCGCTGGTCAGGTAGTCCGAGATGACGCTGGAGACATCGCTGATCAGCACGTGCGCGACGTTGAAGCAGGCGTAGATGCCGGGGCGGGAGTCGGTGATGATCTGGTGCTCCCACGCGGGCAGCGAGGCCCAGTACGCCTCCTCCCAGGCGGCGGTCGCGGCCTGCACGGCCTCGGCCCGGCCGGGCTGGGGGGAGGACTGCACGAGCATGCGCTCGACCTCGTCGGCGCCGGTGCGGAAGGACGTGGTGGCGAGCGCGTCCAGCTCCGTCTGCACCCGGGCCAGCTCGGCGGCGGCCTCCGGACCCGGCCGCTCGACGCCCCGGCCGCCCCCGCCCCCGCCGCCCGCGGCGGCCTCGGCGACCATCGCGGCGTTCGCCTCGGTGATCATGGCCTGGATCCGCTTGTTGGCCTCGCCCGCGCGCGGGTCGACCGAGCCGGTCAGCGGGTGCGGCTTGTACAGCAGCCGTACCCCGGGGTCGGCGAGCAGCTCGCGCACGATGTTCTCGCCGGCCAGCACGACGGAGGTGTTGCCCGGGTTGCCGTCCCAGCCCTCCCAGGTGGGGGCGTACAGCACGGTGGTGAGGCCGTCGGCGGGCGGCGGTCCCGCGTATGGGCGGATCGGGGCGAGCTGCGGGCGGCCGACCTCCACCACGTCGTGGTCGTCGACGCCGATGTCGGCGAGCTGGTAGCGGTCGCGGGCCGCGGGACCCGCCACCCACACCTCGTCGTACGCCTTGGCGTAGGGGTTGCAGCTCGACAGCTTGTCGCTCTCGCCGTGGTTGGTGAAGGCGTGCTTGATGGTGGGGATGCGCAGCACCTGCGAGGTCTTCCCGGAGTTCGCCGGGTGCAGCAGCATCTTCAGCGTCGAGTGCTCCAGGAGCATCAGGTCGGCGACCTTGGGCAGGCAGACGATCGGCACGTCGGTGGCGGTGATCTTCTGCACCATGAAGCGCTCGCGGAGCACGATCAGCGGCTTGCCGTCGAGGGCGGCCAGCGTGGAGACCCACATGTTGGCCTGGTACGCGGACGTGGCGCCGCCGGAGAAGTAGAGGCCCACGGTCGGGCGGTACTCCTGCAGCCAGCCGGCGAACCACTCGCGTACCCGCTGTTCGTCGGCCGTGCGCTTGTCGGGCAGCAGCCAGGTCGCCAGGTACAGGGCGCCGCCCAGACTCAGCGCCAGCGAGATGCCGAGGCCCAGCACGCCCCACACCGCGTCCGCGGTGGCGGCGGTGGTCAGCAGCCCGACCGTGACCGGCACCGAGAGGTACAGCAGGCGGTGGCTGGAGCGGCGGGCGAGGATCCGCGGCGGCGCGGGCGCGAGGCCCAGCGCGGAGACGTCGACGTTGCGGGTGACGACCGGCAGCGTACGGTCGCGGCGCACCATGATCATGACGCCCTGGATGAGGAAGTGCACCAGGTACGTCGACAGCAGCATGACCGTCAGCGGCGACTGCTCCTTCAGCGGCTCGATGCCGTCGATCTGCAGGAGGCCGAAGAGGATGAGCATGTCGCGCAGCAACTGGCGGACCATCACGTCGAAGCGGACCCTGCTGAGCAGGGAGAGCAGCCCGGGCTGCCGGTGCTGCAGATAGAGGTCGAGGGCGAGGCCGCCGGCGGCGGCGGCGACGAGCAGGGGCACGTTGGGCTTGAGCGCGCCGACGAGCTGCGCGCAATACGCTGCTAGCAGTGCGGTCAGCGCCATGAGCTGCACGGCGCGGCGGGGGGCGATACCGGCGAAAGGCACGGGTGCTGACTCCTGGCAGGAAAGTCGTGAGGGCAGTCCCGGGACCGCGTGGTTCCGGGGTGGTACGGAGTTGACCCCAGACCGTATGACGGTGACGGGGCAGGAGACAATTCTCCACCCGGCATGGGCCGCCAATCGGGCTCAAATGCGGGTATGGGTCCTTGCCGCCCTTTTCGTTTCCGGGATCCGCACACGTGTCCGCCCCGGCGCGCCGGCGGGGCAGCCGGGGCTCCGGGGCTCCCGCGGGCTCCGGGCGGATGTCCGTACCGTGGGACGGCGCCGCCGGGCGGCCGGCCGGTGGCGTAGATTCGCAGTTCCGTACGTAAGGGACGCGGGCCGGGAAAGCGCAGGGGTACAGGTGGCAGGGGCGAGTCGGGAAGCCGCGGCGGGTGCCCGCAGGATCGTCGTGAAGGTGGGGTCGTCCTCGCTGACCACCGCGGCCGGCGGGCTGGACGCGGACCGGGTCGACGCGCTCGTGGACGCGCTCGCCAAGCACGGCGAGCGGGAGATCGTGCTGGTCAGCTCCGGGGCCATCGCCGCCGGTCTGGCGCCGCTCGGCCTCGGCAAGCGGCCGCGCGACCTGGCCAGGCAGCAGGCGGCGGCCAGCGTCGGGCAGGGGCTGCTGCTGGCCCGCTACACCGCCTCGTACGCCCGCTACGGCCGGCGCGTCGGGCAGGTGCTGCTGACCACCGACGACATGAGCCGCCGCACGCACTACCGCAACGCGCAGCGCACCCTGGAGCAGCTCTTCGCCATGGGCGCCGTGCCCGTCGTCAACGAGAACGACACCGTGGCCACCGAGGAGATCCGCTTCGGCGACAACGACCGCCTCGCCGCCCTCGTCGCCCATCTGGCCCGCGCCGACCTGCTGGTGCTCCTCTCCGACGTCGACGGCCTCTACGACGGCCCGCCCGCCGCTCCGGGCGCCACCCGCATCGCCGAGGTGCGCCACCGCGGCGAGCTGGCCGGCATCCGGCTCGGGCCCGCCGGGCGGGCGGGGGTGGGCACGGGCGGCATGGTGACCAAGGTGGAGGCCGCCAGGATCGCCACCGGCGAGGGCGTGCCCGTCGTGCTGACCTCCGCCGTGCACGCCGACGCGGCGCTGGCCGGGCTGCCCACCGGGACGTACTTCCACCCCACCGGGCGGCGCGCCCGGGGCCGCCTGCTGTGGCTCGCGCACGCCTCCACCCCGCTGGGGGCGCTGGTGCTGGACGACGGCGCGGTACGGGCCGTCACCGAGCGGCGCACGTCGCTGCTGCCGGCGGGCATCAAGGAGGTGGAGGGCCGGTTCACGGCGGGCGACCCGGTGGAGCTGCGGGACACCGCGGGCCGGGCGGTCGCGCGCGGGCTCGTCGCCTTCGACGCCGAGGAGCTGCCTCGGCTGCTCGGGCGCTCCACCCGCGAGCTGGCCCGGGAGCTGGGTCCGGCGTACGAGCGGGAGGTCGTGCACCGGGACGATCTCGTGGTGCTCGACAGGTGAGGCGCGGGCGGTGCTGTGCGACAACAGAGGCGTCACGGGTGACGGGCGACAAGTGCTGTGCGGCGGGCGACAGTTGAGCGCCGGGGGCACGCGAGTGAGGCGCGAGGGGTGACGCACCCCGCGTGAGACCGGCGCGCGGTCCGCGAAATTCCGCAGTCGCGGCAGAGACCTTGGGCAAAAGCACCACGGGCGGGCGCGTCGGCTGGTCAACTTTGTTGTATGGGGCTGCCGCGGCGCGCAGCCCGTTGCAGACTCGTATTCAGGAGGCCGCCCGTGACCCAAGGGCGTCCAGGGGCGCTGCCCCGGGGAACGGCACAGCGGACGCTGACCAGCGTCAAAGGGACCGGAGGTGGGCAGGCGGGCAGCGCGGAGGAGCCGGCGACCGCGGCGGACGCCGACGGGCCCGCCGCGGACGGTGCCCACCGGCTGTGGCACGTCACGCTGAGCGTCGCGGGACCCGAGGCCCCGCTGAAGGAGGTCAGGCGCGGTCTGGAGCGGCTGGCACACGACCACCCCTTCCTGCTGACCAGCCGTTACGCCAACGACCACGCCGAGATCCGCTACTGGGAAGAGGCCCGCGACCTGCACGACGCGGCGGCCGTGGCGCTGCGGCTCTGGGGGGAGCACCGGGCGTCGGCGCAGTTGCCGCCGTGGGAGATCGTCGGCCTGGAGGTGATCGCGCGGGAGACGTACCACCAGCGCATCGCCGACGGCTACGGGCCGGCCCCGGCGGTTCCGGTGGGGGTGCATCCGTTCTGAGCAGCGCGGAGCCGGCCGCACCGGTCGGGGGCGTACGGGGGCGTGCGCCTCGGCGCACGCGGCGGCATCCGCGCCCGAGGCGGCTACCGGCGCACGCGCACGGGGTGAAGCGCGGGAGCACACATCCGCCGGTCCCGCGTCTCGCGGAGTGATACGGCACGTCCGCGATGTCGGCACCGCCGACTACGCTGCTCGGCATGAGCAGCGAAACCCTGTCCCCGGTCGGCCAGGCCGCCCAGCGTGCGCGTACCGCGGCGGCGATGATCGCCCCGCTGCCCCGGGCGGCCAAGGACGCCGCCCTGCTCGCCGTCGCCGACGCGCTCCAGGCGCGCGCCGCGGAGGTCGTCGCGGCCAACGCCGAGGACGTCGCCCGGGCGCGGGCCGACGGGGTCTCCGACGCGATCGTGGACCGGCTGACGCTGACCGAGGAGCGGATCGCCGGCGTCGCCTCCGACGTCCGGGACGTCGCCGGGCTGCCGGACCCCGTCGGCGAGGTGGTCCGCGGCTCCACGCTGCCGAACGGTCTCGAACTGCGCCAGGTGCGGGTGCCGCTGGGCGTCGTCGGCATCATCTACGAGGGCCGGCCCAACGTCACCGTGGACGCCGCCGCGCTGTGCCTCAAGTCGGGCAACGCGGTGCTCCTGCGCGGCTCCTCCTCCGCGTACGCCTCGAACACCGCCCTCGTCGCCGTGCTGCGCGACGCGCTGGCCGCCGCCGGGCTGCCGCCGGACGCGGTGCAGTTGGTGCCCGGCCAGGGCCGGGAGTCCGTGCACGAGCTGATGCGCGCCCGCGGCCTGGTCGACGTGCTGATCCCGCGCGGCGGCGTCGGCCTCATCCGCACCGTCGTGGAGGAGTCCACGGTCCCGGTGATCGAGACCGGCACGGGCAACTGCCACGTGTACGTGGACGAGCACGCCGACCTCGACCTCGCCGAGAAGATCCTCGTCAACTCCAAGGCGCAGCGCCCCAGCGTGTGCAACGCCGCCGAGACCGTCCTCGTCCACCAGGCCGTGGCCGACGCGTTCCTGCCCCGCGCCCTGCGGGCCCTCCAGGCCGCGGGGGTGACCGTGCACGGCGACGACGCCTGGGTGAAGGCGGGCGCCTCGGCCGGCGTGGAGGTGCCCCTCGCCGGCGACGAGGACTGGGCCACGGAGTACCTGTCGTACGACATCGCCGCCGCCGTGGTGCGCTCCCTGGACGACGCGGTCGCGCACATCCGCCGCTGGTCCTCCGGGCACACCGAGGCCGTCGTCACCCGCGACACCGGCGCGGCCCGCCGCTTCACCTCTCTGGTGGATTCCGCGGCGGTCATGGTCAACGCCTCGACCCGGTTCACCGACGGCGCGGAGTTCGGCTTCGGCGCGGAGATCGGCATCTCCACGCAGAAGCTGCACGCCCGCGGGCCGATGGGGCTGCCGGAGCTGACCTCGACGAAGTACGTCGTCACGGGCGACGGCCAGCTCAAGGGCCAGTAGCCCGGCGCCCGACAGCCGAACGGACCACAGAGCCGCCGGGAGCCGGACCGGCGGCCCGTGCGCCCGGCGGGCGCCTCGGGGCCCCTGAGCCCGGCGGGCGGCCTTTGCGCCCGGTGAGACCGGGCGGCGGCCCCGGTGCCGTGAGAGGGCCGTACAGGCGGCTTCCCGGGCCCGTACCGCGGCCCGCGCGGGTCGCGGGGACGGCCGGGACCCGTCGCCCGGATCCCGCGCTGCCTGGCGCATCCCGACTGTCCCGGTTTACGCTGGTCGGGTGCCGGACGATGCGGGGGGCAGGCCGTACGCCGAAGGCGACGAGCCCGACAGCCACCACCACGGAGGCGCGGACGAGGAGTTCGCCGCCGTGGTCCTCGACGAGGACTTCGTCCGTTCCGCCCACTTCCACGAGCCCAGCGCCGTGGAGCGCATGGTCGGCGCCGCCGAGGCGCGCGCCCAGGCCGAGGCCGTCCTCGACGACGCCGCGCAGGAGAGCCGGCTGTACGACGGCTGGGACGACCCGGACGCCCCCGACCCGTACGGCCCCTACGGCGGCGCCCTGCGCCCGTACCGCGGCCACGGGCACTGGCAGCGCCCCGTCGCCCTGCTGCTCGCCCTCCTCCTCGGGGTCGGAATAATCGCGCTGTCCTTCGCCGCCGTGTACCGTTCGGGCCCCGACGGCCGCGACGACGCCCCGCCCCCCGGCGGCTCCAGCCCTTCGGCCACGACCGGCGCGGACGCCCGCGAGCCGTCGCTGACACCGCGCTGAACCCCTGCCGGACCGGCGCCGGCGATCTACGCCGGGCGCTTCCACCCGATTGGTCCTCACCCTCCCCCTACGTCCTGCGGCCGTGGGCGGTACCCCCACGGCGCAGCGGCAAGTTGGCGTTGACGCGCCGGTTTACGCGGGCCGCCGCGGACCTACTCTTCTGTATATGGCCGGGCACGAAGGCCCGCCCGACGGGACACCCGAGCGCGCCCCGGGAGGCGGAGACGACGAGTACCGCTCCATCGTCTTCGATGAGGCGTTCGTCAAAGCTGCCCGACTGGAGGAGTACTCCGCCCGCGAGCGCGTCGGCGACCACACCCCCGCCGTACGCAGCCGCCGCCCACACCGCCCCGGCGCCTCGCGGCAGGCCCTGGTGCTCGTCCTGCTCATCGCGCTCGCCTTCGGCACCGCCATCTACATGGGCGTACGCCACCCCTACCGGCAGCCCGGCGTCCCCGCCGCGGCGCCGCTGCGCAGCACCGTCGTCCCGCTGACGCCCGACGGCCCGGTGCCCGGCGGCCGGCCAGGCGAGCTGATCGCCGACAGCCCCGCCGCGGACTTCGGCACCGGCGCCGCCGGCATCGAGCTGCCGGACCCGGACTCGACCCGGCACTTCACCGAGGAGCAGGTCGTCCAGGCCCTCACCGCCAGCAAGGACTACCTCGTCACCTCGGCGGCCGACGTCGGCACGCTCACCGGTGGCAACGTCCGCGACGTGCGCGTCCAACTCGACCCGCAGCAGCACGGCCAGTTCGACCAGAGCCTGGCCCGCCCCGCCGACGACGGCAGGCACGCCGCGACCGGCTGGATGATCCGCTTCGACCCCGAGCACGTGCGGCTGGCCGACCAGCGCGTCCGGGTCGACGGCGCGGTGAGGTTTGCGGAGGTGAGCGAGCAGGAGCTCGAGGTCAGCGCCGACCACGTCTTCGTCTACGTGCTGCGTTCCGCCAAGGAGTCCGCCGGGGCGGCCGGAAGCGCGGACGCCTCGCTGTTCACCGTGCGCCGCCAGGTGCGCATCCGCTTCGACCACGACGACCTGCGCGACCGCCAACTGGAGCTGGCCGAGACCGCGCTGACCGCCGGGCCGCTGGCGTGCACCGCGGACGCCGCGGCGTACCTGCGGCCGCTGCTGGCCGGCGAGCGGGATCCGCAGAAGACGCCGCAGGGCACCAACCCGTTCGCGACGCCGGGGCAGTTGAGCGGCGCGCTGTGCGGGGTGCTGGACACGGGCCAGGTGACGAGAGCGTCGTAGCCCGCGGAGGTACGGGCCGGGCGCACGGGCGGACGGGACGTACGGACCGGAGGGGCCGGACCCGCCGACCGCGCGTACGACCGGCACCCCCGCACCCCCCAAAGAACGGCGCCGCCGCCCCGGGACGAGGGGAGGCGGCGTGCGTACGGGGGGCGGGCGCTGCCCGCCGAGCGGAGGGGGTGCTCAGTTGGGCGAGGCGTCCGAGGGGCCGGACCCGTCCGACGGACCCGAGCCGCCGGAGCCGCCGGTGCCGCGGCTGTTGAAGCGGTCCCGCAGCTTGCCGCCTATGTCGGCGGTGCCGCCCGCGATGTCGTTGACGAGCCGCAGCAGCGGGTCCTTGCTGTTCTTCACGGTGTCCGCGTAGCTGCTGGCCGACTCGCGGAAGGAGTCGCGCGCGGAGGCGTCCTTGTCCTCGTCGCGCCGCGGGTAGTGGCCGTCCATGATCCGCTGGTAGTCGCGGCTCTCCGACCACCTCTTGAGCTCGGCGGCCCGGATGGTGGTGAACGGGTGGCTGCGCGGCAGCACGTTGAGGATCTTCAGGACGGAGTCGCGGACGTCGCCGCCCTTGTCGTACTCCTCGGCCTGCTGGAGGAAGGCGTCGACGTTCATCTCGTGCAGGTGGTTGCCGCCGGCGAGCTTCATCAGCCCGCGCATCGACGCCTCCAGGTCCTGCCCGACGAGCAGCCCGGCGCGGTCCGCGGACAGCTCCGACTTGCGGAACCACTCCAGCAGCGCGGCGATGATGGCCCGGATCGCCAGGGCGCCCAGCGGGATCCAGGCGAGCGCGAGGGCGAGGTTGGTGAGGAAGAGCATGATCGTGCGGTACACCGAGTGGCCGGAGAGCGCGTGGCCCACCTCGTGACCGACGACCGCCCGCATCTCCTCCTCGTCGAGCAGCTCGACGAGGCCGGTGGTGACGACGATGATCGGCTCGTCCATGCCGATGCACATCGCGTTGGGCTGGGGGTCCTGCTTGACGTACATCTGCGGGACCTTCTCCAGGTCCAGGATGTAACAGGCGTCGCGCAGCATGTCGTGCAGGTGCTGGAACTGCTGGTCGCTGACCCGCACCGAGTCGGAGAGGAACAGCAGCCGCAGCGAGCGCTCGGGCAGCATGCCGCTGATCGCCTTGAAGACCTTGTCGAAGCCGGTGAGCTTGCGCAGCGAGACCAGCGCGGAGCGGTCGGCGGGGTGCTCGTACGCCCGTGAGGAGATGCCGGGGAACCTCCGGCGTTCTCGGCTCGGCACGTTCTTGTTGAGTTCAGGCATGTGCGTCCGTCCCCTCCCCGTACGTCTGACCCCCAAGGCTAGTGCGACAACGGGCCGGCGCGGCCGGGAGTTCCGTAGCAGGTTCGTCACGGCACCCGTACCGGGCGGTGACCTCGACGGCCGCCGCGGCGGGCCCGCCCGCGCCCCCCGATGGCGGAGCCGACGTGGGGGCACGCCGCGGACCCGCTTACGATGTCGAGGCACGCCCACCCGACGACACCGGATTGGCCACAGTGACCATGAGCGCTCTGACCGCCGCCCACGACCTCGCCGTGACCCTCGCCGCCGCATCCGAGAGCGGAGGCGGCGGCCATCACGAGAGCGACGACTCCAGCCTCAACGCGTACTTCGTCGGCGGGAGCGCGCTGTTCATCCTGCTGCTGCTGCTCTTCATCACCACCCGCTTCAACCGGGACCGCTGAAGGCGGTGAGGCGCAGACTGGGCGTGATGGGCGGGACGTTCGACCCCGTCCACCACGGTCACCTGGTGGCGGCGAGCGAGGTCGCCGCCCGCTTCCACCTCGACGAGGTGATCTTCGTGCCCACGGGCGAGCCGTGGCAGAAGAGCGAGAAGGCGGTCTCGCCGCGCGAGGACCGCTATCTGATGACCGTGATCGCCACGGCGTCGAACCCCCAGTTCTCGGTCAGCCGCATCGACATCGACCGCGACGGCCCGACGTACACGATCGACACCCTCCGGGAGCTGCACGCGCTCGAACCGGAGGCGGAGCTGTTCTTCATCACCGGCGCGGACGCGCTCTCCCAGATCTTCACCTGGCGGGGCTGGGACGAGCTGTTCTCGCTGGCCCACTTCATCGGAGTGACCAGGCCGGGTCACCGGTTGCACGACCCCGGGCTGCCCGAGGGCAGGGTGTCGCTGGTCGAGGTTCCCGCGCTCGCCATCTCGTCCACGGATTGCCGGGAACGGGTGGCTCGTGACGAACCCGTCTGGTATTTGGTGCCAGACGGCGTTGTGCGCTACATCAACAAGCGAAGGCTTTACCGCGACCCGGAATGAAGCGCAGGATCTACGGGGGCGGCGGGGGCCGCACGGGGAGCGAAGGGTAAGCACGGGGGGACCGTGGGCGGGGATTGCCCATAATGGAAGGGGCACCAGTGAACGACGGATACCGCGGCCCTCAGGGCCACGACCCGTACGAGGACCCCTACGCCCGCGGCTACGACGCGTACGGACAGCAGGGCTACGACTACGACGGGCAGGGCGCCCCCCAGGACCCCGGCCAGCGCTACCGGGATCCGTCCGGCGGCTACGGGTACGACTACGACCCGTACGCCCAGCAGCAGCCCCCGCAGCAGGCCCCCTACCCGGCCCAGGCCCCCCACCCCCAGGCGCGGCAGCACTACGCCCCGCAGGCCCCGCCCCCGGCCGTCGGGTACGACTACGACTACGACCCCTACGGCCCGGCCGCGCACTCCGGCGAGCAGCCCGTGACCGCCGTACCCCCCGACGGCGACTGGGCGCGCATCCCGCAGCAGCGCGCGCCGGGGGAGCCCGCCGGCCCGGGCGGGCCGCCCCACGAGCCGCGCGAGTACGCCACCGAGCAGTTCTCCTTCGTCGAGGACGAGACCGAGTCCTCCGAAGACGTCATCGACTGGCTGAAGTTCACCGAGAGCCGCACCGAGCGGCGCGAGGAGGCCAAGCGCCGCGGCCGCAACCGCCGCGTCGCGCTGCTGGTCGTCATGGTCCTCGCCGTGCTCGGCGGCACCGGCTACCTGTGGGCCACCGACCGGCTCCCCTTCGTCGGCGGCGAGTCCGGGCCCCCGGCGGCGGCCGAGGAGAAGCGCGACACCCTCGTGGTGCACCTGCACGACACCGACGGCGGCGGCAGCGCCACGGCGCTGCTCGTGAACAACGCCACCACCGGCAAGGGCACCACGGTGCTGCTCCCCAACGACCTCGCCGTCTCCGGCGACGACGGCACCGCCACCACCCTCGGCCAGGCCGTCGACGAGCAGGGCGCGGGCGCCACCCGGGACGCGATCGACACGCTGCTCGGCTCGCAGATCAAGGGGAGCTGGCGGCTGGACACCCCGTACCTGGAGATCCTCGTGGAGGGCGTCGGCGGCATCACCGTCGACGCGGACGCGACCGTGCCCGGCGCGAAGAAGGGCGACGACCCGCTGGTCGAGGAGGGCCAGAAGCGCAGGCTCAACGGCGAGCAGGCCATCGCCTACGCCACCCACCTGGCGGACGGCGAGCCGCAGACGGCGCAGTTGCAGCGCTTCGGGCAGGTCATGCAGGCGGTGCTGCGGAACCTGCCGAGCGATCCGGCGGGCGCCAAGAGCCTGGTGAAGTCCATGGGCATGGTCCTCGACCCGTCGCTGTCGGAGGCCGAGCTGGCCGCGTCCCTGGCGTCGCTGTCGGAGCTGGCCAAGGAGGGCGCGTACGCGACCGAGACGCTGGACGTCGGGGGCGACGGCCGGCCGAGCGAGCAGGCCACGCGGAAGGTCGTCGAGGACGTCCTCGGCGGCACGGTCAAGAGCCCCGACGGGGCCGCGGCCCCGCGGGTCAGCGTGCAGAACGGCGCGGGCAGCGCGAAGCCGGCGGAAACGGCGAAGGTCGCGCTGGTCAACGGCGGCTTCACCTTTGTCGACGGCGGCCAGGCGGCGGAGCCCGCGGAGACCTCCGAGGTGCGCTACAAGGACGCGGCGGCGAAGGAGCAGGCCGTGCAGGTCGCCAAGACGCTGGGGCTGCCGGAGAAGGCGGTGGCCAAGGGCGAGACGCCCGCGAACGCGGACGTCGTGGTCGTCCTCGGGCAGGACTACGAGGGGTGACGGTGCCGGAAGCCGCGGGGCTGTCGTACGGGCGTGAGATCCTGGAATGTGTATCCACGGTGATACCCCGAGTTCCCGACAGAAGTGGACAGCCCCGCCCGTGACCGCAACGGACCGCTCCATCGACCTGGTCAGCACCGCGGCGCAGGCCGCCGCCGACAAGCTCGCGCACGACATCGTCGCGTACGACGTCAGCGACGTCCTCGCCATCACCGACGCCTTTCTGCTCGCCTCGGCGCCCAACGACCGCCAGGTCAAGGCCGTCGTGGACGGCATCGAGGAGGCCCTGCTGAAGGAGCGCGGCGCCAAGCCGGTGCGGCGCGAGGGCGAGCGGGACGGCCGCTGGGTCCTGCTGGACTACTCGGACATCGTGGTCCACGTGCAGCACTCCGAGGAGCGGGTGTTCTACGCGCTGGAGCGGCTGTGGAAGGACTGCCCGACGCTGGACCTGCCGCCGGACGCGGTGGCCACCCGGGGCCGCGCCGCCGAGTACGCGCAGGCGCACGGCGACGGGGTCCGGCGGGATGCGTGACCGCCGGATCGTCCTGTGGCGGCACGGCCAGACGGCGTGGAACCTGGAGGGGCGCTTCCAGGGCCAGACGGACATCGAGCTGACCGAGGCGGGCGTGCTGCAGGCGCGGCGCGCCGCCCGGCTGCTTGCGGCGCTGCGGCCGGACGCGATGATCTGCTCCGACCTGCTGCGGACGCGCGCCACGGCCGCGGAGCTGGTGGCGCTGACGGGCCTTGAGGTGACGTACGACAGCGCCCTGCGGGAGACGTACGCGGGCGTCTGGCAGGGGCTGACGCACGACGAGATCATCGCGCGGCACGGCGAGCAGTACGCCGCGTGGAGGCGCGGCGAGCCGGTGCGGCGCGGCGGCGGTGAGCTGGAGACCGAGGTCGCGGACCGGGCGGCGCCGGTGGTGCTGGCGCACGCCGACAAGCTGACGGACGTCGGCACGCTGGTGGTGGTCAGCCACGGGGGCACGATCCGCACGACGATCGGGCGGCTGCTGGGCATCGAGCCGCGGCACTGGGAGGCGCTGGGCGGGCTGTCGAACTGCAGTTGGTCGGTGCTGGGAGAGTCGGTGCGCGGCTGGCGGCTGCTGGAGCACAACGCGGGGAGCCTGCCGGAGCCGGTGCTCGGCGACGACACGTGAGGATCGGGCGGTCCGGGGAAACCGATTTTTGTTTCCGGCCCCCTTCCCGCTAAGCTCTGACACGTTCCGCCCGCCAGGTTCGGCGGCCGTACGGGGCTATAGCTCAGTTGGTAGAGCGCTTGCATGGCATGCAAGAGGTCAGGAGTTCGATTCTCCTTAGCTCCACGCGAACGATCTTCGAAATCCCGTCCCGCTGGGGCGGGATTCGTCGTTTCCGGAGCCCTCAGCGATCCCTCAGCGACTCGCTCGGGCGCGCTCCTCCGACAGGGGGCGGGCGTGGGCCGGGCAGCCGATCAGCGGATCGGCCAGGGTCCGCAGGCAGTCGAGCAGCTTGCGGCTCTCGTCGTCCGCGGGGGTGTAGACCACGATCCGGGTCTCCGGCATGCCCGTGATCGACAGCGACGTGGAGACGCAGCGCAGCTCGCCGACCGAGGCGTGCTGCACGACCTTGATGCGTGAGCCGGGCGGGGCCACGTCCCCGCTGCGCCACATCGCCGAGAAGTCCTCGCTGATCTCGGACAGGCCGCGGATCAGCCGCTCCCAGGACGGCTCGCCGACGTGCCGCCCGTACGCCCCGCGGAGCGTCGCCACCAGGATCGGCAGCTCCTCGTCCCGGTTGGTCATCGCGCAGCAGCAGGCGCGGGTGGAGAAGAGCTGCCACAGGACGTTCCGCTCGTGCGGCTCGGCGGCGCGGACGGCGGGGAACATCCGCTCGTACAGGTCGTTGGCCGCGAGGACGTCGTAGCGCGAGTTGTAGACCGCCGCGGGCAGGTCCATGGCTGCGAGGATCCCGAGCACCTCCGGGCCGACGGACCGGGCGGCGGCGGCCGGCTCGGGCGCGTACGGCACCGCGGCGAGGTGGTAGAGGTGCTCGCGCTCCATCGCGTCGAGGCGCAGGGTGCGCGCCACCGCGTCGAGCACCTGGGGGCTGGCGTTGATGGGCCGGCCCTGCTCCAGCCACGTGTACCACGTGACGCCGACGCCGGAGAGCTGCGCGACCTCCTCGCGGCGCAGCCCCGGGGTGCGGCGCCGCGGGCCCGGCGGCATGCCGACGTCCGCCGGGGTGATGCGCGCCCTGCGGCTGCGCAGGAAGGCGGCCAGCTCCGGCCTGCGGCGTCCGTTCGCCACCGTCGTCATGCTCATCTCCCCAGGGTCGGGCCGGCCGGCCCGCCGTGCCAGGTGCTGTCAGTACCAGCATTGGCAGGCTCTCATTACCAGTACAGCGCCCGGGAGATGCTCGCGGTATGCGTGAGACCACCACGACCTCCCCCGCCGACGGCCCCCGGTCGCCCGGCACCGCCGATGCATCCAGTAAAGCGCCCGGCACCGACATCGCCCCCGGCGTGCGTACCGGCTGGCTCCTCGGCGTCGTCCTCGCCGGTCAGTTCATGGCGCTGCTCGACGTCTTCATCGTCAACGTCGCGGCCCCCACCATGCGCACCGACCTGGGCACCTCCGGGGCCGAGCTGCAACTGATCATCGCCGGGTACGTCATCTCGTACGCCGTGCTGCTGATCACCGGTGCCCGGCTGGGCGCCATGTTCGGCCACCGCCGCATGTATCTCGTGGGGCTCGCGCTCTTCACCGCCGCCTCGCTCGCCTGCGGGCTTGCCGCAGGGCCCGGCCAGCTCATCGCGTTCCGGCTGGTGCAGGGCGCCGGCGCGGCGGCGATGATCCCGCAGGTGCTCAGCCTCATCCAGCGCACCTTCACCGGCACCGCGCGCGTCCGGGCCCTCGGCGTCTACGCGGCGGTCCTGGCCACCGGCGCGGCGGCCGGGCAGATAGCCGGCGGCATCCTGGTCAGCGCCGACCTCTTCGGCTGGGGCTGGCGCCCGGTGTTCCTGGTGAACGTGGTCGTGGGCCTGCCCCTGCTCGTGCTCGGCGCCCGGCTGCTGCCGGGCGACGAGCCGCGGCCCGCGGCGGGCGGCGGCCCGGTCTACGGCGGGGTGCTCGACCGCGGCGGGCTGGTGCTGCTCGCCACCGCGGTCTCCCTGTTCACCGTGCCGCTGGTGCTGGGCCAGGAGCTGGACTGGCCCGCCTGGGGCTGGGTCATGCTGGCCGGCAGCGTGGCGGCGGCGGTGGCCTTCGCGGCGTACGAGTCGAGCCTGGCCCGGCGCGGGGGCGTGCCGCTGTTCCCGCCGCGCGTGGTGCGTGCGCCGGGGATGCCCGTGGCCGTCGTGCGCACCGGTCTCTCGATGGTGGTCAACGGCGGGTTCATGTTCGTCATGGCGCTGCACCTGCAGTCGGGGCTCGGCTTCGGCGCGCTGCGCGCGGGGCTGACCTTCGTGCCGACCGCCGTCGCCTTCGGGGCCGCCGGGCTGACCTGGCAGCGGCTCCCGGAGCGGCTGCGCCCGGCGCTGGTGCCGGCCGGCTTCGCGACGCTCACGGTGTCGTTCCTGGCGGTGGGCCTGGCGATGCGCGACGGCGGCGAGGGCGGCCCCGGCTTCTACGCCGGGCTGACCGGCGTCGGGCTCGGCCTGGCGCTGGCCTTCAGCCCCAGCCTGACCGGCGCGCTCGCGCTCGTACGCCCCGAGGACGCGCCGCACGCCAGCGGCCTGATGACCACCACGGCACAGCTCGGCAGCCTCATCGGCGTGGCCACGATCGGCACCCTGTACCTGGAGCGCGTGGGCCCGCTGACTGCCCAGGGTTCCGCGGACGCGATCTGGGACGCCTGTCTCGCGCTGGCCGCTGTGGGGGTACTGGGGCTGCTTGCGGGGGTTCGGTACCGGTATCGGCGCTGACCGCCTCCGGCGCGCGTGGCAGAATCACAGCATCCTCACAGGGCGGAAGCCGAAGGGAGGGGCTGCGAGATGCCTTCGTGCGCCACCGGGAGGCAGCCGGCGGCCGATTCCCGCCGGCCGGGAACGTACCGCGCCTCCGCCCTGCACTGTCCGGCCTGCGGTTCCTCGCACGTCGCGCAGGTGCTCGGTGACAACGGCGGAGTGTCCTATGTGTGCACGGCCTGCGGCCATAGCTGGAGCTGAGTGATGGGAGCACACAGCAGGAAGTGCGACTGGTGCGGCAACGGCACCCCGATCGTGCGCGACATGGAGCCGCTCAACCCCGACTACCAGTACTGGTGCGAGGAGTGCGCGCGGGCGCTGATCATAAAGGGCGACCCCATCGAGACGTACCGCGAGCTGGAGGGCGAGCCGATCTACGGCCGGCTGCTGGACGAACACTGCACGCTCAAGCGCTTCTACTCGTTCGCGACGGCCTGATCCCGCGCCTCCGGCGGTGGGGTAGGGTGAAGCCCGCCCAGGGGCTATAGCTCAGTTGGTAGAGCACTTGCATGGCATGCAAGGGGTCAGGAGTTCGAATCTCCTTAGCTCCACTCGGCTCCCCTCCGGGCTGCGATATCCTGGGCGCATGCGAGCCCGACGCCTTCTGCTTAGCGGGCCGCGCTGACGGCAGGAAACACTCAGCGCGGCGTCCCCTCCTGTGCGAGGGGATTTTTCGTTTCCGCCCCCGGACCGCAGGCAGAGACCACCAGGAGCTTTGAGGACGATGAGCAGCGAGACGACCACCGCCGCCGCCACCGAGTCAGTGCCGGCGACGGCACCGCACCGCTACACCGCGGCCCTGGCCGCCGAGATCGAGGCACGCTGGCAGGACTTCTGGGCCCGCGAGGGCACGTACGCGGTGGACACCGCCGCGGCGTCGGACAAGCCCCGGAAGTTCGTCATGGACATGTTCCCGTACCCCTCGGGCGCGGGCCTGCACGTCGGCCACCCGCTGGGGTACATCGCCACCGACGTCTCCGCCCGCTACGCGCGCATGACGGGCCACGACGTGCTGCACACCATGGGCTTCGACGCCTTCGGCCTGCCCGCCGAGCAGTACGCCGTGCAGACCGGCACCCACCCGCGCGTCACCACCGAGGCGAACATCGCCTCGATGCGCCGGCAACTGGGCCGCCTGGGCCTGGGCCACGACACGGACCGGTCGTTCGCCACGATCGACCCGGACTACTACAAGTGGACCCAGTGGATCTTCCTGCAGATCTTCGAGTCCTGGTACGACGAGGAGGCCGACGCGGCCCGCCCGATCGCCACCCTGGTCGAGCAGTTCGAGACCGGCAAGCGCGAGACGCCCGACAAGCGCCCCTGGGCCGATCTGACGCCCGAGGAGCGCGCCGAGGTACTGGGCGGCCACCGCCTGGCGTACGCCTCCGACTCGCCGGTCAACTGGTGCCCCGGCCTGGGCACCGTGCTGGCCAACGAGGAGGTCACCGCCGACGGCCGCTCCGAGCGCGGCAACTTCCCCGTCTTCAAGGCGAATCTGCGGCAGTGGATGATGCGCATCACCGCCTACGCCGACCGGCTGCTGGCCGACCTGGACGAGCTGGACTGGCCCGAGGCCATCAAGCTGCAGCAGCGCAACTGGATCGGCCGCAGCGAGGGCGCGCGCGTCGACTTCCCCGTCGACGGGCACGAGGACGCCCGGATCTCGGTCTTCACCACCCGCCCCGACACCCTGTTCGGTGCCACGTACATGGTGCTGGCGCCCGAACACCCGCTGGTCGACGGCATCGTCCCGGCCGGCTGGCCGCAGGGCACCCACGGGGTGTGGACCGGCGGGCACGCCACGCCCGCGGAGGCGGTGGAGACGTACCGTGCGCAGGCCGCCGCCAAGTCCGACGTGGAGCGACAGGCAGAAGCCAAGGAGAAGACCGGCGTGTTCACGGGCGCGTACGCCCTGAACCCGGTCAACTGCGAGCGCGTCCCGGTCTTCATCGCCGACTACGTCCTGATGGGCTACGGCACCGGCGCCATCATGGCCGTACCCGGACAGGACCCGCGCGACTGGGAGTTCTCCGAGGTCTTCGAGCTGCCCATCATCCGTACCGTGCAGCCGCCGGCGGACTGGGACGGCAAGGCGTACACCGGCGAAGGGCCCGCGATCAACTCCGCCGGGGAGGGCGTCGACCTGAACGGCCTGGACGTGGCCGAGGCCAAGCGGAAGATCATCGCCTGGCTGGAGGACCAGGGCGTCGGCGAGGGCACGGTCAGCTTCCGGCTGCGCGACTGGCTGTTCAGCCGCCAGCGCTACTGGGGCGAGCCCTTCCCGGTCGTCTACGACGAGAACGACGTCGCCCACGCGCTGCCCGAGTCGATGCTGCCGCTGGAACTGCCGGAGGTCCGCTCGGCCGAGGACTACTCCCCGCGCACCTTCGACCCGGACGACGCCGACAGCCGCCCCGAGACGCCGCTGTCGCGCAACGCCGACTGGGTGAACGTCACCCTGGACCTGGGCGACGGCTCAGGCCCCCGGCGCTACCGGCGCGAGACCAACACCATGCCCAACTGGGCCGGCTCCTGCTGGTACGAGCTGCGCTACCTGGACCCGCACAACGCCGCGCGGCTGGTCGACCCCGCGATCGAGCGCGCCTGGATGGGCCCGGCCGAGGGCAAGCCGCACGGCGGTGTCGACCTGTACGTCGGCGGCGCCGAGCACGCCGTGCTGCACCTGCTGTACGCCCGCTTCTGGTCCAAGGTGCTGTACGACCTGGGATACGTCTCGTCCGCCGAGCCGTTCCACAAGCTGTTCAACCAGGGCATGATCCAGGCGTACGTCTACCGCGACGCCCGCGGCTTCCCGGTGCCCGCCGCGGAGGTCGAGGAGCGCGACGGCGGCTACTGGTACGGCGGCGAGCGGGTCAGGCGCGAGCTGGGCAAGATGGGCAAGTCCCTGAAGAACGCCGTCACACCCGACGAGATCTGTGCCGAGTACGGCGCGGACACGCTGCGGCTGTACGAGATGGCGATGGGCCCCCTGGACGTCTCCCGGCCCTGGGACACCCGCGCGGTCGTCGGCCAGTACCGGCTGCTGCAGCGGCTGTGGCGCAACGTCGTCGACGAGTCGACCGGCGCCGTCACCGTCGTGGACGCCGAGCCGGACGAGGAGACGCTGCGGGCGCTGCACAAGGCCGTCGACGGGGTCACCAGGGACATGGCGGGGCTGCGCTTCAACACCGCCATCGCGAAGGTCACGGAGCTGAACAACCACGTCACCAAGCTGCCCGCGGTGCCGCGGAGCGTCGCCGAGGCGCTGGTGAAGCTGGTCGCGCCGCTGGCGCCGCACGTCGCCGAGGAGCTGTGGCGGCGGCTGGGGCACGGCACGACGGTGGTCTACGAGCCGTTCCCGGTCGCCGATCCGCGGTATGTGGTCGACGAGACGGTCACGTGCGTGGTGCAGGTCAAGGGCAAGGTCAAGGCCCGGCTGGAGGTGTCGCCCGACATCGCCGAGTCGGAGCTGGAGGCGGCGGCGCTGGCGGACGAGGCGGTGCAGCGGGCGCTGGGCGGTGCACCGGTCCGGAAGGTGATCGTACGGGCGCCGAAGCTGGTGAACGTGGTCATCTGAGCACGCACGGCGCCTTCGAGCGGGGCGCGCGCTCCGGCGTGCGACCGCCGCGGAAGCGGTGCGGGAGCGGTGCGCGGGGCGTTCCCTAAGGGACGGTTCCGGGAAGGCCGGGGGCCGGCGGGGCCGCCCGGCCTCTCCCGTACCCCGTACGCTGGAGGGAAGACCGCCTGCCGTGGCCGCCGGGGCCTGCGGGGCCCGAGATGGAGGGATGCAGACCTCATGGACGTCGTCGTCGCTCTGCTGGCGTTGCTCTTCGTGCTCTGTGTCGTTGCGGGCGCGGTCCTGACCGTGAAGGCGACGCGGGCGGTGAAGCGCGGCGTCGAGCGCACGGTGGCCGACACCCGCAAGACGGTGCAGGAGACTACGCTCAAGGCCCGCCGTGCGGTGCAGCCGGGCGCGGCCGGCGACATCGCGGGTCTGCGGCTCACCCTGCGCAGCTCGATCGACTCCACCCGCCGCGAGCTGGAGCAGGCCGTGGAGGGCGACCCCGGGCTGCGCGAGTCGATCGGCCTGCTGGACCGGCTGCACGAGTACGGGCGCCAGGTCGACGGCGAGCTGCGGCTCCTGGAGCGGGAGCCGGACAAGTCGCGCGTCGCGGAGCGGCTGCCGGAGCTGCGGAGCCGCGCGGAGCGGATCGCGCAGTCGGCGAACTCGCTGCGCTGGGCGGCACAGGACCGCGCGCGGCACACGGCGGAGGACGAGGACGGGCTGGACGCGCTGACGACGCAGATCGACCTGGAGACGGGCGCGTTGCGGCACTGGACGCCGGCGGCGGAGCAGGAGGCGGCGGAGGCCGCCGCGGGTGCCGCGTCCGCTGGAGACGCGGGGGCGGCGGACGACGGGGGCCGGTCTGGGGACGGCGCGGGTCGGTCCGGTCGGTCGACCCGCTCGCCGAAGGAGCAGCCGGCACTGTCGTCCGGCGGTACGGCGGAGGGGCAGGACGCCTTCCAGGCGCTGCTGTCGAAGATCGAGAAGATGCGCAAACCGGAGTCGGCGTAGGGCTGTCCGGGGCGCCGCCCGAGGGCGGGACACCGGGTGTGACCTCGGCGGACCGCTTGGTCCTTACGCGCCGTGCGGGCCCTCGGATGCGGCCTGTTCCGCGCGCCCAGTAGTGTCTTGGGCATGTCCCCCGATGTCGCGATCGTCGCCGATTCCACGGCCTATCTGCCGCCCGAGGCGATGCGGCGGCACGGCATCATCTCCGTTCCGCTGACCGTCGTGCTCGGGGACCGCGCGCTGGAGGAGGGCACCGAGATCTCCGCCCGCTCGCTGGCGGAGGCGCTGCGCAAGCGGAACCCGGTGACGACGTCGCGGCCGAGCCCGGCGCTCTTCGCGGCGACGTACCGGAAGGCGGCGGAGGCGGGCGCGCGGGGCATCGTGTCGCTGCACCTGTCGGGGGAGGTCTCCGGGACGTACGACGCGGCGGTGCTGGCGGCGAAGGAGGCGCCCGTGCCGGTGCGGGTGGTGGACACCCGGATGGTGGCGATGGCCCTCGGGTTCTGCGCGATCGCCGCCGCGGAGGCGGCGGAGGCCGGCGGCACCGTGGACGACGCGGTGGCGGCCGCGGAGCGGCGGGCGGCGGGCACGTCGGCGTTCTTCTACGTCGACACCCTGGACTACCTGCGCCGGGGCGGCCGGATCGGCACCGCCCAGGCGCTGCTGGGCTCGGCGCTCGCGGTCAAGCCGCTGCTGCGGCTGGACGGCGGGCGGATCGAACTGCTGGAGAAGGTCCGTACGGCGAGCCGGGCGATCCTGCGGCTGGAGGAGATGGTGCTCGACCGTGCGGCGGAGGGCCCGGTGGACGTCGCGGTGCACCATCTGGCGGCCGCGGAGCGGGCGGCGGAGCTGGCCGACCGGCTGCGGGAGCGGGTGCCGGGGCTGGGGGAGCTGCACCTGAGCGAGGTGGGCGCGGTCATCGGGGCGCACACGGGGCCCGGGCTGCTGGGTGCGGTGGTGTCGCGGCGGGACGGCGCGTAGCCGGGGTTTGTCCACAACCGGCGGGTTATCCACAGAAGTTGCCGGTGATCACCGGGGGTGGGGGCGGGGCTCGTACCTTCGGGTCATGAGCGCACGGACGGAGACCAGGGGACCGGGCCGCCACGAGCCGCGCAGGCGCCGCCTGCGCGGGAGGACGGCGGCGGGGGCGACACGCGGGGCGGCGCGGGAGCGACTGCGGACCCGAGCGACGACGATGCTCACGCCGCCACCGCCGCGATCCCGCCACCCACCCGGCGACCCGCCACCGCGACTCCACTGGTCCAGCAAGGACCCCCCGCGCTTCCCCCGGAGGGAGTCGGGGGAGGCGACCCGGCGGACTCCCGCGGAGCCGTCGGCACCGGGGGCTCTGGGACGGGTCGGTGGGGATCGTTCGCGCGGCGGGTCGGGTCCGCCTGGGCCGGAGCGGCAGGTTGTCCGGCAGGCCGCGGGCAGCCGCGGCGCCGGGGCGGGGCCGGACCGTGCTTCTCCACCGACGTCCGCCGTCGAGCCCGTGCTCGGCGCTGGGCCTACGCCCGCCCCCCCTTCCGTGCCCACGGCTGCCGTGCCACCCCTCCGCACCGCCGTTCCCACGGTCCCTGACCCCGCGGGTGCCGCCTGCCCGCACGACGGGGAAGACCCGGACCAACCGGCAGCGGGGCGGGGGGATCTGGGGCGGTGGGAGCGGTGGGGGGTTGCGGTGCGGGAGCGGCTGCCGGTGTGGATCCGGTTGCGGTGCGGGCTGGAGCCCGCGGCGTGCGCGGCCCTGGTGCTGGTGCTCGTCGCCGGGGTCGCTCTCGCCGCGTACCACTTCTGGTCCGGCCGGCCCCAGCCCGTACGGCCTCCGGAGGCACGCGGCTCCGCACCGCCGCCCGCCGCGGCGGCGGACGCGGCGGCGCCGGCGGCCGCGGGGGAGCCGAGCGCCGGTGCGGCGGCGGACCTGGTGGTGGACGTCGTCGGCGAGGTGCGCGAGCCGGGCGTCCACCGGCTGCCCGCCGGGTCCCGCGTCGAGGACGCCTTACGTGCCGCGGGCGGTGTCCGCCCCGGTGCGGGAGCGGACGGCCTCAACCGGGCGCGCCCGCTGGCCGACGGCGAGCAGATCGTCGTCGGCGAGCCGCCGGCGGCGGCGCCGGGCGGGCCACCAGCGCCGCTCGCGCCAACCGCCCCGGGCCTGAGCCCACCCGCGGGAGGCGGCTCACCCACGGGGGTGGTGAGCCTCAACTCCGCGACACCGGAACAGCTCGACGCGCTGCCCGGCATCGGTCCCGTGCTGGCCCAGCACATCATCGACTACCGCGACCAGCACGGCGGCTTCACCGACATCGAGCAACTCCGCGACGTGAACGGCATCGGTGACAGCCGGTTCGCGGACCTCCGTCCCCATGTCCAGCCGTGACGCCGCCCCCGCCAGGACCGTCGCCGCGCACCCCGGACAACCGGCAGCGCCCCTTGGCCGGTTGCCGGACACCCGACGGGCGAGCGCGGCGGTGGCCCGGTCCGGTGCGGCGGGGGCACCGACGGAGGCACCGGCCGATCTGCGGCTGGTGCCACCGGCGTTGGCCGCCTGGGCGGCGGCGGCCCTGGCGCTGGGAAGGGAGGGAGCCGCGGTGCCGGTGGCGTGCGCGCTGGCAACGGCCGCCGGACTGGCGCTGCTTGCCGCCGCCCGCCGCCGGGGCAGGCGGCACCGCCCGCGGCCCGTGCCTCGCGCGGGGGGCGCCGTCCGACCGGTCACCGCCGCGTCGTCGCGGGTGCTGGCGGCCGGGGCCGCCGCCCTGCTGTGCGGCGCCGCGGGGGCGGGGGCTGCCGCGCTGCACGGCGCCGACCTCCACCGCGGTCCGCTGCCGGCGGTCGCCGAGCGGTACGGGCAGGCCACCGTCGAGGTGGAGGTGACCTCCGACCCTCGCCTCACCCGACCGCAGGTCCGCGGCCCGGCTGCCGCCCCCGCCGCCGTACTGGTCAGGGCCGAAGCCCGCCTCGTCACCGTCCGCCCCGCCGACACGTCCCCCGTGCCTCCGAACGGCCCGGCCACCGACGCAAACACGGCCACCGGAACCGGAACGAGCACGGGCACGGGCAGCGGCACCGGCACCGGCACGGAAACCGGCGTCGGCGCCGCGCCGCCCGCCTCCGTCACCGTGCCGCCGCCCTCCGTCCCCGCACCGCCCGCCTCCGTCCCCCCGCCCACCGCCGGTTCCGCATCCCGGCCCTCCGCCCCGGAGCCGACGGCCCCCGCCGCCGCAGGTCCCCCCGGCCCCGCAGCCGCGGGCGCGCCGCAGACCACCCGCGTGCGGACCCCCGTGCTCGTCCTCGTGCAGCCCCGGGACTCCGCCGCGCGGCGGGCCTGGCTGGGGCTGCTGCCCTCGACCCGGCTGCGGGTCGAGGCGCGGGTCTCGCCGGACTCCGGGGGCGGCCGGGCCGTGGGCGCCGTGCTGCGCGTCGCCGGGCCCGGGCCGCCGGACGTCGTGCGCGGGCCCGGCGACCTGCAACGCGCCGCAGGCGCTCTGCGGGGCGGGCTGCGCGAGGCCACCGACGGGCTCACCCCCGACGCCCGCGCGCTGCTGCCCGGGCTCGTCGTCGGCGACACCTCCCGCATCCCCGCCGACCTGCAGGACGCCTTCCACGCCACCGACCTCACCCACCTCCTCGCCGTCTCCGGGGCCAACCTCACGATCGTCCTCGCCCTCCTCGTCGGCCCGCCCCACCTCGCCGCCCGCGCAGAGCGCCGCGGGCTCGCCCCGCGGCTCGGGATCCCACTGCGCGCCACCGCGCTCCTCGGCGGGCTCCTCACCCTCGGCTTCGTCGTCGTCTGCCGCCCCGAGCCGAGCGTCCTGCGGGCGGCGGCCTGCGGCCTCATCACGCTGCTCGCCCTCGGCACCGGCCGGCGCCGCTCCCTGCTTCCCGCCCTCGCCGCCGCCGTCCTGCTGCTCGTCCTGTACGACCCGTGGCTCGCCCGCGAGTACGGGTTCCTCCTCTCCGTGCTCGCCACCGCCGCCCTGCTCACCCTCGCGCCCCGGTGGAGCGCGGCGCTCCGCGCCCGCCGCGTGCCGCCGCGGCTCGCCGAGGCGCTGGCCGCGGCCGGCGCCGCGCAGGCGGTGTGCGCGCCCGTCGTCGCCGTGCTCGCGGCGCGGGTGAGCCTGGTCGCGATCCCGTGCAACCTGCTCGCCGAGTTCGCCGTCGCGCCCGCCACCGTCCTGGGGTTCGCCGCGCTCGCCGTCGCCCTGCCCGCGATGCCGGCCGCCGAACTGCTGGCGACGCCCGCGGGCTGGGCGGCGGAGTGGATCGCCGGCGTCGCCAGGACCGGGGCCGCGCTGCCGGGCGCCACGTACGGCTGGCCCGGCGGCTGGTACGGCGGGCTGGCCCTGGCCGCCGTGACCCCGGTGCTGCTGCTCGGGCTGCGCCGCCTGGCCCGCCGCCGGTGGCTCTGCGTCGCCTGCGTCCTGCTGGCGCTGCTCGCCGTGCTCCGCCCCGTGCCCCTCACCCGGGTCCTCACCGGCTGGCCGCCCGCCGGCTGGCGCCTCGTGGCGTGCGACGTCGGCCAGGGCGACGCGCTCGCGCTGGCCGCGGGCGACGGGCAGGCGGTCGTCGTCGACACCGGCCCCGACCCCGCGCTCGTGGACCGCTGCCTGCGCGACCTCGGCGTCCGCCGCATCCCCCTGCTGGTTCTCACCCACTTCCACGAGGATCACGTCGCGGGCCTGGCCGGCGTCCTGCGCGGCCGGGCCGTGGGCGCCATCCAGGTCGGCGGCCTCGACGAACCCCCCGGGCAGGCAGCCGCCGTGCGCCGTACGGCCGCCGCCGCGGGGGTCCCGGTGATCCGCGCGCGGCCGGGGGAGCGGCGCCGGGTGGGCGGGCTGACGTGGCAGGTGGTGTGGCCGGCGGCCGGCGCACCGCCCCCGGCCGAGCCGAACGACGCCAGCGTCACCCTCCTCGTCCGCACCGCGGGCCTCACCGTGTTCCTGCCCGGGGACCTGGAGCCGCCCGCCCAGCGCGCGTTGCTCACCGCCGTTCCCGAACTGTCCCGCGTCGACGTCCTGAAGGTTCCGCATCACGGCTCCGCCTACCAGGACCACGAGCTGTTACGGCGCCTCAAGCCCCGCTTCGCCCTCGTCAGCGCCGGCACCGGCAACCCGTACGGCCACCCCGCGCCCCGTACCGTCGCCGCCCTGCGCGCCCAGGGCGCCGCGGTGCTGCGCACCGACGAGCACGGCCCCCTCGCGCTCACCGCGGAAGGAGACGACGACCGTACCCCCGCCGCGACCGTGGGCGGCAAGTAGCCGGGCCCCGCCGCCTCCTGTCCCGGTCCGCCACAGAGATCCAAACGGACCGCTGAACTCCGGCACTTGACCCAACCCCGCACCAGCCGTCACAACCCGGCTGTCACCCCCCGGTTTGCCTGGAAAGCAGCACCAGTGCTCGAATGAATGCCCGAGCTACTGAAATTCCACGGGGGTGGATGCTTCATGATCGGTCGTCTCCGACGCAGATCCTCGGCCACGGCAACCCGGCGCGGCCCCGGCATGATCGGCCTGCGGGTCCCCGCACACGCGGGGGTGCTGAGCTGCCGCGTACTCGATCCGGTCGACCATCCGCTGCCGCAGGCGGAGGTCGTCCTCGCCGACGCCGCCGGGCGCAGGGTCGTCAGCGGCGAGAGCGATCCGTTCGGCACCTTCGTCGTGGCCGTCCCGGCCGGCAGCTACCGGCTCTCCGTCAACGCCGAGGGCTTCACCCCGTACCGCGGCGAGGTCGAGGTCGCCGAGGGCGCCCACCGGTCGCTCGGCGACCTCGCGCTCAGCCCCTCCCCGCTGCCGCAGCTCCCCCCGCCCGGCGACTGGGAGATCGACCCGGCGCACACCACCATCGCGTTCGTCGCGCAGCACATCGGCATGGCGCGCGTACGCGGCCGGTTCAACGCCTTCCAGGGCGCCCTGCGCATCGGTCAGCGCATGGAGGACTCGGCGCTGCGCGTGTCCATCGAGGCGGCCGGCATCGACACCAACATCAGGATGCGCGACGACCACCTGCGCTCCCCGGACTTCCTCGACGTCCAGCGCTACCCGGTGATCGAGTTCGCCGGCGACCGCTTCCTGCACCGCGGCGGCCCCCGCTGGGCCGTCACCGGCGCGCTCTCCATCCACGGCGTGAACCGCACCGTCACGCTCGACACCCACTACCTCGGCACCGGCTACGGCACGGAGGGCGAACTGCGCGCCGCCTGCCGGGCCACCGTCGAACTGCACCGCGAGGACTTCACGCTCAACTGGCAGCACATGCTCGCCCGCGGCATCGCCGTCGTGGGCTCCAGCATCCAGGTCGAACTGGACATCCAGGTGGTGGCCGCGAGCTGACGCCCGGGCCGGCGGCCCCGCGGAGTTACTCCGCCGGGCCGTCCGGCACGGTCGCGGAGCCCTCCAGCCAGCCGTCGTACGACTCGGCCAGCTCCTCCAGCTCCGCCGCCACCGCCTCCCGCGCGTCCTCGACGACGACGAGCCACTGCGCGTCCTCCGCGTCGTCCTCGCCGGCCAGGGCGTCGCGGATCAGTTGCGGCTCCCCGGTCAGGCCGAAGCGCTCCACGGCCAGCCCGGCGACCTCCTCCGCGGCGTCGCGGTCGGGCAGCACGAGTACGTACGTCAGGTCGTCCACGCCGCCATTGTGCCGGTGGGCGCCGGCCAATGTCGTAGCGGCGTGGGATGCTGTACGGCGATGGCTGCGACGACCCGGAACCCCAGGACCGGCAACGGCAAAAGCGCCGGCGGCGGCGACCCGCTCACCCCCGTCACGCTCGCCGTGGGCCAGGAGGACCTGCTGGTCGACCGCGCGGTGCGGGAGGTCGTGGCCGCCGCCCGCGCCGCCGACCCCGACACCGACGTGCGCGAGCTGACCCACGACGCCCTCCAGCCCGGCACGCTCGCCGAGCTGACCAGCCCGTCGCTCTTCGCCGAGCGCAAGGTCGTCGTCGTGCGCGGCGCGCAGGACCTCGGCGCCGACGCGGTGAAGGACGTCAAGGCGTACGTGGCCGCCCCCGCCGACGAGATCACGCTGGTGCTGGCGCACGCCGGCGGCGCCAAGGGCAAGGGCCTGCTGGACGCGGCGCGCAAGGCAGGCGCCCGGGAGGTCGACTGCGCGAAGGTGACGCGCCCCGCGGACCGGCTGGCGTTCGTGAAGGCCGAGTTCCGGGCCGCGGGCCGCACCGCGACGCCGTCCGCGTGCCAGGCGCTGGTCGACGCCATCGGATCCGACCTGCGGGAGATGGCCGCCGCCTGCGCGCAGCTCGCGGCCGACGTGGACGGCACGATCGACGACGCCGTCGTCGCGCGCTACTACACGGGCCGGGCCGAGACCTCCGGCTTCGAGGTGGCCGACCGGGCCGTCGAGGGCCGTACGGCCGAGGCCCTGGAGGCCCTCCGCTGGGCCCTGCACACGGGCGTCGCGCCCGTCCTGCTCACCAGCGCCCTCGCCCAGGGCGTCCGCTCCATCGGCCGCCTCGCCTCCGCCCCGCGCGGCATGCGCCCCGCGGACCTGGCCCGCGAGCTGGGGATGCCGCCGTGGAAGGTGGACCGGGTCCGCAAGCAGATGCGCGGCTGGACCGCGGACGGCGTGGCCACGGCCCTGCGCGCGGTGGCCCAGGCGGACGCGGACGTCAAGGGCGGCTCGGACGACCCGGCCTACGCCCTGGAAAAGGCGGTGGTCACCATCGCCACCGCGGCCCGCACCCCCTGACCGGAGGCCGGCACCCCCTGACCGGGGGTCGCCGCGGCCACGCGAAAGGCCCCGCCGGCCCCGGGGAAGGGCCGAAGGCGGGGCCTTGCGGTCTGGCTGTGCGCCGCACCCGCGTGGCGAACGCAGGCCGCGTGCGGCGTGGAGTCTTCTCGTGCCCGACCGGAGCGGAGTGAGAGGGCTCGCGGCGGTCCGGCAGAGGGCCCTGGGGCCCGGGATCAGGCCTGGAGGGCCTGGACGCGCTTGGCCAGGGCGGCCTTCTTGTTCGCCGCCTGGTTCTTGTGGATGACGCCCTTGCTCACTGCCTTGTCCAGCTTGCGGGCGGCGGCGCGCTGCGCCTCCACGGCCTTCTCGGCGTCCCCGGCCTCGACGGCCTCGCGGGTACGGCGGATCGCGGTGCGCAGTTCCGACTTCACGGCCTTGTTGCGCAGCCGGGCCTTCTCGTTGGTCTTGATCCGCTTGATCTGGGACTTGATGTTCGCCACGTAGCTGCCTCTTGGAGATCTTCGGAAAATGTCCTGTGGGACCTGGACTGCCGGACCTCACCGGGTCCAGACACAGTGGCTCAGGCTACCAGCAGCCGGGACGGCCGCCCAAACCGTCCCCGGCCCCGCGCGCATGGGACGATGGGGGCGACGAGTGCAGACACGCCCCTCCCTCCCGACAGGACCCCTAGGTGCCCGCGACCGAAACCACCGTGCCGCAGCCCAGCCGTACCGAGCCCGCGCTGATCCGTAACTTCTGCATCATCGCGCACATCGACCACGGCAAGTCGACGCTGGCCGACCGGATGCTCCAGATCACCGGAGTCGTCGAGCAGCGCCAGATGCGCGAGCAGTACCTCGACCGTATGGACATCGAGCGCGAGCGCGGCATCACGATCAAGTCCCAGGCCGTACGCATGCCGTGGTCCCCCTCGGAGGGTGAGAGCCGCGGCACGGCGCACATCCTCAACATGATCGACACCCCCGGGCACGTCGACTTCACGTACGAGGTCTCCCGCTCCCTCGCCGCCTGCGAGGGCTGCGTCCTGCTGGTGGACGCCGCCCAGGGCATCGAGGCGCAGACCCTCGCGAACCTCTACCTCGCGATGGAGAACGACCTCACGATCATCCCGGTGCTGAACAAGATCGACCTGCCCGCCGCCCAGCCGGAGAAGTTCGCCGCCGAGTTGGCCGGCCTGATCGGCTGCGACCCGGCGGACGTGCTGCGCGTCTCGGCGAAGACCGGCCAGGGCGTCGAGGCGCTCCTCGACGAGGTGGTCCGGCAGGTGCCGGCGCCGGTGGGGGTCAAGGACGCGCCCGCCCGCGCGATGATCTTCGACTCGGTCTACGACTCGTACCGCGGCGTCGTGACGTACGTGAAGGTCGTCGACGGCACGCTCGGCAAGCGCGAGCGGATCAAGATGATGTCGACCGGCGCCCAGCACGAGCTGCTGGAGATCGGGACGAACTCGCCCGAGATGACCCCGGCCGACGGCCTGTCCGTCGGCGAGGTCGGCTATCTGATCACGGGCGTCAAGGACGTCCGCCAGTCGAAGGTCGGCGACACCGTCACCCGGCTCAGCAAGGGCGCCACCGAGCCGCTCGGCGGCTACAAGGACCCGAAGCCCATGGTGTTCTCCGGGCTCTACCCCGTCGACGGCTCCGACTACCCGGAGCTGCGCGACGCGCTCGACAAGCTCCAGCTCAACGACGCGGCGCTGGTCTACGAGCCGGAGACCTCCGCGGCGCTCGGCTTCGGCTTCCGCGTCGGCTTCCTCGGCCTGCTGCACCTGGAGGTGATCCGGGAGCGGCTGGAGCGCGAGTTCGGCCTGGACCTGATCGCCACCGCGCCCAACGTGATCTACCGCGTCGTGCTGGAGGACCGCACCGAGCACGTCGTGACCAACCCCAGCGAGTTCCCGGTCGGCAAGATCGAGGAGGTCTACGAGCCGGTCGTACGGGCGACGATCCTCACCCCCAGCGAGTACATCGGCTCGGTCATGGAGCTGTGCCAGAACCGCCGCGGCACGCTGCTCGGCATGGACTACCTCTCCGAGGAGCGGGTCGAGATCCGCTACACGCTGCCGCTCGCCGAGGTCGTCTTCGACTTCTTCGACCAGCTCAAGTCCAAGACCCGCGGCTACGCCTCCCTCGACTACGAGCCCACCGGCGAGCAGAGCAGCCAGCTCGTCAAGGTCGACATCCTGCTGCACGGCGACAAGGTCGACGCCTTCTCCGCGATCACGCACAAGGACAAGGCGTACGCCTACGGCGTGCGGCTCGTCGCCAAGCTGAAGGAGCTGATCCCGCGGCAGGCCTTCGAGGTGCCCGTACAGGCGGCGATCGGCTCCCGCGTCATCGCCCGCGAGACCATCCGCGCCATCCGCAAGGACGTCCTCGCCAAGTGCTACGGCGGCGACATCTCCCGGAAGCGGAAGCTGCTGGAGAAGCAGAAGGAAGGCAAGAAGCGGATGAAGATGGTCGGCAGCGTGGAGGTGCCGCAGGAGGCGTTCATCGCCGTGCTGTCCTCCGACGAGGGCGACGCCAAGCCGAAGAAGTAGCACCGGGGCGGCATCCGGGCGGCGTCGGGGGCGCCGGCGGCGGGACGGAAGCGGAACCGTACGGACCGGGCCGGCGCGGGGCGTACCCCGCCGGCCGGGCTTCGAGACCTATCCGACGCCTCGCAGACCCTTACGTCGCTCGCAGTCACCCTCTAATCTGCTGGTTACTCGCCAGTTACCAGCGAAGAGCAGGGCCGGAGGATGCAGTGACCGAGACCGAAACCCAGACGAAGCTGGACAGCCGCCCGCCGTCCGTCGCCACGCTCTTCCTTGACCGCGTCGAGTCCACCCCGGACCTGGAGGCGTTCCAGTACCCCGTGCGCGCCCCCGGCGGCGGGGCCGGCGGGGCCGACGAGTGGCGATCGCTGACCTGGGCACAGTCCGCCGAGCGGGTCTTCGCCATCGCCGCCGGGCTGCTCGACCTCGGCCTGCGCGAGGAGGAGCGGGTGGCGGTCGCCTGCAACACCCGGCTGGAGTGGATACTCGCCGACCTCGGCATCCTCTGCGCCGGCGGCGCCAACACCACCGTCTACCCCAGCACCAACGCCGAGGAGACCGCGTACATCCTCGCCGACTCCGGCAGCCGCGTGCTCGTCGCCGAGGACGCCTCCCAGCTCGCCAAGGTGCGCGAGATGCGGGCCTCGCTGCCCGACCTGGCGCACGTCGTCGTGGTCGAGGCCGCGGACGCCGCGGCCGAGGAGGGCGACCCGGAGGGCTGGGTGCTCTCCCTCGCCGAGCTGGAGCGCCGCGGCGCGGACTACCTGGAGAAGCACCCCGAGGCGGTACGGGAGCACATCCAGGCCCTGCGCCCCGACCAGCTCGCCACCCTCATCTACACCTCGGGCACCACCGGCCGCCCCAAGGGCGTACGGCTGTCGCACGACACCTGGTCGTACATGGGCTACGCCATCGAGGGCATCGAACTCGTCATGCCGGAGGACGTGCAGTACCTGTGGCTGCCGCTCGCGCACGTCTTCGGCAAGGTGCTCACCGCCGGGCACATCAAGGTCGGGCACGTGATGGCCGTCGACGGCCGGATCGACAAGATCGTCGAGAACCTGCCGGTCGTCCGGCCCACGCAGATGTGCGGTGTCCCGCGCATCTTCGAGAAGGTGTACAACGGCGCGGCGGCCAAGGCGAAGGCCGGCGGCGGCGCCAAGTACAAGATCTTCCTGTGGGCCGCCGAGGTCGCCCGCGAGTACGCGCGCGTCACGCAGGACAACCACCGCCGCACCGGCAAGCGCACCGCCCCGGCAGGGCTGCGTACCAAGCACGCCCTCGCCGACAAGCTGGTCTACGGCAAGTTCCGCGCCGCCTTCGGCGGCCGGATGCGCGGCATGGTCTCCGGCTCCGCCGCCCTCGCCCCCGAGATCGGCTACTTCTTCGACGGCGCGGGCCTGCCCATCCTGGAGGGCTACGGCCTCACCGAGTCCGCCGCCGCCAGCTTCTGCAACCGCCTGGAGACCTACCGCACCGGCACCGTCGGCAAGCCGCTGCCCGGCTGCGAGGTACGGGTCGCCGACGACGGCGAGATCCTGCTGCGCGGCCCCGGCATCATGCAGGGCTACCACGGCCTGCCGGAGAAGACCACCGAGGTGCTGGAGGGCGACGGCTGGTTCCACACCGGCGACATCGGCGAGCTGTCCGACGACGGCTTCCTGCGCATCACCGACCGCAAGAAGGACCTGATCAAGACGTCCGGCGGCAAGTACGTCGCGCCCAGCGAGGTCGAGGGCCAGTTCAAGGCGATCTGCCCGTACGTCGGCTCGATACTCGTCATCGGTGCGGACCGTAACTTCTGCACCGCCCTGATCTCCCTCGACGAGGTGGCCCTGACCGGCTGGGCGAAGGAGAACGGCCTGGAGGACCGGCCGTACGCGGAGCTGGTCGCCTCGGCGGAGGCGGAGGCGCTGGTCGAGGGGTACGTCAAGCAGCTCAACGAGCGGCTGCAGCGCTGGCAGATGATCAGGAAGTTCCGGATCCTGCCGCGGGACCTCGACGTCGAGCACGGGGAGCTGACGCCGAGTCTGAAGCTGAAGCGGCCGGTGGTGGAGCGGGAGTACAAGGACCTGATCGAGGACATGTACGCCGGCGCCAGGGAGGCCTGAGGCGCTCCTGCCCCGGACGGCGCCCGCGGGGCCGACATCCGCCCCGCCCGCGGACCGCTCGCACGTGCGACCGGTCCGCGGGCGTGCGTCTGCCGTCGTCCACGGCGCGCGAGAAGGGCGTTCAGGGGTGTGCGGGCGGCGTGAGTGTCGCCGGTCGCGCCCCTCGTGCGGGCGAAGCGCTCTCTCTCATTGACGGCGGCCGTGGCCCCCTTCCGCGGGGTGGGGAGAGGGCCGTGCCGGCGCGGGCGGGGTCTCGTACGCACGCGTGTCCACCGCGGTGAGCTGTGCGTTCGCCGCCGCGGCGGTCCCGGGCCCGGCGCGCGCGCCGCCGGGCCGACGTGCTGGGCGGGGGTGGCCGGAGGGGGTAGTCCGGGGGGTGCGGCGGGGGTCGGATGGGCCATATCCGGTCACCAGTTGTGTCACTTGGTGCATCTGGGCGAGCTCAGTCTGTCACTCTGGCTACGTGGGGAACGCCCGTATGCCGGGATTGGGCCGGGAGAGGACAGTGGGGACGACCTTCGCAGTGCAGGCCGCGCGTCGATCCACCGTGGTGTCGGTCGTGCGAAGAGAGCCCGCGGAGCCGGACGGCGAGGCCGGCGGGACCGGTCGGACCGACCGGACCGGCGGAGGCGGCGCGGAAGGTGCCGGCGGCACGGACGGGGCCGACGGCACGGACGGTGCGGACGACGTGCCGGCGCACGGTGGAGAGGCCCGCGAGGACGGCGCCCCCGCGACGTACCGTACGGCCCGGGACGGCGGTGGCACCGGGGGCGGGGACGGCGGTGGCGGCGGCTCGGCCGACGGCGGTGCCGACGACGACGGCGGTGCGGGCAGCGGCGCGGACGGCCCGGCGGCGGGCGCGGCTGCGGACGGTGCCGCCCCGGACGGCGCGTCCGCGGACGGTGCGGCCCGCGGCGCGCGGGACGTGACCGACATCGCCCTGACGCTCGCCGCCGGGATGCCCGCCGCCGCGGCGGCCCGCCGGTTCGTCCGCGGGCTGCTGGCCGGCCGCGCCGGGCCCGAGGTCGAGGACGCCGAGCTGCTGACCAGCGAGCTGGTCACGAACGCCGTGGTGCACGCCGGCACCGACGTACGGGTGCGCTGCCGGCTGGTCACCGAGGACGCGACCGCCGCCGGGCTGGCGTGCGACGGCGCGGACGGCGGCGGGCCGGCCGCGGAGCCGACGCTGCTGGTGGAGGTCACGGACGGGCACGCGGCCCGGGTGATGCCGCTGCCGGCGCCGGAGGAGTCGTACGGCTACGGCCTGCAGCTCGTCGCCGCGCTCGCCGACGCCTGGGGCGTCGAGCACCGGCGCAGCGAGAAGACCGTCTGGTTCCGGATGGGCCCGCTCCGCGAGGTCGCGGACGAGTCCGTCACCGACTCCGTCACCGACTCCGCCGCCGACTCCGCCGCCGACGACGCAGCCGCCGCGGTACCCGGCCGGGAGACCGGCGAGGCCGGCGCGTACGGCGTACCCGACGAGGAGGCCCACGGCCGGGGCGTACCGCACCATGCGGACGGCTCCGGCGGCGAGGTCGTGCGCGGCGCGCACGACCTCGCCGACGACGACCTCGCCGACCTGCACGTCGCCCACACCGCCGCGCTCCGCCTGCCCAGCCAGGCCACCGCGCACACCCCGCGCAGCGCCACCGACCCGGAGCTGCGCGGCGGCGGCCCCTGGGCCGGCGTCGGCGCCTTCTCGTTCCTCGCCGAGACCTCCGACATGCTCGCCGGGCAGTTCGACGAGGACATGGTCGCCTCCCTGGCCACCCAGCTCCTCGTGCCCCGGCTCGCCGACTGGAGCGCCGTCTGGCTCGAACGGACCGACGGCGCGGAGCCCCGCCTCGCGCAGGTCTGGCACGCCGCCGAGGAGCGGATCTCACCCCTGCGCAGCGCCCTGGAGCAGTGCCCGCTGCCGCCGCCCGACGCGCGCCCCGTGCCGGTGGCCTGGCCCGGCGGGACCGGCGGCGTCGCCCGCGGCCCGGGGGACGCCGGCTACGGGCTCGGCGGCCCCGCGCTGGCCTGCCCGCTGGTCGCCGGCGGCCGGCGCGTCGGCACGCTGCTCTTCGGCCGCACCGGCATCGCGCGGATCGGCGGCGACGTCGTGGCCGTCGTCACGGACTTCGCCCGCCGCGTGGCGCACGCCGTCTCCGCGGCCCGCCAGTACACCCGGCAGGTGACCATCAGCGAGGTCCTGCAGCGCGGCCTGCTGCCCAGCGGCATCGCGGAGATGCCGGCCATGGACACGGCCGTCGTCTACGAGCCGGCCGAGGGCGCCGCCGCGGGCGGCGACTTCTACGACCTCTTCCCCAGCGGCAGCGACCGCTGGTGCTTCGCGCTCGGCGACGTCTGCGGCCAGGGCCCCGAGGCAGCGGTCGTCACGGGCCTCGCCCGCCCCGTGCTGCGCCTGCTGGCGCGCGAGGGCTACGGCGTCGCCGACGTGCTCGCGGGCCTGAACCGCACGCTCGTGGAGCACGCCTTCGAGGCGGTGGAGGCGGCGACGGCGTTCGGGCTGCCGCCGGAGCAGGCACGCTTCCTGTCGCTGCTGTACGGGGAGCTGGTGCCGTACGCGCGGGACCGCGGCGGCGTCCGGTGCACCGTGGCCAGCGCCGGGCACCCGCTGCCGCTGCTGCTGCGCAGCGACGGCGGGGTGCGGGCGGCGGCGGACGCGCAGTTGCTGCTGGGCGTGCTGGACGACGCGGAGTACTACAGCCAGTCGTTCGACCTGGAGCCGGGCGACACGCTGCTGTGCGTCACGGACGGGGTGACGGAGCGGCGGTTCGGGGACCGGCTCTTCGACGACGGCGACGGGCTGGCGGAGGCCCTGTCGTGCTGTACGGGGCTGGGCGCGGCGGCGGTGGCGGAGCGGATCAGGACGGCGGTGCACGACTTCGCGCCGGTGCCGCCGCGGGACGACCTGGCGATGATGGTGCTGCAGGCGCGCGGGACGGAGCGGGGCGGGTACTGAGGGGGCGGGGACCGGGGCCGGAGGTTGCCCGGCGGCCGGGGGACAATGGGCGCATGCCCTCCGTACTGCCCGATGGCGAGCCCGCGCCCGTGGACGGGACCCTGCCCGCCGAGGCGCTGGCCGGGGCCGCCGACCGCCCCCTCGGCTTCTACGCCCACGTCCCCTACTGCGCCACCCGCTGCGGCTACTGCGACTTCAACACCTACACCGCCGCCGAACTGCGCGGCACCTCCCGTGACGACTACGCCGCCACCTTCGCCGAGGAGGTCCGCCTCGCCCGCAAGGTGCTCGGCGACGACCCGCGCGAGGTCGAGACGGTGTTCTTCGGCGGCGGCACGCCCACGTTGCTGCCGGCGGCGGACCTGGGGCGGATGCTGGCGGCGATCCGCTCGGAGTTCGGCCTCGCGGCGGACGCGGAGGTGACCACGGAGGCCAATCCGGAGTCGGTGGATCCGGCGTCCCTGGCGGCGCTGCGGGAGGCCGGCTTCAACCGGATCTCGTTCGGCATGCAGAGCGCGCGGGAGCACGTGCTGCGGGTGCTGGACCGTACGCACACCCCGGGGCGGCCGGAGGCGTGCGTGGCGGAGGCGCGGGCGGCGGGGTTCGCGCACGTGAACCTGGACCTGATCTACGGCACGCCGGGCGAGACGGACGACGACTGGCGGGCCTCGCTGGCGGCGGCGCTGGAGGCGGGCCCGGACCACGTGTCGGCGTACGCGCTGATCGTGGAGGAGGGCACGCAACTGGCGCGGCGGATCCGCCGGGGCGAGGTGCCGCCGACGGACGACGACGTGCACGCGGACCGGTATCTGATGGCGGAGGAGGCGCTGTCGGCGGCGGGGATGCAGTGGTACGAGGTGTCGAACTGGGCGGTGCCCGGGGACGCCGCGCGCTGCCGCCACAACGAGCTGTACTGGACGGGCGCGGACTGGTGGGGCGCGGGTCCGGGTGCGCACAGCCACGTGGGCGGGGTGCGCTGGTGGAACGTCAAGCACCCGGCGCCGTACGCGTCCGCGCTGGCGGCGGGGCGGTCGCCGGCGGCGGGCCGGGAGGTGCTGACGGAGGAGGACCGCAGGGTGGAGCGGATCCTGCTGGAGCTGCGGCTGTCGGCGGGCTGCCCGCTGTCGCTGCTGCGCCCGGCGGGGGCGTCGGCGGCGGAACGAGCGGTAAGGGACGGCCTCTTGGAGCACGGCCCTTACGAGGCGGGCAGGGCGGTGCTGACGCTACGGGGCCGGCTACTGGCAGACGCGGTGGTCCGAGACCTGGTCGACTGACGGGGCTTCCCGACCCCGGTCCCGAACTCCCCCGATGACCCCCGCACACCCGCCCAAGGGTATGCGCCTGCTGTGACATTTCCGGCTCACCGCCCCGGTTGCTCACGCCGCTCGATCCAACGTGCGTGCGAGGTGCGCGTCCCGAGGCAAAACTCGACGCCTGCGGGTGATTTCGCCCGTTTTGAACGGGGGCGATGCCGGAAGTTCGCCTCGGTAGCGCACACGCGGTACGGCCGGACCGTGCCGGTGCGCCCCGGTCAGCCCTCCGGGGCCGTGACGAAGTCGATCAGTTCCTCCACCCGCCCCAGCAGCGACGGCTCCAGGTCCCGGTACGTCCGTACCGAGTCCAGGATCCGGCGCCAGGCCGCGCCCGTGTCCGGGGGCCAGCCCAGTTCGCGGCAGACGCCCGTCTTCCAGTCCTCGCCCCGCGGGATCCGCGGCCATGCGGCGATGCCCACCGAAGAGGGCTTGACGGCCTCCCAGACGTCCACGTACGGGTGACCCACCACCAGCGCGTGGGCGCTCGTCACCGACTCCGCGATGCGCCACTCCTTCGTGCCCGGCACCAGGTGGTCCACCAGCACTCCCAGGCGCGCGTCCGGGCCCGGGGCGAAGGACTCGACCACCGACGGGAGGTCGTCCACGCCCTCCAGGTACTCCACGACCACGCCCTCGACCCGCAGGTCGTGGCCCCAGACGCGCTCCACCAGCTCCGCGTCGTGGCGGCCCTCGACGTAGATGCGGCCGTCGCGTGCCACGCGCGCGGTGTGGTCGCGGACCGCTATCGAGCCGGAGGCGGACAGCAGGGGGCCCGTGGCGGCCACCCGGCCGGGGAGCGTCAGCGTGACCACCCTGCCGTCGATCATGAAGCCGCGCGGCGTCAGCGGGAACACCCGGTGCTTGCCGAAGCGGTCCTCCAGGGTCACCGTCGGGCCCTCCGCCGTCTTCTCCGTGCGGATGACCGCGCCGCAGAAGCCCGTGCCCACCTCCTCCACCACGAGGTCCGGCTCGGCCGGCACCTCCGGGGCGGGCTTCCGCGGCTGCTTCCAGGGCGGCGTGAGATCGAGGTCGTCGTAGCGGCGCACGAAGGTGAGATTACGACAAGCGCCCCGCCAGCTCGTCCCGTTGGGCCCGTACGAAGTCCGCGTCCACCGCCGCCCCGTGCCCCGGCACGTACACCGCCGCAGGACCGCCCAGCTCCAGCAGCCGGTCCAGGGCCGCCGGCCACCGCACGGGGTCGGAGTCCGGGCCCGACGAGGGCGGGCCCGACTCCTCCACCAGGTCGCCGCAGAACACGACGGCGGGCCGCCCCGGGACGTACACCGCCATGTCGTGCGACGAGTGCGCCGCGCCCAGCTCGACGAGCAGCACCTCCCGGCCGCCCCCGAGGTCCAGCGGGTACGTGCCGGAGACCGCGTGCCGCGGGGCGACCAGGACGTCGACGGCCTCCGCCGCCGCGTCGCGGGACAGCCCGTGGCGTACGGCGTCCGCGCGCAGCTCGTCCGCGCCCGCCCCGCGCAGCCGGCCGGCGATGCCCGCCGGGCCGTGGACCTCCGCCCCGGCGAAGGCCGCGGTGCCGAGTACGTGGTCGAAGTGCGGATGGGTGAGCGCGATGCGGGTCACCGGGCGCCCGAAGCGCTCGCGTACCGCCCGGCGCAGCTCCGCGCCCTCGCGCAGCGAGGCGCCGGTGTCCACGAGCAGCACGCCTTCCGCGCCGCCCACGGCGCCCGCCGTCGCGTCCCAGCGGGGCAGCCGGCGCCGTACGACGTCCGGGGCGAGCTCTTCCCAACCGCCACCCATGGCACGACGCTATAACGTGACCGGCCGCCTTGCCCGGGCCGCCCTACCCGGCCGTACACTGGCCCCGAACCCTGGCACTCTGCGCCGTCGAGTGCCAGCGGCGGAACGGCGGGACGGGAACCGAGTGTGGAGGTGGGCAGCATGCTCAGCGAGCGCCGGCTCGAAGTGCTGCGCGCCATCGTCCAGGACTACGTGGGCACGGAGGAGCCGGTGGGCTCCAAGGCGCTCACCGAGCGGCATCACCTGGGTGTCTCCCCGGCGACGGTGCGTAACGACATGGCCGCCCTGGAGGACGAGGGCTTCATCGCCCAGCCGCACACCAGCGCCGGCCGCATCCCCACCGACAAGGGCTACCGGCTGTTCGTCGACAAGCTCGCGGACGTCAAGCCGCTGAGTGCGGCCGAGCGGCGGGCGATCCAGAACTTCCTGTCCGGCGCCGTCGACCTCGACGACGTCGTGGGGCGCACGGTGCGGCTGCTCGCGCAGTTGACGCGGCAGGTGGCCGTGGTGCAGTACCCGTCGCTGACCCGGTCGACCGTGCGCCACGTCGAGCTGCTCCAGCTCGCCCCGGCGCGCGTCATGCTCGTGCTCATCACCGACACCGGCCGGGTCGAGCAGCGCGTGATCGACTGCCCGGCGCCGTTCAGCGAGGACTCCCTCGCCGACCTGCGCGCCCGGCTCAACAGCCGCGTCGTCGGCCGCCGCTTCGGCGACGTGCCGCGGCTGGTGGCCGACCTGGCCGAGTCCTTCCCGGCGGACGACCGCGGCACGGTGCAGACCGTGCTGTCGGTGCTGCTGGAGACACTGGTGGAGGAGACCGAGGAGCGGCTGATGATCGGCGGCACCGCCAACCTCACCCGCTTCGACCACGACTTCCCGCTCACCATCCGGCCGGTGCTGGAGGCGCTGGAGGAGCAGGTGGTGCTCCTGCGGCTGCTGGGCGAGGCCAAGGAACCGGGCATGACGGTGCGTATCGGTCATGAGAACGACCACGAGGGGCTTACCGCCACCTCGGTCGTCTCCGTCGGATACGGTTCAGGCGGCGACACCGGCGAAGCCGTCGCCAAGCTCGGCGTGGTCGGACCTACCCGCATGGACTACCCCGGAACGATGGGAGCGGTACGCGCAGTGGCACGGTACGTCGGACAGATCCTGGCGGAGTCATAAGTGGCCACGGACTACTACGCGGTCCTCGGCGTCGGACGTGACGCCTCGCAGGAAGAGATCAAGAAGGCGTTCCGCAGGCTCGCCCGCGAGCTGCACCCGGACGTGAACCCGGATCCGAAGACCCAGGAGCGGTTCAAGGAGATCAACGCCGCCTACGAGGTGCTGTCGGACCCACAGAAGAAGCAGGTCTACGACCTCGGCGGTGACCCGCTGTCGCAGAACGGCGCCGCGACCGGCGGCTTCGGCGCCGGCGGCTTCGGCAACCTCTCCGACATCATGGACGCCTTCTTCGGCCAGGCCGGCCAGCGCGGGCCGAGGTCGCGCACCCGCCGCGGCCAGGACGCCATGATCCGGCTCGAAATCGAGCTGGAGGAGGCGGCGTTCGGCGCCACCAAGGAGATCCAGGTCGACACCGCGGTGGTCTGCGGCACCTGCAACGGCGAGGGCGCGGCGCCCGGCACGTCGGCGCAGACGTGCGACATGTGCCGCGGTCGCGGCGAGGTCTCCCAGGTCACCCGCTCCTTCCTCGGCCAGGTCATGACCTCGCGGCCCTGCCCGCAGTGCCAGGGCTTCGGCACGGTGGTGCCCAACCCGTGTCCCGAGTGCGCGGGCGACGGCCGGGTGCGCTCGCGGCGCACCCTGACGGTCAAGATCCCCGCGGGCGTCGACACCGGCACCCGCATCCAGCACGCCGGCGAGGGGGAGGTCGGCCCGGGCGGCGGCCCGGCGGGCGACCTGTACGTGGAGATCCGCGAGCTGCCGCACCCGATCTTCCAGCGCCGCGGCGACGATCTGCACTGCACGGTGACGATCCCGATGACGGCGGCCTCGCTGGGCACGAAGGTCAACCTGGAGACGCTCGACGGCCTGGAAGAGGTCGACATCCGTCCCGGTACGCAGTCGGGGCAGTCGATTCCGCTGCACCAGCGCGGCGTGACGCATCTGCGCGGCGGCGGCCGGGGCGACCTGGTCGTGCACGTCGAGGTCGAGACGCCGCAGAAGCTGGACCCGGAGCAGGAGCGGCTCCTGCGCCAACTCGCCCAGTTGCGCGGCGAGGAGCGCCCGCAGGGCCAGTTCAAACCGGGCCAGCAAGGGCTGTTCTCGCGCCTGAAGGACGCCTGGAGCGGACGTTAGCCCGAAGGGCCGGATTCCGGCGCTTCGGGCGTCCCGACCTGCGTGACAGGTTGGTGTCCTCCCCCCCCCCTCGGAGAGCGGAGGATGCCAGCCCGATCGCTCGGGCTGAGGTTCGCGGTGCACCGGCCCGGCAACCCGAAGCCCTTCCCGCGCAGCAACGGCCCACCCGGCCGCCGATCGCTTGGTTCTCGCGATACCGGCACGCTACCAGCTCCCAGGGACATCAAAGGGGGGCGATGACAGGATGAGCCCATGCCCACCGAGCTGAACGATCTGTTCACCTTCCCGATCGTGCAGGCGCCCATGGCCGGTGGCGCATCCTGCCCGCAGCTCGCCGCGGGTGTGCTGGAGGGCGGCGGCCTGGCGTTCCTCGCCGCCGGGTACAAGACACCGGAGGCGATGTACGAGGAGATCCGCCAGTTGCGGGCCGTCACCGACCGGCCCTTCGGCGTCAATCTGTTCCTGCCCCAGCCCCCCTCGCCCCCGGATCCCGCCCAGATCGAGGCGTACGCCCAGCAACTGGCCGGCGAGGTCGAGTGGTACGGCACGGAGCTGGGCGACGCCGGGGCCGCCACGGACGACGCCTTCGACGCCAAGGTGGCCATACTCCTGGACGAGCCGGTGGCGCTGGTCTCGTTCACCTTCGGCTGCCCCGAGCCGGCCGTGCTCGACGCCTTCGCCCGCGCCGGGACGTACACCGTCGTCACCGTCACCAACGTCGTGGAGGCGCGCCACGCGCAGGCCGCCGGCGCCGGCGCCGTGTGCGTGCAGGGCGTCGAGGCCGGCGGCCACCAGGGCGGCTTCCGCAACGATCCGCGCGACGACCGCGTGGGCCGCGGGCTGCTCACGCTGCTCGCCGAGGTGCTGGAGGCGGTCGACGTGCCCGTGATCGCCGCCGGCGGGCTGATGCGCGGCGGGCAGATCGCCGCCGTCCTGTCCGCGGGCGCCGCCGCCGCGCAGCTCGGCACGGCGTTCCTGGTCTGCCCCGAGTCGGGCGCCCACGCGCTGCACAAACGGGCCGTCACCGGCGGGGTGTTCACGCGTACGGAGCTGACCCGCGCCTTCTCCGGCCGCCCCGCGCGCGGGCTGGTCAACCGATTCGTACGCGAACACGGCCCGTACGCCCCCGCCGCCTACCCCCAGCTTCACCACCTCACCTCCCCGCTGCGCGCCGCCGCCGCCCGCGCCGGCGACCCGCAGGGCATGTCGCTCTGGGCGGGACAGGGCTACCGGCTGGCGCGCGAACTGCCCGCCGCCGAGCTGGTGGAGGTCCTCGCGCGGGAGCTGGCCGACGCGCTCAGCGGGACGACGAAGCCCGCCGGCGACGCCCCCGGGGGCCTGCTGTGACGGCCCCGGTGTTCGTCGCCGACGCGGCCGTGCTGGACGCCGCCCGCCCCGGCGCGGTGCTCGCGCTGACCGGGCCCGAGGGGCGGCACGCGGTGTCCGTGCGTCGGCTGCGCGCCGGCGAGGACGTCGTGCTCACCGACGGCGCGGGGCGCGGCGCGTACGGGACCGTGGCGGGCGCGGAGGGCGCCGACCGGCTCCTCGTGACCTGCGCCGAGGTGGTCGAGGAGCCCGCGCCGAGCCCGCGGCTCACCGTCGTGCAGGCGCTGCCGAAGGGCGACCGGGGCGAGCTGGCCGTCGAGACCATGACCGAGACCGGCGTGGACGCGGTGGTGCCGTGGACGGCCGCCCGCTGCGTGACCCGGTGGCGCGCCGAGCGCGGAGAGAAGTCCCTGGCCAAGTGGCGTGCCACCGCCCGCGAAGCGGGCAAGCAGGCCCGCCGGCTGCGGTTCCCCGAGATCGCCGGGCCGCACTCGACGAAGGAGCTGCTGCCGCTGCTCGCCGGCGCCGCGTTCACCGCCGTGCTGCACGAGGAGGGCGCCGCGCCGCTGGCCGCCGCCGAGCTGCCGCGCGCGGGGGAGATCGTGCTCGTGGTCGGCCCCGAGGGCGGCGTCGCGCCGGAGGAGCTGGCCGCGTTCGCGGACGCGGGCGCCGGGGCATACCGACTGGGGCCGACCGTGCTGCGCACCTCCACCGCGGGCACCGCGGCGGGCGCGGTGGTGCTCGCGGCGACCGGCCGGTGGTCCTGACCGCCCGGAGCCAGAAGTTCCGTTCACCCGGACCCGCACGTTCCGTATGCCGGCGTCACGGGGGCTTTTCCCGCGTGTTCACCGGTACGCCCCGATTCGTTCCACCCCGGTACGGGACGAAGGTCACACCGCACCGCAAAGCGGTGGTGGGCGCCGCCTCCGCATGATGGGATGATCCACGTGACTCAGCCTGCTTACCTGCGATTCCCGCACCTGCACGGCGACTTGATCACCTTCACGGCGGAGGACGACGTCTGGGCGGCGCCCCTCGACGGCGGCCGCGCCTGGCGGGTGAGTGCCGACAACATGCCGGTGGACCACCCGCGCATCGCCCCCGACGGCACCCGCGTCGCCTGGACCTCCACCCGCGACGGCGCCCCCGAGGTCCTCACCGCGCCCGTCGACGGCGGCGCGCCCGCCCGCCTGACGTACTGGGGCAGCGGCAAGACCTCCGTACGCGGCTGGACGCCCGACGGCGACGTGCTCGCGCTCACCACCCACGGCCAGTACTCGCTGCGCCGCACCTGGGCGCACGCCGTGCCGCCCGACGGCGGCCCCCCGCACGCGCTGCCGTTCGGCCCCGTCGGCAACGTCGCGTACGGGCCGGAGGGCCGCGTCGCGCTGCTCACCGCGGGCATGGGCCGGGAGGCGGCGTACTGGAAGCGCTACCGCGGCGGCACCGCGGGCCGGCTGTGGCTGCGTACCGCGGCCGACGCGGAGTTCACCCGGCCCGCCGAACTCGACGCCGTCCTCGGCAACGCCGAGTACCCGCTGTGGGCCGGCGGGCGGCTGGCGTTCCTCTCCGACCACGAGGGCACCGGCGCGCTGTACTCCGCGGATACGGCCACCGGCACCGACACCTCCGACGCGTACGCCGCGCTGCGCCGCCACACCCCCCTCGGCGGCTTCTACGCCCGCCACGCCGCCTCCGACGGCACCCGCGTCGTCTACGCCAGCGCTGGCGAGCTGTGGCTCCTTGACGACCTCGACGAGGGCACCGAGCCCCGCCGCCTCGACGTCCGCCTCGGCGGCCAGCGCACCGACCTGCGCCCCCGCCCGCTGCGCGCCCGCCACAACCTCGGCGCCGCCCGCCCCGACCACACCGGCCGCGGCAGCGCCGTCGAGATCCGCGGCACCCTGCACTGGGTGACCCACCGCGAGGGCCCCGCCCGCGCGCTGGCCGCGGAGCCGGGCGTACGGGCCCGGATGCCGCGGGTGTTCCGCGCCGAGGGCGCCGAGCACGTCGTGTTCGTGACCGACGCCGAGGGCGAGGACGCGCTGGAGTTCACCCCCGCCGCAGGCCGCGACGCCGGCGCCACGCCCCGCCGCGTCGCCGCCGGCCGCCTCGGCCGCGTCACCGCGCTGGCCGTCGCGCCGGACGGCAGCCGCGTCGCCGTCGCCTCCCACGACGGCCGGGTGCTGCTCGTCGAACGCGCCTCCGGCGACGTACGCGAAGTCGACGCCAGCGAGCACGGCGACGCCGGCGGCCTGGTGTTCTCGCCCGACTCCGCGTGGCTGGCCTGGTCCCACCCCGGCCCCGGCGAGCTGCGGCAGGTGCGGCTGGCCACCACCGACGGGCTGGCCGTCGCCGAGGCCACGCCGCTGCGCTTCCGCGACTACTCCCCGGCGTTCACCGCCGACGGCAAGCACCTGGCGTTCCTCTCCGAGCGGGCCTTCGACCCCGTCTACGACAGCCACGTCTTCGACCTGTCGTTCCCGTACGCCTGCCGCCCCCACCTGATCACGCTGGCCGCCGAGACGCCCTCGCCGTTCGGCCCGCAGCGCCACGGCCGGGCCCCCGAGCGCGGCACCTCCGACGACGGCGACGACGCCGGCTCCGGCGACACCCCGCCCGTCACCCGCATCGACCTCGACGGCCTCGCCGACCGCATCCTGCCCTTCCCCGTCGAGGCCGCCCGCTACTCGACGCTGCGCGCCGCCGAGGGCGGCCTGCTGTGGCTCACCCACCCGCTGCGCGGCGTCCTCGGCACCGACACCGCGGGACCCGACGACGACGGGCCCACGACCCGGCTGGAGCGCTACGACCTCGGCAAGCAGCGCGTGGAGGAACTCGCCGACGACGTCGAGGGCTTCACCGTCACCGGCGACGGCACCCGGATCCTGCTGCGCACCGACGGCAAGCTGAAGGTCGTCCCGGCCGACCGCAAGGCCAGCCACGTCGACGACGGCGACGGCGACAACGTCACCGTCGACCTCACGCGGATACGGCAGTCGCTCGACCCGGCCGCGGAGTGGCGCCAGATGTACGCCGAGGCCGGCCGGCTGATGCGCGACAACTTCTGGCGCGCCGACCTCGGCGGCGTCGACTGGGACGGCGTGCTGGAGCGCTACCGCCCGCTGCTGGAGCGCGTCGCCACCCACGACGACCTCGTCGACCTGCTGTGGGAGGTGCAGGGCGAGCTGGGCACGTCGCACGCGTACGTCGTCCCCCCGGGCGGCGCCACCCCCACCGGCGCTCCGGAGCGGCGGCAGGGGCTGCTCGGCGCCGACCTCACCCGCGCGGACGACGGCAGTTGGCGCGTCGAGCGGATCCTGCCGTCCGAGACCTCCGACCCGCACGCGCGCTCCCCGCTGGCCGCGCCGGGCGCCGCGGTCCGCCCCGGCGACGCGATCGTGGCCGTCGACGGCAGGCCCGTCGACCCGCAGGCCGGGCCCGCGCCCCTTCTGGTGGGCGCGGCGGGCAAACCCGTCGAGCTGAGCGTGCTGCCGGCCGACGGCGGCGACGTGCGGTACGCGGTGATCGTGCCCACCGCCGACGAGGAGCCGCTGCGCTACCACGCCTGGGTCGCCGGCCGGCGCGCGTACGTACACGAGGCGTCCGGCGGGCGCCTCGGCTACCTCCACGTACCCGACATGCAGGGTCCCGGCTGGGCACAGCTCCACCGCGACCTGCGCGTCGAGGTCGCCCGCGAGGGGCTGGTGGTCGACGTCCGCGACAACCGCGGCGGGCACACCTCGCAGCTCGTCGTGGAGAAGCTGGCGCGGCGCGTCGTCGGCTGGGACGCGGGCCGCGGCCTCAAGCCCGTCAGCTACCCGATGGACGCCCCGCGCGGCCCGGTGGTCGCCGTGGCCAACGAGTTCTCCGGCTCCGACGGCGACATCGTCAGCGCCGCGATCCGCGCGCTGGGCATCGGGCCGCTCGTCGGGCGGCGCACCTGGGGCGGGGTCGTCGGCATCGACAGCCGCTACCGGCTGGTCGACGGCACGCTGGTGACGCAGCCGAAGTACGCCATCTGGCTCGAAGGACCGGGCTGGGGCGTGGAGAACCACGGCGTGGAGCCGGACGTCGACGTGCAGCTCACGCCGGAGGACTGGGCGCAGGGGCGCGACCCGCAGGTGGAGACGGCGGTGCGGCTGGCGCTGGCGGAGCTGGAGCGCAGCCCGGCGGCGGTGCCGCCGGAGGTGCCGGGACCGGCGGCGGCCGCGCCCGACCGGGCGGGGCCGGCCGCGCCGGACTCGGCGGAGCGGGCGGAGTCGGAGTCGGAGTCGGAGTCGGAGTCGGGGGAGCAGAGAGAGAAGCCGGCGGGGGAGTAGCGGCAGGGGCATCGGCCACGGGCTGCGGGCACGGGCCGGCGGGGTACGATGCGCCCCGTACCGCCCGACTCGTACGAAGGAGGCCGGGAACATGGCCGGGGAGCCGCAGGCCGACTGCCTGTTCTGCAAGATCACCTCGGGGGACGTGCCCGCGACGGTCGTCCGCGAGACCGCGACGACGATCGCCTTCCGCGACATCAACCCGCAGGCGCCCACGCACGTCCTCGTCATCCCCAAGGCCCACTACCCGGACGCCGGCAGCCTCGCCGCCGCCGACCCGCAGCTCGTCGCGGACATACTGCGCGAGACCGCCGAGGTCGCCGCCGAGGATAAGATCGACGCCACCGGCTACCGCGTCGTGTTCAACACCGGCACCGGCGCCGGCCAGACCGTCTTCCACGCGCACGCCCACGTGCTCGGCGGACGCGGCCTGAACTGGCCCCCCGGGTAGCGCGGACCGCCCGGACTTGCCCGCACGCGAACTCGTCGTCCTCGGCACCGCCAGCCAGGTCCCCACCCGCCAGCGCAACCACAACGGCTACGTGCTGCGCTGGGACGGCGACGCCATCCTCTTCGACCCCGGCGAGGGCACCCAGCGCCAGATGCTGCGCGCCGGCGTGGCCGCGTACGGCCTGACCCGCGTCTGCGTCACCCACTTCCACGGCGACCACTGCCTGGGCCTGCCCGGCGTCATCCAGCGCATCAACCTCGACCGCGTCCCGCACCCCGTGACCGTGCACTTCCCGGCGAGCGGGCGGGAGTTCTACGAGCGGCTGCGGTACGCGAGCGCGTACCGGGAGACCACGAAGATCGAGGCGGGCCCGGTCGAGGCGGACGGCGTCATCGCCGCCACCCCCGCGTACACCCTGGAGGCCCGCAAGCTGCACCACCCCGTGGACGCGTACGGCTACCGCCTCGTCGAGCCGGACGGCCGCCGGATGCTCCCCGGTCTCCTCGCGCGCGCGGGCATCGCGGGGCCGGACATCTCGCGGCTGCAGCGCGAGGGCTCGCTGCGGGGCGTGCGGCTGGAGGAGGTCTCGGAGCCGCGCCGGGGGCAGCGGGTCGCGTTCATCATGGACACGGGGCTGTGCGAGGGGGTGTACGCGCTGGCGGAGGAGGCGGACCTGCTGGTCATCGAGTCGACGTTCCTGGGCGCGGAGACCGATCTGGCCGTCGAGTACGGGCATCTGACGGCGGCTCAGGCGGCGGGGGTGGCGATCGCGGCGGGCGTACGGCACCTGGTGCTGACGCACTTCTCGCAGCGCTATCCGGACCCGGGGGACTTCGCGCGGGAGGCGCGGGAGGCGGGGTACGCGGGGCCGCTGACGGTGGCGACGGACCTGGGCAGGGTGGCGGTGCCGGCGCGGCGCTGAGGCGGCCGGGGGCGGGCCGGGCCCCGGGGCCGGTCAGGCCGGAGGGCTGGCCGCCGGCCCCGCCCCGGTTTCCGTACGGGCGGGCCGGCGGGTGCGGCGCAGGGTGCGCACTGCCAGGGCCGCCCCGAGCAGTGCGGCGCAGAACGCGGCGACGGCCGCCGGGCCTGCGGCGTCCACGGCGTCGGCGAGGGCGCGTTGGGTGGTGCCGGCCGCCTCGATCACGGGGTCGGTGGTGGCGGGGTCGTCCTGGGCGCGGATCTCGTACCAGCCGTAGTAGGCCACGTAGGCGCCGACGAGGAGGAGCACCCCGCCGCCGAGGCGCGGCGTGGCGGCGCCGAGGCGGCGCAGCGGGGCGACGGCGGTTGTACGGGTGAGCGCGACGCTCAGGGAGGCGGCACCGACGATCAGCCCCATCCCGGCGGCGTAGGCGACGAACAGGACGATGCCCTCCGCGGTGCTGCCACTGCGGAAGGCGGAGACGACGATCGCGAGGAAGGGGGCGATGGTGCAGCCGAGGGACGCGGTGGCGTAGGCCATGCCGAACAGCGCCATCGAGGGCAGGGAACGGGACAGCTTCGGTGCCCGCCGGAGTTTCGGGGCGAGGACCGCCAGCCGGCGGCCGGCGAGCAGCCAGGCGCCGGCGGCGGCGACGAGCAGGCCGAAGGCGATGGTGAACCAGGGCAACTGCTCCTGGACCTGTCCGGCGACGGGCTGGACGGCGAGGCCGAAGACGCCGAAGAGGGCGGCGAAGCCGACGGTCATGGCGGCGGTGGCGGCGAGGGCGCGGCCGACGGCGACGGTGCGGCCGGGCGGGTCGTCGCCGAGGACGAGAAGGGACAGGTAGGCGGGGAGCAGGGCGAAGCCGCACGGGTTGACGGCGGCGAGCATCCCGGCGCCGAGCGCGAGGGCGAGGGGCAGGTCCGCCATGCCGGTTCAGCCGGTGACGGTGGCGAGCTTGTCCGCCAGGCCGTCGCCGCCGGGGAGTACACCCTCGTAGACGGTCTTGCCGTCCTTGTCGAGGATCACGTAGACGCTCTGCTCGATGATCCCGAACTTCTTCCAGACGTCCCCGGCCTCGTCGGACAGGTGCGGGAAGGCGCCGACCTGCATGTCGGCGACGAAGTCCCGCATGGCCTGGGGCTCGTCGAGCCCGGCCACGCCCAGCACGTTGGCCCGGCCCTGGAACTCGGACGCGACCTTGGCGGTTTCGGCACTCTGGCCCTGGCAGACGGTGCACCACGGGGCCCAGAACCACAGCACGACGGGCTTGCCCGCGAGCGTCTTCGCGTCGAACGGCCTGCCGTCCACCGTGGTGCCGGTGAAGGACAGCGCCTCGGGCACCTCCGTCTCCGCCGCGCCGCCCTCTCCGCCCTCTCCACCCTCTCCGCTCTCTCCGCCGTCTCCGCCGTCACCGCTGTCCGCGGTCGCAGGTGGCTGGGCGGGGGAGGACGACTGCGCGGATTCGCCCCCCGCGTCGCCGGCGGATGGGGAGTCCTCGCCGGAGCACCCGGCGAGCGTGACGAGAGTGAGGAGGCCGGCGGTCAGCGTGGCCGGGATGAGGGTACGGGCGCGCAAGGGGACTCCTGTGGGTTCGGTCTCGGTGGTGAAGATAGCCCGTGGGGTCCGGGCGGGCGGCGCTTCACTTCTTACGGCTGGGTGACGTCTCTTACGGCTGGGTGACGTCGGCGGGCGGCGCTCCGGCACAACCGATGTTTCCGCCGCGTGCCCCCGGGCGATGCGCGAGTATGTTCGGCACACCTTGACGACGCCCAGAAGGTCACCGCGATGAACGGGCCCGTGCCGAACGACGACCGCGACCCGCACTCCCGGGTGGACAGCACCGTGCCGCACTCCGCACGGGTGTGGAACTACTGGCTCGGCGGCAAGGACAACTATGAGGTCGACCGCCAGGCGGGGGACGAGATGCTCGCCTTCGCCCCCGCCCTGGTCGCATCGGCGCGCGAGGACCGGCTGTTCCTCATCCGCTCGGTCCGCCTGCTCGCGAGCGAGCTCGGGATACGCCAGTTCCTGGACATCGGCACCGGCCTGCCCACCGCCGACAACACCCATGAGGTGGCCCAGCGCGCCGCTCCCGACGCCCGGGTCGTCTACGTGGACAACGACCCCCTGGTCCTCGCGCACGCCCGCGCCCTGCTCACCAGCACCGAGGAAGGCGCCACCGCCTACATCGACGCCGACGTGCACGATCCGCAGGAGATCCTGCGGGTCGCGGCGCACACGCTGGACTTCGCCAGGCCGGTCGCCGTCACCATGCTGGGCATCGTGAACCACATGCCCGACATCGAGGTGGCGCGCGCGGTCATCCGGAGGCTGATGGACGCGGTGCCGCCGGGCAGCTATCTGGTGATCTCCCACCCGACGACGGAGGTCGACACGGAGGCCATGCGCCAGGTGGCAGACCACTGGAACGGGCGGGGCAGCTCGCCGCTGGTCATCCGCTCGGCCGCCGAGGTCGAGAGCCTCTTCGCGGGCCTGGAACTGCTGGAGCCCGGAGTCGTCTCCTGCCCGCGCTGGCGCCCGGCCCCGGCGGAGGCACCGCAGGTCGGCACACGCGTCGACGTCGCACACTACTGCGGCGTCGCCCGAAAGCCCTGACGCGCTGTCGCGCCGCGCGAAGCGTGCGGCCGGGCCCGGCCTGTTCCGCCTGCCCGGCCCGTTCCGCCGGGCCGGACCGGGCAGTCGGCGAGGTGAGAGGGAGCGGCGGGGCGGTGTGCGGGCCGTTGTCAGTGGGTTGATGCAGACTGGCATCAGTCGGACAGGTGTTCCGTTATCGGTGCGGAGGGAGGTGCTCACGTGACCACGCCCACGGGCTCGTCCGCCCCGGCCCCGCCTGCAGTGGACCCGCTGAAGCACGTGCGCGGCCCCGCGGACCCGGCGGTCGACGTCTACCTGACGGGGACGGTCTTCCTGGACATCGTCTTCACCGGCCTGGACAGCGCCCCCGTCCGCGGCACGGAGTCCTGGGCCCGCGGCATGGGTTCCAGCCCCGGCGGGGTGGCGAACATGGCGACGGCCCTCGCCCGCCTCGGCCTGCGCACGTCCCTGTCCGCCGCCTTCGGCGACGACGTCTACGGCGACCACTGCCAGGAGGCCCTCGCCGGCGAGGGCGTCGACGTGTCCCTGTCCCGCACGTGCCGCGGCTGGCACTCGCCGGTCACGGTCTCCATGGCGTACGACGGCGAGCGCACCATGGTCTCGCACGGCCACGAGGCGCCGCCCCCCGACGAGCCCCCGCGCTGCCCGCCGCCGAGCCGCGCCTGCGTCGCGTCCCTCGCCCCGGACCGCCGGCAGCCGTGGATCGAGCAGGCCGCGCGGCACGGCAGCCGTATCTTCGCCGACGTCGGCTGGGACGAGACCGGCCGCTGGGACCTGGCGGAGATACCGGAGCTGGCGCACTGCGAGGCGTTCCTGCCGAACGCCGCGGAGGCCATGCGCTACACGCGGACGGACTCACCCCGCGCGGCGGCCCACGCGCTCGCGGAGCACGTGCCGGTGGTGGTGGTCACGATGGGTGCGGAGGGCGCCTACGCGGTGGACGGCCGCACGGGCGAGAGCGCCGAGGTGCCGGCGATATCGGTCGCGGCCCTGGACACCACCGGCGCCGGAGACGTCTTCGTCGCCGGCTTCGTCACCACGTCACTCGCCGACTACCCGCTGGCCGACCGCCTGGCGCTGGCCGGACTGACGGCGGCGCTGTCGGTCCAGGAGTTCGGCGGCTCCCAGTCGGCCCCCGGCTGGACGGAGGTCGCGGCCTGGTGGGAGCAGGTGCGCACGGTCCCCGAGCAGGACCCCCAGGCCCTGGCCCGCTACTCGTTCCTCGACGACATCACCCCCTGCGCCCCCCGCCGCTGGCCGCTGCGCCGAGCGGTGCCGACGATCGGCTTCCGCCCGGAACCGAAGGAGGAGTAGCCCCGGACCCCGGTCAGACCCGGGTCGTCCTCCGCAGCTCCCCGTCCGGGCAGGCCAGCAGAACCGGGGTCCCCGGCGGCTACAACAGGTGGTCGGCCTTGCCCGCTTTGATGTCCTGGATGAGTGTGCGCAGCGCTTCGCGTGTGTCCGTGAGGTAGGTGTCCTCCTGGCCTGCTACGGCTATGTAGGCGTTGCCGTCGTTGTCGGTGCCGATGCGGAAGCAGTTGTTGCCTTCGGCGCAGAAGGGGTCTTCCCACTTGATGTCTGTCACGGTCGGATTCCTTACAGGTCCCTGATAACGGCGTGAATGAAGTCTCTTGACGCTTCGGCGGGCAGGCTCATTCGGTCCATCCATTGCAAGTGAGCCCGATACTTCGAGAGTTGCAGCTCTGCATGCATGAACTCAGGGCTGTGGGCTGAGTCGAGTTGCGCCGTGTCGAGTTGAGGTACGGGCCCCTCCGCGTAGAGCAGCGCGTGCCCGGCTCCGGGGAAGCTTCCGAGTTCAACGGGTACGACACGCACGACGACGTTGGCTCGCTCGCTCCACTCGATCAGGGCGTTGAGCTGCCCTCTGGTCGCCTCTCGTCCACCGAACAGCATGCGAAGCGCGGCCTCGTGCACGTATCCCACGTACGTCACCGGTTCGTCGCGGACCAGAACGCACTGCCGGTCCATGCGATGAGCGACGCGCAGTTCGACTTCGAGGCGCGACAAGGCGGGGAGCCCCGCCGCGAAGACGCTCCGCGCGTAGTCCTCCGTTTGGAGTAGCCCAGGCACGTGGACAGTCTGAATGGTCTGAATACGGGTCGCGTGCCACTCCAGCTCGACGATGTCCAGAAGGGCGGGCGAGAGTCGCCCCCGGTACTCATCCCACCAGCGAGGCTTGGACGGCTGGGCCATGTCCACCAGCGCTTCCAGGTACCGGTCGTCCGCGCACTCGCAGTGTGTCGCCAGCGTCCGCAGACGGTCCGGGCTGATGTTGCGGATGCCTGTCTCGATGTTGGAGATCTTGCCTCGATCGACTCCCAGCAAGCCCGCGACGTACTCGGAGCTGAGTCCCGCCTCCGTGCGCAGCTTCTTGACCTCCGCGCCGAGTCTGCGTTGTCGCTGCGTAGGTGTGGTGCGTGGCGGCATCGATCGCCCTTCTCCTCGGACCATGGCCCAGTCTGCCGGGAGCGGCCAGCGTAATCCACTGGGGGGTGAACCATCACTTCAGGGGTGGTGTATGCACCACGTCACGCTCTACTGTAAGTCACGCGATGCTCACGCAAGGTGCACATGAAGAGCATCGCGCGAGCCTGCCCGCGGCCTCCTGCCGTAACGGCCCTGCCCCGACAACGCCTCTCGTGTCGCCAACGACACGCCCCCGTACCAGTGTTCACGCCGCCGAATGGAGTCGTCATGCCCGAGAACGCACCTACGGCACCCGCGATGTCCGACGCCGCCCCCGCCACCACCCCGCTCGCCCGCCGTACTTCCGCAGGTCGTCCCGGTCACCAACCGGTCGCAGGGCGGGCGCGAACCAGCCTGCCCGCCTACTCGCTCGGCTCGCCGTACGCCCTCTGCGCTGGTCCGGCGGTCACTCAGTGCCCGCCGCCCCCGCCGGACCTCGGGGAGCCCTCCGCCGCCTGCTTCGTCTACGGGCTGACGCTCCCCTCAGCCGCCTGGGCGCCGGTGGTCGCGTACCAGGCGGCCGAGGCCGTCCTCGACGTGCACGGAGCCGCGGACGGGCTGGTCGAGCCCACACTCGGTCTCGTCCACGAACTCGCCGTCCACGCCTGCCGCTTCACCGGGGCGGGGGAGATGGTCCACCTCGTACTCCGCCGCTCCGACGGCGTCCTGCACGTGGTGGCGTACGACACGCACACCCCGCACCTCAACTCCCGGCTCGCCGCTCAGTGCGCCGAACGCCGCCGGGTGTCTCTCGCGGTGGTTCGTGAACTGGCGGAAGGGCGGGGCGGGGAGTGGGGGTTCGCCGCCTCGCACCCGCCCGCCCCGGGGGTGTGCACCTGGGCCTCGATCGCGTGCGACGGGCAGGACCCGGTGGCGTCGGGCGCGGCCGGGACGGAGGTCGCCTGACCGGCCGCGGGGCGGGGGTCCGGCGCGGCAGGCGCCGGGCCCGTCGTCGTAGCGGTGTGACTCGGATACGGCCCAAACGGGCCATGGGATGGCCTCGGCGATGCGCGGGCGGTCCAGTCGTCGCCTCAGTATCCGTCGCGGACCACCGCCAACCCGCCGACCCGGGTCATGATGCCCGCCGGCCCGTGCCGGGCCGAAGCGAGCACGCTGGCCGGTCGACCGAGGGTGTCGCCCTGCTCCACCTCGATCGCGACCGTCTGCGCTCCCGTCGTGTCGAGCAGGTGGGCCGCCAGGCAGCCGGTGCTGTTGGCGTTGGCGACGTCCTCGTCGACACCGATCGTCGGCGCGAACATCCGCGCCGCACCCGGTCGGCCGCCCACCGGCGGTACGTACACGAAACAGCCGAGGAGCCCGTACCGCCGGCACGCCGCTGTCAGCCTGCCGAGGTGTGGGCGGACTCGGAGCAGCGCCGACCGGTCGTGGACCGGTACCAGCACGCGTGGTGCGCCGGGCGCGGCGATCCGTGGCGCGTCGGTCGGATGCGGATCGTCCGCCGTGAGCCCGAGCGCGGCGACGATCGCGGCGTGCTCGTCCGGTGCCGGGTGGCGCAGCGCGACGAGGCCCTGGTCGAACCACACCTCGATGCCGGCGGGGCGGCGGATCGCGGTGGTGTCGAACGTGCGCCCGCCGGTGTGCTGGCGGTCGTTCAGCTCGCTCAGCGCGGTACGGGTCAACCGGACGGCCTGCGCGGCAACGGTGCCGTGGCCGCAGCCGGACAGTTCGGCGGTGGCGGTGAAGAAACGGACCGGCCGGCCACCGTCCGGCGTCCGCCCCGGGCCGAGGAACGCCGCGTGCGAGGTGCCGGCCGCAGCAGCGACCGCACGCCGGTCCGCGTCCGTCGCCGCCGGGTCGTCGTCGGTGACGGCCGTGGGGCTACCGCCCCGGCAGTCGCGCCGCACGCACGCATCAACCACCGTGACATCCGGCCAGGACATCGGTCAGTCGATGCCTTCGACGATGCGGAAGTCGCGCTCGACGCCGTCGGAGAGGGCGGCCAGCGCCTCCTGGTAGGCCGCACTCTCGCGCGTCGCGACGGCCTGCTCGAAGCTGTCGAACTCGACCAGGACGGTGCGCTCGGCGATTCCGGCGTCATACGCCACGACCCGGCCGCCAAGGACGATGGTGCGGCCGCCCCCGGGCTCGACGGCCAGGCGGGCCAGCTTGTTGTAAGCGGCCAGCTTTTCAGGATCCGAAATGGTGCGGTAGACGCTGACCCAGTAGCCCTTGGGCATGGAACCTCCAGTGTGGGACGAGTGCATCCGTCGCGTTCGTTTCGAAATCAGAAACGCCGAGTGGATGCTAGTGTTTCGAATAACGAAACGCAAGGAGGGTCATGCCGACACCGCGCCCAGGAACACCGGTTCGTGGATCGACGACCGGCCGTCCCCTCATGGCCGCGCTGGACCTGTTCGGCCGTCGGTGGGCGCTGCGCATTCTCTGGGAACTGCGTGCGGGTCCGCTCGGCGCCCGCGCGCTGTTGGCACGGTGCGAAGGTCTGTCATCCAGCGTTCTCTACCAGCGCCTCCGCGAACTCGCATCGAGCGGGATCATCGCCCAGTCAGCCGATGGCTACGAGCTCACTCGGCTGGGGACAGCCCTCCGTGATGCCCTTCGTCCGCTCGACGAATGGGCGAACTCCTGGGCGGAGGAGCAAGAACACAACGATCAGGGGCCCACGGAGGCGTGAAGGTCACGCCCGACCAGGCTCCCGGTTCCGTCAGGTCCGGGTGGTGCTGCGGACCTCCCCGTCCGGGCCGGCGAGCAGAATCGGGGTCCCCGGCCCGCCGAGGTCCCGCACGGCCGCGAGGTCCGCGTCCGCGGGCGTTCCCGCCTCGGTGACGACCGCCGCGGCCTCCAGCGACGTGGCGCCGCTGGCGACGGCCATCGCCACGGCGGTCTGGAGCGCGGTCAGCCGCAGCGACTCCAGCGCCACGGTGCCCGCGACGTAGGTGCGGCCGGTCTCGTCCCGTACGGCCGCCCCCTCCGGCACGGCGTTACGCGCGCGGGTGCTGCGCGCCAGCGTAACGATCTTGCGGTCCTCGGGATCCAGCGCGCTGCTCTCACTCATACCGCCGAGCATACGAACCACCCGCCCCCGCCCGGGGCACCGTCCCCGGCTACGGGCCCTCGTCCTGTTCCTCCGGCGCCTCCCGCACCGGCTCCACCAGCACCGTCACGATCTTGTTCCGGCGCCCCGCCGGCGACTCCGCCGTCAGCCGCAGCGCCCTCAGCCCCGGGTCGGAACCGTCGTGCGTGACGTCGACCTCCGCCGTCGCCCCCGCGATCGGCACCCGGCCCAACTGCTTCGCCAGCAGCCCGCCGACCGTCTCCACGTCCTCGTCGTCCAGCTCCAGGTCGTACAGCTCGCCCAGGTCGCCGATGTCCAGCCGGGCCGTCACCCGGTAGCGGCCCTCGCCCAGCTCCGCCGCCGGCGGCAGCTCCCGGTCGTACTCGTCGGTGATCTCGCCGACGATCTCCTCCAGGATGTCCTCGATCGTCACGATCCCCGCCGTCGACCCGTACTCGTCGATGACGACCGCCACGTGGATCCGCTGCTGCTGCATCTCCCGCAGCATGTCCGCGGCCTTCTTCGTGTCCGGAACGAACGCCGCCGGCCGCATCGCCGTCGACACCAGCTCCGACTCGGCCTCCCGGCTGATGTGCACCTTCCGCGCCAGGTCCTTCAGATACACCACGCCGACCACGTCGTCCTCGCTCTCACCCGTCACCGGGATCCGCGAGAAACCGGAGCGCAGCGCGAGCGTCAGGGCCTGCCGCAGCGTCTTGTACCGCTCGATGGTCACCACGTCCGTCCGCGGCACCATCACCTCGCGCACCAGCGTGTCGCCGAGTTCGAAGACCGAGTGGACCATCCGCCGCTCGTCGTCCTCGATCAGCGACTCCTTCTCCGCCAGGTCCACCATCGCGCGCAGCTCCGCCTCCGACGCGAACGGGCCCTGGCGGAAGCCCCTGCCCGGCGTCAGCGCGTTGCCCAGCAGGATCAGCAGCCGCGGCACCGGGCCCATCACGCGCGCCAGCGGCAGCAGCACGTACGCGGCGGCCGTCGCGGTCACCACCGGGTGCTGGCGCCCGATGGTGCGCGGCGAGACGCCGATCGCGACGTACGAGACGAGGACCATCGCGGAGATCGCGACCGTCAACGCCTCCCACGTGCGGTCGAAATGGCGCAGGCAGCCGTACGTCACGAGCGCGCCCGCCGCCATCTCGCAGCCGACCCGCACCAACAGCGCCACGTTCAGATAGCGCACCGGGTCCGACGTCACCGCCAGCAGCTTCGCCGACCCGCGCTGCCCGGCCCGTACCGCCTCCTCGGCCGCGATCCGCGTCGTCCGCGCCAGCGCCGTCTCCGCACACGACGCCAGCCAGCCGCCGCCCACGAGCAGGACCGCCGCGGCGATCAGCCGGGCGGTCATCGCTCGGTGGGCGCGGGCGACGGCCCGGCCACGCCGCGCTCCGCGCGCCAGCCGTCGACGATCGCCTTCTGCAGACCGAACATCTCGGCCTTCTCCGCGGGATCCTCGTGCTCGTAGCCGAGGAGGTGCAGCACGCCGTGCACCGTGAGCAACTGCAGTTCCTCGTCCATGGAGTGCCCGGTCGGCGCCGCCGCACCCTGCCGGCGGGCGACGTCGGGACAGAGCACGATGTCACCGAGGAGTCCCTGCACGGGCTCCTCGTCGTCCTTGGCGGGCGGCCGCAGCTCGTCCATCGGGAACGACATCACGTCCGTCGGCCCCGTCTCGTCCATCCACTGCACGTGCAACTGCTCCATCGCGGCGGGGTCGACGAGGATCACCGACAGCTCGGACAGCGGATGGATCCGCATCCGCGCCAGCGCGTACCGGGCGACGTCGAGCACGGCCTCCTCGTCGGCTTCGACCCCGGACTCGTTGTTGACCTCGACGGACACGGGATCAGGCCCTGCCGTTCCTGTCGCCGCCGTTCTTGACGTCGTACTTGTCGTACGCCTCGACGATGCGGCTCACCAGCTTGTGCCGGACGACGTCCTTACTGGTCAGCGTGGAGAAATGCACGTCCTGCACCCCGTCCAGGATCCCCTGCACCTGCCGCAGCCCGCTCCTCGTCCCGCCCGGCAGGTCGACCTGCGTGATGTCGCCGGTGACGACGATCTTAGAGTTGAACCCGAGGCGGGTGAGGAACATCTTCATCTGCTCGGGATTCGTGTTCTGCGCCTCGTCGAGGATGATGAACGCGTCATTAAGGCTGCGACCACGCATGTAGGCCAGCGGGGCCACCTCGATGGTGCCCGCGGCCATCAGGCGCGGGATCGAGTCCGGGTCCAGCATGTCGTGCAGCGCGTCGTACAGCGGGCGCAGGTACGGGTCGATCTTCTCGTACAGCGTGCCCGGCAGGAAGCCGAGGCGTTCGCCCGCCTCGACCGCGGGGCGGGTCAGGATGATGCGGTTGACCTGCTTGGACTGCAGGGCCTGGACCGCCTTGGCCATCGCCAGGTACGTCTTGCCCGTGCCGGCGGGACCGATGCCGAAGACGATCGTGTGCTTGTCGATGGCGTCGACGTAGCGCTTCTGGTTCAGCGTCTTCGGGCGGATCGTCTTGCCGCGGTTGGACAGGATGTTCTGCGTCAGGACCTCGGAGGGGGCGTGGTGGCCGCCGGCCTCGTCGTCGCGGTCGGACTTGAGCATGGCGATCGTCCGCTCCACCGCGTCCTCCGTCATGGGGGCGCCGGTGCGCAGGACGAGCAGCATCTCGTCGAAGAGGCGCTGGACGAGGGTGACTTCCTCGGGGGCGCCGACGGCGCTGACCTCGTTTCCCCGCACGTGGATGTCGGTGCTGGGGAACGCCTTCTCGATGACCCGCAGGAGGGAGTCTCCGGAGCCCAGCACCGTCACCATGGGGTGCTTCGCCGGGATGGTGATCTGGGCGCGGGCCTGTCCCTCTTCGGGGGTGCGGCTTACGGGTGTCTGTGTCATGGGCCGGCCCTCGGGCCTGAATCTCATCCCACTTCTTCGCTCGCGTGACTGTGAGGAGGACCCGCCGGACGGACCACGCCCGGGGTCCCGACGCCTGCTCCACGCGCAGGCCCTGACGCCATCGTAACGGGGTGAGGTGCGGCTGTGGCCAGTGAGTTTCGACGGCCGTACGCCAGACGTGTGGGAGACGCGCGGGTGCCTGCTCACGGGCTACCGCGGTACCGGGGTAGCCCGTGAGTGGCGGGATGCCGCTACGCCGGCAGCGGCGCGCCGGGTGGCTCGGGCGGGGTGTCGGGGGCGGTGGGCGAGGTGGGCGCGGTGGGGCGGGCGGCTTCGGGCTGTGGCTCGGCGGGGGCGGGGGGCGGCGTAGCGGGGTCGGGGGCCGGTTCGTGGTCGGCGGGGGCGGCCTCGGTGGGGCTGCCGTCCCGCGGCTGCGGGGGGCGGGGCTGGTCGGCGGGCGGGGTCGGGACGGTCTGGGCGCGCACGTACGCTTCGAGCGCGCGCCAAGGGTCGATCGGCATGGCGAACTCCTGCTTGCCGCTGGCGTGCAGAGGTGGAGGTACGAGCGAGCGGGGCAGGCGTCCGTACGCGCACGGGCGTGCCCCGCGGCCCGGTCAGCAGCGCAGTACGGCGTACCGCCCCCGCGCGGCGGCGAGCACCGCCGCCTCCGGGGCGTACGGGCACCACAGGGCGCTCCCCGCGTCGGCGTCGCGCGGCACCCGGGGCAGGGGCCACGGGGCTGCCCCCGGCACGCGGTCGGCCCGGCCGGTGCGCCCGGCCTTCGCCGGCCGGGGCCCGCGCCGTGCGGGGCCGGGCGCCGCCCTTGACCCGCGCCGTACGAGTCCGGGTGCCGGGCCGGTGTCCTCGCCGGGCGCCGCCTCGCCCGCGGCTCCGGCCGCCCCGGGGGCGGTGGAGGACGCGGGGCGGGCATCGGCGGTGGCGGCGCGCTCGGCGGCCCCACCGGGCACAAGTAGCACCCCGAGGAGCAGCGCGAGCACGGCGCGCAGGGCGAACCTGCGGACGAGCGCTGCACGGGCGATCACATACTTCAGGTAACCATGGCGCTACGGTCCGTACAGTCCGCCCTGAGGGTGACGCTGCGTGCGCCGCGGCGCCCCGCGGCAGGCGCCCGCGTCGCCCGTACCCGGGCCGTACGCGCCGCGCACGCCCGCGCTGGCCGCGCTGGCCGCGCTGGCCGCGCTGGCCGCGCTGGCTTACGAGCCGTTCCCCGGCCCCTTCCTACGCGCCCCCGCCCCCGCCGCCCCCGGTGCCTCCCGGAACGCCGCCGCGAACTCCGCGATCTCCCGCCGTCCGTCCCCCGCCCGCCACACCAGCGCCAGCTCGCACGGCGCCAGCCCCCGTACCGGCACGGACACCACGTCCGGCCGCGGGTACAGCCGCGCGTTGCCCTCCGCCAGCAGCACCACGCCGAGCCCCGCGCCCACCGCCTCGAACACCTCCTCCGGCGACGACGCCTCCAGCGCCACCACCGGCTCCCGCCCGCCCCGCTCCGCCGTGCCCAGCCAGAAGTCGCGCAGCGGGCCCGCCGAGTGGGGCAGCGCCACGAACGGCTCGTCGAGCAGCTCCGCGAAGGCCACCTCCGTCCGGTCCGCGAACCGGTGCCGCAGCGGGAGCGCCACCCAGCGCTCCTCCCGCGCGAGGACCTTCGCCGTCAGCTCCGCGCCCACCCCCGGCACCGGCAGCCAGCAGAACGCCGCGTCGGCGGCCCCGCCGGCCAGTCCCGCCGTGGGGTCCTCCCAGTTGACCAGCCGCAGCGAGATCCGCCAGCCCCGCTCGCGGAACCGGCTCAGCACCTCCCGCTGCAGGTCACGCCCCACCGCCGTCTGCATGCCCACCGCCAGCGACGCCACCGGCCCCGCGGTGCGCGCGGCCCGTACCGCCTCCGCCCAGCCCGCCGCCAGCTCCCGGGCCGCCGGCAGCAGCGCCGCGCCCTGCGGGGTCAGCGCGATCGCGCGCGCCCGCCGCTCGAAGAGGGGGAAGCCGAGCTGCCGCTCCAGCGCCCGGATCTGCTTGGACAGCGCGGGCTGGGAGACGTACAGCCGCTCGGCGGCGCGGGTGAAGCTCAGCTCTTCCGCGACCGCCGCGAAGTAGCGCAGATCGCGTACGTGGACGTCCATAGCCACCGGTTATAGCCGTAGGTCTTGGACGCCGCGAGGGAATTCCACGGAGGCTGCGGGCATGACGACAGCTTCGAACGCCGTTCCCGCCCGCACCCTCGGTGCCCTCGAATCCCCCGCCATCGGCTACGGCGCGATGGTGCTCTCGCCCGGCGTGTACGGCGAGACCGACGACGACCGCGGCGTCGCGGCGGTGCGCGCCGCGCTCGACGCGGGCGCCACGCACGTCGACAGCTCCGACGCCTACGGCCCCGACGGCCACAACGAGCGCCTGGTCGGCCGGGCGCTGCGCGGCCGGCGCGACGAGGTGGTGGTGGCCACGAAGTTCGGGCTGCGCCTGCCCGAGGGCGCCGGAGGGCGCACGCATCCCGTCAGCTACGCCTTCGGGCACCTCACGGTCAACGCCGAGCCGCGGTTCGTGCGCGGCTATGCCGAGAGTTCGCTGCGCAATCTGCAGACCGACCGCATCGACCTGTACTACGTGCACTACCCCGACCCCGCGGTGCCGATCGAGGACACGGCGGGCGCGATGGCCGAGCTGGTCGCCGAGGGCAAGGTGCGCCACCTGGGCCTGTCGAACGTCACCGCGGAGCAGTTGCGGCGTGCGCACGCCGTGCACCCGGTCGCGGCGGTGCAGACGCAGTGGTCGATGTGGACGCCCGTCGACCCGGAGCTGCACGCGGCGGCGCGCGAGCTGGGCGTCGGCCTCGTCGCGTGGGGGCCGCTGGGTACGGGGTTCCTCACCGGCTCCGTGACGGACGTCGCGGAGAGCGACTTCCGCCGCAACATCGGCGCCTTCGACGCCGCCAACCTCAGGACCAACCACGACCGCTTCGCGCCGCTGCGCGCGGTCGCCGCGGACGTGGGGCTCACGCCGGGGCAGCTCGCGCTGGCGTGGCTGCTGCACCGGGACGACCACGTGGTGCCCATTCCCGGCAGCAGGACGCCCGCGCACATCGAGGAGAACGTGGCGGCGGCCCGCGTCGAGCTGCACCCGGACACCCTGGCGCGGATCGACGAGATCCTCACCGGGCTGGCCCCGGAGGGCGGGGCGCGGCTGCTGGGCGCGTAGCGCCCCGGGGCCAGGGCCGTACGGGTGGCCGGTGCCGGGCCGGGGTCGGGGAGAATGCTCCCCATGACCACCCCTGACACCGGGCACCGCTCCGGCTTCGCCTGCTTCGTCGGCCGGCCCAACGCCGGCAAGTCGACCCTGACCAACGCGCTGGTCGGCCAGAAGGTGGCCATCACCTCCAGCCGGCCGCAGACGACCCGGCACACCGTGCGCGGCATCGTCCACCGCCCCGACGCGCAGCTCGTCCTCGTCGACACCCCCGGCTACCACAAGCCGCGCACCCTCCTCGGCCAGCGGCTCAACGACGCGGTGCGCGCCACCTGGGGCGAGGTCGACGTGATCGGCTTCTGCGTGCCGGCGAACGAGAAGATCGGCCCGGGCGACCGCTACATCGCCGCGGAGCTGGCCGCGCTGCGGCGTACGCCGAAGGTCGCCGTCGTCACGAAGACGGACCTGGCCGATTCCGACACGATCGCCGCGCAGCTCGTGGCCGTGGACCAGGCGGCGAAGGACCTGGGCTTCGAGTTCGCGGAGGTGGTGCCGGTCTCGGCGGTCGAGGGCAAGCAGGTCGGCCTGCTCGCGGACCTGCTGGTGCCGCTGCTGCCGGAGGGCCCCGAGCTGTATCCGGACGGGGAGCTGACCGACGAGCCGGAGCAGGTGATGGTCGCCGAGCTGATCCGGGAGGCGGCTCTGGAGGGCGTACGGGACGAGCTGCCGCACTCGATCGCGGTGGTGGTCGACGAGATGGAGCCGCGCGAGGACCGGCCGGCGGACCGGCCGCTGGTGGACATCCACGCCAACCTGTTCATCGAGCGCGACAGCCAGAAGGGCATCGTCATCGGGCCGAAGGGGAAGCGGCTGAAAGAGATCGGCACCAAGGCCCGCGGGCACATCGAGGCGCTGCTGGGCACGCCGGTGTATCTCGACATCCACGTGAAGGTCGCCAAGGACTGGCAGCGGGACCCGAAGAAGCTGCGCCGGCTGGGTTTCTGAGCGCGCCTCCGCGCGCTCAGGACGGTGTGCGCGCCGACGTCAGCAGCCGCTCCACGTCCGAGGCGGGCAGCAGCAGCGCGTCGCCGACGACGACCAGCGTCTCCCACTCCGGCGGCGTGTACGCCCCGTCCGCGAGCGCGATCCGCGCGCCGCTGAGCAGGATCGACTCCCGCCCGGCGGGCACCAGGTGCGGCGCGAGCGGCGCGAGGGTCTCGCGCAGCTCGGCCTCGAAGTTCCGCTGCTCCGGCGGGAGGTCGGCGCACAGGTCGGGCATCCGCCCGGAGTCGGCCTCGATGGCGGCCAGCAGCGTCAGCAGTTGCTCCTCCGTGCAGTCTCCGTAGCCCGCGGTGCGTACGGCGGTGACGGCGGTGCCGCGGACGGCGGGGGAGGAGGTGCCGCCGGCGTGGAGGACGGCGAGCGCGACGGCGTGGGTGGCGTCGCGCAGCAGCAGCGCGAAGCGCGTGGAGGTGGGTTCGGCCAGGGCCGGGAGGCCGAAGTGCCCGCCGCAGTCGCCGCATTCGACGACGGGCCCTGCGGCGCCGCGCGGCAGCACGGGTACGCCGAGGAGGGTGAACCGCCGTCTGCCGGTGCGCCGGCGGTAGGTGCGGTCGCCGCCGCAGCCGGGGCAGAAGAACTCACCGTCGGACTCGGTGTGCCAGGACGTCCGCACGCCGGCGAACCGGCGGAGGAAACGCGTCACGTCGACCTCCCTCACGCTTCGGCAACGCTGCCGCGCTGACGTGATGCTAACCACACCGGCCGACATCGTCAGCCCTCGCGCACGTCAAGGCGGTGCGAACGAGCCGCGCCCCGCGCCCCGTCCGTACTCGGACGGCGCGCGGGGCGCTCGGCGCTCCGGGGGCGCACCCCGGGGGCGCTCCCGGGGCGGGCCGCGGTTGTCAGCGGGCGGCGCGGTTGACCGCGGAGACGACCGCCTTCAGCGACGCGCGCGTGGTGTTGGCGTCGATGCCGATGCCCCACAGCACCTTGCCGTCGACGGCGACCTCGATGTACGAGGCCGCCTGCGCGCTGGCGCCCTCGCTCATCGTGTGCTCCTGGTAGTCCAGCAGCCGCGCGTCGATCCCGATGCCCTGGAGGGCGTGGAAGAACGCGGAGATCGGGCCGTTGCCGGTGCCGACGAGGGTGGTCTCGGCGCCGTCGACCTCGGCCTGCACGGTCAGCGTGTCGACGCCGTCGCGGTCGGTCGTCGTCTGGCCGCCCCGGAGCTGGATGCGGCCCCAGGCGTTGCCCGGGTTGGGCAGGTACTCGTCGCGGAAGACGTCCCAGATCTGCGCGGGGGTGACCTCGCCGCCCTCGGCGTCGGTCTTGGCCTGAATGATCTGGGAGAACTCCACCTGCATGCGCCGCGGCAGGTCGAGGCTGTGGTCGTGCTGGAGGACGTACGCCACGCCGCCCTTGCCGGACTGGGAGTTGACACGGATGACGGCCTCGTAGGAGCGGCCGACGTCCTTGGGGTCGATGGGCAGGTACGGCACCGCCCACTCCAGCTCCTCGACGGGCTTGCCGGCCTGCCCGGCCCTGGCCTCCATCGCCTCGAAGCCCTTCTTGATGGCGTCCTGGTGGGAGCCGGAGAAGGCGGTGTAGACGAGGTCGCCGACGTAGGGGTGGCGGGGGTGGACGCCCATCTGGTTGCAGTACTCGTAGGTGCGCCGGATCTCGTCGATCTCCGAGAAGTCGATCATCGGGTCGACGCCCTGCGAGAACAGGTTCATGCCCAGGGTGACGAGGTCGACGTTGCCGGTCCGCTCGCCCTGCCCGAACAGGCAGCCCTCGATGCGGTCGGCGCCCGCCATGAGCGCCAGCTCGGCGGCGGCGACGGCGGTGCCGCGGTCGTTGTGCGGGTGGACGGACAGGCAGACGTGCGCGCGGCGGGTCAGGTTCCGCGACATCCACTCGAAGCGGTCGGCGTGCGTGGAGGGCGTGGAGCGCTCGACGGTGGCCGGCAGGTTGAGGATGATCTCGCGGCCGTCCTCGGGCTGCCAGACGTCCATGACGCCCTCGCAGACCTCCAGCGCGAAGTCCAGTTCGGTGTCGGTGAAGATCTCCGGGCTGTACTGGTAGCCGAAGACGGTGCGGTCGTCGAGCAGCTTCTCGGCGTACTCGACGACCAGCCGGGTGCCGTCGACGGCGATCTGCTTCACCGCGTCGCGCGAGCCGCGGAAGACGACCTCGCGCCAGACGGGCGCGGTGGCGTTGTACAGGTGGACCGTGGCGCGGTGGGCGCCCTTCAGGGACGCGACGGTGCGCTCGATCAGCTCTTCGCGCGCCTGGGTCAGGACGGAGATCGTCACGTCCTCGGGGATGGCGCCGTCTTCGATGATGGAGCGGACGAAGTCGAAGTCGGTCTGCCCGGAGGAGGGGAAGCCGACCTCGATCTCCTTGTAGCCCATGCGGACCAGGAGGTCGAACATGGCGCGTTTGCGCGCGGGCGACATGGGGTCGATCAGGGCCTGGTTGCCGTCGCGCAGGTCGGTGGAGAGCCACCGGGGCGCGTGGGTGATGCGGTTGCCGGGCCAGGTGCGGTCGGGGATGTCGACGGCGTCGTACGGGCGGTAGCGGTGCACGGGCATGCCGGAGGGCTGCTGGCGTACGGTCGCGGCGGTGACGGGCGTGCCGCGGCCGACGGCGTTACCGGAATGGCCGGAACGGCCGGAGTGGGACATGGTGACGTGGGCTCCTTCGCGCGAGCTGGTCGTCGACCGACGGGTGGCAGCACCGAACTCCGCGGGGAGGGGGTCGGTCTACGACGGCAGACCCTCGCCGCGGCGGCTAAGAAGAAGCAGCCCGTAACGCACGATGCCGACCAATGTAGCCCAGCCGCGGCGGGGCAGCCGATCAGTATCACGATGCGAGACCCCGTGTGGGCCCCACCACCCGAAATCGCTAACATCCGCTGCGGGGAGTGACAATCTGGTTACCTAGTGCCACATTGCGGCCATGGACGCCATCTCACGCACCCCGGTCTTCTGCACCATCGTGCCGCCGCACATGCTGGACAAGCTGGCCCGTACCGACGACGTCACGCTGTCCACCCGCGCCCGCCGCACCCTGGAGCGCGACGCCCTGCAGCGCACCCGCCGCCGCATCACCACCGTCCGCCGCGCCGCCGCCCCGCCGGCCCCGCGCGCGGCCGGGGAGGACGCCGAGCCGAAGCGCACGATCTACGACGCCGGGAGGACCGAGGACCTGCCCGGCACGAAGGTCCGCGGCGAGGGCGACGAGGCCGTTGCGGACGCGACCGTCAACCGCGCCTACGACGGGCTCGGCGCCACCTTCGAGCTGTTCCTCAAGGGCTACCGGCGCGACTCCGTCGACGGCGCCGGGCTGCCGCTGAAGGCCACCGTCCACTACGGCGAGGACTACGGCAACGCCTTCTGGGACGGCGAGCAGATGGTCTTCGGCGACGGCGACGGCGAGGTGTTCCTCGACTTCACCCTCGCCGTCGACGTCATCGGCCACGAGCTGGCGCACGGCGTCACCCAGTACACCGCGAACCTGGAGTACTTCGGCCAGTCCGGTGCGCTCAACGAGTCGGTCTCCGACGTCTTCGGCTCCCTGATCAAGCAGCACCTCCTCGGCCAGTCCGCCGCCGACGCCGACTGGCTCATCGGCGCCGGGCTCCTGGCCCCCGGCGTGTCCGGCGAGGCGCTGCGCTCGATGAAGGCCCCCGGCACCGCCTACGACGACGACGTCCTCGGCAAGGACCCGCAGCCGGCGACGATGGCCGACTACGTCGACACGTCCACCGACAACGGCGGCGTCCACATCAACTCCGGCATCCCCAACCACGCGTTCTACCTGCTGGCCACCGACCTCGGCGGCAACGCCTGGGAGCGCGCGGGAAGCATCTGGTACGACGTGCTGACCGGCGGGGGCCTCGCCACCACCGCGGACTTCGCCGCGTTCGCCGCCGCGACCGTCGCCGCCGCCGAGGCCCGCTACGGCGACGGCGCGGAGCGCGCCGCGGTGCTCTCGGCGTGGTCGCAGGTGGGCGTGGCCACCGACGCGGAGGCCACGGTGCCGCGGCAGACCCCGGCCCGGGAGGGTGCGCGGCGGCAGGCGGGGTAGGGGCGGCGGCATGCGCATCACCGTCACCCGCACCGGGGGGTTCGCGGGCCTGACCCGCGAGGCGACCCTGGACACGGCCGGCCGCGCGGACGCGGCCGGCCTGGAGGCCCTGGCCCGCCGGGCGCTCGCGGAGGGCGCCGCCGGCCCGCCCGTGGGCGTACCGGACGGCTTCGCGTACCGCCTCACCGCGGACGGCCGCACCGCCCACTTCGCCGACCCGCGGCTGACCGACGCCCAGCGCGCGATCGTGCGGACCGTGCTGAAGGAAGGCGCGTAGGTACTCCCCGGGGTACTCCCCGGGGAGCAGCGCGCGGTGCGGACCACCCCGCGCAGTAGGCGCGTTCTCGCACCCGGGAGCGAAGAACCGTGCCGGTCCCCGGGGGCAAGCTGGGGCGAGTCCAGTTGCTTCCCGGAGGGAGAGCCCGCCATGGGCGCCGTATCCGCACCACCCGAAGCGCCGTCCGGCTCCGCGACGAGGCCGCGGCGCCGCTGGCTGCCCTGGGCCGTGGTCGGCCTGTGGGTCGCGATCCTCGCCCTCGCCCTGCCGTTCGGCGGCAAGCTCGGCGACGCGAGCCGCGACCGGCCCGTCGACTACCTGCCCGGCAGCGCCGACTCCACCCAGGTGTCGCAGCTCGCCGAGGAGATGCCCGGCGGCGACACCCTCGACGGGATCCTCGTCTACCAGCGCGACGGCGGCGTGACCGCCGCGGACCGCACGCTCGCCGCCGAGCACGCCGGCGACCTGGCCGGCCGGTACGAACTGGCGCGGGACCGTACGCCGCAGGCCGTGCCGTCGGAGGACGGCACCACCCTGATGGTGCCGTTCTCCGTCGTCGGACTGCCCGACGAGGACGCCCAGATGGAGGCCGTCGAGGAGATCCGCGAGCAGGTGATCGCCGATCCCCCCGAGGGCCTGTCCGTCGAACTCGGCGGCCCGGCCGGCATCCAGGCCGACTCCGAGGCGGTCTACGAGCAGGTCGACGGCACCCTGATGTACACCACGGCGGGCATCGTCACCATCCTGCTGATCCTCACCTACCGCAGCCCTTTCCTGTGGCTGCTGCCGCTGGTCTGCGTGGGGGTGGCGTCGCTCAGCGCCATGGCCCTGGTCTACGGCCTCATCCAGGCCTTCGACCTGACGGTCAACTCGATGAGTTCCGCGGTGATGACGGTGCTCATCTTCGGCGCGGGCACCGACTACGCGCTCCTGCTCGTCGCCCGCTACCGCGAGGAACTGCGCCGCACCGCCCGCCCGCAGGACGCGATGCTGACGGCCCTGCGCAACTGTGGCCCGGCGATCCTCGCCTCCTCCGGAACGGTCGCCGCCGGCCTGATCTGCCTGCTGGCCGCGGACCTCAACTCCAGTGCGGGCCTCGGCCCGGTCGGCGCGGTCGGCGTGGTGTGCGCGCTCGCGGTGATGACGACGCTGCTGCCGGCGCTCATGGTGCTCTTCGGCCGCCGCATCTTCTGGCCGCTGATCCCCGCCTACGGCAGCGAGCCCAAGCGGCGCGGCTTCTTCGACCGGATGGGCTCCTCCGTCGGCCGCCGCCCGGCGGCGATCCTCGTCGGCGGCGTGGTGCTGCTGGGCGCGCTGGCGCTCGGGGCGTTCAACCTGCCCGGCAACCTCAAACAGGAGGACGCCTTCACCGACAAGCCCGAGTCGATCACCGCGATGGAGAAGGTGAAGGACGCCTTCCCCGACCAGGGCGCCCAGGCGATCGTCGTCGTCGCGAAGGAGGCGCGCGCGGACGCGGCACTGTCCACGGCGCAGGGCGTGGAGGGGGTCGCGTCCGCGGAGATCACCCGGTCCGGCAACGGGTTCAGCGAGATCACGGTCTACGCCTCCGACCCGCCGCAGTCCGCGGAGGAGGACCGCACGATCGCCGGCCTGCGCGCCGAACTCGGCGCCCTCGACGGCGCCGACGCCCTCGTCGGCGGGCCCAGCGCCGAGGCGCTGGACCTGGCGGAGGCCAACGCCGGCGACCGCAAGCTCGTCATCCCCCTCACCCTGGCCGCCGTACTCGTCATCCTCATCGCCCTGCTGCGCAGCCTCGTCGCGCCGCTGGTGCTGACCGTCGCCGTCGTGGCGTCGTGGGGCGCGGCGATGGGCATCGGCGGCCTGGTCTTCGAGCCGGTCATGGGCTATCCGGGCATCAGCGGCGACCTGGCGCTGCTGACCTTCGTCTTCGGCGTCGCCCTGGGCGTCGACTACGGGATCTTCCTGCTGCACCGGATGCGCGAGGAGGCCGCGGCCGGCACCGACACCCGCACCGCGGCGCTCACCGCGCTGCGCCGCACCGGCGGCGTCATCGCCTCGGCGGGCGTGGTGCTGGCGGCGACGTTCGCGGTGCTGATGACGATGCCGATGGTGATGATCTTCGAACTCGGCTTCATCGTCGCGGTCGGCGTCCTGCTGGACACGTTCCTGGTACGCACCTACCTGGTGACGTCCGCGAGCTGGCTGCTGGGCAGGAAGATCTGGTGGCCGGGGCCGCTGTCGAAACGCCCGGAGAACCCGCCGCCCGCCGCCGGGGAGCGGCGGGAGCCGGAACCGGAACCCGCGGGCGCGACGGCGGCGCACTAGCCCCGCGGTACCGCGCAGGCATGGCCGTACGCACCGTACGGCCCGTACTCCCCGGCCGGGCGGCGGTGCTCCGCGCCGCCGCCCGGCCGGGGCCCCGCCGTGCACGCGCCCGCGGTCCGCGCGTGTACGGCCCGTCCGTACCGGGGAGTTCGCCCGAGGGACCGTAGGCGAGGATGGTTGTCATGCAGTCAGCGAGGATCCGGCCGGGGAGGCTGAAGAAGCCGACGCGCCGGGACGTTCTGTTCACCGTGGCCGTCGGCGCCTTCGTCGCGTGCCTGGCGCTCTTCGGCAGCGTCGGGGCCACCGCCCACCGGCCGGACGCCTTCGGCTGGCTGCTGCTGGTGGTCGTGGTGGCGCCCCTGGCGTGGCGCCGCCACTACCCGATGGGCGTCTTCGTGGTGTCCATCCTCCCCGAGGCCCCGTACCACATCCTCGACAACATCCACAGCGCGCCGACGCCCGCGACGATGGTCGCCGTCTACTCCCTCGCGGTCGCCGGGCCCCGGCTGCGGACCCTGCTGGTCACCTGCGGGCTCGTCGTCGTCGCCGTCACCATGCTGACGCTGCGCAGCGCCGACCAGGGCGCCGAACTGCTGCGCACCTCCGGCTGGGTCATGTCCGTCGCCCTCCTCGGCGAGGCGGTGCGGGTGCACCGCAACTACGTCGGCGCCATCGTCGAGCGCGCCGAACGCGCCGAGCGCACCCGGGAGGAGACGGCCGCCCGCCGGGTCGCCGAGGAACGGCTGCGCATCGCCCAGGACCTGCACGACCTGCTGGCCCACAGCATCACCCTCATCGGGGTGCAGACGTCGGTGGCCGCGCACCTGCTGGTCGCCGACCCCGGCCGGCTGGACCGCGCGGCGCTCGCCGACGCCCTCGACGGCATCGCCGGCACCTGCCGCGACTCCCGGGCCGAACTGCGCACCACGCTGCAGGTGCTGCGCGGCGGCGACGCCCTGGAGGGCACCCATCCGCCGCCGGGCCTCGCGGGGCTGCCGGACCTGGCGGCGGCGGCGCGCTCCGGGGGCGCCCGGGTGCGCCTGGACGTCGCCGACGCGGCCCGCGACGTGCCGCGGGGGGTGGGGGCGGCGGCGTACCGGATCGTGCAGCAGTCGCTGACCAACGCCGTGCAGCACGCGGGGTCCGCGGTGCACGTGCGGATCGCCGTCGCCTACGACGAGGGGGCGGGAGTGCTGCGCATCAGCGTCGTCGACGACGGACCCGCGGAGCCGGGGAAGGCACCGGCCGCGGACGGGACCGCGCGCCCCGGCTACGGCATCGTCGGCATGCGCGAACGGGCCCGCAGCGTCGGCGGCACCCTGGAGGCGGACCACCGCGCGGACGCCCCGGGCTTCGCGGTCACCGCCGTGCTGCCGTGCGCGCCGGCCGGGGCCGAGGACGTCGAGACCGTGGAGGCCGCCCCCGCAGACCCGGCAGCCCCCGCGGAGCCCGCAGCCCCCGCGGGCCCTGTGGACGACCCGCCGGCCGCAGCGGACCTGGCCGCAGCGGACCCGCCCGGCTCCGCCGCCGACGCCTCCGGGGCCCGTACCGCCTTCACCGACAGGAGCCGCACCGCATGACCGCGCAGCCCATCCGCGTCCTGCTCGCCGACGACCAGACCCTGGTGCGCAAGGCGTTCGCCATGCTCGTGGACTCCGCCGCCGACATGGAGGTCGTCGGCGAGGCGGGCAACGGCCGCGAGGCCGTGGCGCTGACCCGCAGCGAGCGCGTCGACCTGGTGGTCATGGACCTGCGGATGCCGGAACTCGACGGCATCGAGGCCACCCGGCTCATCGCCGCCGACGAGGACCTGGCGGGCGTCCGGGTCCTCGTGCTCACCACCTACGACACCGACGAGCACATCATGGCGGCGCTGCGCGCCGGCGCCTCCGGCTTCATGGTCAAGGACACCCAGCCGGCGGCGCTGCTGGAGGCCATCCGCACCGTCGCCGCCGGCGACGCGCTGCTCTCGCCCGGCCCCACCGCCCGCCTCATCGAGCGCCTGGTGCGGCTGCCGGAGGCCCCGCAGCCGACGCAGGACGGCGGGGCGGCGCTGGGCGCGCTGTCGGAGCGCGAGCGGCAGGTGCTGATGCTGGTGGCGCGCGGGCTGAACAACACCGAGATCGCCGAGTCGCTGGCGCTGTCGCCGCTGACGGCCAAGACCCACGTGAGCCGGATCATGGGCAAGGTGGGGGCGCGTGACCGGGCGCAGTTGGTGGTCATCGGCTACGAATCGGGGCTCATCACTCCCGGATCTTCCTCATCTTCCGGATGAACCTCCCGTACCACACGTAGGATGTCCCTCCTTGTGCGTACGATACCGCCATGCCCCAGGAGCTGAAGCACCCCCAGCCGCGTTCGGACCGCAGGAAGCGCATGGGCGGCCAGATCCAGCGCGAGATCATGCAGCTCATCCTCGACCGGGGGCTGCGCCCCGGCGCGGTGCTGCCCACCGAGACCGAGCTGATGGACGACCTGGGGGTGAGCCGGAACTCCGTGCGCGAGGCCCTCAAGGCGCTGCAGGCCCTCGACATCGTCGAGATCCGCCACGGCTACGGGACCTATGTCGGCGAGGCGTCCCTCACGCCGCTCGCCGACGGGCTGACGTTCCGCACCCTGGTGCAGCTCGGCGGCGACGACGCGCACGCGCTCACCGAGATCCTCCAGGTCCGCGAGATACTCGAAGAGGGCCTGGTCAGCCGGGTGGTGGAGAGTATCCCCGAGGCCGACCTCGACGCGCTGGACGCCATCGTCGCGCGCATGGAGGCCCGCGCCGGGCAGGGGGAGGTCTTCCCCGAGGAGGACCGCGAGTTCCACGAGGTCCTCTACCGCTCGATAGGCAACACCCTGGTCCCGCAGCTCCTCGGCGCGTTCTGGAACGTCTTCCACCGCGTCGCCGGCGCCCGCGGCTGGGCCAAGGACCCCTCGCCCCTGGGCACCGCACGCCGGCACAGGGAGATCGTCGCGGCGCTGCGCGCCCGCGACCGCGAGCGGGTACGGGCCGCGATGACGACCCACTTCCGGGGCATCGAACTGCGCGCGGGGAAGGCGATGCGCGGCGTCGGGTGAACGGCGCTCACATGTGCGGAAGGTGAACAACAGGTAGCTGCCGACGGGCTCTTGACCGTACGCGGGGCCGCCTTTACGTTACGCCGGTGGACATCCCACGTCCTACGTAGGACATGGGGCAGTCGCCGCCGGCCGCTCCACCGGACATGCCCGACGCTTCCCGAAGAAAGCGAGACGCACCATGCAGCCACGCCTCGCACCCGCCCCAGGCCGCCCGCGCCGAAGAGACCCCCGCCCAGGCCGCGCCGGCGCGCTCGCGACGTGCGCCGCGGTCCTCGGCACCGGCCTGACCGCACTCGCCCCCCACGCCGGCGCCCAGGACACCCGGGGCCCCCGGGAAACGGCAGCCGCACCGGAGTTCACCGAGGAAGTGCTCTTCCAGGCCGGCACCGGCGGCTACTTCTGCTACCGCATCCCCGCCGTCGTCGAAGCCGCCGACGGCACCCTCCTCGCCTTCGCCGAAGGCCGCGTCGACAGTTGCGCCGACAAGGGCGACATAGACATCGTGCTGCGCCGCTCCACCGACAACGGCGCCACCTGGTCCGACCCGCAGGTCGTCCTCTCCGGCGACGGCGACACCCGCGGCAACCCCGCACCGGTCGTCGACCGCGAATCCGGCCGCATCTCCCTGCTCAGCACCCACAACCCCGGCGACGACGACACCAAGCGCACCCCCTACCTGCAGCACTCCACCGACAACGGCGGCACCTGGACCGTCGCCCGCAACATGGCCGCGGAACTGTCCAAGCCCGAGTGGGACCGCTGGTACGCCACCGGCCCCGGCCACGGCCTCCAGCTCACCACCGGCGACCACGCGGGACGCCTCCTCGTCGGCGCCAACCACCAGGGCCTCGACGGCCGCCAGGGCGCCCACCTCCTCTACAGCGACGACGGCGGCGTCACCTGGCACGTCGGCGCCGACGACACCCGCGCCACCCAGCCGCCCGACGTCAAACCCCAGGAACTCAGCCTCTTCGAACGCCGCGACGGGTCCGTCTACGCCGCCGCCCGCGACGAACGCGGCACCGACCCCGGCAACCGCGCCGCGGCCGTCAGCAGCGACGGCGGCACCACCTTCGACGCCCCCTTCGCCACCACCCAGACCCTCGTCAGCCCCGTCGTCCAGGGCGCCACCCTCCGCCACGGCGACACGGTCCTCGCCTCCCTGCCCGCCCACCCCGCCGACCGCAGGGTCATGTCCGTGCGCGCCTCCCACGACGACGGCGCCACCTGGGAACCCTGGCAGCAGGGCCGCGTCATCTACTGGGGCCCCACCGCCTACTCCGACATGGTCGAACTCGCCGAGGACCGCGTCGGCCTCCTCTACGAAGCCGGCACCGCCGGCCCGTACGAGACGATCCGCTGGGCCCGCTTCAACGACGCCTTCCTCGACCAGCCCAACGACGACCCGCCGCAGCCTCCCGCCCCCGACCCGGGAGCGACGACACCCGACGTCTCCGGCAGCGGCAACACCGCCTACGTCCGCGGCAGCTCCCACCTGCGCCCCGGCCGGTACGGCCAGTCCCTCTACCTCGACAACGCCGACGACCACGTCGACGCCCGCGTCGAGGTCCCGTGGCACGACTCCCTCGACGTCGGCGACGGCGACTTCACCTGGACCGGCTGGTTCAAGTACGGCCGCACCAACGGCGCCCACGTGATCATGTGGGCCTACGGAGTCGGCGGCAACGCCCCGTCCGTCTGGCTGCGCGCCGAACCCGAACAGAACCGCATCGTCGCCCGCATGCAGATGGAACAGGCCGCCGTCAGCGTCCAGACCACCGGCGCGTACAACGACAACGCCTTCCACTTCGTGACCCTCCAGCGCGCCGGCGGCAAGCTCACCCTCAGCGTCGACGGCACCTCCTACGCCGCCGACGCCCCGCCCGGCTCACCCACCGCCGGCAAGGAGTTCGGCATCGGCGGCATCGACGTCGGCCAGCGCCTCGACGGCGCCAACCGCTTCCACGGCTACCTCGACGACATGCGCGTCTACGACCGCGCCCTGACCCCCGGAGAACTGAACGGCATCCGCTGGGCCAACACCCCCCTCACCGAGGGCCAGCGGCTCCGCCTGCCCCTCGACACCGTCAACCCGCAGTAGCCCGCCCCGACGGCCGCACCGGGGCGGGTCACCGCCCCGGCCGGCCCCGGTCCGGGCCGCGCCGGGCGCGGGAACCGGTCACGTAGGCAAGAATGGGCCCATGACCCTGTTCCGCGACGACGGCATCGTGCTGCGCACCCAGAAGCTGGGCGAGGCGGACCGGATCATCTCCCTCCTCACCCGCGGCCACGGCCGCGTCCGCGCCGTCGCCCGCGGCGTACGGCGCACCAAGTCGAAGTTCGGCGCCCGCCTGGAACCCTTCAGCCACGTCGACGTGCAGTTCTTCGCCCGCGGCAGCGACCTCGTCGGCCGCGGCCTGCCCATGTGCACCCAGACCGAGACCATCGCCCCCTACGGGGCCCCCATAGCCGGCGACTACGCCTGCTACACCGCGGGCACCGCCATGCTGGAGACCGCGGAACGCTTCACCGACCAGGAGGGCGAGCCCGCCACCCAGCAGTACCTGCTGCTCGTCGGCGCCCTGCGCACCCTCGCCGGCGGCGCCCACGCCCCGCAGCTCGTCCTCGACGCTTACCTGCTGCGCTCCCTCGCCGTCAACGGCTACGCCCCCAGCTTCGGCGACTGCGCCCGCTGCGGCCTCGACGGACCCCACCGGTTCTTCTCCGTCAACGCGGGGGGAGTGCTGTGCGGCGATTGCCGCGTGCCCGGTAGCGTCGTACCGTCACCCGAGGTACTCGCGCTGCTCGGCGCGCTCCTGACCGGCGACTGGCACACCGCCGACCGCTGTGGTGCACACCACGTCAAAGAAGGCAGCGGCCTCGTCGCGGCGTATCTGCACTGGCACCTGGAACGGGGCCTGCGCTCGCTGCGCCACGTCGAGAGGTAGCCGGAGCCGGACGCGGCGGCCATGGGACGGCCATGGGACGGCCATGAGACGGCCATGAGAGGGGCCCACGACGGGCAGAAGCCGAGCAGCAGACGAAAACAGGACGGGAACGACACCGGCCACGCCGAGGAACGGAGAGCACGGCACATGGCACCACGAGGGATCCGCGGCCCGTCCCTGACGCGGCACCGCCGCAACTACCAGGCCCCCGAGCCGCACCCCTCCGGCGCCCGCGCGCCGAAGCTGCCCGGGGAACTGGTCCCCCAGCACGTCGCGATCGTCATGGACGGCAACGGCCGCTGGGCCAAGGAACGCGGCCTGCCGCGCACCGAGGGCCACAAGGTCGGCGAGGCCGTCGTCCTCGACGTCGTCCGGGGCTGCCTGGAAATCGGGGTGAAGAACCTCTCCGTCTACGCCTTCTCCACCGAGAACTGGAAACGCTCACCCGACGAGGTGCGCTTCCTCATGAACTTCAACCGCGACGTCATCCACCGCCGCCGCAGCGAACTCGACGCCATGGGCGTACGCATCCGCTGGGCCGGACGCATGCCCAAACTGTGGAAGAGCGTCGTCCAGGAGCTCCAGGTCGCCGAGGAGCAGACCCGCGGCAACGACGCCATGACCCTCTACATGTGCGTCAACTACGGCGGTCGCGCCGAGATCGCCGACGCCGCCGCCGGCATCGCCCGCGACGTCGCCGCCGGACGCCTCGACCCCAAGAAGGTCAGCGAACGCACCTTCGCGAAGTACCTCTACCACCCGGACATGCCGGACGTGGACCTGTTCATCCGGCCCTCCGGCGAGCGGCGCACGTCCAACTACCTCATCTGGCAGAGCGTCTACGCGGAGATGGTCTTCCAGGACATCCTGTGGCCCGACTTCGACCGCCGCGACCTGTGGCGCGCCTGCATGGAGTACGCCTCCCGCGACCGCCGCTTCGGCGGCGCCATCCCCAACGACGCCGACGCCGACGACGCCGACGACGTCCACGACGTCGACCAGGGGGCGCGTACGCGCTGACACCCGCGGGCGGCGGGGCGCAGGCTCAGTCCCGCTGCTGCGCCGCGCACTCGGCGCACGTACCGAAGACCTCCACGGTGTGCGCCACGTCCACGAACCCGTGCTCCGAGGCGACCGACTCCGCCCAGCGCTCCACCGCCGGGCCGTCGACCTCCACCGCCTTGCCGCACACCCGGCACACCAGATGATGGTGGTGCTCACCGGTGCTGCACCGGCGGTAGACCGCCTCACCCTCCGTCGTCCGCAGCACGTCGACGTCGCCCGCGTCCGCCAGCGACTGCAGCGTCCGGTACACGGTCGTGAGCCCCACCGACTCGCCGCGATGCCGCAGCATGTCGTGCAACTCCTGGGCACTGCGGAACTCGTCGACCTCTGCCAGCGCCGCGGCCACCGCCGCCCGCTGACGCGTCGACCGGCCGCGTACCGGGGGACCTGCGGTCGTCACCCTTGCCTCCTGCTGCTCGCTCGAAGCCTTGCCCGCCCCACGAGCCGCCATTGTGCCAGCAGCAACCCGGGAACCGGACACAGCCGCGGCAGCCGTCCTCACCGCGACCCACCCCCGACCCGCACACCGGCCCCCTCCGCCGCCGGCTCACCGGCCGCGGCGCCCCCCTGGCCGCGGGACTGGGACCGCAGTCGCGCCAACGGCACTGCCAACGCCGTGACCAGCAAGAACAACCCCAACGCGAACAGGACGATGGTCGCCCCCGGCGGCACGTCCACGTAGTACGAGAACACCGTCCCCGACAGCGTCGTCACCACCCCCATCGCCACCGCCAGCGCCAGCGTCGCCGCGAACGCGCGCGTCGCCTGCTGCGCCGCCGCCACCGGAATCACCATCAGGGCGCTGACCAGCAGCAGCCCCACCACGCGCATCGCCACCGTCACCGTCACCGCCGCGGTCACCGCCAGCAGCAGGTTCAGCGTCCGCACCGGCAGCCCCGTGACCTTCGCGAACTCCTCGTCCTGGCAGATCGCGAAGAACTGCCGCCGCAGCCCCAGCGTCACCAGCAGCACGCACACCGACAGCCACAGGATCGCCACCACGTCGGAGTCCGACACCGTGGTCACCGACCCGAACAGGTACGTGGTCAGGTTCGCCGTCGAGCCGTTCGGCGCCAGGTTGATCAGCAGCACGCCGCCGGCCATGCCCCCGTAGAACAGCATCGCCAGCGCCAGGTCGCCGCGCGTGTGCCCGTACGAGCGGATCAGCTCCATCGCCACCGCGCCCGCCGCCGCCACCAGCACCGCCGTCCACACCGGGCTCGTGTTCAGCAGGAAGCCCAGCGCCACCCCCGTCAGCGCCACGTGCCCGATGCCGTCGCCCATGATCGCCTGGCGGCGCTGCACCAGATAGATGCCCACCGAGGGTGCCGCGATCCCCACCAGCAGCGCCGCCAGCAGCGCACGCTGCATGAACGCGGGCTCAAGGAACTCCAGTGTCATGTCAGCAGCCCGGTCCTGTCCGTCTCGGCCGGCTCGCCCGCCGCGCCCGGATGCGGATGGCACGCCAGATCGTGCACCCGCGCCGCCGCGTCCGCCTCGCCGCGCCCGTACTCCCGCGCCACCACACCGCCGTCGAGCACGACCGTACGGTCGATCAACGGCTGCAGCGGCCCCAGCTCGTGCAGCACCAGCAGCACCGACGCGCCTCCCCGCACCTGCTCGGCCAGCGCCTCCGCCAGAATCCGCTGGCTCGGCAGGTCCACCCCGCCCAGCGGCTCGTCCATGATCAGCAGCTCCGGCTCCGCCGCCAGCGCCCGCGCGATCAGCACCCGCTGGTGCTGGCCGCCGGACAAACGATTCACCGACTCCTTCGCGCGGTCCGCGAGACCCACCACGTCGAGCGCCCGCGCCACCGCCGCCCGGTCCGCCCTGCCCAGCGGGCGCAGCCGCGACCGCGACAGCCGCCCCGACGACACCACCTCACGCACCGACGCCGGCACCCCGGAGGCAGCCGTCGAACGCTGCGGCACGTACCCGAGCCGCCGCCACGCCCGAAACCGCGCCAGCGGCGTCCCGAACAGCTCCAGCCCGCCCGACGTCAGCGGCACCTGCCCCACCACGGCCCGTACCGTCGTCGACTTCCCCGAACCGTTCGCCCCCAGCAGCGCCACCACCTCGCCGCGGCCCACCGTCAGGTCCACCCCGCCCAGCACCGCGCGCCCGCCCAGCGAGGCGCGCCCCGCACGCAGACTCACCACCGGCTCCACCACGCCCGCTCCCTCCACGGAGACCACGCTCACGTCGCGCCCAGCGCCCGCTGGAGCGCCGCGAGGTTCGCCTCCATGATCTCGAAGTAGTCGTCACCCTTCGACTTGTCCGTCACGCCCTCGATCGGGTCGAGCACGTCCGTCTTCAGGTCGAGGTCACCCGCGAGAGTGCGCGCCGTCTTGTCGCTGACCAGCGTCTCGAAGAAGACCGTCGTCACCCCGTCGGCCTCCGCGACGTCCTGCAGCTCCTGCATCCGCGCGGCGCTCGGCTCCGACTCCGGGCTCAGCCCCTTGATCGACTCCTGCACCAGGCCGTAGCGGTCCGCGACGTAGCCGAACGCGGCGTGCGTGGTGATGAACGTGTCCGTACGGCGGTTCTCCAGGCCCGCGGCGAACTGCCCGTCCAGCTTGCGCAGCCGGTCCGCCAGCTCCGCGGCGTTCTTCTCGTACGCGCCGGCGTGGTCCGGGTCGGCCTTCGCCATCGCCTCGCCGACGCCCTCGGCGACCTCCGCGTAGCGCACGGGGTCCAGCCAGATGTGCGGGTCCGGGCCGTCCTCGTCGCCGTGGTCGTGACCCTCGTGGCCCCCGTCGGCCTCTTCCTCCGCGGCGTGCCCGTCCTCCGCGTGCTCGTCTTCGGCGTGCCCCTCTTCGGCGTGCTCGTCTTCGGCGTGGCCGTCTTCCTCGTGCCCGTGGCCGTCCTCCTCGGAGCCGTGCTTCTCCAGCGTCGTGAACTCCGACGCCTCCACGACATGCTCCGCGCCCGACTGCTCGATGGCCTCGTCCACCGCCGGCTGCATGTCCTTCAGATAGATGATCAGCCCCGCGTCCGCCAGGTCCCCCGTCTGCCGCGGGCTCAGCTCCAGGTCGTGCGGCTCCGTCCCCGGCTTCGTCAGCGTGGAGACCTCCGCGTTCCGCCCGCCTATCTCCTCGGCCAGGAACTGCATCGGATAGAACGACGCGGTCACCCGCAGCCTGCCGTCGTCCGTCGTGGTGCCCGCATCACCGGTGCCGCAGGCGGACAGGGCCACCACCGCGGCCGCGGACAGCGCCGCAGCCGCGGCGGGCGTGAGACCGGATATGGACCGGCGGCGTATTCTCATGACACTCATTTTCATCAAACATGGAAACGATTGTCAAAAAATTTCCCGGTCTGCGACCCCGCGAAGCCCCCCGGCCCTCCGGCCACGACCCCGCCGCCCCGTACCTCCGCACCGTCCGCCCCCCGATTTGAAACCAAGGGCACCGCCGCCGGTAACCTGGAGCACCGCTTCGTCGTCGTAATGAAGAGAGCACCGTGGCCGCCGACAAGATCGACACCATCGTCAGCCTGAGCAAGCGCCGTGGCTTCGTCTACCCGTGCAGCGAGATCTACGGCGGCCAGCGCGCCGCCTGGGACTACGGCCCCCTCGGCGTAGAGCTCAAGGAGAACATCAAGCGCCAGTGGTGGCGCTTCATGGTCACCTCCCGCGACGACGTCGTCGGCCTCGACTCCTCCGTCATCCTCGCCCGCGAGGTCTGGGAGGCATCCGGTCACGTCGCCACCTTCACCGACCCCCTGACCGAATGCACCTCCTGCCACAAGCGCTTCCGCGCCGACCACCTCGAAGAGGCCTACGAAGCCAAGCACGGCCACCCCCCCACCGGCGGCCTCGCCGACATCAACTGCCCCCACTGCGGCAACAAGGGCGGCTTCACCGAGCCCAAGCAGTTCTCCGGGCTCCTCTCCACCCACCTCGGCCCCACCCAGGACGCCGGCTCCGAGACCTTCCTGCGTCCCGAGACCGCCCAGGGCATCTTCACCAACTTCATGCAGGTCCAGACCTCGTCCCGGAAGAAGCCCCCCTTCGGCATCGCCCAGACCGGCAAGTCCTTCCGCAACGAGATCACCCCCGGCAACTTCATCTTCCGCACCCGCGAGTTCGAGCAGATGGAGATGGAGTTCTTCGTCAAGCCCGGCGAAGACGAGACCTGGCACGAGTACTGGATGCAGCAGCGCTGGAACTGGTACACCGGCCTCGGCATGCAGGAGAGCAACCTCCGCTGGTTCGAGCACCCCAAGGACAAGCTCTCCCACTACTCCAAGCGCACCGTCGACATCGAGTACCGCTTCGACTTCGCCGGCAGCCAGTGGGGCGAACTCGAAGGCATCGCCAACCGCACCGACTTCGACCTCAAGGCCCACTCCGCCGCCTCCGGCCAGGACCTCTCCTTCTTCGACCAGGAAGCCGGCGAACGCTGGACCCCGTACGTCATCGAACCCGCCGCCGGCGTCGGCCGCACCATGCTCGCCTTCATGCTCGACGCCTACATCGAGGACGAAGCCCCCAACGCCAAGGGCAAGATGGAAAAGCGCACCGTCATGCGCCTCGACCCCCGTCTCGCCCCGGTCAAGGCCGCCGTGCTCCCCCTCTCCCGCAACCCCGAACTCTCCCCGAAGGCCAAGGGCCTCGCCGCCGCCCTCCGCGGCCACTGGAACATCGAGTTCGACGACGCCGGCGCCATCGGCCGCCGCTACCGCCGCCAGGACGAGATCGGCACCCCCTACTGCATCACCGTCGACTTCGACACCCTCGACGACAACGCGGTCACCGTCCGCGAACGCGACTCCATGAAGCAGGAACGCGTCAGCCTCGACCAGGTCGAGACCTACCTCGCCGGCCGCCTCCTCGGCTGCTGACCCCGCCCGCACACCACGACGGCGCCCCCGCGGAAGGGGGCGCCGTCGTCGTTCGCGGGGGCGCCGTCGTACGCGAAGACCCCGCGGAATACGCGCAGCGGGCTGCGGCAACCGGGCACCTTGCTGCACACTGAGCCCCACCGCCAGGCCAGAAGGAGCCACGAGGAGCACAAGCAGCGAACGTGGGAGTCACCATGCAGGACAGGGCCAGCAGCCGGGTCACCGGCACCGACCCGGACGGCCACGACCACACCGTCCACGTCACGGGCGCGGGCGCCCGGCGCAAACTGCAATGCGAAAGCTGTGACTGGAACAGAGCCGCGCAGTTCCTGCCCTGGCTCAAAGCCGAAGAACACCTCGCGGAAGCCCACCGCGCCACCACCGGAGCAGGACGCACCGACTCCGGAACGGCACCCGCCTCAGGGACGTAGCCCCCGCCTCAGGGACGAGGCCCCCGCCTCAGGAACGCGGCCCTGCCTCAGGGGCGCAGCCCCCGCACCACCACGTCCACCACCAGCGCGAACTCCGCCTCCACGCCCGGGTCCTGCCACCCCGGCGCGAACGCCGGGTCGTGAAACCGGCGCGTCGCGTCGAACACCGCCCGCGCCACACCCTCCACCGACCGCCGCGCCGCCTGCCCCACCGCCGTCGCGTCGGCGTCCGCCGACGCCACCGCGGGCGGCACCGACAGCACGCCCTGCCGCACCCCGTCCTCCAGGATCAGCGTCAACTGCCCCGTCAGCTCCTCGATATGCCGCGTCACCACACCGGCGACCGTCGCGGAACCGCCCGCCGCGCCCGCACGGGCCGCGACTTCGCTGTCGCCGATCAGCGTCATGTACGCCGCGAACATCTCCGGGTCGTCATGCGCCTTGTGCCGCTTCGCGTCGAACAGCTCCGCAAGCCACCGCCGCAACCGCACGTCCGCCGGCCCCGCCGCCGCCACCACCCCCGCCAGCGCCGCCGACGTCCGGTCCAGCCACCGCGCCGCCACCGCCGCGTGCAGCGCCGCCTTGCTCGGAAAGTGCCGGTACACCGAACCGTGGCTGACGCCCAGCGCCCGCGCCACGTCCACCACCGTGGCCTTCGCCGGACCGTAGCGGCGCAGCACGTCCTCCGTGGCATCGAGGATGTGCTCGGGGGTCAGGGTCTCGGGCGGCATCGGTGCTCTCCGGGCTCTCGGGCTCCGCCGACTGTCGCCGGCTCTGCTACCAGCTTCGCAGCCCGCGCCGACAGCGGCGCCGGCCCCCCGTTCCAGGGCTGCGGGGCCGGACCGCCGGGGGGCGGCCCGGCCGGGCAGCCGACGGGGCTGCCGGCGGGGCTGCCGGCGGGGCTGCCGACGGGGCTGCCGATGGGGCTGCCGGCGGGGCTGCCCGGCCACGCCACCGGCCGGCCGTGCTAGCCGGCCTGCCCGCCGGACCTCTCGCTGTCCAGCATCGCCATCTGCTCCGGCGCGTACCGCTCGCCCGCCGCCGCGCCCGCCGGCACCGCCCGCTCGATCGCGGCCAGATCCGCCTCGTCCAGCACCACGTCCAGGGCGCCCAGGGACTCGGCCAGCCGGTCGCGGCGCCGCGCGCCCACCAGCGGCACGATGTCCTCGCCGCGGCCGAGCACCCAGGCGATGGCGATCTGCGCGACCGTCACCCCCTTGTCGTCCGCGACCTGCCGCAGAGCGTCGACGAGCGCCAGGTTCCGGTCGACGTTCCCGGCGGCGAAACGCGGGCTGGACGCCCGGAAGTCGTGCGCGCCCAGCTCCCGGACCCGCTCGCGGGTCATGTGCCCGCTGATGAGGCCCCGGGAGAGCACGCCGTACGCGGTGACGGAGATGCCCAGCTCGCGGCAGACGGGCAGGATCTCGTCCTCGATGCCCCGGGAGAGCAGCGAGTACTCGATCTGCAGGTCGGCGACCGGCGCCGTGGCGGCGGCCCGCCGCACGGTCTCCGCGCCCACCTCGGAGAGGCCGATGTGGCGCACGTGGCCGGCGTCGATCAGCTCCTGCACGGCGCCGACGGTCTCCTCGACGGGCACGTCGGGATCGAGGCGGGAGAGCCGGTAGACGTCGATGTGGTCGGTGCCGAGGCGCTGCAGGGAGTACGCGGCGAAGTTCTTGACGGCGGCGGGGCGGCCGTCGTAGCCGAGGAAGCCGCCGGAGGGGTCGCGCAGGGCGCCGAACTTGACGCTGATGACGGCCTGGTCGCGGCTGCCGGGGCGGGCGGCGAGGGCGTCGCGGATGAGCAGCTCGTTGTGGCCCATGCCGTAGAAGTCGCCGGTGTCGAGGAGGGTCACGCCGGCGTCGAGGGCGGCGTGGAGGGTGGCGATGGACTCCTTGCGGTCGACGGGTCCGTAGAGCGCGGACATGCCCATGCAGCCGAGGCCGAGGGCGGAGACGCGGGGGCCGGAGGTACCGAGGGGGCGGGTCGGGATCGAAGTCATGATGACAAGTATGGAATGACGAATGACAGATGTCAAAATCTGTCACTTCTACATTCTCAGGTGATCCGGAACACCGTCGTCCCCGCCGCCGTTGACCCCACAGTCCGAAACCAAGGAGTAGCTCATGCGTCGAGTTCGCCCCGCGTCCTTCGGCGCCGAGCCGGCGGGTGCCCGGCTGGCGCGGATCCTCAACTCGCCGAACTACGACCCGGAGGCCGGCGCGTTCCGCAACCCCGTCCCCGCCGCCATCGGCCCGCAGCCCGGCGGCGCCTCCCGCGGCGAGATGTTCCGCGCCCTGCTCCGCCGCGACGGCCGCAAACCCGCCGGCCCCGTCCCCGTGCAGCGCCCCGACCTGTCCGCCCCGCCGGCCGACGGGCTGCGCCTCACCTGGCTGGGCCACGCCACCGTGCTCGCCGAGATCGACGGCCGCCGGGTCCTCTTCGACCCCGTCTTCGGCGAGCGCTGTTCGCCGTTCTCCTTCGCCGGCCCGCGCCGCTTCCACCGCGTGCCGCTGCCGGTCGCCGAACTCGGCCCGCTCGACGCGGTCGTCATCTCCCACGACCACTACGACCACCTCGACATGTCGACCGTCCGGGAGCTCCGCAAGGCGGTCGCGGACGACGTGCTGTTCGCCGTGCCGCTCGGCGTCGGCGCGCATCTGGAGCGCTGGGGCGTGCCGCAGGACCGCATCGCCGAGCTGGACTGGCACGAGTCCACCGAGGCCGCGGGTCTGACCCTCACCGCGACGCCCGCCCGCCACTTCTGCGGCCGCGGCATCCGCAACAAGCAGCGCACGCTGTGGGCGTCCTGGTCCGTGCGCGGCCCGGAGCACCGGGTGTTCCACAGCGGCGACACGGGCTACTTCCCCGGCTTCGCCGAGATCGGCGCCGCGCACGGCCCGTTCGACGCGGCCATGGTGCAGATCGGCGCGTACAGCGACTTCTGGCCGGACATCCACATGACCCCGGAGGAGGGCGTACGGGCCCATCTCGACCTGCGCGGCGGGGTGTTGCTGCCCATCCACTGGGGCACGTTCAACCTCGCCCCGCACCGCTGGGAGGAGCCCGCGGAGCGCACCGCCGCCGCGGCGGCGGCAGCCGGGGTCCGCGCGGCGATCCCCCGGCCCGGGGAGCCCTTCGAGCCGGCGGCGCGGACGCTGCCGGTGACGCCCTGGTGGCAGGAGATCGCCGCCCCCGAGCGCAGCACGCAGCCGGGCGGCACCGGCGGCCGGCCGGCCCCGGCGAAGCCGAGCCCGGCGACGGAGCGGTAGCGGGGGGACGGTAGCCGGGGGCGTCGGTGGCGGGCGTTGCGGTCTGACGCGGTCCGGTGCTTCTCGGCTTGGTCCGACGCGGCCCGGCGCGTCACCGGCCGGGGTGGGGTGGCCCGGGAGCGCGTCCGGGGGCGTTGCCGAGGATCGCCGCCCGGTGCTGCTACGCCGTGGCGGTGGCCCGGTGCGGTTCGGGGTGCGCCGCCGGGTGGTCGGTCAGGGCCATGCCGCGGCCCTGTTCGTGCGCCGCGGCGAAGCCCGCCGCGCCCAGGGCCGTCGTCGCCCGGGCCGTGATCCGGTCCACGTCGCCCCGCTCCGCCGCGGGCAGCGGTGCCCCCGCCGCCGCGCGCAGGGCGGCGGCGGTGCCGAGCAGCCGGGCGGCGGGCGCGTGGTTGCCGGTCAGCGTCTCGACGCCGGCGAGCCCCTCCAGCGCCAGCGCGGCGGCCCGGGGGTCCTCGGAGGCCAGCGCGGCGGCCAGCCCTTCGCGCTGCATGGCGCGCGCCTCGTCGGCGTCCCCGCGCTGTTCCGCGAGGAAGCCCAGCTCCGCCGCGATCAGCGCCACCCCCCGCGGGGCCGCCGAGCAGTCGAGCCCGCGCCACCACTCCAGCCAGGGGCGCAGATGTCCCTCGGCGGTCTCGGGCCGGCCGGCCCTGCGGGCCACCATCCCGAGGCCGATCTCGGCGAACTCCTCGCCGGCCGGGTCGAAGTGCGCGGTCGCCAGCGCCATGGCCCGCTCGTGCAGCCGCCGCGACTCGTCGAGGTCGCCGGTGAGCATGGTGACCCGGCCCAACCCGGCGAGCCGGTACGACTGCTGGGCCCACAGGCCGAGTTCCTCGGCCCGGCGGGCGTCGTCGCGGTGCAGGCGCGCGGCGCGCGCGTAGTCGCCGGTGATCTCGGCGTGTCCCGCCATGGCCTCGCTGGCTTCGAGGCGGCCCCAGTCCTCGCCCAGTTCGTCGAAGATGCGGGCGGCGGTCGCGGAGTGCCGCGCGAGCGCGGCGAGGTCGCCGCGGAAGAGGGCCACGGTCGACCGGACGACGAGCGCGGCGGCTTCGCCCCAGCGGTCGCCGCGGGCGCGGAACTCGCCCAGCGCGCGGTCGGCGAGCGCGGCGGCGCGGGGGATGCTGCCGAAGCTCGCCTCAGCGTGGGCGAGGAACCACACCGCCCGGGGGTCGGCGGCGTCCCCGGGGAACGCCGGGCCGGCAGTCGGCGCGTGGGGGGTGCCGCCGTCGCCTGTCTCGCCCGTCTTGTTCTTCTCTTCCGTCTCTTTCGTCTCGTCGGTCTCGTACGTGCCGTACGTGCGGGCTTCTCCGGCCCTTGCCGGAGCGCGGACCGCGGAGTCGAGCAGGGCGAACCCGGCGTGCCAGGCGGCAACCGAGGCACGCAGCGCGGCGACGTGGGCGGCGTCGGCGCCCGCCGCGGTCGCCGCCGTGCCCGTCTCCAGCGCGCGCGACAGCGCGCGCGTGCTTTCGCGGTGGCGCCCGCGCAGGAACCAGTACCACGCCAGCGCGTTCGCCAGGCGCAGCGCCAGGGTGGCGTCGCCCGTCGTCGTCGCGGTGTCCAGCGCGCGGCGCAGGTTGGCCGCCTCGGCGTCGAGGAGGCTCAGCCAACGCGCCTGGGTGCGGGTGAAGAGGTGGGGCGCGGCGCGTTCTGCGAGGTCGGCGTGGTGGCTGGCGTGGTGGCGTAGCGCGCGGGGGTGTTCGCCTGCGGCGGTCAGTTCTGCGAGGCCGTAGGCGGCGACCGATTCCAGCAGTCCGTAGCGGCGGCCCTCGGGGCCCGGGGTGGTGACGACGAGGGAGCGGTCGACGAGGCGGGCGAGCAGGTCGGCGACGTCGGCGGGGTCGATGTCCGTGCCGGCGCAGACGGCTTCCGCGGCGGGCAGCGTGGTGCCGGTGGCGAAGACGGACAGCCGGCGCAGGACGGCCTGTTCCTGTGGGGTGAGGAGTTCCCAGCTCCATTCGATCGTCGCGCGGAGGGTGCGCTGCCGTTCCGGCGCGTCCCGGCGGGCGCCGCCGGCGGCGAGGACGCGGAAGCGGTCGTCGAGGCGTTCGGCGATCCGGTGGACGCCGAGGGCGCGGACGCGGGTGGCGGCGAGTTCGAGCGCGAGGGGGATGCCGTCGAGGCGGCGGCAGATGGCGGCGACGGCGGCGGCGTTGCCGGGTTCGAGCTGGAAGCCGGGGGCCGCGGCGGCGGCGCGGGCGAGGAAGAGCCGCACGGCGCTCGACTCGTGCAGGCACTCGGCGGAGGGGGCGGCGGTGCGGGCCGCGGGCGTGCCGGCCGCGGTCGTCCCGGTGGTGGCGGCGTCGTGGCCGGGCGGGGGCAGGGCGAGCGGCGGTACGGCGTAGAGGGTTTCGCCCGCGATGGCCAACTGCTCCTGGCTGGTGGCGAGGATGCGCAGGCCGGGGGCGGCGCGCAGGAGGCGGGCGGCGAGCGGGGCGACGGACTCGACGAGGTGTTCGCAGTTGTCGAGGACGAGGAGGAGCCGTTTGGCGCGCACGGCGTCGGCGAGGACGTCGTGGGTGGGGCGTCCTTCGGTGTCGTGGACGCCGAGGGTCTCGGCGATGACGTCGGCCGGGTCGTCGTAGCAGCGGCGGCCGGCGAGTTCGGCGAGCCAGACGCCGTCGGGGAAGTCGCCGGGGAGGCCGGCGGGGGCGTCGGTGAGCGCCTGTGCGGCGGCTTCGAGGGCGAGCCGGGTCTTGCCGACGCCGCCGGGGCCGGTGAGGGTGACGAGGCGCTCGGTGCGGAGGAGTTTGCGTACGTCGGTGAGTTCGCGGTCGCGGCCGACGAGGTCGGTGACGGGGGCGGGGAGGTTGGCCGGCGGCGGGGCGGGTCCTGCCGGGGACATCGCCGGTACGGGGGCGGCCGGGCGGCCGGGGCCCGCGGGCGGCTCGCTTCTCCCCGCTGCCGTCCGCAGCGCCGGATCCTGGGCCAGGATCGCGCGCTGCAGCGCCGCCGTCTCGGGCCCGGGCGCCAGCCCCAGTTCGCGGGCGAGGTGCCGGCGCAGGTCGTCGTACGCGGCGAGCGCCTCGCTCTGGCGTCCGGCCCGGTACAGCGCCGTCATGTGCGCGGTGCGCAGCCGTTCCCGCAGCGGGTGGCGGTCGGCGAGGGCGCCCAGCTCGGCGGCGAGCGGGCCGTGTTCGCCGAGGGCGAGCCGGGCGTGCGCCAGGTCCTCGACGGCGGTGAGCCGGGTCTCCTCCAGCCGCGCCACCGCGGCGCGGGCGAAGTCCTGGTCGGCCACGTCCTCGTACGCCCCGCCGCGCCACAGGGCCAGCGCGTCCCGCAGCCGCGCTGCCCGTACGTGCGGGTCGTCGGCCGTGCGCGCACGGGTGAGGAGGGCCGTGAAGCGGCCGGCGTCGACGGACTCGGGGGCCGCGGCGAGCCGGTAGCCGCCGTGCGCGCGCACGACCAGGTCGCGGGCGCCGGGCTCGGCGGCGGCGAGCGCGCGGCGCAACTGCCAGACGCGGGTCTGGAGCGTCGCGGCCGGGTTCGCGGGACGGGCGCCGGGCGGCCACAGGTCCTCGACCAGCCGGCCGGCGGAGACGGTACGGCCCTCGTGCAGCAGCAGGTCGGCGAGGAGCGCGCGGGTCTTCCGCTCGGCGACCTTGACCGGCTCGCCGGCGTCCGTCCACACCGCCAGCGGACCGAGGACCCCGTATCGCATGCCTCAACGGTACGCAGCCGGTCTGACACCGCGCCCCGCCGCGGGCCGCGCGGGGCCGGCGGGCGGCGGCGGGGCGGCGGCCGAGAGGGGATCTGGAGTGGACCGAGAGCGGCGGACCGCACAGTCGGGTCCTGCGGCGAGTGTGGTCGTCACCGGCCGCGCCGTCCGACCGCGCAGACCGCACACATTGCACAGACCGCACAGACCGCAGCGACCGCATACGCCGAAGCCGTCCGCCCACTTCGAAGGGATCCCCGTGACCACCGACCTCACCCCCGGCCCCGGTGCCTCCGACGCCCCCGGCGCCCCCGACCCGGGCGGCACCGGCGAACGCGCCGGGCCGCGCGCGTGGGCCGGGCTCGCGGTGCTGGCCCTGCCCACCCTCCTCCTCGCCCTCGACATCTCCGTGCTGCACCTGGCCGTGCCGCACCTGGCCGCCGATCTGCAGCCCAGCAACACCCAGATGCTGTGGATCATCGACATCTACGGCTTCATGATCGCCGGCTTCCTGGTGACCATGGGCACGCTCGGCGACCGCGTCGGCCGCCGCCGGCTGCTGCTGATCGGCGCCGCCGCCTTCGGCGCCGCGTCCGTCGCCGCCGCGTACGCGCCGGGGCCGGAGGCGCTGATCGTCGCCCGGCTGCTGCTGGGCGTGGCCGGGGCCACGCTGATGCCCTCGACGCTCTCGCTGATCAGCAACCTCTTCCCCGACCCGCGGCAGCGGGGCATGGCGTTCGCGATCTGGGCGGCGATGTTCTCCGTCGGCGTCGCCCTCGGGCCCGTGGCGGGCGGGGCGCTGCTGGAGCACTTCTGGTGGGGTGCGGCGTTCTTGATGGGCATCCCGGTGATGGTGCTGCTGCTGGTCGCGGGGCCGCTGCTGCTGCCGGAGTCGCGGGATCCGGACGCGGGCCGGGTGGACGCGGCGAGCGTGGCGCTGTCGCTGGCGGCGATGCTGCCGGTGACGTACGCGATCAAGGAGCTGGCGCACGGGCCGGCGGTGCTGCCGCTGGTGGCGGCCGCGGTGGGCGTGACGGCGGGGGCGGTGTTCGTGCGCAGGCAGCGGCGGTTGGCGAGCCCGCTGCTGGATCTGGGGCTGTTCGCCGACCGGTCGTTCCGCAGCGCGCTGCTGATCCTTCTGGTGGGCACGATCGCGGTGAGCGGCTCCTATCTGTTCGTGACGCAGTATCTGCAGATGGTCGAGGGACTGTCGGCGTTCCGCGCGGGGCTGTGGCTGCTGCCGCCGGCGGGGGTGCTGATCGCGACGTCGATGGCGGCACCCGCGCTGGCGCGCCGGTTCGGGCCGGGTCCTGTGATGGGTGCGGGACTGGTGTCGTCGGCGGTGGGGTTCGCGCTGCTGAGCATGGTCGAGCCGGGTGGTGCGGGGGACATCGCGGTGATCGTCGTGGCGTATGCGCTGGTGAACTCCGGTATCGGGCCGGTGCTGGCGCTGGGCACCGAACTGGTGGTGGGTGCGGCGCCGCCGGAGAAGGCGGGTGCGGCGTCGGCGGTCAGCGAGACCAGTACGGAGCTGGGCGTGGCGCTGGGGGTCGCGGTGCTGGGGAGCGTGGGCACGGCGGTCTACCGGGCGGAGGTCGGCGGCGGGGTGCCGGAGGGCACGCCGGACGCGGCGGCGGACACGGCGCGGGACACCCTGGCGGGCGCGGCGGCGGTGGCGGAGGAGCTGCCGGGGCCGCTGGGTGCGGAGTTGCTGGGGGCGGCGCGGGAGGCGTTCGCGGGCGGGCTGGCGACGGTGGGCGTGATCAGCGCGGTGCTGTCGCTGGCGGTGGCGGCGGTCGCGTTCACGGCGCTGCGGGGCGTGACGGGCGGGGGCGCGGAGAAGTGAGCGGGGGGCGCGCGGGGGCGTGGAGCGTACGGGCCGGGGCGCGCCCGCTCGTGTCCCGATGGGCGCACCCGACTCCGGTGTCACTCGGGCCCGTTAGGCTGCCTCCCGAGGCACGGACACAGCGCGCGCATCGGACAGGGTGCGTGCGGCGGACGGCAGAGGACGGCTGTGGGGGAGAGCGAAGCGGGGGTCGGCCGGCGGCTCGCCGGGCGGTATCGCGTGGTGGGGCAGCTCGGGCGGGGCGGCATGGGCACGGTGTGGCGTGCCGTGGACGACGTCCTGGGCCGCGAGGTGGCGGTGAAGGAGCTGCGGGCGTTAGGCGAGGGCGTGCCGCACGACGCGGCGGAGCTGCGCCTGAGGATGCAGCGGGAGGCGCGGGCCGCGGCCCGTGTCGACCACCCGGGCGTGATCGCCGTGCACGACGTCACGGAGCACGAGGGCCGGCCCCTGATCGTGATGGAGCTGGTCGACGGCCCCTCGCTGGACGACGTCCTGCGTGAACGGGGCGTGCTGGACCCGGCGGAGGCCGCGGGGATCGGCGCGAAGGTCGTCGACGCGCTGGCCGCGGCGCACCGGGCGGGGGTCCTGCACCGCGACGTCAAACCGGCGAACATCCTCCTGGCCCGCAGCGGCCGCGTCGTCCTCACCGACTTCGGCATCGCCGCGATGGACGACCCGGGCGACGACGGTTCGACGCGGCTGACCGCCCCCGGCGAGATGGTCGGCTCCATCGACTACCTGTCGCCCGAGCGGGCCCGCGGCGAGCTGCCGGGGCCGCCGTCGGACGTGTGGTCGCTGGGCGCGACGCTGTACGCGGCGGTGGAGGGCATGTCGCCCTTCCGCCGGTCGTCCACGTGGTCGACCATCAGCGCGATCGTCGTGGACCCGCTGCCCGAGCCGCGGCGCGCGGGCGTGCTGGCGGGCGCGCTGCGGGAGTTGATGGACAAGGACCCGGGTCGCCGCGCGGACGCGCTGCGCGCGGGACGGCTGCTGGCGGCGGTGGCGGCGGGAGAGCCGCTGCCGGACCCGGCGGAGACGATGCGGCTGGGCGGCGCGGGGCTGGGCCTCGGCGCCGGTGCGGGTGCGGCAGGGTCCGGTGGCGGTGCGGGGGCGGGCGGGTTCGGTCCGGCGCCGGAGTCGCATACGCCGACGATGCCGCCGGAAGCGCTGAACGCGGGAGCGGGGTTCGCGGCGGGAGCCGCGGGCGGACCGGGCGGCGCGGGCGGGCCGGTGCCCGGAGCACCGGGGGCGGCGGCCCCGTACGGCCCGGGCGGGCAGCACCCGGGAGCACCGGCGGCGCACGGGCAGGCCACCCCGCCGGGGCAGTTCACCCCGTACGGGCAGAGCCCTTCCGGCCCCGCGGGCACCCCGGCCGCCCGCCCGCCGGCGCGGCGCCGCCGTCCGCTGATGCTGGCCGGCGCCGCGGTCGCGGTGGCGGCCGTGGCGGCGCTGGCGTTCACGGTGCCGGGATGGATGGGCTCCGACGACGAGGACGACGCGGCGAAGGCGGCCGGGGCGGACCGGAGTTCGAGCGCTTCGGCCCCGGAGAGCGCACAGCCGGGCAGCGCGAAGCCGTCGGAGTCGAAGAAGGACGGCAAGGAGTCCGCCTCCCCGTCCCCGAGCCCGTCCGTCGCGGGCACCTCGCAGCCGGCCGAGCCCCCCGGCAAGACCGCCGACCCCACCCCCAAGCCCACGCGCCCCGACGCCACCTCGGCGAAGCCGACCACCCCGCCCACGACGTCGGCGCCGCCCGCGGACCCGTGGGACTCGTGCACGTACTACTCGGGCACGGCCCTCACCCAGAGCGGCGACAAGGGCGAACGCGTCGTCCAGGTCCAGTGCATCCTCCGCGCCCGCGGCTACGACCTCGGCGCGGGCGGCGTCGACGGCATCTTCGGCCCGAGCACGGAGGCGGCGGTGAAGAGCTTCCAGTCGGCGAAGGGCCTGGCCGTCGACGGCCAGGTGGGCCCCGACACGTGGGGTGCGCTGCGGAGTTGAGTTCGGTCCCCTCCCTGCCGGGTCGTACGGGCCGGCCGGCGTGTGCGAGTCATGTGACCGGATGCCGTAGTACGTGTTCGGTACGAGGCTGATACATACGCGGTGGTACGACCGCCGGTACCCTGCCGCCAGGGACGTAAGACCTCAGGGGGACGAACATGGGTGACCTGTGCGTGGACTACGAGCGCCTTCAGGTGATCGAGCGTGATCTCGGCATCGTGAAGAGGGAGTTCGAGAGCTGCGAGGACCATCAGGAGCGGCTGCGCGGCATCTACGGCTCCGGCACCGTCGCGGACGCGATGGAGGACTTCACCACCAACTGGGACCGGCACCGCAAAGAGGTGCTGGAGTCCGTGAAGTCCGTCGGCGAGATGGCGAGCAGCGTCCATCAGTCGTTTCTGAAGACGGACAAGAAGCTTGAGCAGGAATGCAAGGGTGAGTGACGATGGCCCGCCCCACCGACTGGCAGCCGCTCGCCGACTCCGATCCCGTACCGGGGAACGTCCAGGACATCCGGGACGAGGCCGCCCGGCTGAAGAAGATCGGCGAGACCATCGAGTCGCAGGTCGGCAAGCTGCGCGACATCGGCAAGGACGGTGCCCTGAAGGGCAAGTACGCCGACAAGCTGCGCAGTGCCGCGACCGATCTGGCCGGGAAGATGGAGAAGACCTCCGGGCGGTACAAGGAGGTCGCCGGGCATCTGTCGTCGTGGGCGGGTGATCTGGACGAGGCGCAGAAGGCCGCGGAGCGGGCGCTGACGAAGGCGCAGAGCGCGGCGGGGACGATGGCGCAGAACAAGCCGCCGGACAAGGCGGCGTCGCCGGACGCGCCGGAGCCCACCGACGCGGAGAAGGAGGCGGAGAAGGGCCGGGAAAAGGCGTACGGGGCGGCCGAGGGGGAGCTGGAAGAGGCGCGCCGGATGCTGGGGCGGGCGACGTCGGCACGGGACGGTGACGCGGACGCGGCGGCCGGGCGCATCAAGAAGTCCATCGACGACGACGTCAAGGACAGTTGGTGGGACAACGTCAGCGACTTCGTCGACAAGTACGCCGACATCATCAAGATCGTCATCGATGTCATCAGTTGGGTGGCGACGGCGGTGGCGATCATCTCGCTGTTCATCCCGGGGCTGAACGTGGTGGCTTTCCTGCTGATCGCGGGGTTGCTGGTGGTCGGGGGCAGAGCCCTGCTCGCGGCCACGGGCAACGCGAGCTGGATGGACGTGCTGGTGGACTCCATCGGGCTGCTGACCATGGGTCTCGGGCGCGCCGGCATGGCTGCTCTGAAGGGCACCAACGCGCTGACGAAGACTGCTGCGACCGGGGCCCGTTCGCAGCAGGTGGCTCAGAACCTCGCCCGGTCGTCCTCGCAGCGGCAGGCGTTGGGCAGGGTGCTCAGCAGCCGTACGGCGAGTCCCGCGGCGAAGCGCGCGGCTCGCGCGCAGATCGACGCGCTGAAGGCGCAGGCGCGACGGCAGGCGACGAGCGTGCCGCAGAACCTTCCGTCGGTGGGGCGTCTGGGCAAGATCCTGAACATGGGCGACACCGAGGGGCTGTCCATGGTGCGCAACATCGGGCGCATCTCGGACCGCTTCCCGGGCCTGGTGAGCGGTGGTACGGCGGCGAAGGCGTCGGCCGCCTACACGGCCTCTTTGGGCGCCGCCTGGGGCGGTACGATCGTCGACCTCGGTGACAAGGCGCTGGGCAGCAGCGACATGCTTCCCTTCAAGCCGTTCAACGAGTCGTACAACGACTGGAAGGGCGACACCTGGAAGGCGCCGATCGGCTCGACGTGGTGACGCGGGCCGCCCGGTGGCGTCGGCGGCCCGCCCTGTGACGTGACGCCCGCCGCGGTCGCTCCGTCGTCGTGCCGCCCGCCCCCGTGATGGAGGAGCCGATGGTCTTCCTGCCCCGCCGCACCACCCCGTCCGCGCGCGGACGGGCGGACGGGCGGCTGCTGGTGGCCGCGCGCACCGCGGTGCTGGTGCCGGTGGCGGCCGGGGCGCTGCTCGCCGGGCTGGCCGCCGTCTTCGACGGCGCGGGGGATGCTCTGGCCTGGGTCGAGCGGGGGCTGCTGGGCGCGGCGGTCGCGGTGCTGGTGTGGTCGGTGATCACAGCGGCGGTACGGAACGTGGGCGACGGCGAGCTGGAGGTCACCGCCGTCTTCGGGGCGGTGCTGCTGATGGTCGCCGCGTACTTCACGGGGCCGCCGGTGCTGGTCGCAGTGCCGGGGGTGGCGCTCGTGACGGGGGTGGTGTCGGCGGTGCGTACGGACCGTGCGGAGCGGCGGCGCAGGCGGGAGCGGCGGGAACGGGACGCGCGGGTGCGGGCGCACCACGCGGAGAAGAAGCGGCGGAAACGGGAGAGCGGAGGAGCCGGCGGTGGCTGAGCAGGGGCGCGTGGACTATGTGAAGCGGCCGGGGCGGTCGGGGCGTACAGAGGCGCCTGTACGGGAAGGGAGCCGTGCCCGGGGCAAGGACCGGGACCGGGCCAAGGACCGGGCCGAGGGGGCCGCCGTCGGGTACACCCTCGTCCTGCCGCCCAACTGGTCCCGCATACCCCTGCGCGACGGCACCGACGAGGCCGTCATGCGGATCGTCGACGAAGCCGTCGCCGACCTGCCCGACGACTTCCCGCGCGACCAGGTGCCCGCGGTGCGCCTGGAACTCGTACGCCGCCTGCGCAAGGCCGCCGCCGACGCCCGCAAGAACGGAGGCCTCGACCTCTACCTTCCCGTCCAGCAGATGCACGGCGTGACGGTCGCGGCGTCGTTCGTCGTCTCCGAGATCACCCTGTCCGCGGGCGCCGACCCCGCGCCGGTCCTCGCCCGGCTGCTCGCCGACGCGGAGAACTCGCAGCCCACGGCCGTCGACGGGTCCGTGGGCTACCGCAACGAGCGGGTCGCGCGCCCCTCCGGCGACGAGGGCGGCGAGTACCCTTCGCGGCGCGTCGACTACGTGCTGGCGGTCCCCGAGGACGACACCCGGTGGGTGACGGTGGGGTTCAGTACGCTCGCGGACGGCGATCCGAAGGGGCAGTTCGCCGACGTGCTCGTCGAGCTGTTCGACGCGGTGATGACCACCTTCCGCTGGACGAGGAGCAGCCGGTGAGCTGGATCGAGGTCGACTACGACGACGCCAAGTGGCTGTGGGTGCCGCAGCAGTGGGAGGGCATGCCGTGGCCCGGGCCCGCGGAGTGGGCGGATGCCTTCGCGGAGGCGTGGTGGACGCTGGCGGACGTCGAGCCGGGCGACGAGGAGGAGGTCGCGCGGCTGCGGGACGCGCTGCTGGAGTTCGCGACGAAGGCCGGCACGGTCTTCCCCGGCCAGGACCTGTACCTGTATCTGCCCGACCCGCGGCAGGCGCCGGTGCCGCTGGCCGTGTGGGGGCTCGCGATGGCGGGTGACCGCAACGACCGGCTGCGGGAGCTGGTGAGGTCGATGGACGCCGAGGCGGTGGAGGCGCCGATCGTGGAGCTGTTCCGCCACCCGCACCTGGGCAACGGGCTGCGGGCCATGCGCTACTTCACCGACCCGGGCGACGGCACCCTCGGCTGCTCGCTGAACTACGCCTTCCGCTCCGAGCCGCACGGCGTGGACGTGCTGCTCCGCGCCCTCGGCTCCGACGTGGGGCGGCTCGCGGCGGCGGCGCAGGACATGGACGAGCTGGCGCTGGCGGTACGGGTCCGCCGCGACGAGGACCGCTGAGGGCGGGCCGTAGGCGACCTCGCGCGCGGTGGGGGACAATGGAGGGTCCGTCCCCGTACGCATCGAGGTAGCCGCCCGCATGTCCCACCCTCTCTCCGAGCTGCAGATCGGCCCCCACACCGTCTCCCCGCCCGTGGTGCTCGCGCCCATGGCGGGGATCACGAACGCGCCGTTCCGTACGCTGTGCCGGGAGTTCTCCGGCGGCAGGGGCTTGTTCGTCAGCGAGATGATCACGACGCGGGCGCTGGTGGAGCGGGACGCGAAGACGATGCGGCTCGTCCACTTCGACGGCACGGAGAAGCCGCGGTCGATCCAGTTGTACGGCGTGGACCCGGTCTACACCGGCCGCGCGGTGCGCATGATCGCCGACGAGGACCTCGCCGACCACATCGACCTCAACTTCGGCTGCCCGGTGCCGAAGGTGACTCGCAAGGGCGGCGGCTCGGCGCTGCCGTACAAGCGGAACCTGCTGCGCGCGATCCTCCGCGAGGCGGTCGCCGGCGCGGGCGACCTGCCGGTGACGATGAAGATGCGCAAGGGCATCGACGACGACCACCTGACGTACCTGGACGCGGGCCGGATCGCCGTCGAGGAGGGCGTGACGGCCGTCGCCCTGCACGGCCGTACGGCGGCGCAGCACTACGGCGGCACCGCGGACTGGGACGCCATCGCGCGGCTCAGGGAGCACGTGCCGGAGATCCCGGTGCTGGGCAACGGGGACATCTGGTCGGCGGACGACGCGCTGCGGATGGTCCGCGAGACGGGCTGCGACGGGGTGGTCGTCGGACGCGGGTGCCTGGGGCGGCCGTGGCTCTTCGGGGACCTGGTGGCGGCGTTCGAGGCGGGTCCCGGCGGGTCGCCGTACGCGCCCTCGCTGAAGGAGGTCGCGGGGGTGATGCGGCGGCACGCGGAGCTGCTGGGGCAGTGGCTGGGCGACGAGCGGCGGGGCGTCGTCGACTTCCGCAAGCACGTTCCGTGGTACACGAAGGGCTTCTCGGTCGGCAAGGAACTGCGCCACCGGATGGCGATGGCCGGCTCGCTCGCGGAGCTGGACGACCTGCTGGGCACGCTGGACCTGGACCAGCCCTGGCCGGCGGGCGCGGACGGCCCGCGGGGGCGCACGGCGGGCCGGAACAAGGTGGTGCTGCCGGAGGGCTGGCTGGCGGACCCGTACGAGTGCGCGCGGGTGGACGCGGCCGCGGAACTGGACACCTCGGGCGGCTGAGCCCCACGCGGCACCCCGCCGCCGACGGCCTGCACCCGTCGGGGCTAGCCTCGGAGCGGTGGACACGACGCACCGGCCCGCCGCGCGGGTCATCTGCCTCGACGCCGCCGAGCGCCTGCTCCTGATGCGGTGGCGCGACCCCTTCGACGGCGCCCTGATCTGGGAGCCGCCCGGCGGCGGCATCGAGCCGCACGAGACCCCGCTCGCCGCCGCCCGCCGCGAACTCGCCGAGGAGACCGGCCTCGACCCCGCCGCCGTCCAGGACCGCGGCGTGCCCGTCGCGCGCGACTTCCACTGGAAGGGCACCCACTTCGCCGGCACCGAGCACTTCTTCCTCGCCCGCTACGCCGCCGACCGCCCCCCGCTGCGCCGCACGGGCCTCCTCCCCGACGAACAGGCCACCCTCGCCGGCCACGCCTGGATCCCCTGGCCCGACATCCCGGCCCTCCCGGACCCCCTCGAACCCCCGCACCTGCGGACCGTCCTCGCCGACCTCGCCCCGGACGGCCCCTGGTCGACGCCCGCCGGCGCCTAGCGCACCACCCGGTGGCGGAGGAAGACGACGCCCGAGGGAGCGCAGCCTGGGATGCGACCACCCGTTCACCGTCGCCGGGCGGGAACTGCTCGGCGATTTCGCGTCGGGCCGGGACCGTCCGACCGAACGGTGAGGGCCCTAGCCTTCCGCCGCGGCGAGGGCCGTGAGGAGGGCCAGGGGGGTTGTCGCCGACCACGAGCGGGGAGTGCCGGTGTCGGGGAAGGGGACCGGGGTGGGCTGGGTGGTGCGGGGGTAGCCGGCGACGGCTTCGGGGAGGCGGTGGGCGGTGCGGGACGCCAGGTCGGCCAGGGCCGTTGCCACCGTGCGGGCCTCCTCGTGGAGGCCGTAGCGGGCCAGGCCCAGGGCCAGGATCGCGTTGTCGTGCGGCCAGACGCTGCCGCGGTGGTACGCCATCGGGTGGTACGCCCCCTGCCCCGCCGCCACCGTCCGTACGCCCCAGCCCGAGAAGAAGTCCGGCTCCAGCAGCCGCCGGCCCACCCGGCGCGCGCGGTCGGGGTCCAGCAGCCCGGACCACAGCAGGTGTCCGGCGTCGGAGGCCAGGGCGTCGGCGGGGTGGCCGGTGCCGTCGAGGGCCAGGGCGGGGAAGTCGGGGCCGGGGAGCCAGAAGTCGGCCGGGAAGCGGGTGCGGAGGTCGTCGGTGGCGGCGGTGAGGCGGTCGGCGAGTGCCGGGTCGGCCCAGGCGGTGGCGGCGAGGCGGGCGGTGTGGGTGAGGGCGGCGTAGGCGTAGCCCTGGGGTGCGGCGGGCGCGACGGCGCCGGTGGCGCGGGTGCCGTCGGCGGCGCACAGGGCACCGGGGGAGTCGCGCCAGCTCCGGCCGGCCGGGCCGCCGTCGTCGGGGCGGCAGCGCAGGTAGCCGGTGTCGGTGAGGCCGCCGTCGCGGAACATCCACTCGACGGCGGCGCGGGCCTGCGGCTCCAGGCGGCGGGCCGGCTCGTCGTCGCCGGTGTGCTCGGTGAGGGCGCCGAGGAGGACGAGGAACAGCGGGGTGGTGTCCACGGCCCCGTAGTGGCGCCCGTACGGCACCTGGCCGAAGTGGGCCAGTTCGCCGTGGCGCACCTCGTGCACGATCTTCCCGGGTTCGCCGTCCGCGTCGCCGGCCTGGGTGGCGGCGAGCGCCAGGAGCGTGGCGCGGGCGAGCGCGGGGCGGTGGTGGAGCGCGAACAGGGACGTCACGAGCGCGTGGCGGCCGACGAGCGCCAGGAACCACGGCCCCCCGGCGGCGGGCACCCGCACCTCCTCGCCGCCGGGGCCCGCGGCGGGGATGAGGAGCCCGTCGAGGTCGGCGAGGCCCTGTGCCGCGGCACGGGCGAGGTCGGGCCGGGCGGCGGTGCCGGTGGTTCCGGTGGCGGCGGTGGCGGCCGTGGCGGCGGTGGGGGGCGACGCCGGGTGTGCGGCTGCGGTCTGTGTGGGGGTGGCGTGTGCGGGGGTGGAGTGCGCGGTGGGGGCGTGCTCGGCGGGCGTGGGTGTCCCGGCGGTGCGGGGCCGGGGCGGGTCGGCGGCGCGCGGCTGCCCGGCCGCCGTCGCGGCGGCTGCCGGCACCGGCCCGGCCGCCGGCTCCGCCGGCTCCGCCGCCCGCCACACCGGCCCCGTTCCCGACGACGCCGCGGCACGGAGTGTCAGTTCCGTCGTCTCGTACGGTTCCAGCGCCAGCCGCCACACCAGCCGCCGTGCGCCGCTCCCCGTCTCCTCCACCGCGTCCGGTGCCGGGTCCGCCGTGACCGTCGTGCGCGCCCGCCAGTCGCCGCGCCGGTAGCGGAACTCCACGCCCGCCGGCAGCACTTCCCGGCCCCGTACCGCGTGCGGCTTGCCGTAGGCGCGGTGGTCGCCCCGTAACTCGAACTGGTCCGCGAAGTCCGCGTCGACCGTCAGCGCGAGCCACAGCTTCTCCGGCTCCGCCCGGTTGCCCGTGATCCGCAGGACCTCGACCAGGGCGCCGCCCTCGACGCGCTGGTCGCGGAAGACCGTGTGCGGCGGCGGCTCGTCGCGGTCGGTGGGCGGTACGAGCACCGCGTGCGCGGCGGCCGGGCTGCCGGCGGCCGGGGCCGCGGCGAGCAGGGTCGGGACCGCGCCGTCCACCGTCAGCCGCCAGCGGCTCAGGTGCCGGGTGTCTCCGCGGAAGAAGCCGTCCGGCTGCGCTCCCCTGTCCCCGGTGATGTCCCCGGAGCGGGTCACCGCGGCGAACGCCCCGCCGTGGAAGAGAAGCCGGTGTTCCGCGCCGCTCATGCGAGCGCCTCCTCAGCGAGGTGTCGTCAGCAGGGTGTCGTCAGCGATTGTCACCAGCGGGTGCCGTCGCGTCATTACGTCTGGTTGGCACGCAAAACTAGCGCGCTGCTGTCGGGTCGACAAGCAGAACCGGGGGCGCACGCACGCATGCGGCGGGGGCACGCGCCGCGGCTCCGGTGCCCGCTTCCCGTTCCGGCCGGGTAGCCCCGCCCCGCGGGCCCCGCAGCGTCCACATGGTGAGATTCCCCGCGCCCGATCGCGTGATTCTCCCCACGTCTGATAGGTCTTCCGCTCAGACGAGCGCTCAAATGTGGGCGTCATCTCTCGTATGCGCGGCACCGGGTGCCATGCGCATTCCTTCACGGCTCGAAGGCGCAACTGCGTTCCGTAACGCGGATGACCCGCCCCGGCTTGCCGATGCCCGCCCGTCCGGGATCGTCGTTAAGAGAAGTGAAGAAGGGGCGCGGCTCCCGGTCGCCAGCAGGATCCCAGGTGTGAGGGCCGAAACCCCTCGTGATCGTCTACGCCTCATCCCCTGGAGCCTTCGATCTGGGTATGTTCCTCGCCGTCAGGGCAGTTCCCCGCCAGGGGTCCCACACGAGGAGTCGATCCCGTGCCGGATACGAAGCCGGGTAAGAAGAAGGCAGTGAAGAAGGCGACGGCGAAGAGGCCCGCGCCCGCACCCGCGCCCCCAGCCGCACCCGCACCCGCCGCGAAGGCGGCCGCGGCCGGGACCGCGGCCAAGTTCGTCTACGACTTCCACGAGGGCAACAAGGACCTCAAGGACCTCCTCGGCGGCAAGGGCGCCAACCTCGCCGAGATGACCAACCTCGGCCTGCCCGTCCCTCCGGGCTTCACCATCACCACCGAGGCGTGCAAGGTCTACCTCGCCAGCGGCGCCGAACCCCCCGCCCTGCGCGACGAGGTCAGCGCCCACCTCGACGCCCTGGAACGGCGCATGGGCAAGAAGCTCGGCCAGGCCGACGACCCGCTCCTGGTGTCCGTACGCTCCGGCGCCAAGTTCTCCATGCCCGGCATGATGGACACCGTCCTCAACATCGGCCTCTCCGACGCCTGCCTGCCGGGCCTCGCCGCCCAGGCCGGCGACGAGCGGTTCGCCTGGGACTCCTACCGCCGCCTCATCCAGATGTTCGGCAACACGGTGCAGGGCATCGACGGCGAGCTGTTCGAGAGCGCCATCGAGGACGCCAAGCGCGCCAAGGGCGCCGCCACCGACGTCGAGCTGGACGCCGCCGACCTCGAAGCCCTCGTCGGCACGTTCAAGGACATCGTCGCCGCCCAGACCGGCCGGCCCTTCCCGCAGGACCCGCGCGAGCAGATGGACCTGGCCGTACGGGCCGTCTTCGAGAGCTGGAACGGCGAGCGCGCCCGGCTCTACCGCCGCCAGGAGCGCATCGCCGGCGACCTCGGCACCGCCGTCAACATCTGCTCCATGGTCTTCGGCAACCTCGGCCCCGACTCCGGCACCGGCGTCGCCTTCACCCGCGACCCCGCCAGCGGCCAGCAGGGCGTCTACGGCGACTACCTGCAGAACGCGCAGGGAGAGGACGTCGTCGCCGGCATCCGCAACACCGTGCCGCTCGCGAAGCTCCAGGACCTCGACCGGGCGTCGTACGACGAGCTGATGCGGATCATGGAGACGCTGGAGACGCACTACCGCGACCTGTGCGACATCGAGTTCACCATCGAGCGCGGCAAGCTGTGGATGCTGCAGACGCGGGTGGGCAAGCGCACCGCGGCGGCGGCGTTCCGCATCGCCGTGCAACTCGTCGACCAGGGGCTGATCTCCGAGGCCGAGGCGCTCCAGCGCGTCAACGGAACGCAGTTGGCGCAGCTCATGTTCCCCAGGTTCGACAACGGCCACAAGGGCGACCTGCTCGCCCGCGGCCTCGCCGCCTCGCCGGGCGCCGCCGTCGGCAAGGCGGTCTTCGACTCGTACACGGCCGTGAAGTGGTCGCGCTCCGGCGAAAAGGTCATCCTCATCCGCCGCGAGACCAACCCCGACGACCTCGACGGCATGATCGCCGCCGAGGGCATCCTCACCTCCCGCGGCGGCAAGACCTCCCACGCCGCCGTCGTCGCCCGCGGCATGGGCAAGACGTGCGTGTGCGGCGCGGAGGACCTGGAGGTCGACACCAAACGCCGGCAACTGACCGCGCCCGGCGGCGAGGTGATCGACGAGGGCGACGTCGTGTCCATCGACGGCTCCAGCGGCAAGGTCTACCGCGGCCGGGTGCCGGTCGTGCCGTCGCCGGTCGTGGAGTACTTCGAGGGCCGCATGCACGCCGGCGCCGAGGACGCCGACGAACTCGTCGTCGCCGTGCACCGCCTCATGTCGTACGCCGACCGCATCCGCCGGCTGCGCGTACGGGCCAACGCCGACAACTTCGACGACGCCGCCCGCGCCCGCCGCTTCGGCGCGCAGGGAATCGGGCTGTGCCGCACCGAGCACATGTTCCTCGGCGAGCGGCGCGAGCTGGTCGAGCGGCTGATCCTCGCCGACACCGAGGAGGAGCGCGACGCGGCGCTGAAGGAGCTGCTGCCGCTCCAGCAGCGGGACTTCGTGCAGCTCTTCGAGGTGATGGACGGGCTGCCGGTCACCGTGCGGCTGCTCGACCCGCCGCTGCACGAGTTCCTGCCGGACATCACGGAGCTGTCGGTACGGGTCGCGCTCGCCGAGTCGCGCAAGGACCACAACGAGAACGACCTGCGGCTGCTCCAGGCCGTGCACCGGCTGCACGAGCAGAACCCGATGCTGGGCCTGCGCGGCGTGCGCCTCGGGCTGGTGATCCCCGGGCTGTTCACGATGCAGGTGCGGGCCATCGCGGAGGCGGCGGCGCAGCGCCTGGAGGCGAAGGGCGACCCGCGGGCGGAGATCATGATCCCGCTGGTGGGCACGGTGCAGGAGCTGGAGCTGGTACGGGACGAGGCCGAAGCCGTCATCGCCGAGGTGGAGGCGGCGCGCGGCGTGGCGCTCAAGCTGACGCTGGGCACGATGATCGAGCTGCCGCGGGCGGCGCTGACGGCGGGGCAGATCGCGGAGTCGGCGGACTTCTTCTCGTTCGGCACCAACGACCTCACCCAGACCGTGTGGGGCTTCTCGCGCGACGACGTGGAGGCGAGCTTCTTCACCGCGTACCTGGAGAAGGGCATCTTCGGCGTCTCCCCGTTCGAGACGATCGACAAGGACGGCGTCGGCGCGCTGGTCCGCGACGCCGTGGAGGCGGGGCGCGCGACGCGGCCGGACCTGAAGCTCGGCGTGTGCGGCGAGCACGGCGGCGACCCGGAGTCGGTGCACTTCTTCCACGACGTGGGTCTCGACTACGTCTCGTGCAGCCCGTTCCGCATCCCGGTGGCCCGGCTGGAGGCGGCGCGCGCGGCGGCGGCCCCGGCGGCCGGGAACCGGGCACCCGCCAACGGGACGTCGGCGGACCGGACGTCCGCGAACGGGGCCGCCCCGGGCGCCGCGTCCGCGGCGTCCGCCCCGAACGGCCGGAAGCCGCAACCGGCCGCCTGAACCCCCGGCCACCGTCGGCGTTGCCCTGACCCTCACCCGACGGCAGACCGGTTCCGCGAGGGGCGGCGCCCGTGCGGGGGCGCCGCCCCTCACCTCCGCTGCCGGGCGCGGGCGGCGTTCGTTACGCTGTCGCTCGCTCGGACCTGGCCGCCGCCGGCGGCCCGAAGCGGCGACGTGGCCGGCAGGCCACCGGGGGGTGAAGGGGACCATGTCCCGACCGGACGACGGCCCGGCGGCCGTGCCGCACGCCCGTGCGGGGGAGCCGGGGTGGCCCACCGCCCCGCCGCCGCACCGGCCGCTCGGGGCGGCCGACCCCGCCGTGGCCGGTCCGTACCGGCTGGAGGCGGTGCTCGGCGCCGGCGGCATGGGCCGCGTCTACCTCGCGCGCACGCCCGCGGGCAGCGCGGTGGCGGTCAAGGTCGTCCACCGCGAGTACGCGGGCGACTCGGGGTTCCGCAAGCGCTTCGCGCAGGAAGTCGCCGCCGCCCGGCGGGTGCAGGGCCTCTACACGGTGCCGGTCGTCGACGCGGACCTCCAGGCCGACGAGCCCTGGCTGGCCACCGCGTACGTGCCCGGGCCCTCCCTCCAGGACGCGGTCGCCGAGAGCGGACCGCTGTCCGCCGGTGCGGCGCTGGCGCTGACCGCACGGGTGGCGGAAGCGCTCCAGTCCATCCACGCCGCCGACGTCATCCACCGCGACCTCAAGCCCTCCAACATCCTCCTGACCGCCGACGGCCCCAAGGTCATCGACTTCGGCATCGCCCGGGCCGCGGACCTCACCGCCGTCACCGCCACCGGCGTACGCGCCGGCACGCCCGCCTACATGGCGCCGGAGTACATCCGGGGGCAGACCGTCACCGAGGCCGGCGACGTCTTCGCCCTCGGCGGCATCGCCCACTTCGCCGCCACCGGGGGGCATGCCTTCGGGGGCGGTACGGACCACGGCGTGGTCTACCGGATCCTGGAGCAGGAGCCGGACCTCGCCGCCTGTCCCGAGCCGGTACGGGGCGTCGCGGCCGCCTGCCTGACCAAGGACCCGGCGCGGCGGCCGACACCCGCCGAGGTCATCGAGCTGTGCCGGCTTGCCGCGACGGGCGGACACCCCGCGACGGTCCTCGACGCGCCCGCGCCGGGCCCGGAGGCCGTCACGGCGGCGGCCACCGCCCCCGCGGCTCAGCCCACCCCGGCGGCGCCCGCCGCCCAGGCCGGCGCCCCGGCGACGCCCGCCCCGGACCCGTACGCCCTGACCCAGACCGTCACCGCCGGCGCCCCGGGCTCCGTGCCGCACCCCCCGGACCCCGGCGGCGGCGGATCCTCCGTGCCGCCGGCCCTGCTGCTGGCCGGTGCCGCGGCGGTCGTCCTCGCCATCGTCCTGGTCGCCGTCCTCCTGCCCTCGTCCGGCTCCTCCGACAACTCGCAGGCGGACTACCCCTACCCGACGCACGAGCCCACCGCCAACCTCACCTTCCCGCCCCGGACCAAGGGCGCCTCGGCGCTCGCCTTCAGCCCGGACGGCAAGACGCTCGCCACCGGCGGCTCGGAGGGCTTCATCCAGGAGTGGGACGTCGCCGGGCGCAAGATGCGCACCGCCTATCCCGAGCGCGCCACGTCCACCACCATGTTCCAGATCACCGACCTGGCGTTCAGCCCCGACGGCGAGCGCCTCGCCACCGGCCACAGCAACGGCGGGACGGGGCTGTGGGACCGGACCCGGCGCCGGCAGGTGCACTACCTCCCCATGGGCGGCGAGAGCGTCGAGTTCTCCCCGCCGGACGGCAAGCTGCTCGCCATCGGCAGCAGGACGGGCGCGATCTATCTGCAGGACCCCGAGGTGCGCACCGACGACCACGTGGCGTACTTCGACCAGGAGTCGGACGTCACGGAGGTCACCTTCAGCCCGGACGGCCGCACGCTGGCCACCGCGGGCGACGACTCCGACAGCAACTCCGGCAGGGACGACCAGGTGCGGCTGTGGAACGTCGGGAAGCTGGACCCGGAACCGTACGGCCAGGACGGCCCGCGCGTGACCCTCGGCGTCACCCGCGAGGTGCTGAGCGTGGCGTTCAGCCCGGACGGCAAGACGGTCGCGACCGGTGGCCCCGACGGCAGGGTGGAGTTGTGGGACGCGGCCAGTGGCCGCAAGAAGGGGGTCCTCGCCGACGAGTTGCTCACCTCGGTCGCGGACCTGGCGTTCAGCCCGGACGGGAAGACCCTCGCGACCGCCTCCGTCGTCAGTGACGGCGTGCTGCTGTGGAACGTGGCCGCGCGCAAGCCGCGCGCCCTCCTGCTGACCGGCGAGGAGGCGGGGAGGGGGAAGGGCGTGGTCGAGGCCGTGGCCTTCAGCCCGGACGGGCGGCTGATCGCCGGCAGCGACCGCGAGGACCGCGCCGTACGGCTGTGGAAGAACCCGGGAGCAGCCCCTCGCTGATCTCGCCGACCTCGGCGACCGGTGCGGGGCCCGGGGGCGTCAGGAGCGGAACGGGCCCGTTATCTCGTAGGTGATGCCGCCCGAGGAACTGCCCGAGGTGCCGCGCTGGCTGGAGAAGTACAGGCGGGTGCCGTCCGGGGTGAAGGCCGGGCCGGTGATCTCCGAGCCGCCCTGGCCGTCGACGCGCAGGAACGGGGCGACGACGTCGTCCGGCGTGATGAGGCAGATCTCCATGTTGCCGCCGTCCTCGGCGACGTAGAGGTCGCCGGAGCGGCTGCCGGTGACGTTGTCGACGCCGGTGAGCGGGGCGCTGCCCGGGATCAGGGAGTCGTCGTACGCCAGCTCCAGGGTCTGCGCCCCCGCGTCGTACTGCCAGACGCGGCCGTCGCCCTTCGTCGTGAACCAGCAGATGCCGCCGTCGCTCGCGTAGTGGCAGCCCTCGCCGCCGTCGAACCGCTTGGCGCCCGCCACCTGGTTCCGCGTCGCCGTCGACGCGCCGCTCGGGTCCGGCACCGGCGCCCACGTCACCGGGCCCGAGGTGCCCGAGCCCATCCGCAGCACCTCCAGGGTGCCGGCGGACAGCGAGCCCCAGGTGCTCGGCCGGAAGCGGTAGAAGCAGCCGTCGGAGACGTCCTCGGTGAGGTAGACGACCTGCCGCTCCGGGTCCGCGGCCGCCGCCTCGTGCTTGAAGCGGCCCATCGCGTCGCGCCGGATCGCCGCCTTCGCGCCCCAGGGGTCGGTCTCGTAGACGTAGCCGCGGTCGACCTCCTCGCACGACAGCCACGTGTCCCACGGCGTCTTGCCGCCCGCGCAGTTCTGCCGTGTCCCGGACAGGATGCGGTGCGCGCCCGCGACCGCGCCGGCGGCGGTGAAGCGGATCGCGCCCGCGCCGCCGGAGGGGGTGACCTCGGAGTTGGAGACGTAGATCCAGCCGTCGCCGTCCGCGAAGCAGGCGCCGCCGTCCGGCGCCGGGTGCCAGGTGTACGACGTACCCGCCACCTGCTGCCCGGAGCGCGCCACGACGCGGCTGGTGAAGCCCTGCGGCAACCGGATCCCGTTTCCGTCGGCCTGCCCGGGCGCCCCGTACGGGCCCGCCCCAGGCTGCGCCGGGTCGGCCGCGGCCGACCCCCGCCACAGGGTGCCGCCGAATGCCGTCGCAGATCCGCCGACGACTGCTCCGCGCAGGAAAGAACGGCGCTCCACGACCATCCACTCCTTGAGGTGGGGGAGCCCGGGACAGCCGCCCGCGGGCCGCCTTCGCACCATAGAACTGCGAGGTTGACGGAGCGGCAACACGCCGGTTACGCAGAGCTGACCGCTCGCCGTCAGGCGACGGCGCGGACACCGCCGCAGGCGGCGGCGAGCGGACGTCAGGGCGGGTCCGCCGCCCCTCCCGTGTCCGTCTCCGTGTCCCACAGGCGGAGGTCGTCTGGACGGTGCAGGTTTTCGACGGCACGGCGGCGTTCTGCCTCCGTGAGGTCGAGGGCGGCCAGCCGGCGGCGCCATGCCTCGACCCCGTCGGTCTCCGCCACGGCGGTGGCCAGCTCGATCAGGGTGGCGAGCGTCCGGGCCAGGTCCACGGGCGGGGCGCCGGCCCCGTGCCTGCGCAGGGCCGTGGTGAGGATCCGGAGGGCGGCGCGGTCGTCGTTCTTGAACTCGCTGAAGATCCGGGCGTTGTCCAGTGCCCTGGCCAGACCCGTGAGGCTCTTCGAGCCGCCGTACTCCAGCTCCGCGGGCTCGTCGCGCTGAATGAAGATGACCGAGTTCCCGGACGGGTCGACCACGGTGAACCGGCTCGCCCCTGGCCGGAACCGGGTGAGGCGCGGCCTGCCCCTGGCCGGGACCCTCCCGTAGGCGGCGCGCAGGGCCCGGGTGAACTCCGCGTGGTACGGCGCGACCTCGTCGACCATGACGAGGCAGCCTCCGACGTCCTCCTGGCTGGGATCGATGTTCTTCGGCGGCGTGCCGAAGTGCAGGGCGACACCGCTCCACTCCAGCGCCAGGTAGAGGTAGGGCCGGGTCTGCTTGTACGTGACCTCGAACCCCAGCGCCTGGTAGAACTCCAGCGTCTCCGCCACCGACACGCACGGCAGCACCGGCACCGTCGTCTCGTTCGCCCGCACCGTCGCCTCCGCCATGCCCGCCGCCTCTCGGCTCCTGTCCCGACCCGGGCCTGTGAGGGTGCCGCAGAACCGGGTGCCCGCGCCTATGGCGTTTTTATCTCGCCTTTATGTCCGCAGGTTCAGGCCGCGGTGCGGGTGGCGGTGCGGAGGGCGGCGAGCTGCTCGTCGTAGCGGTGGAGTACGAGCCGGGCCAGCGCCGGGTGCGCGCCGAGCGGTGCCGCGGCGGGCAGGCCCAGGGCACGGGCGTCGGCCGCTGTGCGGCGGGCGAAGAGGCCGGGCGCCGTGAAGCAGCAGGCCACCCCGATACGGCGGCAGCCCCGGGCGGCGAGGACCCGGGCCGCCTCCGCGACGGTGGGCGCGGCGGCCGAGGCGTACGCGGGCAGCACCGGTACCCCCAGCCGGGCGGCGAGCAGCGCGGCGGTGGCCTCGGTGTCCGCCGCCGACCGCGCGGCGCGCGATCCGGCGGCGGCGAGCACGACCCCGTCGCCGTCCCGCCAGCCGGCCTCCGCCAGCCGGGCGGCGAGGGCCGCGGCGAGGAGGGGGTGCGGGCCGAGGGGGGCGGCGATCCGGGCGGAGAGCGGGGGCGGGGGCCCGCCCGCCGTGCGGAGGGTCGCCTCCCGCAGCAAGTCCGGGATGTCCTTCGTGACGTGGTGACCCCGCCCGAACAGCAGCGGCACCAGCACCGCGTCGCCCCTCAGCGTCCCCAGCGTGTCCCGCAGCAGCGGCTCGTTCAGCTCCACGTGCCCCAGCCGCACCGGCAGCCCCGGCCGCAGCTCCCGTACCGCCGTCAGCAGCGCGCGTACCGTGCGCACCGCCTCCGGATCCCTGCTCCCGTGCGCCACCGCCACCAGCACAGGAGGCCCCGGGCGCCCGCGGCCCCTGCCCACCGCCGCCAGCCGTGTGCTCAGCTCGGCGGTGATCCTCGACATCAGCTCTGCTGTCCCGGGGGGCGGTGAAGTGGCCGTCATACCGCGAGCCTGGCCCACCGCCGTTGCGGTCTCGTTTCGCCGCCGCGTCGCTGTGTTGACGGGTGCTCACGCCCGTACGCCCCCGCCGCTGAGGACGGCGAACCCGTCCCGTAATACCCCCGTCCACCAGCGGTGACATCCGTCCCGCACCCTCACCGTATGACCGTCGACACCCACTGCCCGTACTGCTCGCTCCAGTGCGGCATGACGCTGAAACCCGACGGCACCGCCGGGCTGGAGGTACTGGAGCGCACGGCGTTCGACGTCAACCGCGGCGCCCTGTGCGGCAAGGGCCGCACCGCCCCCGCCGTCCTCGACTCAGCGGCCCGCCTCACCGAGCCTCTCGTACGCGAGGACCGCGATGATCCAGCCGCCCCGCTCCGCCCCGCCACCTGGCCCGACGCGCTCGACCGCGTCGCCGCCGGCCTCGCCCGCGCCCGCGCCGGGCACGGGGCGGACGCCGTCGGGGTCTTCGGCGGCGGCGGGCTGACCAACGAGAAGGCGTACGCGCTCGGCAAGTTCGCCCGCGTCGTCCTCGGCACCTCCCAGATCGACTACAACGGCCGCTTCTGCATGTCCTCCGCCGCCGCCGCGGGCACCCGCGCCTTCGGGCTCGACCGCGGCCTGCCCTTCCCGCTCGCCGACATCCCCCGCACCGGCTGCGTCATCCTCGTCGGCGCCAACCCCGCCGAGACCATGCCGCCCGCCCTGCGCTACTTCACCGAGCTGCGCGCGAACGGCGGTACCCTCGTCGTCGTCGACCCGCGCCGCACCCGCACCGCCGAGCAGGCCGACCTGCACCTCGCCCCCCGCCCCGGCACCGACCTCGCGCTCGCCCTCGGCCTGCTGCACCTCGTGATCGCCGAAGGCCGCACCGACGACGCCTACATCGCCGCCCGCACCACCGGCTGGCCCGCCGCCCGCGCCGCCGCCATGGCCCACTGGCCGGAGCTGGTCGAGCGGATCACCGGCGTGCCCGTACCGCACCTGCGCCGGGCCGTCGAGCTGTTCTGCGCGCCCGAGGCGGCCATGGTCCTCACCGCCCGCGGCCCCGAGCAGCAGGCCAAGGGCACCGACACCGTCGGCGCGTGGATCGACCTGTGCCTGGCCACCGGCCGCCCCGGCCGCCCCTACTCCGGCTACGGCTGCCTCACCGGCCAGGGCAACGGGCAGGGCGGCCGTGAACACGGCCAGAAGGCCGACCAGCTCCCCGGCTACCGGCTGCTCACCGACCCCGACGCGCGCCGCCACGTCGCCGGCGTCTGGGGCGTCGACCCCGATACGCTCCCGGGCCCCGGGCGCAGCGCGTACGAACTGCTCGACGCCCTCGGCGCCCCCGGGCCCGACGGCGTACGGGCGCTGCTGCTCATGGGCTCCAACCCGGTGGTCTCCGCGCCGCGGGCCGGCCACGTCGAGGAGCGGCTGCGGTCGCTGGACTTCCTGGCGGTCGCGGACGTGGTGCTGTCGGAGACCGCCGCCCTGGCGGACGTCGTGCTGCCCGTGACGCAGTGGGCCGAGGAGACCGGCACGCTGACGAACCTGGAGGGCCGCGTACTGCTGCGCCGCCGCGCCGCCGACCCGCCGCCGGGCGTCCGCGGCGACCTCGACGTGCTGCGCGGGCTCGCCGAGCGGCTGGCGCCGGAGCGGGCGGCGGGGTTTCCCGTGGCGGCGGAGGAGGTCTTCGCGGAGCTGCGGCGGGCGTCGGCCGGGGGGAAGGCGGACTACTCGGGGATCACGTACGCGCGGATCGAGGCGGAGGACGGCGTGTTCTGGCCGTGCCCGGAGGGCGGCGAGCCGCAGCCGCGGATGTTCCTCGACCGGTTCGCGACGCCGGACGGGCGGGCGCGGTTCGCGGGGGTGCAGCACCGGCCGGCGGCGGAGGAGACGGACGCGGAGTACCCGGTGTGGCTGACGACGGGCCGGGTACTCGCGCAGTACCAGTCGGGCGCCCAGACGCGCCGGGTGAGCGAGCTCACCGCGGCCTCCCCCGGGCCGTACGTGCAGATGCACCCGGAGCTGGCCGCCCGCGTGGGCGCCGACGAGGGCGACCCGGTCGCGGTTCTCTCCCGACGCGGCCGGGCCGTGGCACCGGCCCAAATCACCACGGCGATCAGGCCGGACACGGTGTTCATGCCGTTCCACTGGCCGGGCGCGGGCCGGGTCAACACGGTGACGAACCCGGCGCTCGACCCGGTGTCGCGGATGCCGGAGTTCAAGGTGTGCGCGGTGCGGGTGGAGCGGGCGGAGGAGGGGGAGTAGCGGGGGTCTCGTCGCGTACGGGCCGGCGCCCGCGGCGTACGGGTCCTCAGCCCGTCGTCTCCCGCTCCACCCACGCCAGGTACCCCGCGCTCCCGCGGGTGACCGGGACGGCGATGATCTCCGGTTCGTCGTAGTCGTGCGCCGCGCGCAGGTGGGTCTCCAGCTCCGCGTACCGGGCGGCCGTGGTCTTGAGCAGCACCTGCCACTCCCGCGACTCCTCGACCGCCCCCTCCCACCAGTAGACCGACGTGACCGGGGCGCTCACCTGGGCGCACGCCGCCAGCCGCGCTTCCACAGCCCCGCGGGCGAGCGCCTCCGCCTTCTCGCGGGCATCCGTCGTCGTCAGTACCGCCAGGAAGTCCGTCATGCCCACTGATCGTAGGCGAGCTTGGCGACCAGCCCGACGACCGTGACGACCAGCACGCCGCGGACGAAGCCGCTGCCCTTCTTCAGCGCCATGTGCGCGCCGAGCCAGCCGCCGCCCAGGTTGAAGACCGCGAGCAGCGCGGCCAGCGACCACAGCACCGTGCCCTGCACCGAGAACGTCACCAGCGCGCCGAAGTTGGTGCAGACGTTGACGATCTTGGCGGTGGCGGACGCCTGCACGAGGTTCATCTGCAGCACGGCGGTCAGCGCGAGCACCAGGAACGTGCCCGTACCCGGGCCTATGAGCCCGTCGTAGAAGCCGATGCCCAGCCCCGCGACCGCCACCGCGGCGGCCACCCGCCGCGGCGTCACCGGGCCGGTCGCGGGCGCGTCCGTGCCGAACGACGGGCGCAGCACGACGAACACGAGCACCGCGAGCAGCACCACCATGATCACCGGCCGCAGCACGTCGCTGCTCACCCCCGCGGCGAAGAACGCCCCCAGCGCGGAGCCGGCGAGCGCCGCCGCCCCGATGCGTACGGCCAGCCGCACGTCGACCGGGGACTTGCGGGCGTACGTCACCGCCGCCGCGGAGGTGCCGACGATCGCCACGGCCTTGTTCGTACCGAGCAGGTACGCGGGCTGCAGATGCGGATAGCCGAGCAGCAGCGCGGGCAGCAACAGCAGCCCGCCGCCGCCGACCACGGCGTCGATCCAGCCCGCCGCGGCGGCGGCGACACACAGCATGACCAGGGTGAACAGGGGTATGTCGGGCATCGTCGGCGAGCGTAACCCGGGACGGAGTGGCGCCCGGACGGCGGGGTGGAACCGGGGATCACGCGGGCCGCGTTGAAGGGGTGGGAGGGGGAGTCATCGTGAGGATGCCGTGGGAGGACCCGACGACACGGCCGGCGGCACGCGGGCGCACGGGACGGCCGCGGCTGCGGCTGCCGGGGCGGTCGGCGCTGCGGCTGCGGCTGCCGCGGACGCGGGGCGGGCGGCGGCGGGCGTTGCGTGCCGCCGTGCTGGCCTGCGTCCTCGCCCTGCTGCCCTCGGCCTGGCTGTTCGTCGCCGCCGGCGACCGCGTCGTGGCCGCCGAGCGGGCGCCGCACGCGCCCGTGGCCCTCGTCTTCGGCGCCGGCCTGTGGGGCGAGGTGCCGTCCCCGTATCTCGCCCACCGGCTCGACACCGCCGCCGAGCTGTACGCACGCGGCAAGGTCGACGCCATCCTCGTCAGCGGCGACAACGGCACCCGCGACTACGACGAGCCCACCGTCATGCGCCGCTACCTCGTGGACCTCGGCGTCCCCGCCGGCGCCGTCGTCCGCGACCACGCCGGCTTCGACACCTGGGACTCCTGCGCCCGCGCCCACCGCGTCTTCGGCGTCGACCGGGCGCTGCTGGTCAGCCAGGGCTTCCACATCCGCCGCGCGCTGGCGCTGTGCCGGGCGGCGGGGATCGACGCGTACGGCGTCGGGGTGGACGAGCCCCGCCGGGGGGCCTGGTACTACGGCGGGCTGCGGGAGATCCCGGGGGCCGTGAAGGCGGCGTACGACGCGGCGTTCACGCCGGACCCGCGCCACCTGGGGCCGCGGGAGCGGGGCGTGGACGAGGCGGTGGCCGCGGCGCGGTAGCGGCGGGCCCGGGCACGGGCGGCTCGGAAGCCGGTGCGCACCGCAGCGCGGCGCGGCGCCGGCCGCTCACAGCGCCGCCCGTCCGCCGCTGAGGGCAGTGTTGCGCCGCGGAAACAGTGGTGATGCGGTGGGGTAACGGCACCGCCGCAGGGTGGGCCCATGAACCTGCCCGTGCCCGAAGCCGCCGCTCCCGCCGCTCCCGCCGGCGGGCGGCGCGTCGTGATCGTCGGCGGCGGCATGGCCGGTACGCGGCTCGCCCGGCAACTCGCGTCCGCGGGGGAGCACGTGACGATCGTCGGGGAGGAGCCGCACGCCGCGTACAACAGGGTGCTGCTCGCCGACGTCCTCGCCGGACGCTACGAACCGGACGTCATCCGCCTCCCCGACCTCCCCGCGGCCCCCGCCGTCCGCGCGCTGCGGGGTGTGCGCGCGCTGCGCGTCGACCGCGCCGCGCGCCGGGTGTGGTGCGACGACGGGCGGGAGGTGCCGTACGACGTGCTGGTCCTGGCCACGGGCGCCGCGCCCGTGCTGCCGCCGCTGCGGGGGCTGTGCGACGGCGCGGACGAGGCGCTGCCGGCGGGGGTGCACGCCTTCCGCACGATGGACGACTGCCTCGCGCTGAGGGGGGCGGCGGCGAGCGGCACGGCCGCGGTCGTCGTGGGGGGCGGGCTGCTCGGGGTCTCGGCGGCGCGGGCGCTGGCGCTGCGCGGGGCGCGGGTGGTGCTGGCGCAGCAGGGGGAGCGGCTGATGGAGCGGCACCTCGACCCGGCCGCGGCGCGACTGCTGCGGACGCACCTGGAGGACCTGGGCGTGGAGGTCCACACGGAGTGCCGCGTACGGGGCGTCCGCACGCACCCGGCACCGCCGGGGTCCCCGGCCCGCACGTCCCGGCCCCCGGCCGCCGACGGCTCCGCCGCGCCCGCGGGACCGGGCGGTACCGTCGCCGGCCTCGCACCGAGCTCCGACCACCGCCCGGGCCCGGACCCGGTCCCCGCGCACCCCGCCGACTCCACCGCCCGCCCCGGCCCGCACCCCGCCCTCCCACCCACCGCCCGTCCCGTGCCGGACCCCGGCCCCGCCACCGACGTCCCCTCCCGCGGCGCCGCCGTCCCCACCCGCGTCGTCACCGGGGTCGAGCTCGCCGACGGGCACGTCCTCGACGCCCGGCTCGTCGTCCTCGCCTGCGGGGTCCGGCCCCGGGCCGGGCTCGCCCGGGGCGCGGGGCTCCGCGTCGGCGAGGGCGTCGTCGTCGACGACGAACTCCGTACCTCCGACCCCGCCGTCCACGCCATCGGCGACTGCGCCGAGCACGCCGGCGTCCTCTACGGCCTCGCCGCCCCCGCCCTCGACCAGGCCGACCTGCTCGCCCGGGTCCTCACCGGCTCCCGCCCCGAGGACAGCGGCCCGCCCCGCTACGCCGGCACCCGCGCGCTGACCCGCCTCACCCTCCCCGCCGGCGAGCGCCCCCTCGACCTCGCCGTCTTCGGCGAGACCGAGCCCGCGCCCGGCGACGACGTCGTGCACCTCGCCGACGCCACCCGCCGCGTCTACCGCAAGGTCGTCGTCCGCGCCGACCGCCTCGTCGGCGGCATCCTCCTCGGCGACCTCGGCGCCGTCGGCACCCTCGCCCGCGCCTGGGAGGGCGACGACCCGCTGCCCCCCGGCACCCCGCTGCACCACCTGCTCACCGACCACCTCGGAGGCTCCTGACGATGGCGACCACGCCCACTTCCCCGACGCCCCCGCCCCGCACCATCGTGCTCGTCGGGCACGGCATGGTCGGGCAGCGGTTCCTCGAAGCCCTCGCCGAGCACCGCGTCACCGAGACCGCCCGCGTCGTCGTCTTCTGCGAGGAGCCCCGGCCCGCCTACGACCGCATGCACCTCACCTCCTACTTCTCCGGCACCACCCCCGACGGGCTCTCCCTCACCCCGGACGGCTTCCTCGCCGAGCACGGCATCGAACTCCACCTCGGCGACCCCGTCGCCGCCGTCGACCGCGCCGCGCGCACCGTCACCTCCGCCGCCGGCCGCACCGTCCGGTACGACGTGCTGGTGCTGGCCACCGGCTCGTACCCCTTCGTCCCGCCGGTCCCCGGCAAGGACGCCCGCGGCTGCTTCGTCTACCGCACGGTCGAGGACGTCCTGGCCATCGAGGCGTACGCGCAGGGCGCCACGGCCGGCGTCGTCGTCGGCGGCGGGCTGCTGGGTCTGGAGGCGGCGGGGGCGCTGCAGGGGCTGGGGCTGCGGACGCACATCGTGGAGTTCGCGCCGCGGCTCATGCCCGTACAGGTCGACGAGGGCGGCGGCGCCGCGCTCCGCCGCACGATCGGCGACCTGGGGCTCGACGTGCACACCGGCGTCGCCGGCAAGGAGATCCGCACCGACGCCGCGGGCGCGGTGACGGCGATGGAGCTGTCGGACGGCTCGGCGGTCGCCGCGGACCTCGTCGTCTTCTCCGCCGGCGTACGTCCCCGGGACGGGCTCGCCCGCGACGCGGGACTGGACGTCGGCGAGCGCGGCGGCGTCGTCGTCGACGAGCGGTGCCGGACCTCCGACCCCGCGGTGTTCGCCATCGGCGAGTGCGTTCTCGCCGCGGACGGGCGGGTGTACGGGCTGGTGGCCCCCGGGTACGAGATGGCGGAGACCGCCGCCGCCGCCATCGCGGCCGGCCCCGCCGCCGCCAGGAGCTTCACCGGCGCCGACACCTCCACCAAGCTCAAGCTCCTCGGCGTCGGCGTCGCCTCCTTCGGCGACGCCCTCGGCGCCGCCGACGACTGCCTCGACGTCGTCTACTCCGACTCCCGCGCCGGCCTCTACAAGAAGCTCGTCGTCGCCCGCGACGGCACCCTCCTCGGCGGCGTCCTCGTCGGCGACACCGACGCGTACGGCGTGCTCCGCCCGCTCACCGGCAGCGTGCCGCCCGTACCGCCCGAGCAGTTGGTGCTGCCGCCGGGCGCCGGCGCGCCCGCCGCCCTCGGGCCCTCCGCGCTCCCCGACGACGCCGTCGTCTGCAACTGCCACAACGTCTCCAAGGCCGCCATCCGCGGCGCCGTCGCCGACCACGGCTGCACCACCGTGCGCGAGGTGGAGAAGTGCACCCGCGCCGGCTCCGGCTGCGGCTCCTGCGAGAAGGTCCTCACCACCCTGGTCAACGACGAGCTGGAGGCGCGCGGCGTCGCCGTCGACAAGGGCCTGTGCCGCTGCTTCGCGCACACCAGGACCGAGCTGTACGAGATCGTCCGCGTCAAGCGCATCAGCTCCTACGTCCGCCTCCTCGACGAGCACGGCCGCGAGGAGGCCCGCAGCAGCGACGGCTGCGAGGTCTGCAAGCCGGCCGTCGCCTCGATCTTTGCCTCCCTCGCACCGGTCATCGGCGCCGACGGCTACGTGCTCGACGGGGAGCAGGGCGCCCTCCAGGACACCAACGACCACTTCCTCGCCAACCTCCAGCGCAACGGCTCGTACTCCGTCGTCCCGCGCGTGCCCGGCGGCGAGATCACCCCCGAGAAGCTGATCGTGCTCGGCGAGGTGGCGCGCGACTTCGGGCTCTACACGAAGATCACCGGCGGCCAGCGCATCGACCTCTTCGGCGCCCGCGTCGACCAGCTCCCGGCCATCTGGGCCCGCCTGGTCGACGCCGGGTTCGAGTCCGGGCACGCCTACGGCAAGGCGCTGCGCACCGTGAAGTCCTGCGTCGGGTCCACCTGGTGCCGCTACGGCGTGCAGGACAGCGTCCGCATGGCCATCGACCTGGAGCTGCGCTACCGCGGGCTGCGCTCGCCGCACAAGCTGAAGGCCGCCGTCTCCGGGTGCTCGCGCGAGTGCGCTGAAGCCCAGGGCAAGGACTTCGGCGTCATCGCCACGGCGAACGGCTGGAACCTGTACGTCTGCGGCAACGGCGGCGCCACCCCCCGCCACGCCGACCTGCTCGCCCAGGACCTCGCCGACGACGAGCTGATCCGGCTCATCGACCGGTTCCTGATGTTCTACATCCGCACCGCCGACCGGCTGGAGCGCACCTCGGTGTGGCTGGAGCGGCTGGAGGGCGGCCTCGACCACCTACGCGACGTCGTCGTCGACGACTCGCTCGGCATCGCGGCCGAACTGGAGGAGCAGATGACCGCGCACGTCGCGCACTACCGCGACGAGTGGGCCGCCACCCTGGCCGACCCCGAACGGCTGGGGCGCTTCGTCTCGTTCGTCAACGCGCCCGGCGTGCCGGACCCCACCGTGCGGTTCGTCCCCGAGCGCGACCAGGTCAAGCCCGACCTCACCCTGCTGTCAGGACCCGCCATCCCGGTGCGCGGGACGCTGGAAGGAGCCTCCGCATGACCACGACGGTGCCCGCGCCCGCCCGCACCGTGCTGCGCGTCGAGATCCGCACCGCGGCCGGCTGGCACCCGGTGTGCGACCTCGGCCTGCTCACCCACGGCCGGGGCGTCGCGGCCCTGCTCCCGGACGGCACGCAGACCGCGGTCTTCCTCGGCCGCACCGGCGCGGTCTACGCGATCGGCAACCGCGACCCGTTCACCGGCGCGTACGTGCTGTCGCGCGGGCTGCTGGGGTCGGCACCCGCGCCCGAGGGGGGCCGGCCGTTCGTGGCGTCGCCGCTGCTGAAGCAGCGGTTCGACCTGGCGACGGGGCGGTGCCTGGACGACGAGGAGGTGGCCGTGCCGGTGTACGAGGCGCGGATCGCGGAGGTGGCCGCGTAGCGGGGGGTACGGACCGCGGGCGCCGCCCGGCGCGTACCGTCGCGCCCCGTACGGACCGGGGCGTCCGGCCCGTACCGCCCGAACCCCCGCGCGGCCCCCCGGCTACCGTTCGGTCCATGGGGTACACCGACGCCGACCTCGAACGCTGGGCCCCCGAGCCCGACAAGCGCCCGGGCCGCACCGCGTTCCAGCGCGACCGCGCCCGCGTGCTGCACTCCGCCGCGCTGCGCCGGCTCGCGGGCAAGACCCAGGTCGTCACGCCCGGCGTCGGCGACGACGGCGAGGTCGGCCGAGCCCCGACGTTCGCCGACGCCACGCCGCGCACCCGCCTCACCCACTCGCTGGAGTGCGCCCAGGTCGGCCGTGAGCTGGGCGCGGCCCTCGGCTGCGACCCCGACCTGGTGGAGACCGCGTGCCTCGCGCACGACCTCGGGCACCCGCCGTTCGGCCACAACGGCGAGCAGGTGCTCGACGAGCTGGCCGCGCCCTGCGGCGGCTTCGAGGGCAACGCGCAGTCGCTGCGCCTGCTCACCCGGCTGGAGCCCAAGCGGTTCACCGACGACGGCCGGGCCGTCGGGCTCAACCTCACCCGGGCGGCCCTGGACGCCGCCACCAAATACCCCTGGACGCGCGGCGGCCACCCGGCGGGCCCGGACGCGGTCAAGTTCGGCGTCTACCCCGACGACGTGCCGGTCTTCGACTGGCTGCGCGCGGGCGTCCCCGGCGTCCCCCCGGGCCGTACGTGCTTCGAGGCGCAGGTCATGGACTGGTCCGACGACGTGGCGTACTCGGTGCACGACGTCGAGGACGGCCTGCACGCCGGCCACTTCGACCCCGCCGTGCTGCTCGCCGGGCCGGAGCGCGCCGAGGTCTTCGCCGTCGCCGCCGGGCGCTACGCCCCCGGCACGGACGCCGCGGAACTCGCCGACGCGCTCGACCGGCTGCTGGCCCAGGAGTGGTGGCCGCACGGCTACGACGGCACCGCCGCCGCGCAGGCCCGCCTCAAGGACGCCACCAGCCAGCTCATCGGCCGCTTCTGCCTCGCCGCCGAGGGCGCCACGCGCGCCGCGTACGGCACCGGCCCGCTGTCGCGCTACGCCGCCGAGCTGATCGTGCCGCGCGCGGAGCGGCTGGAGTGCGCGGTGCTCAAGGCGGTCGCGGACCGGTTTGTGATGCAACGGCCGGACCAGGAGCGGCTGCGGGCGGACCAGCGGGTCGTGCTGGGGGAGCTGGCGGAGGCGCTCACGGCGGGGGCGCCGGCCGGCCTGGACCCGCAGTTCCGGGCGCTGTACGGCCGGGCGGACGACGACGCCGGGCGGCTGCGGGCGGTGGTCGACCAGATCGCGGCGCTGACGGACGCGGCGGCGCGGCGGCTGCACGCGCGGCTGACGGGGTAGCGCGGGGCCGCCGCCGGGCGAACGGCGAGATCCGGCCACCGGCGCGCCGGCGGGTGCGGGGGCGGGCGGGGAGCGGTGAGCGCCCCGGGCCGCGTACCGGTCCTGTACACCGCCCCCGTACCCGCCCATCACCGCCCCCACCAGCCCGTTTCCCCACCACCCGCCCCTGTGCCGGCGCCGCACGCGGCCCGCCCCGCACCGCGGCGGTCCCGTTCGCCACCGCGCCCGTCCACGCAGCCCTGGCGCGCCTGCCCCTTCCGCCCCCGCGCCCCGGTGCGGGAGGCTCGCGGGGGCGGCAACACGGCCGAGGACACGGCAAAATGGATGGTCGGGGGCAGGGAGCTAGGAGGCGTGAAGTGGTCGACGCACATCAGACGTTCGTCATCGTCGGCGGAGGACTGGCCGGTGCGAAAGCGGCAGAGACGCTGCGATCGGAAGGGTTCACCGGCCGGGTCATCCTGATCGGCGACGAGCGCGACCACCCGTACGAGCGACCGCCGCTGTCCAAGGGCTACCTCCTCGGCAAGGAAGAGCGCGACAGCGTCTTCGCGCAGCCCTCCGGCTGGTACGCGGAGGCGGAGGTCGAGCTGCACCTCGGGCAGACCGTCACCGCGCTGGACCGCGCCGCCAGGACCGTGACCCTCGGCGACGGCACCCGCGTCCACTACGACAAGCTCCTCCTGGCCACCGGCGCCGAGCCGCGCCGGCTCGACATCCCCGGCACCGACCTCGCCGGCGTCCACCACCTGCGCCGCCTCGCCCACGCCGAGCTGCTGCGCGGCGTCCTCGCCGCCCTCGGCCGCGACAACGGCCAGCTCGTCATCGCCGGCGCCGGCTGGATCGGCCTGGAGGTGGCCGCGGCCGCGCGCTCGTACGGGGCGGAGGTCACGGTCGTCGAGCCGGAGCCCACGCCGCTGCACCGGGTGCTCGGCCCGGAGATCGGCCAGGTCTTCGTCGACCTGCACAGCGAGCACGGCGTGCGCTTCCACTTCGGCGCCCGGCTGACGGCGATCACGGGCAAGGACGGCATGGTGCTGGCCGCCCTCACCGACGACGGCGACGAGCACCCCGCGCACGACGTGCTGGCCGCCATCGGCGCCGCCCCGCGCACCGCGCTCGCCGAGGCCGCCGGGCTCGACGTGGTGCCGCGCGAGGAGGGCGGCGGCATCGCCACCGACGCCTCGCTGCGCACCTCGGACCCGGACATCTACGCCACCGGCGACGTCGCCGCCTTCCTGCACCCCGCCGCCGCGGGCGGCGGGCGGCTGCGGGTGGAGCACTGGGCGAACGCGCTCAACGGCGGCCCGGCCGCGGCCCGCGCGATGCTCGGGCAGGACGTGACGTACGACCGGGTGCCGTACTTCTTCTCCGACCAGTACGACACGGGCCTGGAGTACTCGGGACACGCGCCGCCCGGGTCGTACGACCAGGTCGTGTGCCGCGGGGACGTGGGGAGGCGGGAGTTCATCGCGTTCTGGCTCAAGGAGGGCCGGGTGCTCGCCGGGATGAACATGAACGTGTGGGACGTCACCGAGGGCATCCAGAACCTGATCCGCTCCGGCGCGCCCGTCGACGCCGACCGCCTGGGCGACCCGGCGGTGCCGCTGGCGGACCTGATCGCGTAGGGCGCGGGCCGCGGCGCACGGCCGCGGGCGGGGGGCGCAGCCGTACGGGCAACGCCCCCCGCCCGGCGGGTGTCCAGCGGCCCCGCCTTATCCTCGGGCGCATGGCCATCCGCACCGCCCGTGTCGACGTCGCCGAGATCTTCGCACTGCGCCACTCCGTGCTCCTGCCCGGCCGCCCGCCCGCCGAGGCGGAGTTCGCCGAGGACGGCGCGCCGGGCGCCTTCCACCTCGCCGCGTACGATCCGCGGGGCGCGGTCGCGGCCTGCGTCTCCTTCTGCCCCGAACTCCTCCCCGGCGACGACACCCCCGCCTACCGCTTCCGCGGCATGGCCAGCGCCCCCGCCGCCCGCGGCGAGGGCTACGGCGTCGCCGTCCTCGACGCGGGGCTGGCCGAGGCGGCGGCCCGCGGCGCGCACCTGGTCTGGTGCAACGCCCGTACGTCGGCCGCCGGGTTCTACCTCAAGCGCGGCTTCGAGGTGCGCGGCGCGGAGTTCGTCATCGAAGGGGTGGGCCCGCACGTGGTGATGACCACGAAGCCGACGACCGGCGCCTGACCCCGGGGCCCGCCGGCGGTACTCCCGCGGGAGTAGCAGCCGGTTCCGGCCACCCCGGGCAGTAGCGCCGGTTTCGGCCGCGGGGGCGAGGCACGCGCCCGGGAAGCCGGGGACGCTGGAGACGTACCAGCACAGCACCGGCAGCCGCCCCGGGACGACACGACCGGGCCGTCCGGGTGAGGAAGAGCCGCATGCCGTCACCGATACCGGTACAGGGGCGGTTCGTCGTGCCCCTGGGCAGGGACATCGCCCTGGCGGCGGCCGTGGCGGCGACGGCGGTGGGGCTCGCGCTGCGCGCGGACGTCGAGGTGGGTGCGCACCGCCCGGACCCGCTGGGCTGGGTGCTGCTGGTGGCCGCCTGCGGCGCGCTGGCGTGGCGGCGGCCCGCGCCGATGCTGACGTTCGCGGCGGTGATGGCCTTCCAGTTGCCGTACCACGGGCTGCAGAACATCCATAGCGGGCCGGTTCCCGCCACCGTCGTCGCCGTCTACTCGCTCGCCTTCGCCGGGCCCCGGCTGCGTACCGCGCTCGTCGTCGGCGGGCTGCACCTCGGGCTGATGGGGGTGCTGACGACCGTCGACATGAGCCGGGCCATGGACCTCCTGGGCGTCTCCGGCTGGGTCATCGCCGTCGGCCTCTTCGGCGAGGCCGCGCGGGTGCACCGCAACTACCTGTCCGCGATCGTCGAGCGGGCCGAACGGGCCGAGCGCACCCGGGAGGAGACCGCGGCCCGGCGGGTGGTCGAGGAGCGGCTGCGCATCGCCCGCGACCTGCACGACCTGCTGGCGCACAGCATCACGCTGGTCGGCGTGCAGACCTCCGTCGCCGCCCATCTCGTCGTCGCCGACCCGGACCGGCTGGACCGCAAGGCGGTCGCCGAGGTGCTGGAGGGGATCGCCGGCACCTGCCGGCACGCCCGCGCCGAGCTGCGTACGACGCTGCAGGTGCTGCGCGCCGGCGAGGGCGGCAAGGACGCCACCGGGCCGCTGCCGGGTCTTGCGGGCCTGGACGGGCTGGCCGAGGCGGCGCAGGCCGGCGGCGCCCGGGTGGAGCTGGCGGTCGCGGCGGACCTGGAGGTGCCGCAGGCGGTGGGGGCGGCGGCGTACCGGATCGTGCAGCAGTCGCTGACCAACGCCGTGCAGCACGCGGGTCCCGGCGTGCGGGTGCAGGTCGAGGTGCGGTACGACGGGGACGCGGAGGCGCTGTCGGTCCGCGTCACCGACGACGGCCCGGCCGGCTGCGAACAGCCGCTGCCGCCCGCGGGCCCGCGCCGCGAGGGCTTCGGCATCGCCGGCATGCGCGAACGCGCCCGCAGCGTGGGCGGGTTGCTCACGGCGGGCCGGCGCCCGGGCGGGTCCGGCTTCGCGGTGGCCGCCGTGCTGCCCTGCGGCCGGGAGGCGGACGAGTGAGCCGGCGGGCGGGCGGACCGCCGGCCCGGCGCCGCGGCGGCGGGGCGCGGGGGTGTCGGCGCCCGGCCGTAGACTGCACTCGTGGCAGGCAGGATCAACGACGACGACGTGCGGGCGGTCAGGAACGCGGTTCCGATCGACGCCGTCGTCTCCGAGTACCTGCAGCTCCGCCCCGGCGGCGGGGGAAACCTCAAGGGACTCTGCCCCTTTCATGACGAGAAGTCCCCTTCCTTCCACGTGAGTCCGGCCAAGGGCCTGTACCACTGCTTCGGTTGCCAGGAAGGCGGGGACACGGTCGACTTCGTCATGAAGGTCGAGCACCTGTCCTTCTCCGAGACCATCGAGCGCCTCGCCGCCCAGGCCGGCATCACCCTGCGGTACGAGGAGGGGGGCTACACCCCCGGCAGGCAGCAGGGCGAGCGGACGCGGCTGCTGGAGGCGCACAAGGTGGCCGCGCAGTTCTACACGGAGCAGCTCGGCTCCGCGGAGGCGGAGACCGGGCGCGCGTTCCTCGCCGAGCGCGGCTTCGACCAGGCGGCGGCGGAGCGCTTCGGGGTGGGGTACGCGCCGGCGGGCTGGGACCACCTCACGCGCTTCCTGCGCGGCAGGGGCTTCACCGACAAGGAGCTGACCCTCTCCGGACTCGCGCAGGACGGCCGCCGCGGGCCCATCGACCGGTTCCGCGGGCGGCTGATGTGGCCGATCCGGGACATCACGGGCGAGGTCGTCGGCTTCGGCGCCCGGCGGCTGCGCGAGGACGACAACGGGCCGAAGTACCTGAACACGCCGGAGACCCCGATCTACCGCAAGTCCCAGGTGCTGTACGGGATCGACCTGGCCAAGCGGGACATCGGCAAGCAGGGCCGGGCGGTCGTCGTCGAGGGGTACACGGACGTGATGGCCTGCCACCTGTCCGGGGTGACGACGGCCATCGCGACGTGCGGCACGGCGTTCGGCGGCGAGCACGTGAAGATCCTGCGGCGGGTGCTGACGGACAACTCCCGCTCCGAGGTGGTGTTCACGTTCGACGGCGACGCGGCGGGGCAGAAGGCGGCGCTGCGCGCGTTCGAGGACGACCAGAAGTTCGCGGCCCGGACGTCGATCGCGGTGAGTCCGGGCGGCATGGACCCGTGCGACCTGCGGCTGGCGAAGGGCGACGAGGCGGTGCGGCAGCTCATCGAGGAGCGCTCGCCGCTGTTCGGGTTCGCGATCCGCTCGTTCGTGACGCAGCACAACCTGGAGACGGCGGAGGGCCGTTCCGCGGCGCTGGAGCAGGCGGCGCCGGTGGTGGCGCGGATCAAGGACGTCGCGATCCGGCACGAGTACGCGGTGCGGCTGGCCGGGATGCTGGGGATTCTGGACGAACGGTTCGTGGTGGACCGGGTGCGGCAGCTCGCGCGGTACGCGGCGCAGGGCGGCGCGGGCCGCGGCCGGGGTCCCGGCCCGGGCCGGGCCGCGGGCGGCGGGCAGGGCGGCCAGGTCCCGGGCCGCGGCGCGGGAATGCCGCCGGCGGGCCCCGGACCCGCGGGTCCCGCGGCCGGCGCGGGCGGCCCGGCGCTGTATATGCGGACCCCGGCGCTGCACCGGGAGCGCGAACTGCTGAAGCTCGCGCTCCAGCACCCCGAGCTGGTCGCCCCCGCCTTCGACGCCTACCTCGCCGACGAGTTCACCGCCGCCCCGTACGCGACGGTCCGCGCCGCCGTCGAAGCGGCCGGCGGCGTGGCCGCCGCGGACGACGGCGCCGCCTACCTGGCCCGCGTCCGCGACGCGGCCCCCGACGACGGCGTCCGCTCGCTGATCACGGAACTGGCGGTCGAACCGATCCGCAGCCGCCGCGAACCGGACGCGATCTACGCGGGCGAACAACTGGCGGGCGTCCGCCTGGCGGCGGTGGACCGCCGCATCGAAGACGTCCGCAGCACGGTCCACCGCCTGGGCGCCCAGGGCCCACCGGACCGGTTCGAGACGGCCCAGCGCGAGCTATGGACACTCCAGCAGTACAGGGAATCCCTCCGCGCTCGCGGCGCGGCAGCGCTCTGAACGCGGACGCGGAGGCCGCGGCCTGGCCGCCGCGGCGGGTCAAGGTCACATCACTTTGTGAACGCATCCTCACACTCCGCAAGAACTGGCCTGCCCTGAGCGTGTACATTCGTCCGTTGCGTAACCATCCGGTCACGGGCCGGGCACAAAATATGGTCGCACGACCCTACTGCCGGGCGTGTGTCGTACCCCACACTGGGGGCGGTGCCTGAGTCCTCGGAGCGTGGCGGTGTTGCCCGGAAGGGGCGACAAGCCGCCAGGGATCCGCTACCCACGATCGGGACGGAAGGCGGCGAGTCCGCCGCAGCCGTTCCGCTGCCCCACGTCCCCGAACCGGCAGTGACCACCCTGGAGGTCGCCCCCGTGCAGACCCAGACCCTCAAGACTTCCGTACGGGCCGGGCGCGAGGGCGCGCCCGACGTCCTGACCCTGCCGAACGGGGCTCCGGCGGGGCTCGACGAGCCCGGGGCCGCGGCGGAGCCGATGCCCGCGCCGCCGCCGGCCGCCGCCGTGCGGCCCGAGCGCGGCGGGCCCACGTCCGACCTGTTCCGGCAGTATCTGCGCGAGATCGGCCGGATCCCGCTGCTCAGCGCCGCCGAGGAGGTGGAGCTGGCCCGGCGGGTCGAGGCCGGGCTCTTCGCCGAGGAGAAGCTCGCCAGCGAGCCGGACCTCGTCACGCAGCTCGCGCTGGACCTGGACAGGCTCGTCGTGCTGGGCCGCATGGCCAAGCGCCGCCTCATCGAGGCGAACCTGCGTCTCGTCGTCTCCGTCGCCAAGCGGTACGTGGGCCGCGGGCTGACGATGCTCGACCTGGTGCAGGAGGGCAACCTCGGCCTGATCCGCGCGGTGGAGAAGTTCGACTACGCCCGCGGCTACAAGTTCTCCACCTACGCGACCTGGTGGATCCGCCAGGCCATGTCCCGCGCCCTCGCCGACCAGGCCCGCACGATCCGGGTGCCGGTGCACGTCGTCGAGCTGATCAACCGGGTCGTGCGCGTCCAGCGCCGCATGCTCCAGGAGCGCGGCTACGAGCCGACGCCCGAAGAGGTCGCCACCCACCTCGGGCTGGCCGAGGAGCGGGTGAGCGAGGTGCTGCGGCTGGCCCAGGAACCCGTGTCGCTGCACGCGCCGGTCGGCGAGGAGGAGGACGTCGCGCTCGGCGACCTCATCGAGGACGGCGACGCCGCCTCCCCCGTGGAGTCGGCGGCGTTCCTGCTGCTGCGCGAGCACCTGGAGGCGGTCCTTTCGACGCTGGGCGAACGGGAGCGCAAGGTCGTGCAGTTGCGGTACGGGCTGATCGACGGCCGGCCGCGGACGCTGGAGGAGATCGGCCGCATCTTCGGCGTGACCCGCGAGCGGATCCGGCAGATCGAGTCCAAGACCCTCAACAAGCTCCGCGACCACGCCTTCGCCGACCAGCTCCGCGGCTACCTGGACTGAGGGAACCGGCCCGGCCGGACGGGCGCGTGGGGCCTGTGAAGGACCCCCGCCCGGCCGGACCGGCGCCTGCGAAGTTAACACCGCCCGGGTCGCGTTGAAAGACCTTGCAAGCATCTTTCCTATGGGTTGACGGCGTTCCGGCGTGCCCTCTACGGTCGGTCTGCAAAATCTTTCACCCCGAACACCGATACACCGATGTGGCTGTGGCGCGTCAGCCCTCCGAAGCGAGGAGGGTACACATGGCTCATCCGGTACGTGCACGGCTGCGCGGCCGGCGCCTGCTGCTCGGGACGGCGCTCGCCGGTCTCGTGCTCGGGCTGCTGCCCGCCGCCACGCAGGCGGACACCCGGGCGGATGCCGGGCCGGACACGGGCCCGGCCGCCGCCGGCAACGACGTCATCGCCAACCTGTGGTCCTGGAACTGGACGTCGGTCGCCGCCGAGTGCACCGACGTGCTCGGCCCCGCCGGGTACGCCGCCGTGTGGGTGGCGCCGCCCGCCGAATCACTGGCTCACCCCCAGCACCACTGGTGGGACGTCTACCAGCCCTACAGCTACGCCCTGAACGGCCGGCTCGGCAGCGAGGCCGACTTCACCGCCATGACCGCCGCCTGCAACGGCGCCGGCGTCGCCGTCTACACCGACGCCGTCGTCAACCACACCGCCGCGCAGACCGGCACCGGCTACGCCGGCACCGCGCTCGGCGACAAGTACGCGCCGCCCATGTACTCCCGGGCGGACTACAACGTCGACGTCTGCAACCGCGAGATCGCCGACTGGAACGACAAGTGGGAGGTGCAGAACTGCGAACTGCTGGGCCTGCCGGACCTCAAGACCGGCAGCGACGCCGTTCGCGACAAGATCGCCGGATACCTCAACGCGCAGATCGCGCGCGGCGTCTCCGGCTTCCGCGTGGACGCGGCCAAGCACATCCCGGCCGCCGACCTGGAGGCCGTCGTGGGCCGGCTGGACGACACCGCGGCCGGCGGGCGGCCGTTCGTCTTCCACGAGGTCTTCCCGGGCGGCACGCCCGCGCCCGACGAGTACTACGGCAGCGGCCGGGTCCTGGACTTCTTCTTCGGTGACCGGGTGAAGGCCGCGTTCCAGAGCGACATCGCCCAACTGGAGAACCTCGGCCCCGACCAGGGGCTGCTGCCCGCGCAGAACTCGGTCTCGTTCGTCACCAACCACGACACCGAGCGCAACGGCCGCCACCTGACGTACAAGGACGGCGACACCGCCGTCCTCGCCAACGTCTTCCAGCTCGGCTGGACGTCCGCGCCGCCCACCGTGTACGCGGGCTTCGCGTTCTCCGGCAACGACGACTCGCCGCCGGCCGACGCGGGCGGCTTCGTCACGGGCACGGACTGCGGCGCGGGCTGGTACTGCCTCGACCGCGACCCGCGGATCACGGGCATGGTCGGCTGGCGCAACGCCGTGGGCGACGCGGAGGTCACCGACTGGCAGTCGCCGCGCGGCAACGTCGTCGGCTTCGGCCGCGGGGGCGCCGGGTTCGTGGCGCTCAACAACACCGGCGAGCCGCTGAGCCAGGAGTTCGGCACGGCGGTCGCGGACGGCACCTACTGCAACGTGCTCGACGACTGCGCCTCCGAGGTCACCGTCGCCGGCGGGCGGGTCACGCTCGACCTGCCCGCCAAGGGCGCGGTCGCCTTCCACCCGTAGGAGCGGCGCCCCGCGCCCGGCCCGGCGCCCGCGGTCACGAACCCGCCGCGGGCGCCGAGGCCGTCGAGCCCCGTACCACGAGCTCCGGATGGAAGACGAACTCGGCGTGCGGCGCCGGGGTGCCGCCGATCTCCTCCAGCAGCGCCCGTACCGCCGCCTGCCCCATCGCCGTCACCGGCTGGCGCACCGTCGTCAGCGGCGGGTCGGTGAAGGCGATCAGCGGCGAGTCGTCGTAGCCCACCACCGACACCTGCCGCGGCACCGCGAGCCCCCGCTGCCGCGCCGCGCGGATGGCGCCCAGCGCCATCATGTCGCTCGCGCACACGACCGCCGTGCAGCCGCGGTCCAGCAGTGCCGCCGCCGCGGCCTGGCCGCCCTCCAGCGAGTACAGCGAGTGCTCGACGTCCGCCCGTGCGTCGTCCTCCGGCACGGACAGCACGTCGCGCATGGAGTCGAGGAACCCCTCGACCTTCCGCTGTACGGGCACGAAGCGGCCGGGGCCCAGCGCGAGCCCGATGCGGCGGTGGCCCAGGGAGGCCAGGTGGGTCACCGAAAGCCGCATCGCGTCCCGGTCGTCGGGGGAGATGAACGTGCCCTGGAACTTCTCCGAGTAGCCGTTGATCATCACGAACGGCACGCCCTTGCCCCGCAGCCGCGTGTAACGCTCCATGTCCGCGGTGGTGTCGGCGTGCAGCCCCGAGACGAAGACGATGCCGTCCACGCCCCGCTCCACGAGCATCTCGGTCAGCTCGTCCTCCGTCGAGCCGCCGGGCGTCTGCGCCGCCAGCACCGGCGTGTAGCCCTGCCGGGTCAGCGCCTGGCCGATGACCTGGGCGAAACCGGGGAAGATCGGGTTGTCCAACTCGGGGATGAGCAGCCCGATCAGGCCCGCGCTGCGCCGCCGCAGCTTCACCGGCCGCTCGTAGCCGAGCACGTCGAGCGCGGCCAGCACGGCCTGCCGGGTGGTGTCCGCCACGCCCGGCCTGCCGTTCAGCACCCTGCTGACCGTCGCCTCGCTCACCCCGGCCTGGGCCGCGATGTCGGCGAGCCGCGCGGTCGCGGGACCTGACTGTTCCTGGCGCACGTCGTGTCCTCCCTGGTTCTCGGCTGCGACCGTAACTCCTTGCAGAAATTCTTTGCAAGGTCTTTCGATCGCATGTCAATCCTGTTAGCTTCTCGGCGTCCGGCGCCGCGCTGCGCGGTCGCGGTTCCCTGCCCGAAGGAGAGTTCACTATGCGACGTGGCATAGCCGCCACCGCCCTGGCCGCCTCACTTGCCCTGACGGCCACGGCATGCGGGGACGACGGGGACGGCGGCGACGGCGGCGGGAGCGCTGGCGGGCAGGTGACGATCACCTGGTGGGACACCTCCAACGCCACCAACGAGGCCCCGACGTACAAGGCGTTGATCAAGGAGTTCGAGAAGGCGCACCCGGACGTCAGGGTCGAGTACGTCAACGTCCCCTTCGACCAGGCGCAGAACAAGTTCACCACCGCCGCCGGCACCAAGGGCGCCCCGGACGTCATCCGCACCGAGGTCGGCTGGACCGCCTCGTGGGCCAAGTCACAGTTCCTCGCCCCCCTCGACGGCACCCCCGCGCTGGCGGAGCAGGACGACTTCACGCCGTCGCTGCTGAAGCAGGCGCAGTACGAGGGCACCACCTACGGCGCCCCGATCGTCACCGACACGCTCGGGCTGATGTGGAACAAGGAGCTGCTGAAGAAGGCGGGCCACGACGCGCCGCCCGCCGACTGGGACGAGCTGATGGACCTCGCCGCCGACGTCGAGGACAAGACCGGCGCCGACGGCTTCTGGCTCAACAAGGACCCGTACTACACGCTGCCGTTCCTCTTCGGCGAGGGCACCGACATGGTCGACGCCGAGGCCGGGAAGATCACCGTCAACTCGCCCGAGGCCGTCACCGGCGTCGAGAAGGCAAAGGAGATCGCCGACGCGCCCGGCACCGCGGACCTGGACGTCACCGCCGACGCGTACGCCCACATGCAGGACGCCTTCGTGAACGGCAAGGTCGCCATGATCGTCCAGGGCCCGTGGGAGCTGACGAACGTCTACGCCGGGTCCGCCTTCAAGGACAAGGCCAACCTCGGCATCGCCCCCGTCCCGGCCGGCTCCACCGGCGAGGCCGGCGCCCCCACCGGCGGCCACAACCTCTCCGTCTACAACGGCTCCGACGAGGCCCACCAGGAAGCCGCGAAGGAGTTCGTCGGCTGGATGACCTCGGCGAAGACCCAGGCGAAGATCGCGCTGAAGAACGGCACCCTGCCCACCCGCACCTCCGCCTACACCGACGAGGTCAAGGCCGCCCCCGGCGTCGCCGACTACCAGCAGGTCCTCACCGACACCGCCCAGCCGCGCCCCGCGCTGCCCGAGTACAGCACCCTGCTCGGCGACGACTTCGCGCAGAACCTCGCTGCGATCCTCAAGGGCGACACCGGCGTCGAGGACGGACTCGACGCCACCGCCGAGAAGTTCACCGAGCTGGTCCCCGACTTCTCGTAGCACCGCAGCGGGCCGGAGGGGCACCGAATGATCAGCAGTCTGAAGCGGTCGTACAGCCGCCACTGGTACGCCTACGCCATGGTGGCCCCGGTCGTCGCCGTCCTCGGCGTGCTCGTGGCGTACCCGCTGGGCCGGGGCGTCTATCTGTCGCTGACCGACGCCACGAGCGACAACGTCGGCCGCACCATCGGCGTCAACGAGATCCCCGACAGCTTCTCCTTCGTCGGCTTCGACCACTACGTCGAGATCCTCACCGGCAGCGCCGCCGACACCTTCTGGAAGCAGTTCGTCTGGACGCTGTTCTGGACCGCCGCCTGCGTCGCCCTCCACTACGGCATCGGCCTGGGCCTCGCGGTCCTGCTCAACCGCCGGATGCGCGGGCGCACCCTGTACCGGCTGGCGCTGATCCTGCCGTGGGCGGTGCCGACGTTCGTCACCGTCTTCTCCTGGCGCATGATCCTCGCCGACGGCGGCGTGCTGAACTCCGCGTTCGCCTCCTTCGGCCTGCCCGAACCGGCCTGGCTCAGCGAGCCGTTCTGGCAGCGCACGGCCGCGATCGTCGTCAACACCTGGTGCGGGGTGCCGTTCATGATGGTCTCGCTGCTCGGCGGGCTGCAGTCGATCCCGAACGAGCTGTACGAGGCCGCCGAGACGGACGGCGCCACGCCCTGGCAGCGGTTCCGGTACGTGACGCTGCCCGGCCTGCGCGCGGTGAGCAGCACGGTGATCATGCTGGGCGTGATCTGGACGTTCAACCAGTTCATCGTCATCTTCCTGCTGTTCGGCTCCACCGCGCCCGACACCGAGATCCTCGTCACCTGGGCGTACCGGCTCGGCTTCGGCCAGACGCCGCGGGACTACGCCGGCTCCGCCGCGTACGGCGTGATCATCCTGTCCATGCTCGTCGTGCTGGTGTCGGTCTACCGCCGCTGGCTGAACCGCAACGAGGAGGCGGTGGCCCGATGACCCGCCAGACCCGAACCGCCGTCTCCCGCCCCGCGGGCGCCCGCCCGACCCGCGCTGCCCCCTCCCGCCCGACCCGCCCCGGTGGATCCCGTCCGCGCCGCCGCGGCGAGCGGAGCACCGCCGCGTCCGTCCTGCTGCACGGCACGCTGCTGGCGGCCAGCTTCGTCGCCCTCTTCCCGGTCGTCTGGCTGGCGTGGATCTCGCTCGGCCCCGACAAGACCGACTTCCTGCACGCCGGCGACATCGCCGGCAAGATCAGCCTGTCGAACTACACGACCGTGCTGTCCGACACCGACTTCCTGCACTGGGTCGGCAACTCGCTCGTCGTCAGCCTCGGTACGTGCCTGATCGGCGTCTTCGTCTCCGCCAGCGCCGCCTACGCCGTCTCCCGCATGCGCTTCCCCGGCCACCGGCAGCTCATGTGGACGTTCCTGGTCACGCAGATGTTCCCGTTCGCGATCCTCATCGTGCCGCTGTACAACATCCTGGCCGGGCTCGACCTGCTGGACACGTACTGGGCGCTGATCGCCGTCAACCTCACCCAGGCCGTGCCGTACTGCGCCTGGCTGCTCAAGGGCTACTTCGACACCATCCCGCACGAGATCGACGAGGCCGGCCGGGTCGACGGGCTCACGCCCTTCGGCACGTTCTGGCGGCTGGTGCTGCCGCTGGCCCGGCCGGGCATGGCGGTCGCGGCGTTCTACACCTTCATCACCGCGTGGGCGGAGTTCGCCTTCGCGTCGGTGTTCATGCTCAGCTCCGACAAGTACACGCTGCCCATCGGCCTGGCGACCTTCGTCAGCGAGCACGACCAGCAGTGGAACCTGATGGCCGCCACCGGCGTGCTCATCGGGATCCCGGCCGCGGCGTTCTTCTACCTCGTCCAGCGCCACCTGGTGACCGGCCTGACGGCCGGCGCCGCCAAGTCGTGAACTCCCGCGCCGCCCCGCACCCTCCCGCAAGCCACTGGACGCGGCCCGCCCGGCCGCCCGCCCACCGACGACCCGGGGAAGACATGACCCAGCACCTTGCCGCCCGTACGGCCGCCGACTCCGCCGACGCCCTCGACTGGTGGCGCGACGCGGTGATCTACCAGGTCTATCCGCGCAGCTTCGCCGACGGCGACGGCGACGGCAACGGCGACCTGCCCGGCATCCGCGCCCGGCTGCCGTACCTCGCGCGGCTCGGCGTCGACGCGGTGTGGCTCAGCCCGTTCTACGCCTCCCCGCAGGCCGACGGCGGCTACGACGTCGCCGACTACCGCGCCATCGACCCCGTCTACGGCACCCTCCACGACGCCGACGCGCTCATCCGCGACGCCCACGAACTGGGCCTGCGGATCATCGTGGACGTCGTGCCCAACCACTCCTCCGACCGGCACGAGTGGTTCCGCCGCGCCCTGCGCGAGGGCCCCGGCTCCCCGCTGCGCGCCCGCTACCACTTCCGCCCCGGCAAGGGCGCGCACGGCGAACTGCCGCCCAACGACTGGGAGTCCATCTTCGGCGGCCCCGCCTGGACCCGCTGCCCCGACGGCGAGTGGTACCTGCACCTCTTCGCCCCCGAGCAGCCCGACTTCGACTGGGAGCACCCGGCGGTCGCCGACGAGTTCCGCTCCATCCTGCGCTTCTGGCTCGACATGGGCGTGGACGGCTTCCGCGTCGACGTCGCCCACGGCCTGGTCAAGGCAGCCGGGCTGCCCGACATCGGCGGCGAGGACCAGTTGCGGCTGCTCGGCAACGCCGCCATGCCCTTCTTCGACCAGGACGGCGTGCACGACATCTACCGGAGCTGGCGCCGCGTCCTGGACGAGTACCCCGGCCGGCGCATCGCCGTCGCCGAGGCGTGGACGCCGACCGTGGAGCGCACGGCCAACTACGTACGCCCCGACGAGCTGCACCAGGCGTTCAACTTCCAGTACCTCGGCACCTACTGGGACGCCGCCGAGCTGCGCCCCGTCATCGACGCCTCGCTGGCGGCCATGCGCCCCGTCGGCGCCCCCGCGACCTGGGTGCTGTCCAACCACGACGTCACCCGGCACACGACCCGCTTCGGCAACCCGGCGGGCCTGGGCACCCAGTTGCGCTCGGCCGGCGACCCCGTCCGCGGCCTGCGCCGCGCCCGCGCCGCGACGCTGCTGATGCTCGCGCTGCCCGGCTCCGCCTACCTCTACCAGGGCGAGGAGCTGGGCCTGCCGGACGTCACCGACCTGCCCGACGAGGTGCGGCAGGACCCGGCGTTCGCGCGCGGGGCGGGACAGGACGGGTTCCGCGACGGCTGCCGGGTGCCGATCCCGTGGACGGTGGCGGGGAGTTCGTACGGGTTCGGGGACGGCGGCAGTTGGCTGCCGCAGCCGGCGGGCTGGGGGGAGCTGAGCGTCGAGGCGCAGACCGGCGACCCGGGCTCGACGCTGGAGCTGTACCGGGCGGCGCTGGCGATACGCCGGGAGCACCCGGCGCTGGGCGCGGGGGACGGGGTGGAGTGGCTGGACGCGCCGGAGGGGGTGCTGCTGTTCCGGCGGACGGCGGCGAGCGGCGCGGCGTTCGTGTGCGCGGCGAACACCACGGGCGCGGCGGTGCGGATCACGGTGCCGGCGGGGCGCAGGCTGCTGGCGAGCGGGGACACGGCGGAGGGCGACGGCGGCGGCGAGGTGGAGCTGCCGGCGGACACCACGGTGTGGTGGTCGGCGGCGGAGTCCTGAGCGCCACGGACCGGGGGAGCACCCGGTTCGTACGGTCCGGGAAACGCCCGTGCCGTACGGACCGGGCGCGCGTCTCGCGCCGTAGCGCACGGATCGCCGTGTCCCGGCCCGCCGGTTGCCGATAGCCTCGGTGAGCTGGACTGGGGCGAGCGCGGAGGCAGTTGATGCCGGGTGGGGAGACGGGGACGCCGGATGTCCGGGGCGGCCGGGGCAGACGCCGCGACCTGCGGGGCCGCCCCTTCCCCGGCGCCGCGCTGGAGGCGGCCGGCGGGCAGGCGGAGATCCTGCGGGAGCTGCGGGCCTGGGCCGAGCAGGAGGCCGAGGACGCCGTCGAGTGGTATCTGAAGGACAAGCGCCTCAAGCGCCGCGGCTCCCGCGTCGTCACCGCGCTGACGATCCTCCTGGCCGTCGCCGGCACGCTGATCCCGCTGGCGAGCGCCATCTCCGGCGGCCCGCCGCAGGGCTGGGGATACGTGCTGCTGGCGCTGGCCGCCGGATGCAAGGGGTTCGACCACTTCTTCGGCCTGTCCTCGGGCTGGATGCGCGACATCACCGCGGCACAGGCCCTGCGCGCGGAGCTGAACGACTTCCGGCTGGCCTGGGCGGCGGAGCAGCTCCGCGCGGCCGACGGCACGGCCGCCACCGCCCCGGACGGCGCCGCCGGCGCCCTCGACACCGCGGCGCTGGAGCGCCGGCTGGTGCTGCTGACGTCGCTGGTCGAGGCCGTACGCCGGCAGGTGGAGGCGGAGACGGCGGAGTGGCTGAGCGAGTTCCGCGCCACGGCGCAGCAGCTCCAGGACCACGCGGGACCGCCGCCCGGCGAGCGGGGGTGAGGCGGGGTGGCCACGGAGCGGATGCTGACGGTCGTCCTGCCGGACGGCACGGAGCAGGACGTGGTGCTGGAGGCGCCGGACGGCGCGCGGGTGTCGGAGGTGGCCCGGCGGCTCGCGGACTGGTGCGGTCCGCTGCCGTCCGCGGCGCGGCTGTTCCTCGCCGACGGCACGAAACTACCGCCCGACGCGGCGCTCGCGGACGTGCCCGTACGCCCCGGCACCCGGCTCTGGATCGTCACGCCGCCCGCCGCCCCCGACACGGGCGACACCTCCCCGGAGGCGATCCACCGCGCACTCCTCGAAGCGGGCCTCGCTGTGCCCGGCGAGGGCGGCACGCTCCTCTTCTCCCGCTCGCGCCCTGCCCCCGTCACCTTGCTGCCCGAGCGCGCGAGCCTGGCCGATCTCGTGATGCCGGCCGGGTTGCTCGTCTCGGAGGTGTGGCGGCAGGTGAGCCTGCGCCGCCGGCGGCGGGGCAGGCAGCCCTTCTTCGCCCACCCCGGTGTGGACAGCCGGAGGCTGGTCGCGAACGTCCGCAGAGCGACGTGGGAGCTGTGGCACCGCCGCCCGGCCGACCGGGACTTCCTCGTGCTCCAGGTGGGCGAGAAGGACCACGCGGGCGAGGACGACGCCTACATCCCCATGGTGGTGAACCTGCTCGAGTACGGGGTGATCGGCATCGCCACGGACGAGGGACGGCACCGCACCGGCGCCTGGCTCGTCGCCCAGATCGCGGCCGTCCACAGCCCCGCCGACGTCGACGTGCGCGTCCTGACCTCCGACGAGGATTCTGACGCCTGGGACTTCCTGCGCTGGCTCCCGCCCTCCGCGGCCGGCCCCCGGGTCAGCCGCGACGCGCGGGCGCACGCCGCGCACCTGTCCGACCTGCTGCGCCGGCTGGAGAACCGGCCGGCCGGCGGTCCGCAGCCGCCGCGGGCCGTGGTGGTGCTCGACGGCTCCCGGCTGCTGCGCAGGCTGCCCGGCGTGGCGGAACTCCTCCGGGAGGGCCCGCGCCACGGCGTGTCGGTGATCTGCCTGGACGCCGACGCGGCGATGCTGCCGGCCGAATGCCGCGCCGTCGTCGGCGGGGACACGTACCTCAAGCTGCCGGACGACGAGCACTTCGTCCACAACTGGTTCGCGTACCAGGCCGACCCCGCCTGGTCCGACCGCGTCGCCCGCATCCTCGCCCCCCTCCGCGACCCCACCGCCGACGACCCGATGGACAGCCCCCGCCTGCTCGACCTGCTCGAACTCCCGCACCCGGGGCCCCACAAACTCGGCGCCCGCTGGGCGTCCCGCGCCCCCGGGCTGTCCGCCCCCATCGGCGAGTCCTGGGGCGCACCCGTCTCCATCGACCTCGTCAGCGACGGGCCGCACGCCCTCGTCGCCGGCACGACCGGCTCCGGCAAGACGGAGTTCCTGCGCACCTGGATCGCCTCCCTGGCCGCCTCCGTCGCGCCCGACGCGGTGTCCTTCCTGCTCGTGGACTACAAGGGCGGCGGCGCGTTCGGCGCGTGCGCCCGGCTGCCGCACACCGTGGACGTGCTCGCCGACATCGACGGCTACCTCGTCGAGCGCACCCTCTCCGGCCTCGCCGCCGAACTGCGCAGGCGCGAGCAACTGCTGGCGCGGACCGGCGTGCGCGACGTCGGCGAGTACGCCGACCTGTACGCGGTCGGGGACGACCGCGCGCCCGTGCCGCTGCCCCGGCTGGTGCTCGTCGTGGACGAGATCGCCGCGCTGGTCAGCGAGTTGCCGGACTTCGTCAGCGGGCTGGTGGACATCGCGCGTCGCGGTCGCTCCCTCGGCGTCCACCTCGTCCTCGCCACGCAGCGGCCGGGTGCCGTGGTGAGCCCCGAGATCCGCGCCTACACCAACCTCCGCATTGCGCTGCGGCTCGCGGATCCGGACGAGAGCACGGACGTGATCCACGCGCCGGACGCGGCCCTGCTCGGTGAGTCCGAGCCGGGCGCCGCCTACGTGCGCACCGGTGCCGAGACCCTGGTGCGCCTGCGCACCGCGCGCGTCGGCGTCCGCTCCGCCGCCGGCCCGGGCGGCGAGCCACCCGTGCGGGTCCGCGGCGTCCACGCCGTGGGCGCCGAGGCCACCAGCGGATCGCTGCGCGTCGAGCCGGAGCCGACCGGGCCGACGGACCTCACCGTCCTGGTCGACGGCATCCGCGCCGCCGCCGTCGCCCTCGGCTTCGAGCGGCCCCCCGCCCTCCTCCCGCCCCCGCTCGCCGACGAAATCCAGCTCGACGAGCCGCTCACCGAGGACGACCTGCCCGAGCGCGGACGCGACCTGATACCCGTCCCCATCGGGCTGGCCGACGTGCCCGAGGACCAGTTCCAGACCGTCGCCGTCCTCGACCTCGCCGACAAGCTGCCGCTGCTCGTCGCCGGCGGCCCGCGCACCGGGCGCTCCCAGCTCCTGCGCACCGTCGCCGGCTCGGTCGCCCGTCAGCACAGCCTCTCCGACGTGCACCTCTACGGCATCGACTGCGGCACCGGCGCGCTCCAGGCGGTCGCCGAACTGCCGCACTGCGGCGCCGTCGTCTCCCGCAACGAACGCGAGCGGCTCACCCGGCTGCTGGACCGGCTCACCACCATCGTGCGGGCCCGGCAGTCCCAGCTCGCCGCCGAGGCATTCCCGGACGTCGCCGCGCAGCGGCAGGCGGTGGCGGCGCACCGGCGGCTGCCGTACCTGCTGGTGCTCGTGGACGGGTGGGAGGGCTTCCTCGACGCGCTCGGCGACGTCGACTACGGCAAGCACGTCGACGACTTCACCCGGCTGTGCCGGGAGGGGCCGCGGGTCGGGGTCTGCCCCGTCGTCGCGGGCGGACGGAGCGTGCTGAGCGGGCGGATCAGGACGACGGCCGCGGACATGCTGATCCTGCGGTTCGCGGATCCCGACGACTACCGTACGGCGGGCATCAGGCCCCGGTTCGTCCCCGGCCGCATGCCGCCGGGGCGCGCGCTCTACGCCGAGGGCAGGGACCGTACCGTCGTCCAGGTCGCGCTCCTGCCCGGCGACCCCACCGCCCGCGGCCAGGCCGAGGCGCTCGCCCGGATCGGCGCGGCGGCGAGGGAGCGGGACGCCCGGGTGCCGCCCACGCGGCGCCCGTTCCGGGTCGACGCGCTGGACCTGGCCGCCGACCGCTTCCACGTCGGCGGCGGTACGGGCCGGCCCGTCGGCCGCGACGCGGAACTCGCGTGGCTGCGCGACCGCTACGCCACCGGCACCTCCGTCGCGCTGCTCGGCCCGCGCCGCGCGGGCAAGACGTGGGTGCTCGGCGAGCTGGAGCGGCGCCTCGTCGCGGACGGCGCGGGCCGGGTCCGCAAGCTCACCGTCCCGCACCGCGCCAGCCCCGTCGACAGCCCCGACCAGCTCGCCACCCTCCTCGACCCCGCCGTACGCGGCGCGGCGAGCCCCGCCGAGGCCCTGCTCACCCGGGCCGGGGAGCGCGCGGCCCGCGCCGACCGGGAGGCGTTCCTGCTCGACGAGGTCGGCCGGCTCGCCGAGTACCACCCGGCGGCCGTCTCCTGGCTGCGCGACCTCGGGCAGGCCGGCGCGTGGCTCGTCTACACCGGCACCGAGAAGGACTGGCAGACCGTCGTGCGCTCCGCGCTGACCGCGCCCGGCTCCAGCTTCGGCAACGACGTCGACAAGCGCATCCTCGGCCCCCTCGGCGAGCCGCACGCGCTGGCGTTTCTCACCGGCACCGCCGCGAACCTCGGCGTCGACATCGAACCCGGCCGCGCGGGCGCGCGGATCCTGTCCCTGGTCGGCACCTGGCCGTTCTACCTCCAGGTGATGGGCGACGCGGTGGTACGGGCCGTCCAGGCGGACGACCGGCGCCCGCTGACGAGCCGGGCGGCGCTCGAAGAGCTGCGCAGGCAGGAGCTGTTGATCGGGCGCAGCGAGCAGTTCCAGTCCCGCTGGGCGGAGATCGGCCCCGCGGGCCGCGCCGCGCTGCTGCACACGCCCGGCGAGCCCCCGCCGGAGCCGGCGCCGGCGCAGCGGATGGAGCTGCGGGAGGTGGGGCTGCTGCGGCCGGGGGACGTGTGGCTGGCGGACCGGCCGTTCTTCGACTGGATCGCGCTGAGCCAGGTGTCGCTGCGCGACGAGTCGTTACGGGGCCGGGTCCGCGACGCGGCCCGCCGCCCCGCCGCGGACCCCCCTGCGCACCCGACCGCGGACCCCGCACGGGCCGACGGCCCGCGAACCGATGAGGAGTCAGCCACATGAGCCGCTTCCGGCCGAGCCGGGCGTACCAGCCCGAGCTGGACGTCCGGTTCCCCGGCGACCACGTGCCCGGCTGGGCCCGGCCCCTGGTCGAGGGCCAACTGCCCAACTCCGCCGCGTGGCTGGTGGAGCTGCCCCGCCGGGCGGGCAAGACGTGGCTGGCGCACGCCGTCGAACGGGCCCGGGGCGACCGGCCGTCGCGCCGGGTGGACCTGCGCTCGCCCGCCGAGGCGGTACGGCGCCGGGGGCTCGGGTGTCTGCGGGGCGGCAAGCAGGCGCCGGGGGTGCCCGTCGGGTGCGTGGTGCTGGTCGACGAACCGGCGCTGGCGCGGGACGCGGCGGCCGGCGGCCGGGCCCGTACGCACCACACGACCCGGACCGCACCCGGCGCGCCGCCCGCACTCGCCGCCGCACTCCCGGCCGCCCTCCGGGGCGTCGACCCGGCGGCGCTCGCCGCGGGCCTCGAACAGGTACGGGACGCGGGCGCCGTGCCCGTCGTCTTCGCCACCCCCGCCGAGCAGTTGCTCCTCACCCCGCACCTTGGCGCGGACGCGCCCAAGGACGTGCTGCGCCCGCCGCCGCTCGCGGACGCCGAGTGCGCACGCATGGCCGACCGCTGCCCGGAGTGGGCGCCCGGGGTCGTCGAGCTGCTGCGGACGGCGGAACCGGCGTGGCTGCAGACGCCGTTCCTCCTTGAACTCGCCCTCCAGACCGCCGAGGAGCACCCGGCGCTGCGCGCCGACGCGGCGCGGCTGGCGACGGCCGCGTACGAGGAGGCGTGCGACCGGCACCAGTACGTGCCGCAGTGGTTCCACGACGGCCTCGCCGCCGAGCACCGGGCGGCGCTGCGGGCGCGGCGGTGGCGCGACGCGGGCGTGGAGGACGCGGGCGTGGAGGCCGCCGTACGGGCCGCGCACGCGCCGCCCGCGGACGACCCCGTCCTCGTCCGCCACCTGCCCGACGTGCTGCGCATCCACCACGTCACCGACCTCCACCACGGCGGCGGGCTGCGCGCCAACGTGGACGCCAAGGACACCTCGCAGGCCGGGCAGCGGCTCGCGGAGCTGGCGGGGGCCGGCTCGCCGCTCGACGCGTACCTGGACCACGTACGCCAGCTCGCCGGCCAGGGCCGGGCACCGCACCTGATCATCGCCACCGGCGACCTCGTCAACCGCCCCGTCGACGCCGACGGCGAGACCGCCCTCGCCTGGCTGCGCGCCCTGGAGGACCAGCTCGCCGACCACGCCGACCTGCGCCCGGACGACCCCCGCGTGTTGCTCACCGGCGGCAACCACGACGTGTCGTGGGAACTGTGCCTGGACGAGGACCCGCAGGCGCGGCACCACTGGTTCGCCCGGGTCTTCGGCCGCTACCCGCACCCCGACCTGCACGAGCCCGACACCGCGGCCCGCCGCGTCCACGTCACCTATCCGGACGCCGGGCTGCGGGTGGCGCTCCTCGGCACCGCCGAGTCCGGCGGCGAACCGGCGCACGACCGGGACCGGGAGCGGCTGGAGCGGTTCCGCGCGGAGTACGTCGAGGCGGCGGACGCGGCGGACGGAGAGGCCGTACGCCGGATCGTGCTGGACTTCGAGCGCCACGACCCCGGCGTCATCGCCCGGGGCGTGCTCGACCGCCTCACCCGCGAACCGGGCTACGTCACCCTTGCGGCCCTGCACCACCCGCTGTCGCCGGTGCCGGCGGTGGAGATCGCCCCGTACTCGGGGGTGGTCAACGCGGGCCAGGCGAAGTGGATGCTGGCGGAGGCCGGCACGTCCCTGGTCCTGCACGGCCACACGCACCTGGGCTTCACCGCGGCCGAACGCCTGCTGGGCACCGCCCGCCCCTGGACCACCCGCATCGCGGGCGCCCCGGCGCTGGGGAGCCGCGAGTCGGACGAGCGCAACGGGTACAACGAGGTCTTCGTCGCCCGCGAGGGCGGCGACCACGCGCTGGCGCTCCGCACGGTCCGCTACGAGGCGGGAGCCTGGGCCCCGAGCCCCCCGGTCGCCTTCACCCCGGGCGCGCCGGACGAAACCCCCCTGGCGGTCCTGTGCCGAGACCACCCCTGACGCGGGAGTCCGCCTGACCGGCGGCACCGCACCGGTAGGGGAACGCGGGCGGGCGGCGGCGGCCGACGCACCGGGGCCCGGACGGCGGTGGCCGGTGGCGGGTGGCCGGCACCGCGGCGAAGCGCGCGGGCCGCACGGATCGGTGCGCACCGTCGGCGCTCGCCACGGGCCCGGCGGGAGCCGGGAGGCGAGGCGCCGCGGCGAAGCCAGGCGCCCGCGTCCGCGCGGCGTGTTCCACGTCCGCGGCGCGCTCCGCGCCCGCGGCGCTCCCCGCCTCCGTGGCGGCCTCGCGTCAGGGGCGTGCTCGGTCGCGCTCAGCCTCCGCGGCGTCCGCGCCTACGCGGCCCCGCGCCGCGCGCGTCCCTCCGCGGGCGTACGGCACACGGTGCGGTCCGCGCGCCGCAGGCCGGCCCCGTTCAGCCCTGTGTCGCTTCCTGCCCCGCCCCGAGGCCCTGCTCCTGCTCTCCCGATCCGTGCCCCGGCTCCGCGCCGCCCGCGGTCCCGCCCGGGCCACCACCCGCAGTCCCACCACCCGCGGTCCCGTCACCCGCGGTCCCCCCGCCCGCGCCACCGGCCGCCGCCGCACCCGCCGTGCCGGCTGCAAGCCCCAGCGCTCCGGGGTGCACCGACTCCCGCACCGCCGCGTACTGCTGCCGCACCGCCTGGCCCAGCGCCAGGTCCTCGCCCGCGTCGAACGTCTCGTGCGGCCCCGTCTCCCACACCGGAGGCGCGTCCGCGCTCAGCCGGCCCTCCGCCACCCCCAGCGCCCACGCCGCCTGCCGCGCCGCGCCGAGGGCCGCGTAGTCGGCGGACGCCGGGACCACGACCTGCGCCTCGAAGACGGCCGGCGCCAGCGCCTGCACCGCCGGGAGGCCGGCCGCGGCGCCGAGGAGGAAGACGCGGCGTACGGTGACGCCCCGGGTGCGCAGCACCTCCAGGGCGTCGGCGAGGCCGCACAGCATGCCCTCGAACGCCGCGCGCGCCAGGTGCTCCGGGCGCATGCTCTCGCGGCGCAGGCCGTGCAGGGAGCCGGCGGTCTGGGGGAGGCTCGGGGTGCGTTCGCCGTCGAGGTACGGCAGGAGGACGAGCCCGTGGGCGCCGGGCGTGGAGGTCAGCGCCAGCTCGGAGAGCCGCTCCAGGTCGGCCGGCGCCAGGCCCAGCAGCTCGGCGGCGCCGCGCAGGGCGCGTACGGCGTTGAGGGTGTGGACGACCGGCAGGTGCTTGCCGGTGGCGTCGGCGAGCGCCGTGATGGTGCCGCCGGAGTCCGGCAGCGCGGCGTCGTGCACGGCGTAGACCGCGCCGGAGGCGCCGAGGGTGACGACCGCGTCGCCGGCGCCGAGGCCGAGGCCGAAGACGGCGGCCATGGTCTCGCCGGTGCCCGCGGAGATCAGCAGCCCCTCGGGGGTGCGGCCGGCGGCCTCGGCGGGGCCGAGCACCTCCGGCAGGCCGGCCTCGTGGCCGAGGGCCAGCTCGACGAGGTCGCGGCGCCACTCGCCGGCGGGGCCTGCGTGCGCGGACCAGTAGCCGGTGGTGGAGGCGGAGCCGCGGTCGGTGGTGCGGCGGGACGGCTTGCCGAGCAACTGCCAGACCAGCCAGTCGTGCGGGGTCATGAGCTGCGCGGTGCGCTTGGCGTGATCGGGCTCGGTGGCGGCGAAGCGGCGCAGCTTGGTGACGGGCAGCTTGGCGTCCGGCACGGCGCCGACCGCCTCCGCCCACGCCGCCCGGCCGCCGAACTCGCCGGTGAGGTCGGCGGCGGCGCCCTGGGCCCGCTTGTCGTTGCCGATGAGCGCGTGGCGTACGGGCGCGCCCGCGGCGTCCAGCGGGATGACGGCGTGCTGCTGTGCGGCGACGCCGATGGCCTGCACTCCCTCCAGCACGCCACCGTCCGCGGCCTCGCCGAGCGAGAGGAGCCACGTCTGCGGGTCGGCTTCGTACGCCGCCGCCTCGTCGGCCGACTCGGGCACCTGGTGCCGGGCGTAGCCCTGCTTGAGTACCGCGCCGGTGTCGGCGTCGCAGACGACGATGTTGGTGCCTTCAGGCGAGCTGTCCAGACCGGCGACTATCCCCATGCCGCAGATGATGCCCTATCGGCGGGGCCGCCCGGGCACCGGCGCGGTTTCGGCCGCGGGACCGTCGGGATCCGGCCCGCCGGGCGCCGGCCAGGCTCGAACCGGTGCGCGCCCGGCGGGCCGGCCCGGGGTCAGGTGTTCGTCGTACCCCACTCGTCGGACTCCTCGCGCCGGCCGCGGGTGCCGTTCGCGTGCCCGTTCCCGTGGAGGAAGTGGACACGCGAGGCAACGGTCTCGGGCACGACGTCCGCGAACTTCGTGGAGAGCGAACTCGCCGCCTTGGTCACGGCGTCCCTGCTGGTCAGCGCGGCGGCCTCGGCGGCGTTACGCACCGCGGGAGACTCGCTGAACTGCTGCGCCGCCTTCCGCATCTGCTCGTAGCGCTCACGTCCGGCCCGACTGCCCAGGACGTACCCGACGGCGATCCCCGCAACGAAGCTCACCCGGTACCGCATGGTCTCCACCTTCCCTCGGACTGCCTCGACTGGGCTGTTCCGCCCTGCCGTCACCGATACGGGTACCCGGAGAGGGGGAGGGGTGAATACCGATTTCGGAGCGGACCCAGCCATGCGCTAATGTATGGCGAGCAGCACAGGAGCGCCCCCCGGGAGCGGGAAGGGCCTCCGTGCGGAGCAGTCCTCCGTAGCTCAATCGGCAGAGCAGCCGGCTGTTAACCGGCAGGTTACTGGTTCGAGTCCAGTCGGGGGAGCACATGCGCGAAGGCCCCGACCGGGGCCTTCGCGCATTTCTGCCCCCGCGACCCTCCCGCCCCACCACCGCCCCCCGGAACCGGAAGCGGCACACCCGCGTCCTTCCGGACATGCGCAGCGGCCCGGGTCCCACCCCTGCGGACGGGGTCTCCGGGCGACAGATCGTATGAGCGGCTATGCTGCGGCAGACGGCGCGCACATCTGTACGTGACGCGCCGTACGGGGCGGTAGCTCAGCCGGTTAGAGCAACGGACTCATAATCCGTCGGCCGTGGGTTCGAGTCCCACCCGCCCCACCCAGAAACCCCCCAGAGGGATCGTTTCGCCCAGCGGTTTCGCGCCCCGGAGAGCCGCAGAGATCGTTGCCTGGCCCGAGTGTCACAGGAGACCGCCCATTCGGCCGCGTCACGCGAAGAGGCGAGCCTGCAGCCCGCCGCACGTGACATCGCCAGAGCGAGCGGGGCACCCGGGAAGGGACCAACCCCGCGGGCGCGGGGAGCACCGAGTACGAGCCCGCGCCGTAACGGCACGACGCCCCCTGTCCTGGCCCACGCGGCCGGGGCAGGGGCGTTTCGTCGGGCCCTCAGCCAAGAGCCTCGATCGCACTCAGGATCAGCGCCCGCGCCTTCACCCCGTACACGGCGAGCTGGCGCAACTGTTCAAACGCCTTCAGGTACAGGGCGATCTCGGAGGGCTGTGTGACGTTCACTTCGGCGGAGACGAGTTCGACCGATACGAGGGCGTCGTCGTACACGCTGAACGTCTCGTCCGGCCAGCGCATCCGTTCGCGCGCCGCCATCGGGACGATGCCGAGCGAGACGGCCGGCAATGCGCCTGCGGTGAGCAGGTGGCCGAGCTGGGCGGCCATCGCGTCGGAGTCCGCCATCTGGTAGCGCAGCACGGACTCCTCAACGACGATCACGAACCTGTGTCCTTGCTCATGGATGACCCGGGAGCGCTCGACGCGGGCCCGCGCCGCTTCTGCGCTGTCCTCGATGGGGAGATCCCGAAAACGGGCTGCCCGGCGGAGGACGGCAGCCGCGTAGCCCTCGGTCTGCAGCAGCCCGGGGACCAGGGTGGAGGAGTAGACGCGGAACAGCTCGGTGTCCCGGTAGAACTGCACCAGGCTTTCCTGCAGTTGCTTTTGGCCTCTGCGGATCTGGTGACGCCACTCCCGGTACATCGACTCCGCGTTGACGGACTGGACGACGAGGTCCTGCGCCTGGTCCTGAGTGCGGGTGGCCTCGCACCACTTGCGGATATCCGTTGCCGTGGGGCCGGTGAGGGCGTTCTCGATGCGTGAGGTCTTGGAGTAGTGCCAGCCGCACCGGTGGGCCAGCTCGACGATGGTCAGCCCGGCCTCCTTACGAAGGTCTCGCAGCCGCCCGGCGACGGCTTCGCGCGCAGCCTGCGCGGCAGAGGACGGGGAGACGGACATGAGCTGGCCAGCCGGCGCTTCCTGTCAGCGGATCTCGTACTGATCGTGTGGGACAGCGCGCGCCCACACCGCCTCGAAGGCCACGGCACACAACTCGGCTGCGGCTGGCTCGTCGGTGATCTCCTGTCCGGCCCAGGCGCCGCTGCCGGTGAAGTGGTTCCAGCGGATCAGGCGTTCGTCGAACAGCCAGAAGTCGTTTCCCGGCAGGGCGATGTCCGAGGCGCGCCGCCGGGGGAGCCAGCGGACCTGTTCGCCCGCGGCGACGTTGACGACGGTTCCGGCGTGCTCGTATCGGATGTAGTCGGTGACCGGCTCGGAGACGATGCGGGCACGCCGCACGGTGACGCCGCGCGCCACGGCCTGGGAGATCAGCCCGACCCAGGAAGCCCAGGACTCCGATTCGGGGTCCGTGTCGCGCTGGCCGGTACGTAGCCAGGCGCTGAAGCCGTCGGTTTCGTCGCTGACCCCGTACTGGTCCCGCATCTCCAGGTGCACGGCGGAGCGCTTGCAGGCCGTGAGGAGTTCAGGGAACGTCGGCTCGCTCGACGACATCGCACGCCTTCCTGATCATGTGCACCATCCTGGCAGGAACCCGGATCACTGCCTCCTCGGCCGGGATGCCCTTCGCGTGCCCGGGCACCTCGAACGCGGCGCACTCCGCTTCCAGTTCGGCCCCCGGTTTCCAGCCCTGGAGGACGAGTTCGTTGGTCTCCTGGTCGACCCACACGGTAGGGCTCTTGTCCTTCTCCGTAGCGGGGTCGATCCCGACGAACAGTAACGGCATGTCAGCCTCCGTCTACATCGAGTTGCAGTGCTTTGCATCACGGTCCCGTGCATGGGGTAACCCGTCAAGGGCGCGAGGCAGCCAACGGCTCATGGTGCAGGATCTGACGCAAATTTCTGCAAATTAATGGTGTGTGCAAACCGCTCGTTTCTACCTTCCTGGGCATGGCCGCCCAAGCAGAGGCGCCGTCGGCGCCTGAACGTCCGTTGCTGACCCTGCGTGTGTCCCGCGACAGCGGGCGCACCTGGGGGCGCGAGAAGAACTACTACGCCCGCGACTGCGAGCCTCCCCTGCTCAGCAGCACCATGCCGCCCTGCGAGTGCCCCCGGTGCCGCGGGAGGCGGCGACCGTGACCGCCGATGCAAGGGACGCATCCGCCTGCCGCACCTACCCCTCTCCGCCGGTGGTGCTCCCGGTCCGCGACAGCAGGGAAGCTCAGCCCGTTCGTGGTTGCGAGACGTGCAGCCGGCTCGGCGAGGAGCGCCGGGACGCGCGCAACCGTGGTGATCACTCGGCGGCCACGGACCGCTCCGTCCTCATACGCCGGCACCCCGACCACTGAACTCCCACCCCCTGGCCGCCTGTCCGATCCGCCAGGGAGCGGGCCCGGCCGGTCGGCCCTGCAACGGACCGGCCGGGAAGGCGCCCCGCCCGCCGCAACCCTGCCGGCCGGCGGGCGGGGCGCGCACCACCGCCCCGGGCGCTCCGGGGCGCACCGGAGAGGAGGCACACCCGATGACCTTCAACAACCCGCTGCCGCTCACCCCCGCCGCCTGCGGTGACCCGGGCGACGAGGACGACAACACCGACATCGAGGACGGCGACGGCGGAGGCGGCAACCCGTCCCCCGGCCACCGCTGACATACCCCGACAAGTCAGTCCCCGCGGCCACGGTGCCGCGGGGGCCGACCCGGACCGAGGAGCACCATGGGCAGCGAGCAGACCGGCACCGGGCGCGTCACCGTCTTCCCGCTCACCCACCACTGGCCCGACCGCCGCTGCCTCCTCGCCTACACCACCACCGGCCACTTCGGCACCACCGCCATCGTCGGCGTCCTGCCCGTGCCGGAACTGGAGCACCCCGACCTGCTGGCAGTCGCCGCCGACCACCACCCCCAGGGCCTGTACGGATCCCGCGGCGGGCACGAGAACGCCTGCGCCGGGTGGGTGATCTGCACCGGCTGGTCCGCCCGCATCGGCGGCTCCGGCCCCCGCCTCGACGTCCACAACACCACCTGGAGCCTGCACCTCGACCGCCGCATCCCACTGGCCAAGCAGATGTACGGCCACGACGTCCTGCACACCGGAACCTTCACCCTCGACGACGGCGACCTGATGCAGCAGGCCCTTCAGCTCGTCCGCTGAACGTCCGCCGCCGGCACGGCGGGCGTTCCCCCGGCCCCGTCCCCCGGCGCGGCGGGGGCACCCAGAGCAGCCCCGCTCGCCCGGATCGTAGCCCCTGGGCTGGCGGGGCCCTGATCGCCCGCGTGCGGCGCTGTGGCGGCGACTGTGCGCCTCCCGTTTACGGAAGGACGGGCGGGCAGGGGGCGGCCCCGGGAGCGCGAGCGTGCGCTCCCGGGGGCGTTCCTCGTGCTCAGAGCGGCAACGCTCATTCAGGTGATGCTCAGTAGAAATCGTTGGACCAACCCCGCGGGCGCGGGGCGCACGGACGCGACGAATGGAAGGGCATGCCCGAGACGGGACCAACCCCGCGGACGCGGGGAGCACGCCCAATAGTGCTCGATGTTGGTGTCGCCGTGGGGACCAACCCCGCGGGCGCGGGGAGCACCTTCACGAGAGTGCGCACCTGCCCGAGAAGCAGGGACCGACCCCGCGGGCGCGGGGAGCACCGACCGCCCCCGGGCACCGTGCGCGGCCTCCAGGGGACCAACCCCGCGGGTGCGGGGAGCAGGACCACTTGACCCCCGACCAGATCGAGGCCCTGGGACCATCCCCCCGCGTGCGGGGAGCAGCCGCAGCCTGCCGCCGAGTCGCAGGATCCGGTGGGACCATCCCCGCGTGTGCGGGGAGCAGATCCTCTTGTCCGAGGTGTCGATCAGCCCGTTGGGACCATCCCCGCGCGTGCGGGGAGCAGTACGTACGCCCCGCGCGGTGCAGCTCTCCCCCGGGACCATCCCCGCGGGTGCGGGGAGCAGGCTCCGTGGCCTGCAGTTTTTCGTCGATCCCGCTGTGTTTTCAAGCACTTTCGTGGATTCGTGCATTTGGTGTGAAGGGCGATGCAATCGGACCGCGTCTCTGAACGAGGAAAGGTTGTCTTGGGGCATTGACTTGGACCGAACTGCGGCGGCTGCTGGCCGCGAAGGCCGGCCTGGAACCCACCCCGTCCGGTCTTCGCAGCGCCGTCTGTGCCACGACTGCCGACTTCCCGGCGCATGGCCGAACAACCCGCCGCCCCGCAGACGTTCCGCCGCCACAGGGACGCCTGTCTGCCTGAGACGCCCGGTGGCGCGGCCACTGCGGGTTCGAGTCCCACCCGCCCCACCCTTCCCCCCTCCTAGCAGGAACGTTTCGACGGGTGCGGACGTGCCGGCCCCTGCTGCGAGTGCGGGGCGCGCCGTTTGTCGGGTGGGGGAGAACCGCGGGTGGCTGGTTTTCGTCTCTCTGGGGAGGTCGCACGGTGTCGGGCTGGTGTCCGGGTCCGTGGACGGGACGACCGCGAGCGATGTGCAGGGGGAGCCATGGGTAGCCGTCCGACGGATTGGCATGTGCTCGATCTGGATGACGACCCCACGCCGGGGGATCCGGAGCGGGTCAAGCAACTGGCCCGTGAGCTGCACGACTTCGCCGACGATGTGGCGGATGCGCTGCGGCAGATCAAGGGGATGGCCGGTGAGGACGCGCTGCTGCGGTGGGCGGGGAAGACCGCCAAGGCCTTCCAGGACGAGTTCGAAGAGGTTCCCAAGAATCTGAAGAAGCTCCAGCGCTCTTACGACCTGGCGGGCGATGCGCTGGCCGCGTACTGGCCGAAGCTGGAGCGGGCCCAGTCCCTCGCCGACAAGGCTCTCGCCAAGGGCCGGGAGGCGCAGAGTGATCTGACCGCCGCCAACGGGCGGCTGGACTCCGCCAACTCCTGGGTCGATCGGGCCACTGCGAAGACCGAGGAGTACGACGAGAAGGAGGGCAAGGAGAAGCCCGACGAGTCTGAGGTACGGGCCGCCACCCGCAACGCCACCGACGCCAAGTCCGCCCAGTCCTCCGCGCAGTCGGCCGTCGACAACGCCGAAGCCGGTCTCGAAGCCGCGAAGAAGATGGCCGCCGATGCCAAGAAGATGCGTGAGGACGCCGCCTCCGAAGCCAAGGACAAGCTCGAAGACGCCTCCGACGCCGGTATTCAGAACCGGAAGTGGTGGGAGAAGGCGGTCGACTGGGTCAAGGACAACTGGGACACGATCGTCAACGTCTGCAAGGTGATCGTCGCGGTCCTCGGCATCGTCGTCCTGATCATCGGCGGGCCGCTGGCTTGGGTCGTTCTCGCCGCAGCCCTCGTCGTCCTCGCCGACACCCTCTACAAGTACATGAACGGCCAAGCCTCCCTCTGGGACGTCGCCTTCGCCGCCCTCGACTGCATCCCCGGCATGAAGGGACTCACCACCCTCGGCGGCCTCGCGAAGGGGCTGAAGGGCGGGCTGGCCGCGGTCAAGGGCGGCATGAAGGGCATGAAGGCCGCCGTCTCCGGGCTCGGCAAGACCATGCAGGCCATGGGCCGCTCCATGAAGAAACTTTTCACCTGCGGCGACCCCGTCGACGTCGCCACCGGGCAGATGGTCATGTCGATCGAGGACATCAAACTCCCCGGCCTCCTGCCCCTCGTGCTGGCGCGCAGCCACCGCACGGGGATCGGCGTCGGCCGGTGGTTCGGGCCGAGTTGGGTGTCCACGCTCGACCAGCGGCTCATGCTCGACGACGACGGCCTGCGGCTCGTCACCGAGGACGGGATGGTGCTGTACTACCCCGTGCCCGTCGCGGGTGAGGCGGTGGCGCCGGTTGTCGGGCCGCAGTGGCTGCTGACCTGGGACGGGAGTCCGCAGGGGGCGATCACCGTGCGGCAGCCCGAGGCGGGGCGGACGTTGCGGTTCGTGCCCGATCCGGGCGGTCGGGCGGGGGAGCTGGTGCTGGCCGCGATCGGTGACCGTAACGGCAACAGCCTGGAGGTCGTCTACGGCAAGGACGGCGCGCCCGCGGAGCTGGTCCATCACGGCGGCTACCGCGTCGGTCTGACGTGTGCCGACGGCCGCGTCACCGCGCTCACCCTGCGCAGTGACCCCCGGGAGCCGGTCCTGCTGCGCTACCGCTACGACGACCGCGGCAACCTCGCCGGCGTCGTCAACTCCTCCGGCCGGCCGCAGCGTTACGCGTACGACGACGAGCGCCGGATCACCGGCTGGTGCGACCGCTCCGACGCCTGGTACCGCTACGCGTACGACGAGCTGGGCCGCTGCGTGCGCACCGGGGGCGACGACGGAGTGCTGGCGTACGCGTACGCCTACGACGACGAGACCCGTACCACCACCGCCACCGACTCCCACGGGCACGCCACGGTCTACCGCTTCGACGAGTCCTTCCAGCTCGTCGCCGAGACCGACCCGCTGGGCCACACCACCACCCGCACCTGGGACGCCTTTCAGCGCCTCGCCTCGCTCACCGACCCCCTCGGCCGCACCACCAGCTACCGCTACGACGCCTCCGGCAACCTCAGTGAGATCGAGCGCCCCGACGGCGGCGTGCTCGCCGTGGAGTTCAACGACCTCGACCTGCCCGTCAAGGTGATCCGCCCCGACGGCACCTGCTGGGAGTACGCCTACGACGACCGCGGCAACCGGCGCGCCGTCACCGACCCGCTCGGCGCCACCACGGTCTTCACCGTCGACGGGCGCGGCGCCACCACCGGCATCACCGACCCGCTCGGCAACCGCCTCCAGGTTCTCGACAACGACGCCGCCGGCCTCGTCGTCGCCGCCACCGACGCGCTCGGCGCGCGGCGTTCCTTCACCCGCGACGCGTTCGGCCGCATCACCGAGCTGACCGACCCCTTCGGCGAGGTCACCAAGGTCGGCTGGACGGTGGAGGGCCAGATCTCCTGGCGCGAGCTGCCGAGCGGCAAGAGCGAGCGGTGGACGTACGACGCCGATCTCAACCCGCTGGAGTACGCCTCCTCGACCGGCCGCCGCACCGTCTACCGCCACACGCACTTCGACCTGCGCGCCGCCGAGGAGGACCAGGACGGCACCGCGCACCACTTCACGTACGACAGCGAGCTGCGGCTGACCGAGGTGCGCAACGGCTCCGGGCAGCGCTGGAGCTACCGCTACGACCCGGTCGGCAACCTCGTCGAGGAGACCGACTGGGACGGCCGCACCCTGCGCTACCGCTACGACGCCGCCGGGCAGTTGGCCGAGCGGACCAACGGCGCGGGGCAGACCACGGCCTTCGCGTACGACGCGCTGGGCAACGTCACCGGCATGACGGCCGACGACGTCGTCACCACCTACCGCTACGACCCGCTCGGCCGCCTCGTGCACGCGGCCAACCCGGACGTCGAGCTGAGCGTCGAGACCGACGCCGCCGGCCACACCCTCGCCGAGTCCTGGAACGGCCGGACGGTCGGCTTCGCGTACGACGCGGCGGGCCGCAGGACCGAGCGGCGCACACCGTCCGGGGCGGTGACCCGCTGGACGTACCGGCCGGCGGAGCGCTCCGCGGTCCAGCACATCGGCGACACCGACGTCACCTTCGGCTACGACGCCGCCGGGCGGGAGCTGGAGCGGGTGCTCGGCGACGCCGCGGTGCTCACCCACCGCTTCGACGGCGACCGGCTGCGCACGACGCAGGAGTTGACGGCCCCGGCCGGTACGGGCGCCGCGGCCGCCGGGAGCGGCACGGCCCTCCAGCGGCGCACGTACGTCCACCGCGCCGACGGCTTCCTCGCGGGCGTCAGCGACCTGCTGCGCGGCGACGTCGACTACGAGCTGGACGCCGCCGGCCGGGTCACGGCCGCGCGCGGCGGCGGGCGGGAGGAGTCGTACCGCTACGACGCGCTCGGCAACCTCCTCTGGTCCGGCGTCCCGGACGCCGCGGCCGGCGACGACGCCGGGCCCGGCGAGCGCACGTACAGCGGCACCCTCATCCGGCGCGCCGGCCGCACCGTCTACGAGCACGACGAGCAGGGCCGCGTCACGCGGCGCAGCACCCGGCTGCTGTCCGGCGGGCGGCGCGAGTGGCGCTACTCCTGGGACGCCGAGGACCAGCTCACCGGCGTCGTCACGCCGGACGGGCGGGAGTGGCGCTACACGTACGACCCGCTGGGCCGGCGCGTCGCCAAGCGGCTGCTCGGCGACGACGGCGAGAGCGTCGTGGCGGAGGTGCTCTTCTTCTGGGACGGCGACCGGCTCGCCGAGCAGACGGACGGCGCCGCCAGCACGGTGTGGGACTGGGGCGAGGGGCACACGCCCGTGGGCCAGCGGGTGCGTACGCCTGCCGCCGACGCCACGCAGGAGGAGATCGACGAGCGGTTCTACGGAATCGTCACCGACCTCGTCGGCACCCCGGAGGAGTTGGTCGACGCCGCCGGCACGGTCGTCTGGGCCCGCCGGTCCACCGTCTGGGGCCTGCCGGCGGACGGCGGCTCCGGGGGGCGGGGCGGAGTCGAGTGCCCGTTGCGCTTTCCGGGCCAGTACCACGACGCCGAGACCGGGCTGCACTACAACCGCCACCGCTATTACGAACCGGCCACCGGCCGCTACTTCAGCCCCGACCCCCTGGGCCGTACCCCGGCGCCCAACCACCATGCCTACGTGCCCAATCCGCTGCAGTGGACCGACCCGCTCGGCCTGCGCGCGCCGTGCATGGTGGACCTTTATCACGGCACGTTCGGCAGGGCGGCCGACAACATCATGGCCAACGGAGTCGACGTCCATTACGGCACCAGGAACATGGACTTCGGGCGCGGCGGCTTCTACGTGACGAACGACCCGGCGCAGGCCCTCACCTGGGCCAAGCGCCTCGCCAGGCGCGAGGGCGACGTGCCGGCGGTCATCCACTTCCGGGTGCCGCGCAGCGAGCTGGACAACCTGAACAGCCGGATCTTCAACGGGCCGAGCGACGAGCTGAACGACATGCTCAGGTCGGGCAGGACCGGTGGCCCGATGCACGACTACGACATGGTCGAGGGGCCCATGCTGAGGAATGTGGGAGACTTCCTGAACGGTGCCCCACCGCGCCTGGAAGGGCACCAGATCGCCATCTTCACCGACCGGGCGCAGGACGTCTTCAACAACGCCGAAATCACCCGCCACGGACCGCCGACAGGATCATGACGGAAGAATTCACGACGGACCTCGACGAGGGAATGCTGAAGTATTTCCGGGACATCGCCGATGTCATGGTGCAGCGCATCGGCATTTCCCGGGCCGAGGCCGTGGCCCGGATCAACAGGGCCTACGGCGGCGCGGAGATCGAGCCGTATCCCGACATCATGTGCCACGAGCTTCCCGACTACTGGGCCTACGGCCTGTACTACGCGGGGAACGTGCCGTACTGGGAGCCGGACGCGGACCCCTCCGGCTGGGAGGTCCGCGAGGCGCCGCCGAGGGGCGGGCCGGAGTGGACGCTGCCGGAGGAGTGAGCGCGGCCGGTTCTGCCGCGGCGCGGTCGCGGGGTCCCGGGCTGCCGGGGCTCAGAGGCGGTCGTGGAGGAGGCGGGACAGCTCCACGCGGCGGGTCTTGAGGGTCGCGGTGCGGGGGAGTTCGGCCAGCGGGAGGTGGACGGGGGCGCCGAGCTGGGGGTAGTCGGCGGTGGCCGCCCGCCAGCGGGCCGGGACCAGCGGCTGGTCGTCGCGGGTGCACAGGACGGGTACCGGCTCGGCGTCCGGGCCCGGGACGACGACGAGTTCGACGAGTTCGTCCAGGCGGTCGAGGACGGCGTCCTCGATCTCCAGGCTGGAGCCGACGCCGGGGATGGTGTCGATCTCGCGGTCGAGCATGTGCAGGCAGCCGGCGCGGGTCCGGTAGCCGACGTCGCCGGTGCGCCACCAGCCGTCGTGGACGTTCTCGTCGTAGCGGTCCTGTTCGCCGTGGTACGTCTGGGCGAGACCGGCCCAGCGGACCTCGATGAAACCGGGGTTCGCGGCGGAGACCCGCCGGCCGTTCCGGGAGACGACGCGGACCCGCGCGCTGCCCGGCAGCGGGAAGCCGACGCAGCGGCCGTCCATGCGGCGGGCGTCGCGGCGGAAGTAGGGGCGGCCCACGGCGGGGCCGACCTCGGACTGGCCGTAGATCTGGAAGAACTGCGGGGCGCGGCGGCGGGAGGCGTCCAGGAGGCGGCGAACGGTGCGGGGGTGGAGCGCGTCGAAGGTGGAGGAGAAGTACTTCACGGACGCGAAGGGCTCGCGCGGGTCCGCGGCCAGGCCCTCCCAGGCGAGGAACGCGTTGGGCAGGGCCTCGACGAGGCCGGGCCGGTTCCGCAGGAAGACCTTCGCCACCGCCTCCGGGTCGTGGTTGGTGAGCAGGATGGTCGGCATGCCCTTCGTCAGCGCGAGCGTCATCGCCGCGAACAGCCGCGAGTGGACGAACGGCACGCTGATCGCGACGGTCTCGCGCCGGCGCATCAGCGCCAGCATGACGAGCTGCGGGCGCAGCCGGGCGCGCATGGTGCGCGGGGTGTGGACGACCAGCTTCGGTACGCCCGTGGTGCCCGAGGTGTGCGTGATCATCGCCGGCTCGTCCAGCCCCTGGAACACCGGCGGTACGGGCGGGGCGCCGGCGAGGCGGGCCAGCGACGCCACGCCGCGGCCGGCGCCCGCCACGCCGATGACCGACGTGGTCAGCTCGTCGAGGGGCAGGCCGGCCAGCTCGGTGAGCTTCGGGCGGTCGGTGAGCAGGTGGGGGCGGCGCGGTCCCTGGAGGCGCTTGAGGAGGGCGGCCACCGTGGGCGCGGGCAGGGCGGGGGAGAGCATGACGGGGATCGCGCCGAGGCGGGCGGCGGCGGTGGCGAGCAGCCAGGCGTCGACGTTCGCCCGCTTGTAGACGACGACGTGGTCTCCGGCCCGTACGCCCACCGCCGCCTGCCGGTTCGCCAGGTCGGCGGCGAACTCCGCCACCTCGGCGATCGTCAGCCGGCGGCCGGCCTCGGGCAGGGCGTCGAGGTCGTGGTCCAGCGTCAGCAGCGTCCCGCCGTGCTTCGCCGCGGCCCGCTCCGGCACCGTACCCAGATAGAGGCCGCGCTTGTGGTGGGGATTCCGGCTCACGATGCCCTTCACCTGTCCTCCGCCCAGACCTGCGTCACGTTCGGTAACCGCGGGCGGCGCCGCCGCCCGGGGTCGCGCGCGGACAGTGTGGGGTGGCGGACTCGGGGGACGGCAGAGGACCACTTGGCGTCTAGTTGAGGATTCGTCACGGGAAAGGCGGCATACAAGACACGCCCGACCTCTCGGGCGTGCAAATGGGGAGGTGAGGGCGTGTTTGATTCCTGGTTCGAATAATGGCGTCGAGCACGCGCGGGGCCGGGCGGTGCTCCGGAGTCCCCGCGGGCCCGTCACGAGGTGACCCGGCGTGACGGGCCGCGGGGCGGGTCGGGCTCGCTCAGGTGGGCAGGACGCAGCCCGTGGACGCCGTGGCGAACGGCTCACCCGCCGCCGTGAGCGCGCCGCTCTCCGCGTCCACGGTGAACACGCCGATGGTGCGGCCCCGTTCGTTGGCCGAGTAGAACAGCGCGCCGTCCGGCGAGAGGGTGATGTGCCGCGGCCAGTCGCCGCCGCAGGGCACGGTGTCCACCAGGCTCAGCTCGGCGCCGTCGGCCGCCACGGCGAGGCGGGCGACGCTGTTGTGCCCCCGGTTGGAGAGGTAGACGAACCGGCCGTCCCCCGAGATCGTGATCTCCGCGGGGTAGTTGCCGCCGGGGTCCACGTCGTCGGGGAGGGTCGGCAGGCTCTCCAGCCGGGTCAGCTCGCCGGTTTCCGCGTCGTGGGCGTACGCGGTGACGGTGCTGTCCAGCTCGTTGGCCACGTACGCGTACGCGCCCTGCGGATGGAAGACCATGTGCCGCGGCCCGGCGCCCGGCACGGCCTTCGCCTCGGAGACCGCAGAGAGCGCGCCGCTGCCGGTGTCGAGCGCGTACGTGTAGACGGAGTCAGTGCCCAGGTCCACGGCGTAGACGAAGCCGCCGGCCGGGTCGGTGAGGATCTGGTGCGCGTGCGGGCCCTCCTGGCGGTCCGGGTCCGGGCCCGAGCCGGTGTGCTGGACGAAGCCGGTGCGCTCGCCGACGCTGCCGTCGTCCTCGATGACGTGCACGGCGACGCTGCCGCCCGTGTAGTTGGCGCTGAGCAGATGCCCGCCGGCGGGGTGCACCGACAGGTGCGTGACGCCGGCGCCGCCGGTGGACTGCACGCCGCCGAGCGCGCTGAGCGCGCCGTCCGCGCCGATGGCGTACGCCCGTACGCCGCCCTCGGCGCCGCCGCCGACGGTGGAGTAGAGGACGTCGCCGGCGGGGGAGAGGGCGAGGAAGTCGGGGTTGGTGACGTCGCCGAAGCCGCCGTCGGTCTCGGCGAGGGCGCCGGTGGCGGTGTCGTACGTGCAGGCGAGGATGCCCTGGCCGTAGGTGCCGAGGTAGAGGGGGCGCAGTGCGAGGGGCCGGCGTCCTGCGGGGGGTGCGCTCTGCGGGGCACCGGCGTGGGCGGCGCCGATGCCCGCGGCGCCGAGCGCGCCGGCGCCGAGGCCCGCGGCGCCGAGGAGCAGGGAGCGGCGGGTGGGGCGGGTGGGGCGGGACGGCATGGGAGACCTCCAGTGGGGGATGGAGTGACGAATGGGTGGCATGTCCCGGCCATGAGCATGCCGGGCGGCCCCGGGCGGGTCAACGGCGCCCGGTGCCACCGGCGTTGCGTCTCGGCCGTGCGCCGACGGCGCGCCGGGGCCGCCGTTCCGTACCCCCGGCGCCTACTCCGCCCGCCGTCTCACCACTGCTGCGCCTCGGCGGCTTCCGTCGCGATCGTGGTCGTCTCGCCGTGCCCGGTCCGTACCACCGTTTCCGGTGGCAGGGTCAGCAGCCGCGCGCGGATCGACGCCTCGATCGTCCCCTACTCCTCCCGCCTTCTCACCACTCCCGCGCCCCGGCGGCCTCCGCTCCGATCGTGGTCGACTCGCCGTGGCCGGTCCGTACCACCGTCTCCGGCGGTAGCGTCAGCAGCCGCGCGCGGATCGACGCCTCGATCGTCGGGCGGTCGGAGTACGAGCGGCCGGTCGCGCCCGGACCACCGTGGAAGAGGGTGTCGCCGGTGAAGACGGTGCCCAGCTCCGGCGCGTACAGGCAGACGGCGCCCGGCGCGTGGCCCGGGGTGTGCAGGACCGTCAGCTCCGTGCCCCCGACCGTCAGCGTCTGGCCGTCCGCGAGGGCGCCGTCCGGGGCGCGGTCGGGGTGGGTCATCTCCCACAGCACCCGGTCGTCGGGGTGGAGGAGGACCGGCGCGCCGGTCGCGGCCGCGAGCGCGGGGGCGGCGTCGATGTGGTCGTCGTGGGCGTGGGTGCAGACGATGGCGGTCACGCGGCGGTCGCCGACGGCGGCGGCGATGGCGGCGGCGTCGTGGGCGGCGTCGATGACGAGCGCCTCGGCGTCGTCGCCGACGATCCACACGTTGTTGTCGACGTCCCAGGTGCCGCCGTCGAGCGAGAACGTACCGGAGGTGACCAGGTGGTCGACGCGGGCGCCGCTCACAGGATCACCACCGAGCGCAGCACGTCGCCCGCCTGCATCCGGGCGAAGGCGGCCTCCACGCCGTCGAGTTCGATGGTCTCGGAGACGAAGGCGTCGAGGTCGAGCCGGCCCTGCCGGTAGAGGTCGATGAGCATGGGGAAGTCGCGGGACGGCAGGCAGTCGCCGTACCAGGAGGACTTCAGTGCGCCGCCGCGGCCGAAGACGTCGAGCAGCGGCAGCTCCAGCGTCATCTCGGGCGTCGGCACGCCGACGAGGACGACGGTGCCGGCGAGGTCACGGGCGTAGAACGCCTGCTTGTACGTCTCCGGGCGGCCGACCGCCTCGATGACGACGTCGGCGCCGTGGCCGCCGGTGAGGTCCCGTACCGCCTCGACGGGATCGGCCTCACGGGCGTCGACCGTGTGCGTGGCGCCCAGGCCCGTCGCGGTGGTCAGCTTCCGCTCGTCCACGTCGATCGCGATGATCTTCCCGGCGCCCGCCAGCCGCGCGCCCATGACGGCGGCCCCGCCGACGCCGCCGCAGCCGATGACGGCGACGGAGTCGCCGCGGCCGACGGCGCCGGTGTTGAGCGCGGCACCGAGACCGGCCATCACGCCGCAGCCGAGCAGCCCGGCCGCGGCGGGGGACGCCTCGGGGTCGACCTTCGTGCACTGGCCGGCGGCGACGAGCGTCTTCTCCGCGAACGCGCCGATGCCCAGCGCGGGCGCCAGCTCGGTGCCGTCCTGGAGGGTCATCTTCTGCGTGGCGTTGTGGGTGTCGAAGCAGTACCAGGGCCGCCCCCGCTCACACGCCCGGCACCGGCCGCACACGGCACGCCAGTTGAGGACGACGAAGTCGCCCGGCGCCACCTCGGTGACGCCGTCGCCGACGGACTCCACGACGCCCGCCGCCTCGTGGCCGAGGAGGAAGGGAAAGTCGTCGTTGATGCCGCCCTCGCGGTAGTGCAGATCCGTATGGCACACCCCGCACGCCTGCACCGCGACCACGGCCTCGCCGGGCCCGGGGTCGGGCACGACGACGGTGGTGATCTGCACGGGCTCGTTCTTCGCACGCGCGACGACGGCTCGTACGTCCTGAGGCATGAGGGCGCTCCCTTCGTGACGGGGCTCATACAGTACGTTCCCCGCCCTCGTGAATCGCCCTGCCCTGCCGCGGGGGGCGTCAGGTGTTGTTCGCCCGGCCGACGTAGAGGTTCCGGGCGCGGTAGTGGGTGTCGCCGGAGGGACCGGGGGAGCCCGAGGAACCCTCCATCTGCAGGTTGATGATGATCCACATGGGGGCGCCGACGAAGTTCGAGCCGCGGTGCTGACCGACCCAGGTGCCGTCGAGGTAGTAGTGGATGTCGACGTCGGTGGCGCTGACCTTGGCGATCCAGGCACGATAGGTGTGCCAGGCACCGGGGTTGGAGACCGGGACGATGGTGTTGTCCCAGCCGCCGTCGTAGGTGTTGAACCAGTTCCGGGCGTCGCCCTTGTACTCCAGGATGTCGCTCTCCGGCGGCCAACTGTCGGCGCCGGTCAGCCAGAACGCGGGCCAGGTGCCGCGCGCGGACGGCGCCTGGAACTCGCCCTTGACCTCCCACTGCGGGTACCGGTCGTCGACGACGACGTGCGCCTTGGCGTGGACGGCACCGGAGTGGTAGCGGATGGGCAGGTGGGGATCGCTGCTGCTGTTGCCCTCGTCCCAGGTGATGCGCGACGCCCTGAGCACGAGGACGCCGCCGGACTCCAGATAGACGTGGTTGTGGTCGGTGGCACTGGCGTACATCCGCGCGGAGCCGTTGTGGTCGGAGCCCCACGGGTAGCGGTAGTTCCAGGCGGCCTGGAGCGCGCCGTAGTCGGCGAAGGTGCCGGACCCGATGACGGTCTCCCACGCGAGCGGCGCGGCGGGCGGCTGCGCCAGGGCGGGCGGCTGCGCGAGGGCGGGCCGGGCGGTGGCGACTCCGGCGCCGGCGGCGAGCGCGGCGCCGGAGGAGAGCAGGAACGTGCGGCGGTCGAGCGGCATGGGGGGCCTCTTTTCGCGGGTGAGGGACTGGCTCCGTACGCGGGCGGAGGCGAGGCCCCGGCGCAAACCGCCCGCCGACTCCTCACGAAAGCACAACCCGCGCCCCGGCGGGAGACCGCCGTGCCCGTTTCAGCCCTGCTCTCCGTGGTGCTGCTCCCTGTAGTGCCGGGCGAGTTCGAGACGGGCCGGTGGCCTGTCCGGCAGGCCGACGCGGAAGAGATGGATCTCGTTCTCGACGACGGCCGCCAGCCGGGCACCGTCGGGCGACCACGCGAGGGCCTGGGCGGTGATCCCGGCCTGCGCAGGGTCGCGCGCGGGGCGCCGCATGATCAGCTCCCGGTCGGCGACCCGGTAGAGGTCGGGCGTGCACCTGCGTTCGTCGTCCCAGTCCTCGGTCGCCACGGCCAGGTACGCGCCGTCGGGGCTCGCCGCCAGCGCGTTCAGCCAGTCACCCGGCACGGGGACGGCGTCGAGGACCCTGCCGGTGGCGGGCTCGACCACGTGCACCTGCGCGTCGTGGGCGACGAACATCCGGGTCTCGTCCGCGCTGAACGCCACGCCCCGGACCCGGCCGGAGGACGGGTCACCGAGCCGTATCGTGCGATCGGGCGAGGACTGACCGGAGACGAAGTCCACCCGGCCGCCCTCGCCGTACTCGACCCGGAAGCGGCCGGTGCGGGAGCGTACGCGTCCCGGCTCCACCGCAACGTCGGTCTCGGTGCCGGCGTCGAGGTCGTAGGCCCACGGGCGGACCTCGTCGTTCCCGTCCTCCTTGAGCGTGACCACATGCCGCCCGGGCACCCACATGATGTCCCGGCCGGCCGACGCGGGTGCCGCGCGGAGCCGCTCGGAGCGGTCGGCCGTGTCGTAGACGGCGAGTTCGCCGTCCTCGCTGGTGACGGCGAGGAAGCGGCCGTCGTCGGAGAAGGCCAGCACCACGACGTGGTCGCCACCGTCGGAACCGGCGGAACCGTCGGAACCGTCGGAACCGTCGAACGGGGCGAGCACCGCCTCCGGCTCCGTGAGATCCGGTACGTGCGGGGCGTCCCCGGCGCGCAACCGGCGGGTCGGGTCCGGGTAGTACCCGGTCTCCCAGCTCAGCCCGGGCCGCAGATGCTCCAGCCACCGCGGGTCGGTGACCTGCACCTCGTAGTCGGCCTGCACGAGCCGGTCCTCGTCCGGCCAGCCGTCGTCGCGCTGGTGGATCCCCTCCTCCCGGAGGGCGGCGACGTGCTCCCAGAGCTCGTCGGGCGGCGGGTGGTGGCGGACGGCGACGGGTTCGACGTTCTCCACGAACCAGCGGGCGTTCACGGCGAGCCAGCCGTCGTTCTCGGGCTCCCGCCAGGTGAGGAAACCGCCGAGTGAACCGCCGCCGCCGACCGCGCTCTCCCACAGCAGCGACAGGAAGAAGCCGGCGTCCTCCGGCAGTTCGGCGTGCCACCGGCGGTCGGGGTGGTAGTCGACGACGAAGATCCGGAATCTCACCCGCCGCCGGCCGGGGTCCAGGTCAAGCACGCGCACGCCGTAGAAGGGATGGACGGACAAGGCACTCCTTCTCGTCGGAACCGGAGGGCGGTCGGTGAGGACTTCGGGCCGGACGGCCCCGCCCTGGGCGGACGTGAGGCCGCACGTCGGTCGCCCATGCTGCCATGCCCGGCGTCCCATGCCACGGCGGTGCTGACTTCCGGTACGTGCCAAGGCGTTGACCCCGGGCGTCATGAGGCTTACGTTGACAGGGCACAGTCAGAAAGCGCTTTCTTCGCGATCCCTCAGGAGAATCACTGTGCCCACCCCCCACCGCCGTACCCCCCTGCGGGCCGTCCTCGTCACGGCCGCCGCCGGCTGCCTCCTCGCCGCCGCCCCCGTCCCCGCGTCCGTCCCCGCGTCCGCGTCCGCCCCGGCCCCGGCCCCGGCCCCGGCCGAAGACTGCGCCCCCGAACGCCTCGTCCTCTTCGACGGCACCTCCACCGAAGGCTGGAGCCAGGCCGGGCCCGGCGGGTTCACCCTCGCCGACGGCGCGCTCACCTCGCACGGCGGCCTGGGGCTCATCTGGTACTCCGACCGCGAGTTCGGCCAGGACTACCGCCTGACCCTCGACTGGCGCGTGGCCGGCGACGACAACTCCGGCGTCCACCTCGGCTTTCCCGCCGGCGAGGACCCCTCCATCCGCAACGAGGGCTTCGAGGTCCAGATCGACGCCACCGACTCCCCCGACCGCACCACCGGTGCGGTGTACGGCTTCCAGTCGCCCGACATCGCCGCCCGCGACGCCGCGCTGAAGCCGCCGGGCGAGTGGAACACATACGACCTCCGCGTCGCCGGCGACCGGCTCACCGTGCACCTCAACGGCGTGGAGATCAACGACTACACCGACGCCGTCCCCGAGCGCCGTCTCGGGCCCGGGCACATCGGGCTGCAGAACCACGGCGCCGGGGACGAGGTCTCGTTCCGGAACATCGTGATCGAGGTCTATGACAAGTGACGAGCAGGCGGGGACCGTCGTCCCGCCGTACCGCCTCCACCGTTGGGAGCCTCATGAGCCGAACGATCAAACCCCTGTCCCTCGTCGCCGCCCTCACCGTCCTGCCCGCCTTACTGTTGGCGACGCCCTCCGCCGTGGCCGCGCCCGAGCCCACCGGCACGAGCGCCCCGAACGCGGCCGGGTTCACCCGCACCGCGCTGGTCGACTCCGACCTCGCCGACCCCTTCGAGCTGGCCGTCGCGCCGGACGGGCGGGTCCTCTGGGCGCAGCGCACCGGTGAGCTGAAGATCGTCGACCAGGAGACGCGGGAGATCACCACCGCGTACGACTTCGACTATCCGCTGGAGTTCACCACCCAGTCGGACGGGCTGCTCGGCCTCGCGCTCGACCCCGCCTTCGCGACGAACCACCGGCTGTACGTCATGCACTCCGACAAGGCCGAGAAGAAGGTCGACATATCCCGGTTCACCCTCAAGGGCAACCGGCTCGACCCCGCCTCCCAGAAGGTGCTGCTGTCCATCCCCACCTGGCGCGGCGAAGGCCGCGCCAACGTGCACATGGGCGGGTCGCTGACCTTCGACAGCAAGGGCAACCTGTACGCCGCCACCGGCGACAACACCGACCCGTTCGAGTCGGACGGCTACTCGCCGATCGACGAGCGCGACGGCCGGCACGGCTGGGACGCCCAGGCCAGCGCCGCCAACACCAACGACCTGCGCGGCAAGGTGCTGCGCATCAAGCCCACCAAGGGCGGCACCTACACCGTCCCCAAGGGCAACCTCTTCAGGAAGGGCGAGAAGAAGACCCGTCCCGAGATCTACGCGATGGGCTTCCGCAACCCGTTCCGTATCGCGGTCGACCCAGCGACCGACGCGCTGATGGTCGGCGACTACGGCCCCGACGCCCGCGAGGCGAACGCCGACCGCGGCCCGGCGGGCATCGTCGAGTACAACCTGATCTCCAAGGCCGGCAACATGGGCTGGCCGTACTGCGTCGGCAACAACATCCCGTTCAACGACTACGACTTCGCCACCGGCACCTCCGGCGGGAAGTTCGACTGCGCCGCGCCGGTGAACGACTCGCCGAACAACACGGGCAAGACCCAGTTGCCCCCGGCCACCGCCGCGCAGGTCTGGTACTCGTACGCGGCCTCCGCGGAGTTCCCGCAGCTCGGCTCCGGCGGCGGCGGCCCGATGGGCGGTCCGGCGTACGACTTCGACCCGGACCTCGACAGCGCGACGAAGTTCCCCGAGTCGTACGACGGCAAGTGGTTCAACTACGAGCTGACCCGCAAGTGGTTCAAGACGTTCACGTACAGCGCGGGCGGCGAGCCGCAGGCGATCGACCCGGTCTTCGAGGGCATGAGCTGGATCCAGATCTTCGACGCCCACTTCGGCCCCGACGGCTCGCTCTACGTCATCGACTTCGGCGAGGGCGTCGGCGTCGGCCGCGGCGGGGAGAACGTCAACGCCGGGATCTACCGCATCGACTACGTCGCGGAGGCGGCCGAGTAGCGGCCGGGTAGGCGCAGCCGGACACCGTGGCCGATCGGCGCCGCCGGGCGATTCTGCCGCCCGGCGGCGCCCTTCGGCCGTTCCGGTCGTCGGCTGCGTGCGCGTCGATCGGCAAAAGTCCGGTCGCGTGGGTGTTTTGGGGTGTTTTTCGGAGGCGGGTTGCCGTGAGTTCGTCCCGGTGGCGTGCATTCCGCTCGCGCCCGGCGTCCTCAGTGCCTGAAGTGCTCGTCTATGCCCGGGATCCAGAAGCACAGTTCCAGCGTCTTGAGCCGCGCCCAGTGCTGCATCCTCCGGCCCTCCCGCACCGCGCCCACCGCGCCGATGACCACCAGCGCCGCCGGGCCCGCGGACAGGTCGGGGACGTCGGCGATGCCCAGCCGGGTGAGGACGTAGGTGGCCAGGGAGAGCTGGAGGGCTCCGGGTATCGCGTACGTGAGGACGCCGAAGATCCCGAACGCGAACGGCATGCTCCTCCTCCGTGGTCGAACGGGTGCGCCGGCGGCTTCCGTTACGCCGACTCCCGTACCACCAGCTCCGGTTCGAAGATCACCGACGCCGGCGGGGCCTCCGGCGACTCCAGTGCGGCCAGCAGCAGCCGGACCATCTCGCCGGCCATCTCCTCCACCGGCTGGCGCACCGTCGTCAGCTCCGGTCGCGTCGCCGTCGCCGCGCTGCTGTCGTCGAAGCCGATCACCGCCACGTCCTCCGGGACCCGTCTGCCCTGGTCGCGCAGCACCTGCACCGCCGCGCGGGCCATCAGGTCGTTCGCCGCGAAGACGCCGTCCAGGTCCGGGTGTTCGCGCAGCAGCCGGGTCATGGACTGCTCGCCGCCGGCCGCCGTGAAGTTGCCCTCCGCGCACGGGACGTACGCGTGGCCGTGGCGGGCCATGGCCTGGTTGAAGCCGTCGAGCCGCTCCTGTCCCGCCAGGACGTCCAGGGGGCCGCTGATCGTGACCGGCCGGCGGCAGCCGCGGGCCAGCAGGTGTTCGGCGGCCAGACGGGCGCCGTCGCGGTGGGCCAGGTCGACGTAGCCGGCGGGGACGGGGCGGGCCGGGCGGGCGAACAGCACCGTGGTCACGTCCGCGGCCGTGAGCATGCCCGGCAGCGGGTCCTCGCCGTGGGTGGAGACCAGCAGCGCGCCGTCCGCGATGCCCTGGCGCAGGTGGGCGACGACCTGTTCGCGGGCGTCCGCGGTCTCGGCGAGCATCAGCATCGGGTGCATCCCGCGCGGGCGCAGCGCGCCCATCACGCCGTCGACGACGCGGCCGAAGAAGGGATCGGAGAAGACGTAGCGCCGGTACGCGGCCTCGTCGCCGCCCTCGCCGGCGCCGGAGATCACCAGGCCCACCGCGCCGGTGCGCCGGGTGACGAGGGAGCGGGCCGCGCTGTTGGGCGCGTAGCCGGTGGTGCGGACGGCCGCGCGGACGGTCTCCTGGATCGCCGGGTCGACGTTCCGGGTGGCGTTGATCACGCGCGAGACCGTGGCCCGGGACACTCCGGCGACCCGGGCCACGTCCTCCAGCGTCGGCGGTCGGCTCATAGGCGCTTTTATAGCACGCGCCGGAAATCGCTCTCCGACCGCTGATCGATCAGCGGTACACGCCGAACTCGTAGAGCGAGTACCCGTATCCGGTGCCCCGCGCGGTGCCGTTCATCCGCACGTAGCGGCCGGTGCCGGAGACCTCCAGGTCGTCGATCCCGCCGTTTCCCGCGGCGGTCTCGTACACCGTCTGCCAGCTCTGCCCGTCGTCGGAGACCTGGATCGCGTACGCCTTGGCGAAGGCCCCCTCCCACGCGAGCTGGACGTGCGAGAACGTCGTCCGCTCGCCGAGGTCCACGCTCAGCCACTGCGGGTCGGCCCACGAGCTGGCCCAGCGGGTGGTGTAGCTGCCGTCGGTGGCGTCGCCGGCCTCGCAGGGGCAGCCGCCGTAGGCGTCGGTCTGCTCGGTGGACGCCGTGGACGGCTTGCCCTGCGCGACGTTGGTGCCGTCGACCGGGGGCGGGACGACCTTCACCGACAGCGTCTCGATGCCGACGTTGCCCTTGCCGTCCGCCGCCCGGAGGTACACCTTCCACACGCCGAGCCGGTCCGGTGCCGTCACCGCGAACGTCCCGTCGCCGGTCTGCCGGAACTGCGCCGGCCGCAGCGCCTTGTCCTGGTCGATGTAGTTGCTGTTGACGAGCACCTCGTACGTCACGGCGTCCCCGTCCGGGTCCGCGACGTCCGCGGAGAGCGTGAACTCCCTGCCCGCCGGCACGGATCCGGGGTTCTCGGCCGCGAGGCCGGAGATCACGGGAGGGGTGTTGTCGCCGCCCGTGTCGCGGCCGTACGCCTCCTTGACCGCGTAGTACGACAGCCGCCGCTGCCTGTCCGGGGTGAGGTTGAACCACACGCCGCCGAAGTCGTTCTCGATGCCGTAGTGGAAGAGGGTGGCGCCGAGCGCGACGCCGTCGTGGCCGGTGACGCAGTCCCACGCGCTGCCGTAGCCCTCGGCCTTGGCGACGTCGGACGGCTCCTCGGGCACGCCGTTGGCGTCGTCCTCGACCTCCCACTCGCCGGCCGGGCCGCCCTCGGTGACGATGTACGGCTTGTCGTACCCGCCGGCCTCCCACGCCGCGCGCACGTCGCAGACGGCGGCGTAGGAGTTGACGGCGTACAGGTCGAGGTCGGGGGCGTTCTTCTTGTAGTACGGCCAGGCGCCGACCCAGGCGTCCGTGGAGGTCACCGGGTGGTTCGGGTCGACCTCGTGGATGCGCTTCGCGACGTCGTTGACGAAGGTGGTGTACGCGTCGCGCTGGCGCTCCAGCTCGGCGCCCTCGTAGCAGTTCTGCAGCCCGAGGACCGACTCGTTGCCGACGTTCCACATCAGCACCCCGGGGTGGTCGCGGTACTCCTCGACCCAGCGGGGGAACTCGGCGAGCATGTCGTTCTTGTACGCGGTGTCCGTGACGTAGTCGACGCAGCCGCCGCTGCCCGGGCCGCCGCCGGGCTGGAGCCAGAAGCCGGCGATGACCTTGACGCCGTTGGCGGCGGCGGCGTCGAGCAGCGGCCTGGTGGTGGCGTCGGTGCCCCAGGTGCGTACCGTGTTGGCGCCCAGGGACGCGACGTCGGGCATGTAGTCCGCGGCCTGGGCGACGGGCGGGCCCCAGGTCAGGCCCTTGACGGTGTACGGCTGGCCGTCGACGGTGAGCTGCCAGTCGCCCTGCGAGCCGGTGACCTCGACGACGCTCGCGGCGGCGGCCGAGGGCTCGGGGGCGGGCTGTGCGCCGGCCGGGAGGGCGGTCGTCAGGCCGGCCAGCAGGGCTCCGGCGGCGACCACGGCGGCGACGGCCGGCAGGCGCTTGGCGCCCCGGGGTCTCGCCGTGCCGGGGCGTGCGGGGGGTTGAGGGTGCATGGGAGGGGTCCTCCAGCGGTGGGGGGTGGGTCAGGGAAGCTCGTAGTCCTCGTTGAGGGCCGCGCCGGCTTCGGGGTGGGTCTCGTCGTAGCCGCGCGCGTTGCACTGGAGCGCGCCGACGACGCAGTGGTCGACGAGCGCCTTGAGCGTCGCGTCGTCCCAGACGTTGATGAAGTCGTAGTGGAAGGAGTAGCCGCGACCGCTGGAGAGCGCGACCCGCGACATGTCGCCGTTCACGGGGAACGCCATCTTGAACTCGATCATCGGCAGCGCCACCGGGTGGCTCTGCGGGCAGACGTCGTTGTTCGTACCGGCCTTGACCACGGGGTACGCCATGTGGCTCTTGTGGTCCGGGGTGTCCAGGTAGCGGCCGTCCCAGCAACTGGGGGCCTGCATCCGGATGTTGAGCTGGGTGTCCTGGGAGCCGGGGCAGGTGGCGGGGATGTCGACGTTGAAGTAGCTCTCGCCGCACTCCCAGCCCTCGACGAAGCCCGGGTGGTTGCGGAACTCCTCGGCGCTCTGCAGCGGGTTGCCGACGACGAAGCGCAGCCCCTTGGGGAACGGGCGGACGCTGGTGTAGTCGGTGACGCCGGCCTTGTAGTAGATGACCTGCTCGCCCACGGGCAGCACGGGCCGGCCGCCGTTGAGGACGGTGGGCATCCAGTAGCCGGACTTGTCGCCGGGCGCCTTGCACGCGGTGCCGCCGGCGTCGAGGGAGGCGGTGGTGCTGTGCGCGTCGGTGGTGTCGTTGCCCATGAAGGTGTGGTCGTGGGACTTGCCGGGCTGGCCGGGGTAGACGATGGGGTCGTCGGGCTTGGTGTGGGTGACGGAGCAGTTGGCCTGGAACTCGTGGAAGTAGCGGTGGGGCGGCTCCTTGTCGGACGGTACGACGCCGGTGACGGGCGGTTCCGCGGGGATGTAGCCGTCGCCGTCGGGGTCGTCGCCGGAGACGGCGGGGCGGGGCTGGGCGTGGCCGGCGTGTGCGGGTTGGTCCGCGTCGTCGGCGGCTGCCGCCGTGGTGCGGGCGCTGGCCGTCTCGCCGGTGACGGCGATGGCACCGAGTGCGGTGACGCACAGGGCCAGGGCCAGGGCCGGCAGGAGTACGGCGTAGAGGCGCGATCTCCTCATCGGAGCCTCCTGGGGGTGGGGGAGGGAGAGAGAGCGGGAGAGCGCTCTCCCGTTGGGCTGGATGGTTACGCTCCGGAGAACGGCCGTCAAGAGAGCGGGCACGGACCCGTGGCTCGATATGCGGGAACGCGTCAAATGTCCGGCCGATTACGGCAGTTGACGGGCGGGCGCGGAGCGGGCCGCGGGGTGGCCGTCGATACGGTCCGTACGCCCCGCGCGTGCCCGTACCCCGGAGATCGCCTGCCTCGCGCCCGTACGCCCTCCGGTTCGTACCATGCACCGATGCCGGACTCCGACCTGACGCCGTACTGGAACACCAACGTCGCGCGCCACCCGGGCATCCTGCGCGCCGTCCCCGAGGGGTGCCGCGACGCGCTCGACGTCGGCTGCGGCGACGGCCTCCTCGTGCGCAAGCTCGCCGCGCGGGCGGAGCGCGTCACCGGCGTCGACAGCTCCCCGGAGATGATCGCCAGCGCGCGCGAGCAGGCCGCCGGCCGCCCCGGGGTCGGCTTCGTCGCGGGCGACTTCCTCACCGCCGACCTGCCCGCCGCCGGCTACGACTTCGTCTGCTCTGTCTCGGCCGTGCACCACATGGACTTCACCGCCGCCCTCGCCCGGATGCGTGACCTGCTGCGTCCCGGCGGCGTCCTCGTGGTCGTCGGCCTCGCCCGCGAGGCGAGCGTCGGGGACTGGGCCGTCACGGTCGCCGCGGCGCCCGTCGTACGGACGGCGAAGGTGCTGCGTCGCGCCTCCGGTCCGGCCGCCATGCCCTGCGCCGACCCGCGGATGAGCTACGGCGCGGTCCGCGCGGAGGCCCGCCGTCTGCTCCCGGGCGTGGACTACCGCCGCCACGTGCTGCGCCGCTACAGTCTCACCTGGCGCGCCCCCTGACTCACCCGGCGCGGCCCCCGGCTCACCCGGCGCGCCTCGCGACTCACCTGGGGTGCCGTCTGACTCACCCCGCCCGCGTGCGAGTTCACCTCCTCGTCACGTTTCGCGGTCTACGCCCCCGGCCGCCGGGCTCCTAGGCTGATCAGCATGCCGACCCACCGCATCAGCGCGCCCCTGCCCTCCTTCGACCCCGCCGAGGCGGAGGTCGTCATGCTCCCCGAGGCCCCCGAATCCGGGTACTGGACCGGCTGCCCCGGGGTGTTGTACGAGCCCGAGCGGGGGCGGTGGCTGATGACGTACCGCCGCCGGCGGCCCCGCGGCCACCCCGGGGGCGAGCGCGGCTGGCGCTGCGCGGTCGCCGTGAGCGAGGACGGGGTGGACTTCTCCGACGTGTGGGCGGTGGAGAGCAAGCAGTTGGGGACGGACTCGATGGAGCGCTTCAGCCTGCTGCCCACCCCCGGCGGCTACCAGCTCTATCTCAGCTACGTCGACCCCGCCGACTCCCGCTGGCGCATCGACGTCGTCGACGCCGCCGCACCCGACGCGTTCGACCTCGCCGGGGCGCGCCCCGCGCTGACCGCCGCCGGCACCGGCACCGAGGGGGTCAAGGACCCGTACACGCTGCGGCACGGGCCGCTGACCTACCTCTTCGCGAGCTACGCGCGCGCCGGGCTCGCCGCAGCCGACGCCGAGCGCGCGCACGCCACCGCCGACATCTACAACACCGGTGTCACCACCCACCCCACGGGCCTCGCCGTCTCCCTCGACGGCGGCGCGACCTTCGCCTGGCAGGGCGAGACCTTCCCCACCGGCAGCGGCTGGGACTCCTACCAGACCCGGCTCAACTCCGCGGTCCCGCTCGGCCCGGGCGCCGGCTGGCTCGGCTTCTACGACGGCATCGCCTCCCACGAGCAGAACTACGAGGAGCAGTGCGGCCTCGCGCTCTCGTACGACCTGCGCACCTGGCACCGGATCAGCACCGAGGGGCCGTGGGCGACCGTCCCGTACGGCACGGGTTCGGTGCGCTACGTCGACGCGGTCGTAGCTGAGGGCACGTGGCACATCTACTTCGAGGCCGCCCGCGCCGACGGGGCGCACGAACTGCGGTTGGCGCGCGTGCCCGTGGGCTGAGCGGGCGGCCGGGCCGTGGTGCGGCGGTGCCGCGGTGCCCCGGTGCCGCGGTGCCGTGGTGCGGCGGTGGCGCGGTGGCGCGGTGGTCCGCTGCGGCGCGGAACTGTGACCGTGCTGTGGCCGGCGGAGTGACCGCCGTCACAGCCGAGCCGCATCCGCCCTGGTCGACTGGGCGGATGCATCCCGCCACGCGCCGGTCCCGCGTACGTCACGCCCGCCCTCGCGCCACCCTCGCCCTCGCCGCCGTACTGCTGCTCGCCGCCTGCGGTACGGAGTCCGCCGGCGGCGCCGTGGACGCCGGGGCGCCGACCGCGCCCGGCAACCCGACGCCGGTGGAGGTCGACGGCGTGACCGTCACCCGCGTCCACACGGAGGCGGCCACCGCGGCGCCGGTGCGGGTGGAGTTCGAGATCACGAACCGCGGGGCGGAGGCGATGACGTACACCGTCACCTTCGAGGTACGCGCCGCCTCCGGTGAGGCGCTGTCGTACCCGACGCAGATCGTGCAGGCGGTGCCGGCGGGCCGTACGGTGCCGGGGCAGGTCGAGGTCTCGGAGCCGCGGGCGCGCGGCGGCGGCGCGCAGGTGCAGATCGGCGAGGTGCGCAGCGTCCCGGCGGACGAGGCACCCTCGGAGGGCGGGCCGTGCCCGCCGGCGGGGGTGCGGCTGTACGCAGACAGGGGCGACGCCGCGATGGGGCTGCGCGTGGTCGGGCTGCACCTGGAGAACTGCGGCACCGGGGTCCACCGGCTGGAGGGGTACCCGCGCCTGCAACTCCTGGACGAGGACCACCGGGAGATCGGCGGCGTACGCATCCACCGCGGTGGCGCCGCCATCGCCGCCGGCACGGGCGCGGACAACCCGCCCCGGCCGCTGGAACTGAAGCCGGGAGAGCGGGCGATGACCCTGCTGGTGTGGCGCAACACCGTGGAGGCGGGCGATCCGGTCAACGTCCCGTACGTACGGGTGCGGGCGAAGCCCGGCGCGGCACCGGTGACGGTGACCCCGGAACTCGACCTCGGCACGACGGGCGAACTCGGCGTCGGCGCCTGGCAGAAGACGTAACCACCCCATCCCCGCACTCCCGCCCAAGGGTAGCCGCGCCCTGTGACATCGCCCCGAGGGCAGCGCCGCCGTCTCGACCCGTGCGCCCCGAACTCCGGCCCGTCGAACGCCCTCCTGGAGCGCCGCTGCCGGACGGTCATCCGCTCCCGGAAGGCCGTGGGCGGGGCTCGGTGTCAGAGGAGGCGCCTACCCTTGGGCGGGCGTGTGGGGTTCACCTGGTGAAGGTGCGGATGCGGTAGCGCAGGCCGGTGCGGCTGAGCTGCCAGCCGCCGTCCTCGGCGAGCCGCCACTCCGGTCCGGGCGCCGGCGCGTACGTGTCGCCGGCCACCGCCGTGTCGACCTCCGTGACCGAGAGCGTCGTGGCGTGCGGCAGCGCGGCCCGGTAGACCTCCCCGCCGCCGATCACCCACACCGTGGCGCCGGGCCCGCCCGCGGCCGACTCCAGCGCCCGGTCGACGGACCCGGCGCGCACGGCGCCGTCCGCCGCCCACCGCGGGTCGCGCGTCACCACGACGTTGCGCCTGCCGGGCAGCGGCCGGAACCGCGACGGCAGCGAATCCCACGTCCTGCGCCCCATCACCACCGGGTGGCCGAGGGTGGCCGCCCTGAAGTGCGCCATGTCCTCGGGCAGGCGCCACGGAACGGCGTTGTCCGCGCCGATCACGCCGCCGCGCGCCTGCGCCCAGATCAGCCCTACGTTCACACCGCGACCGGGGCCTTGATGGCCGGGTGGTGCCGGTAGCCGACCACCTCGACGTCCGCGTAGGCGTAGTCGAAGAGCGAGTCGGCCTGGCGCAGCCGCAGCTTCGGGAACTCGTACGGGGCGCGCGCAAGCTGCTCCGTCACCTGGTCGACGTGGTTGTCGTAGATGTGGCAGTCGCCGCCGGTCCAGATGAAGTCACCCGGTTCGAGGCCGGTCTGCTGCGCCACCATGTGCGTGAGCAGGGCGTAGCCGGCGATGTTGAACGGGACGCCGAGGAAGAGGTCGGCGCTGCGCTGGTAGAGCTGGCAGGAGAGCCTGCCCTCGGCGACGTAGAACTGGAAGAAGGCGTGGCACGGCGGCAGCGCCATGCCCTCCAGTTCGGCGACGTTCCAGGCGGAGACGATCATCCGGCGGGAGTCGGGGTTGCGGCGCAGCGTGTCGAGCACGTCGCTGATCTGGTCGATATGCCTGCCGTCCGGCGTGGGCCAGGAGCGCCACTGCACGCCGTAGACGGGGCCCAGCTCGCCCTCGGCGTCGGCCCACTCGTCCCAGATGGTGACGCCGTGCTCCTGGAGCCAGCCGACGTTGGAGTCGCCGCGCAGGAACCACAGCAGCTCGTACACGATGGACTTCAGATGCACCTTCTTGGTGGTGATCAGCGGGAAGCCCTGCGCGAGGTCGTAGCGCAGTTGGTGTCCGAAGACACTCCGGGTGCCGGTGCCCGTCCGGTCGGCCTTGGCCGTCCCGGAGGTGAGCACGGTTCGCAACAGGTCTTCGTACTGGGTGTCCGCCACAGCGGTCGAGTGTACTGCCGCCCACCAGGCAGAGCGCGAAACGGAACCTCCTCCTCCCCCGGGCGGTCGGTGGCGTACGCGCCTACTTGCGGCCGTGCCGCAGCCCGTGCACGGCCGCGATGGCCGCCGCCGCGCCCGCCGCGATGCCGGCGACGACGAAGCACAGGACGTACGCGTCCACGGTCGGCACCTCGGTGCCGTCGATGACCTGTGCCGCCAGCACCGCCGCGGTCGCGGCGCTGGCGATGCTGCCGCCGGCGGTACGGACGAGGGAGTTGATGCCGCTGGCGATGCCGCTCTGGTCCATCGGCACGTGCTGGACGGCGAGCGTGCCGAGGGCCGCGTAGGCGATGCCGATGCCGAGGCCCTGGATGCCGCTGAAGATCATGATGTCCAGGGCGGAGTCGTGCATGAGCGCCAGCCAGACGTACGCGACGCCCGCGACGACCGAGCCGAGGGACAGGGTCCAGGCGGCGCCGACCCGGGCCTCGATGCGGCCGGAGAGCGCGGAGAAGATCAGCATGGTGAAGGTGCTGGGCAGGAGGTACAGGCCGACGTCCAGCACCGAGCCGCTGAGTCCGTAGCCCACCTCGCTCTCGGGGGTCTGGATGAAGTTCGAGATCAGGGTGAAGGCCGCGAACATCGAGAAGCCCAGGAGCAGCGAGGCCAGGTTGGCCGACAGGGACTGGGGGCCGACCAGGATCTGCAGCCGTACCAGCGGCTCGCGGATCCTCAGTTCGACGGCCACCCACACCGCGCACAGCACGACCGCCGCCGCGAACAGGCCGAGGATGCGGGCGTCGGTCCAGCCCCACGAGTTGCCCTGGCTGATGCCGATCAGCAGGCTGACGAGCCAGCCCGCGAGCAGGGCGGCGCCGACGAGGTCGGGGCGGCCGCCGGCGCGGCGGCCGGAGTCGCGGGTGCAGAAGAGGACGAACAGCAGCCCGACGGCGGCCATGGCGGCGGCTATCCAGAAGACCGGGTGGTGCGAGTCGGTGTTGTCGGCGATGAGGCCGGCGACGAGCATGCCGACGGCACCGCCGACGCCGAGGGTGGCGCTGACGACGCCGATGGCGGTGGTGACCTTCTCGCGCGGGTAGGAGTCGCGGATCATCCCGATGGCCAGCGGGATGACGGCCGAGGAGGCGCCCTGGAGGGCGCGGCCGACGATGAGGACGGCGAGGGAGTCGGATATCGCGCAGACGACGGAGCCGGCGACGAGCAGCCCCATCGTCACCGAGATCATCTTCTTCTTGCCGTACATGTCGCCGAAGCGGGACAGCAGCGGCGTGGCGACCGCCCCGGCGAGCAGCGTCGCGGTGAAGACCCACGAGACGGCGGCGACGGAGATGTCGAACGTCTGCATGAGCTGGGGGAGCAGGGGCAGCACCAGCGTCTGCTGCAGCGATACGACGAGCCCGGCGGTGGCCAGCGCGAGCAGCGTCGGGCCGGGTCCGGAGGACGGGCCGACCCGGTCGGCGCGGCCGTCCTCGGCCACCGTGGTGGCGGTGTCTGTCATCGGGGTGGACTCCTGCGGCGGGAGGTGGATTACTTGACTTACGCAAGCATGTGGTCCTTAGTTGAGTCAAGCAAATGATTGTTAAAGTGATGCCTATGTCATTCCGGCCACCAGTAGCCACCCACGTTTCCCCCGACGTGGCCGAGATCGAGCGCGCCCTCAGCCGCATCGCGTACCTGAGCGGCCGGGCCCGGCAGCACGAGCGGCTGATGGCGCTCGCGGGGGTGCCGCTGGACCGGGCGGCGGTGGCGCTGCTGCGGCAGATCGAGGACTCCGAGCCGCTGCGCCTCGGCGAGCTGGCGGACCGGCTGGGGGTCGAGGCGTCGCATGTGACGCGGCAGGTGCAGCAGTTGCAGAAGGCGGCCTACGTCTCCCGCGTCCCGGATCCGGACGACCGCCGGGCGCAGCGCATCCAGCTCACCGAGGCCGGGCGCGAGGCGATCGGGCGCATCCGGGAGGTGGCGTGCCGGGGAATGCAGGGGGCGCTGGCGGAGTGGTCGCCGGAGGATCTGCGCCGGCTCGCGGAGCTCTTCCACCGGATGGTCGACGACTTCGTCGCGCACATCGACGAGTAGCCGGCCGCGGTGGGGCGGTGCGCCGGGGCGGAGGGGTCCGGCGAGGACGGGCCCGTCGGGGGAGAGGGCTTGACGGCGTCGGGGGCCTCGGCTTCAATCCGTTAATAGGTCCAGACCAATAGCTCACGCTCCCTCCCGTCGAGACGGCTCGATCCCCGGCTGTCTGTAGCTGTCTGTAGCTGTCATGCACGCGACATCGCCCGTGTCGGCGCCGCCCTCGTGTGACCCGGGCACCCACCCCACCGCACTGGGAGGACCCGTGCGTATCCGAAACCGCTTAATCGCCTACCTGAGCGCCGCGCTGCTCGCCGGCGCCGGCGCGGTGGCCCTGCCCACCACGGCGCAGGCCGCCAACCTGCTCGACGACCCGGGCTTCGAATCCGGCAGCCTGGCCGACTGGAACTGCGCCGACGGGGCCGGCTCCGTCGTGAGCAGCCCCGTCCGCAGCGGCACCAGGGCGCTCTCCGGCGCCGCGACCGCGAGCAGCAACGCCCGCTGTGCCCAGACCGTCGCCGTGCAACCCGGCACCACGTACACCCTGTCCGGCTGGGTGCGCGGCAGCTACGTCTATCTCGGCGTGACCGGCGGCAACGCCACCTGGACGGCGTCGGCCACCAACTACACCGAGCTGACGACGTCGTTCACCACCGGCGCCAACCAGACCACCGCCGAGGTCTACGTCCACGGCTGGTACGGCCAGGGCACCTACTACGCCGACGACATCACCCTCGACGGCCCCGGCGGCCAGCCCGACACCGAGGCGCCCGGCGCACCGGGCACCCCCCGCGTCACCGGCACCGGCGCCACCTCCGTCTCGCTCGCCTGGGACGCCGCCACCGACAACGTCGGCGTCACGGGCTACGACGTCTACCGCGACGGCACCCTGGCCACCACGGTGACCGGCACCACCGCCACCGTCACCGGGCTCACCCCGAGCACCGAGTACGCCTTCACCGTCCGTGCCAAGGACCGGGCCGGCAACGCCTCGCCGCTCACCGCCGCGGTGCGGGCCACGACCGACGAGGACGGCGGCGGCAACGCCTTCGTCCAGGCGGCCCCGTACCTCTACCTGGGCTGGGGCGACCCGCCGAGCCCGACCGAGGTGATGAGCGCGACCGGCATCAAGTGGTACACGATGGCGTTCATCCTGGCCCAGAACGGCTGCAACCCGGCGTGGGACAGCCAGCGTCCGCTCACCGGCGGCCAGGACCAGGCCGCCATCAACGCCATCCGCGCGGCCGGCGGCGACGTCGTCCCCTCCATCGGCGGCTGGAGCGGCAACAAGCTCGGCCCCAACTGCGGCACGGCCGAGGCGCTGGCCGGCGCCTACCAGAAGGTGATCGACGCCTACGACCTGAACGCGATCGACGTCGACATCGAGAACACCGACGAGTTCGAGAACCCGACGGTGCAGGACCGCATCCTGAACGCGCTCAAGATCGTCAAGCAGAACAACCCCGGGCTGCGGACCATCCTCACCTTCCCCACGCTCAACACCGGCCCCAACTCCTGGGGCAACCGTCTGATCGAGCGGGCCCACGCCCTCCAGGCGGACATCGACAACTTCACCATCATGCCGTTCAACTTCGGCGGTCACGCGGACATGTACGGCAACACCGTCCGCGCCACCGAGGGGCTGAAGGCCAAGCTCACCTCCGTCTTCGGCTGGACCGATGCGGAGGCGTACGCCCACATCGGCATTTCGGGCATGAACAACAACAGTGACGTGGGCGAGGTCACCACGCCGCAGATCTGGACCCAGATCCGCGACTGGGCCAACTCCCACGACATCGGCCGGCTGGCCTTCTGGTCGGTCAACCGCGACCGTCCGAACTGGGAGTTCACCCGCATCACCGCCGGCTTCACCGGCTGACCACCCGCGCGCCGCTACGAGTGCGCCGGCACCCCCGGGGCCCGCTCCGGGGGTGTCCCGGCGTCCGAGGCGTCCGAGGCGACCGCGGTGTCGGCGGCGTCGGCCGGGCGGCGGCGGTGAGGATGCGGAGGGGCACGTGCTAACTCCGTGGTGTCGTGGGTCGTTCGGCCGGGGGCGGGCCCGGCGTGTAGCCGGCTTCCTCGACGGCGGCGTGGATGTCCGCCTCCGGCACCGGACGGTCCGCCCGTACGACGACGGTCTCGGCCGCTATGTCCACGCGCACGTCCGTGACGCCCGGGACGCGGCCGATCTCCTCGCCGACGATTGCCGCGCAGTGACCGCACACCATGCCCAGCACGGTGTGACGCGACTCGATCACGAGCCGTCCCCCTCCTCGCCCGCTTCTTCCGCGGGCGTGCCGTCCCCGTCCGTCCCCGGGGTCCTGACGGTCCTGCTGAGCTGGTGGGTCCGGCGTATCCGGCCGTCCGGGGCCAGCTCGCCGAAGAGATGGACCTCCGTGCCGGTGCACCGGCCCCTGCGGTCCGTGGCGTGAATCGTGAAGCGGGCGGCTATCCGATCGCCGTCCCGCAGCGCCTCGTGCACCTCGAAGGCGAAGTCCGAGAGGTTCTTGCGGACCGGGCGGATGTGCGCCACCAGCCGCGCCCGGTCGATGCGGATCCCGTCGGCCGTCTGCACGATGTCCGGTGTGTAGTAGCGGTCGACCACCGGGCCGGGGTCACCGTCGTCCGCCGTGACCTCCCGCGTGAAGGAGGTGAAGAACTCGGCCACGAAGCGGCGGGCGTCGGTCGTCTCACGGGCCGTCATGTCGCTCCCCCCGTCGCGGGACGAGCCCGCGCACCACTGCGAAGTAGCACCCGCGGGCGCTATCTCTTACACTCCGTAAGATATAGCGCCGAACTAACTTTGACAAGGTGTATGACTTTGCCGTCCAAGGGATCCAGGGAACCCACGGAGTCCGCGGGAGACCGCCCGGCCCCGCGCCGCCGCCGCGCCGATGCCGAGCGCAGCCGCTCCGCCATCGTCGACGCCGCGGTCCGGCTGCTCGGCGAGCGGCCGGAGGCCAGCGTCGAGGCCATCGCCGCCGCCGCGGGCGTCACCCGCCAGACCGTCTACGCCCACTACCCGTCGCGCAACGAGGTGCTCACCGCCGTCTTCGACCGCCTCACCGCGGAGACCGGCGCCGCGCTCGACGCCGCGCGCCTCGACGAACTCCCCGCCGCCACCGGCCTGCTGCGGCTGCTCGACGTGAGCTGGGAGATCGCCGACCGCTACCCCGGCCTCCGGCACACCGAGCCGCCCCCCGCCGACCGCCGGCAGGAGGCGGAACAGCACCGGCCGATCACCGACCGGCTGGAGCGGATCGCCCGCCGCGGCCAGGAGTCGGGGGAGTTCGACCGCGACGCCGACCCCCGCTGGCTCGCCGCCGCCACCGTCGCCCTCGGCCACGCGGCGGGGGCGGAGGTCGCCGCCGGCCGGATGACCCCGGCCGCCGCGGCGAAAGAGCTGCGCAAGGGGGTGCTGCGGCTGTACGGGGCCGAGGCGTAGACCGGGGCTGTGGCCGAGGCGGAGGCCCGGGCAGAGACAGAGGCAGAGACAGAGAAAGACGCCGAGGCCGAGGCGGAGTCACGGGCGTAGGCCCGGGCGGGGCTCTGGCGCCCCGGCCCGGGCCCGGCCGAACCCCACGCCGACCGGGCCCGGCCGCGGGGCCGGGTCCCCTCATTCCGGCCCGGCCCCGCGCGACGCCCTCGGCGGTGCGCTGCCGCAGCACCGCCGAGGGGCGCCCGGCCCCGCCCCCCGCGGGACCGCGGTCAGCCCTGCTGCCTCGCCGGACCGTTCCGCCGCTGGTTGTACACCAGCGCCCCGCCGGCGAAGATCACCGCGCCCACACCCGCCAGCGCCGCGGGCAGCACCGGCGACGAGTCGTCGGACGCGGCGGCCAGGTTCGAGTCACCCGCGTCCAGCGTCTCCACGGCCTGCGTCTGCCCGCTGTGCGTGCCGTGGTCGCCGTGCGCGCCCTTGACCGGGTCGGCCTTGGTGTTCTCCTGGTCCGCGCCCAGCGCCTGGACCTCGTCCGCCGACAGCGCGCCCGGCGTCAGGCCGGTGACCTGGCCGTTGCCGCCGTCGAAGACGACGTCGGAGCAGGAGAAGAAGTTCTCCTGGCTGTCCGAGCGGATCCACTGGACGAACAGCATGTGCTGCCCACTGCGCTGCGGGAGTTGCAGGTCCCAGTAGTAGTGCCCGCCGTCCGAGCCCGCGCCCCCCGCCTGCGGCGGGTTGGTGACCGTCTGCAGGTGCGTCAGGTCGCCCCAGGACAGCGCCCCGGACGGGCTCCAGCCGTTGTTGGTGATGTACACCTCGAACCGGCCGGGGTGGTGCGCCCAGTTGCTGTACTCGAGCTTGATGTTCGAGCCGGAGGTGAGGTGGGTGACCGGCCAGTCGGTGCGGGCCGCGTTGTACGGCGAGAAGTTGTACGGGCTGCGGTCGCCGGCGCTGCAGAGCTTGCCGTCCGCCACGTAGCCCTGGCCGCGCCCGCCGGCGTTGGAGTCCAGCACGGCGAACCAGTTGTACAGCGGCGTCGTGCCGGCGGACTGCACCGCCGCCTTGCACGCCGGGTTCTGCGGCATCTGCGTGGAGCTGTTCGCGAGCAGGTCCTTGTAGCACAGGAACGTACGCGAGCCGGGCACCATCGCGACGCCGTGGGCCGACGCGGGCGTCGGCACCGCCAGCGCGGCGGTCGCGACGCCCGCGACCCCGGCGAGTGCGAGCGTGCGCCGGAGGCGGAGTGATCTTCCGGCGCGGACGAGTCGTTGGACAGCCATGGTCATGGTCTCCTTCGGGTTCCCTGAGCGCTGACGCGAGAGCCCGCGACCTCGGTGCGCGTGACGGGCCGCCGGGCCGTCCCGGGGCCCGGGTGGCCGGCGACCGACCTGGCAGGGGGTCTCACGGTCGTCGTGAACAGGTCAATGGGAGCGCTCCCAATGACGGTAGCGCGGTATTTCACGGCTGTAAACGGAACGCACACCGGTCCGGCGACTTCTCTTCTCTCCTCCGGGCATGGGCCGGGCGGGGCCCGTTGTTGTCGATCTCGACAGGCCCGCCGTGAACAGGAGACAGACATGCCCGAGATCCGCGACGCCGAGATCGTCGTCTTCGACGTCCTCGGCACGCTCGTCGACGAACCCGGCGGGCTGCGCGCGGAGATCCGCGCCGCAGCGCCCGCGGCCGACGACGCGGCGGCCGACGACCTCCTCGCGCTGTGGCAGGGGCACGTCGAGGCCGAGCAGGCGCGGATGGCCCGGGGGCAGCGCCCGTACGCCGACAGCGAGACCGTCGACCGCGAAGCAGCCGAACTCGTCGCCGAACGCGCCGGCGTCACCGACCCCGCGGCCGTCGCCCGGCTGGCCACCGCCACCCGCCGGCTCCCCCCGTGGCCCGACTCCGCCGCCGGACTCGACCGCGTCGCCCGGCACTTCCCGGTGGCCGGGCTCTCCAACGCCGCGGGACCCGCGCTGCTCCGGCTCGCCGCGCACGGCGGGCTGCGCTGGCACCAGGCCCTGTCGGGCGCGGCGGTACGGGCCTACAAGCCGGCGCCGGAGGTCTACCGGCTCGCCGCCGAGGCCGCCGACTGCCCGCCCGAGCGGGTGCTGATGGTCGCCGCGCACGCCTGGGACCTGCGGGCGGCGCGGGAGAACGGCCTGCGGACGGCGTACGTCCCGCGGCCGGTCGGCGATCCGCCGGCGGAGACCGACGCGTTCGACTGGCACTTCGACGGTCTCGACGGTCTCGTGGAGGCCCTGACGGCGCAGTAGGGAGTACGGCGCGGCCGGCTCTCCGGACGGTCACAGCCGCCCCATCCGCCCCACCCGGCACACCCTCCCCAACGAGGGGCGCGCGGCGCGCGCCGTGCTCCCGGGCGCGTACGGCTAGGCCGGCTTCCGCCTGTTCGGCGGGGCCGCGATGGGCCACGATCTTCCCGGCGGCCGAAGTGCCCGCCGGGGGGCGGGTGTTCCGGGACCCCTCCCGGCTCCGGTGCCCAAGGATGGGAGACGGCCGCCGGTGGCTCGCCCGAGAAAGGGATCACGATGGAAGCGTTTCCTCCGATGCCCAGCGAGCCGCCCTCCGGATCCGGGCAGCCCTCCGAACCGGGACGGCCTTCCGGAGCCGAGCGGCCGTCCGGCCCCGGGCAGCCGTCCGACTCCGGGCAGACGCCTACCGAGCCCGAGATGCTGGTGTACGAGCCCGCCCGCCCGGTGTTCGAGTTCGCGCCCGTGCCCGTACGCCCCCGTGACCCGTACGCCGTCGGGCTCGCCAACGCCTCGCTGCTGGGCATCGGTTACGGGATGCTCCGCCGGCCGCGCCTGGCCGTCGGCGCCGCGGGCGTGTCGGTCGTGCTCGTCATCCTGCTGGCGACGGCCGGACGGAACGTGTGGTTCCAGGCCGTCGTGCTGGCGTGGTGGATCGCCGTCACGGTGCACGGCTGGTACCTCGCCGGCGGCCGCCTGCCCCGCCGCGCCACCGCCGCGCCCCAGTCGTCGCAGGCCGTGGAGCCGTCGCAGGCCACGGAGGCGTCCCAGACCCCGGAGCCGTCGCACACCGTCGCGGCGGCGCACGCCGCGGAGCCCGTACCGGCCGACGCGCCCCCCGGGCCGCCACCGCCCCCCGCACCTCCCGCGCCCCCTGCCCTCCCCGTCAACGCACGCCGCGACCGCCTGGTCGCCCTCCTCGTCGCCGCCCCCGTCATCCTCGCCTGCACCGCCCTGCGCCTCGACGCCTCCCGGATCGAGGGCAACGCCGCCGACGCCCACCGCGCCGACAAGTGCGCCGAGGCCGTCTCCGACCTCGACGGCCTCTGGTTCGGCCACCGCCTCGCCGACGCCCCGCTGACGGCCCGTGCCGAGGAGAGCACCGAGGCGTGCGAGCTGCTGCTGAAGGCCGAGCGCCAGGCGGCCGGCGACCGCGTACGCGGCGCCCGTACGCTCAAGGCGTACGCCGAACACCCCGGCGCGCTCTGGGACGGCGCCGCCGACCAGCGGGCCGACCTCCTCCTCGCCGAGGCGCGGGACGAGCTGGAGGCCGGACTGACCGGTGACACCGACGCGCTGAGCGCGGGTTTCGGCCATCTCTCCACGGTCCTCGACGAGTTCGACGGCGGCGACGACAGCGGCGGTGAGGACCGCGGCGGCGACGTGGACGACCGGCTCGACGAGTTCCTCGGCGCGCTGCCCACCGACGACGCCTGCCAGACCAAGGAGGTCACCGACTGGCTCGGCGCATACGAGGCCGGCGACGACGGGCTGGCGCGCGCCGCCGACGTCGTCCCCGAGGTCGCGCCCGCCGCCATGGTCGACTGCGGCGACAAGCTGATGGCGGACGACACCTGGAAGCAGGCCCGCACCCAGTACGAGCAACTCCTCGACGAATACCCCGACCACGAGCTGGCCGGCGCCGCCGAGGCCGGCGTCGAGCGCGCGGATCTGGCCATCCAGCTCGACAAGGTACGCGGACTGCTGGAGCCGGGCCCGTACGGCGAGAAGCCCGGCTACTGCGACAACCCGGCCCCGTACCGCGGCGCCAAGGCCTACCGCGGCGACGGCCCGCACCGCGCGATGCTCATCGGCCAGAGCAAGCACCGCGCGAAGCTGCCGTCCTCCTGGCTGGCGAAGGACCCGAAGGACGCGGTGGCGATCATCTGCGCGGGCGGCTCGAAGCACGGCGCCACGGTGGCGAACTGCCCGTACGAGTCCGACCTGGCCGTCGGCGGGGTCCAGAACGTGGCGTTCAAGAACCGCGAGATCCCGGTCCGGGTCTACGAGCTGCGCACCGGCAAGCTGGCGAAGAAGACCACCGTGGAGATCGGCGGCTCCAGTTGCCCGGCCGTGCTGGAGTACACGTACTACGGCGTCGACGCCGGCCCGCCGTCCGAGGTCTACGTCACGTCCTCGGAGTCCGACGTGCGCGCGGGCTACGAGTCGCTGATCTATCCGTGAGGAACCACCCCTGAGAGCCGGGGCCGGTCCGGGTCGGTGGCGGCCGACCCGGACCGGCCCGGCTGAACAGCCGGCGGGGGACTCAGTTGGTCGCCAGCGCGTACGCCAGGTCGGGGACGAACTGCCCCGCGCCCGCCGCGCAGCCGTCCGCCTCGCCGGGCGGCTTGACCCACAGCAGCGCGTCGACGGCGTCGTCCCCGGTCGAGAGCGTCGGGTTCGCGCCCAGCGCGCGGCCGGAGGGGTCGCACCACTCGCCGTTGGAGCCGTTGCCGTTGCGGCTGGTGTCCACGACGAGGTTCAGGTCCGGGTCGCCGACGGCGGCGAGGATCTGCTTGCCGTACGCGACCTCGTCGGCCGTGGTGTGGAAGTTGGAGACGTTGGTGAACACGCCGTCGGCCTCCGCGACCCCGGAGGCGGACAGCCGCGCGGCCTGGTCGGCGGGGGAGTGCCATCCGGAGTGGCCGCCGTCGAGGTAGACGTGGGTCTGCGGGCCGGCGGACTTCAGGGTGGTGACGGCCTGCCGCAGCGCCGCGTGCCGGGCGTCGCGGCCGGCCTGGTCGAGGCAGTCCTCCAGGGCGAGCGCGTCGGTCTCCAGGATGATCACCACGGGGTGGTCGCCGAGGCCCGAGGCGATCAGCCGGATCCAGTTCTGGTACGAGGGCAGGTCGGGGGCGCCGCCGGAGCTGGCGCCGCCGCAGTCGCGGTCGGGGATGCCGTAGACCGAGAGCACGGGCAGGGCGTCACCGGCGGCGGACATGTAGCCGGCGACTTCCTGCTGCACGGTGCCGGGGTCGTAGTGGGAGAGCCAGCGGGCCTGCGGCTGGGAGGCGATGCGGTCGGCGATGACGGGCTGCCGCGAGTCGCCGGGGTTGGCCGCCGTCCACCGCCGGACCTGGGAGTCGGGGTCGACGTACAGCGGGCCCTGGAGGTCCGCGGCCTGCCGTTCGCCGGAGCCGGGCGCCGCGGCCGGGGCCGCGGAGGCCGCCCCGGCGAAGGCGAGGGCGGCGCCGAGGAGGCCGGCCAGGGCCGTGCGGTGCGCTCGGCGCGGGAGGTGTGCGCGCATGGTGGTCCGTCCTTGTCGCGTCTGCCGGGGACCGGGGGTCTCCGGGTGGGGGCGTGCGGGGGGTGTGGGAGCGCTCCCATGCGTTGCCGGAGCATAGTGGCGGACCGCCCGGTTGGGAACACCGCCCGCGCGCCGGGCGGGGATGCGTGGGACGTACGTCACGGCCGGAGGCCGGCCGTATCCGGGTTAGAGTCGACCGGTGAGCGAGGGAGGACCCGAGGACGAGGCCGTCGGCTGCCCGCTGACCGCCGTCGCCGCCAGGTACCTGCCCCGGCTGTCGGAGTTCGCTTTCGAGCCGGGGCTCGTCGCGGCCGTCGACCAGCACGCGGCCGCCGTGCGCGACGCGTTGGTGCCCCGGCAGCGCCGCCCCTGGCACGACCTCCTGCCCCAGCGGATCGAGCGGGTCTGCGCGCCTCAGCGGATGCGGCGCGAGGACCTGACGGACTACGTGGTCGGCTTCACCGACGTGCTCGCCGAGAGCGACTGGCGCGAGCCCGTCGGGTACGACTTCGCGGTGCTGCGGCTGACGGCGGTCTGCTGGCTGGTCCGCGAGTACGACCTGCTGGCGGGCTGAGCCCGGCGCGGCGGTCCGCCGGCCGTTCCCGTACGCGCGGGAGGGCGCCGGTCGTTCCCCGCACTCCTGCCCCGCGGCTCCGCCCGGCCGTCGCCGCACGGCGGGCACCGGTCGGGTGACGTCTCGTGTGACGCGCCGGAAGACCCCAGCGGCGCGGGCGGGTGAACGCGCGCCGCCGCCGGATTGCGCCGTCTGGTACGTCCCGTATCGTCACGAATGCCCCCGCGACGAGGAGGGACCGTGCCCGAACCCCAGCCCGTGCTGGCCCCGCCCGCGACCGCGGCGGTGTTCCTCGTCGTCACCGTCGCGCCCGGCGGCGAGGAGACCGTCCGCGACGTGCTCGAAGACGTCCCCGCCCTCCAGCGCGCCGTGGGCTTCGGCGCCCCCGACGACCTGCTGACCTGTGTCGCGAGCGTCGGCGCCGCCGTCTGGGGCCGGCTCTTCCAGGGCCCGCGGCCGGCCGGGCTGCACCCGTTCCGCGAGCTGGCCGGAGAGCGCCACCGCGCCGTCGCCACCCCCGGCGACGTGCTCTTCCACATCCGCTCCCGGCGCATGGACCTCTGCTTCGAGCTGGCGAGACGGCTGCGCGGGCGGCTCGGCGACGCCGTCGCGGTCGCCGACGAGGTGCACGGCTTCAAGTACTACGACATGCGCGACCTGCTCGGCTTCGTCGACGGCACCGAGAACCCGGTCGGACAGGCCGCCGCCGCCGCGGTGTTCACCGGCGCCGAGGACCCGCGGTTCGCCGGCGGCAGCTACGTGATGGTGCAGAAGTACGTGCACGACCTCGACGCCTGGGAGGCGCTGAGCACGGAGGAGCAGGAGCGGGTCATCGGGCGCACCAAGCTGGGCAACACCGAACTGCCGGAGGAGGTGCAGCCCGACGACTCGCACGTCGCGCTCAACACCGTCACGGGACCGGACGGCGAGGAGCGCGAGGTCGTCCGGGACAACATGCCCTTCGGCTCCGTCGGGGACGGCGAGTTCGGGACGTACTTCATCGGCTACGCCCGTGCGCCCGAGGTGCTGGAGGAGATGCTGGAGAACATGTTCCTCGGCCGGCCGCCCGGGACGTACGACCGGATCCTGGACTTCTCCACCGCCGTGACCGGCTGCCTGTTCTTCGCCCCCGCCGTGGGCTTCCTGGACGACCTGCCGGACCGGCCCGCCGCCCTCGGCGCGGCGGCCACCGCCGTCCGGGACGCCGTCCCGGACGCCGTCCCGGACCCCGTACCCGAACCCGCGGCCGCCGGTGACGGCTCGCTGGGGATCGGCGGCCTCAAAGGAGCACCCGCACGATGAACAACCTGCACCGTGAACTCGCTCCTGTCACCCAGGCGGCCTGGGCGGAGATCGAGGAAGAGGCCCGGCGCACCTTCCGCCGCCACGTCGCCGGCCGCCGCGTCGTCGACGTCACCGGGCCCGAAGGGCCGGAGCTGGCCGCCGTCGGCACCGGGCACCTGGAGGAGATCGCCCCGCCCGCGCCCGGCGCGACCGCGCGGCTGCGCGCGGCGCAGCGGCTGATCGAGCTGCGGGTGCCGTTCACCGTCAGCCGCGAGGCCGTGGACGACGTGGAGCGCGGCTCCCGGGACTCCGACTGGCAGCCGGTCAAGGACGCCGCCCGCACCGCCGCCTTCGCCGAGGACCGGATGATCGCCGACGGGTACGCCGCCGCCGGCGTCGAGGGCCTGCGGACCCGCAGCTCGCTGCCCGAGCTGAGCCTGCCGGCCGAGGTCCGCGACTACCCCGACATCGTCAGCCAGGCGCTCTCCGCGCTGCGGCTGGCCGGTGTGGACGGCCCGTACTCGCTGCTCCTGGGGGCGGACGCGTACACGGCGGTGAGCGAGACAGCGGACCACGGCTATCCGGTCGCCCAGCACATCGCGCGGCTGCTGGACGGCGAGCTGATCTGGGCGCCGGCGATGACCGGCGGCCTCGCGCTGTCCACCCGCGGCGGCGACTTCGAGCTGCGCCTCGGCGAGGACCTGGCCGTCGGGTACACCGCGCACGACGCGAAGACCGTGCAGCTCTACCTGCACGAGACGTTGACGTTCCTGCCGTACACGGACGAGGCGATCGTCGTCCTGCGGGCGTGACGGGCGTGCGGGGCACGCGCCGCGGCGGCAGGGACGGCCCGCCGCCCGGTGACCGGCCGGCGGACGGCGACGGCCCGGAGCACCGCCGGGACCCGCTGCTCCCCTGGCTGCGCGAGGTCACGCCCGTGGCGCTCATGGTCGTCGCGTACTTCGTGCTGCCCCTGCATCTGCTGGGCGCGGAGAGACCCGAGCTGAGCTGGACGCTCTTCGTGCTGGCGCTCGGGGCGGTCACCCTGCTGCTGCTCCGCGAGATCCGGGCGGTGCTGCTGGACGTGCCGCACGCCCGTCCCGGGGTCACCATCCCGCTGCTGATGATCGCCTCGATCCTCGTCTTCGCCGCCGCGTACAGCGCGATCGCCCGGCAGCAGGGGGAGTTCCACGGGCTGCGGACCCGGGTCGACGCGCTGTACTTCACGGTCGCGACCGTGGCGACCGTCGGCTACGGGGACATCACCGCGCGCGGGCAGACGGCCCGGATCCTGGTGATGGGGCAGATCACGTACAGCTTCGTCTTCCTGACCGCCGCCGCGACCGCGCTGAGCGGCCGGCTGCGCCGCGCGCTCGGCGGGCGCCAGGGCGGCGGCGAGCGGAGAGGACGCGGCGAGCGGCGGGGGAGCGGCGCGGGACCGGGCTGAGGCCCCCGGGCGTTCACCCGTACGGCCCGCACGGATCGTCGCCCCGCGACCCCGGCGTGATGCTGGGATTCCCCGGCCACCACCCGGCCCCCGGTGGCCCCCGGTAAGGAGTGTGTTCCGATGACCACGCCCACCGCCTCCTCCCACGGCACCTCGCCGACCTCCCCGCACCGCCCGCCGAGCGGCGGCGGCAGCCCGTGGGCGACGGGCGGCACGGTGTTCGCCGGGGTGCTGATGCTCGTGTACGGCGTCCTCGCCGTACTCCAGGGCGTCGCCGGCATCGCCCACGACGACGTGTACGCCCGGCAGGGCGACTACGTCTACAAGTTCGACCTGACGACCTGGGGCTGGATCCACCTGATCCTCGGCGTCGTGGTCGCGATGGCGGGCCTGGGCATACTCCGGGGCAACGAGTGGGCCCGGCTCATGGGCGTCGCCCTGGCCGGCCTGGCGGTGGTCGCCAACTTCGTGTGGCTGCCGTACCAGCCGTTGTGGGCGATCGTGAACATCGCGATCGGCGTCTTCGTGATCTGGGCGCTGTGCACCGACCGCTCCCGGGCGCTCCTCTGAGGCTTCGCGGCCCGCGGGCTCAGCCGCCGGAGCGGCCGAGGAGGGTGCGTACCCCCGCGGCACTCAGCGTCAGCGCGCCCGGGCTGCCGGTGTCGATGGTCAGCGACACCTCGTCCGACGGCCACGCGTTGGCCAGGAGCACCAGCGGCAGCTTGCGGTACTTGTCGACGGAGGGCAGCGCGTTCCCCATCCGCGACTCGGAGGTGAAGACGGGCACCAGCCGGTCGCCGTTCGGCTGCTCCATCACCGGCAGCATCATGCTCTCCTCGGCGCCGGGCGGCTCCTCCTCCGCGCTCCCCTCGGGCAGGTCCGGTCTCTCGTCCGGCACGGGCACGAGCACCTCGCTGTGGGCCAGTGCGTGCAGCGCCGCCGGGTCCTTGGCGTCGGTCGCCAGAGCCTCCAGCGCCCGCTGAGTGGTCGAGGGGTCGTTCCCCTGCGGTGCCTCGGTCATGGTCCTTCGCTTCCTCCGGTGTGCCGCGGCGCGCAGTCCCTTCCGGCCCGCCCGCGGCCTTGCCTACCCCGTACAGCGTCGAACGTGCCCCCGCTGTCACTCCCGGGACGAAGTGACGGAGCCGTTCCGGGTGTGCGCGCGGCCGGAAAGGACCATAATCCGGGCGATGAGCGACCCAGGGGGCGAGTCACACACATATTCCAGAGCCGGTCACCGGCTCGCGCTGCGCGCCGCGGCCCAGAGGTTACGGGCGGAGTTCCAGGGCGTGTTCGGCGAGGAGACGATCGAGCGGTACCTGTGCGGCGCGTACGGCGACATCGCGGTACGCGGCGGCGCGCCGGACGACTTACCGCGGCTCACCGAGCACTACGTGCGCCGCCGGCTGCACGCGCTGGCACGCGCGGAGGGGGTGAGCGGCGACCGCCGGCCCGTCGTGCTCTTCCTGTGCGTGCACAACGCGGCGCGCAGCCTGATGGCGATGGGCCTCCTGGCCCGGCTGGCGGAGAACCGCGCCGTGGCCTGGTCGGCGGGCTCCATGCCGGGCCGCGGTGGCGACGCGGCGGCGGTGGCGGCGATGGGGGAGCGGGGGATCGACATCTCGGAGGAGTTCCCCATGGCCTGGACGGACGAGGTGGTCCGCGCGGCGGACGTGATCGTCACGATGGGCTGCGGGGACGCCTGCCCCGTGTACCCCGGCAAGCGCTACGTGGACTGGCCGCTGCCCGACCCGCGCGGGTGGGCGGTGGCCGAGGTGCGGCCGTTACGGGACGAGATCGAGCAGCGGGTGCGCAAACTGCTGGCGGACCTGGGGATCCCGGCGCGCGGCTGACGACGGCGGGGTGACCCCCTGTCGCGGCGGGGCGGGACGTCCGGGAGGAGCGCAGCGCGCGCTCCGGGTTCGTCCGCCCGCCGCGCCCCGGTGGTGCGCCCCGGCGGCGCCCCCGCGGCCGCCCTCCGCTTCACCCGAAGGGCGGGCGGTGGCGCGCGTGTTGGTCTGCGGGGCCGCCGCCCGCGCTGCCGATCATGGTGGGGCCGCCGACCGCCGAGCGTGAAGGGCCCCCACCGTGACGCGAACCCGCACCGTACGCATGGCACTTGCCGTCCTCGCCGCCGCCGGACTGGCCGGCGGCGTCCCCGCCGCGGCGGCCTCCGCCGGTCCCCCCGACCGGGCGACCCACCCGACGGCCGTCCGGCATGTCCCCGCCGCGTCTCCCCCGGCCGGGACCGCCGCCGCGGCGGGCCCCGCGGGCACCGCGCCGGGCACCGCCGTGGGCACCGCCCGGCGGGGCGAGCCCGACTGCACGGGCGAGCGGCTCGGCGACGCGCGGCTGGGTCCCGAGCACCTGCCGGGCCGGTGGGAGCCGCGGGTCGGCCCGCTGCTGCAGGGGTGGCGGCCCACCGGTTCGCTCACGCCCGCCGCGTTCCTGGAGAAGTACTGGACGGGCCCGGCCGAGGGCGGCACCTGGAAGTACCCGCCGAACGACGGCTTCGCCGAGGTCAACGGCACCGTGGACCGCGAGGCGACGCGGCTGGAGGCCGGGCAGTTGCTCGACCGCTTCGGCTCCGAGTACGGCGGCTACCTCGCCCCCGCGGGCGACCGCTACGCCGAGCGCGCGCTGCCGCCGCAGAACCTCCACACCCGCGACCCCGACGCTCCCTGCGACTACCGCGTCTACCAGGTCACCAAGCCCTTCTGGGTCTGGCAGGGCGCGGTGGCGCCGTGGTTCGAGCAGCCCGGCGGGGGCGAGCAGATCAAGCTCGACCCTGTGTTCCTCGACCCGGGCGAGGGGCGGCGGCTGAACGTCACCTGGCTGCTGGAGCACGGCTACCTGGCTGCCGCGTAAGGCCCGCCGCGGGCCCGCGGGCCCGTCAGTCGTGCTCGGAGACGAGAACGGCGACCGTGTCCGGCGCGAGCGCCTCGAAGACGTGCGGGACGTCGGCGGGGTACGAGGCGTAGTCGCCCGGTTCGAGGTCGACCGGCTCCTCCATCACGCCCACGCGGGCGCGCCCGCTGCTGAGGATCACGTGCTCGATGACGCCGCGGGAGTGCGGGTCCGAGCGGCGCGGGGTGCCGGGCTGGACGGTGATGAGGTAGATGTCGCGGCGCGCGTGGGCTGGGGAGGAGGCGAGCAGCGTCGCGGCGTAGTCGGCGTGCTCGGAGGGCACGGACGGGCCCTCGCCGCGGCGGATGACCTGCACGCGGGGGCGGGGCGGCTCGACGAGCTGGGAGAAGGGCACGGCGAGCGCGACGCTGAGCGCCCAGAGGGTCTCCACGCTCGGGTTGCCGGTGCCGGACTCCAGTTGGGAGAGCGTCGACTTGGCGATGCCCGCGCGGCGGGCCAGCTCCGTGAGCGTCAGCCCCGTACGGCGGCGCTCGCGCTGGAGCGACGCGGCGATGGCGTCGAGGGGGGCTCCACCGCTCGGGACCATGACGCGCTCCGTTCGCTTCTGCGGGTGTGCCGGCAAGTCGGCGTGTCGGTCTGTCGGTGTGCGTTCCGCCGGTGTTCGCTCTGCCGATCGTTTATTCGGCTTGACGAACAGACTAGCGGATGTTCAGCATGGCAGTCATGCGTTCGATATGGCGAACCCTGCGCGGCGGCCTCGCCCGCGACATCGCGCTCGTCTGCGCCGCCGACACCCTGGTCGGCGTCTCCTTCGGGGCCATCGCGGTCGGCGAGGGGCTGCCGCTGTGGCTGCCGGTGCTGCTGTCGGTGGTGGTCTTCGCGGGCGCGGCGCAGTTCATGTTCGTCGGCATCGTCGCCTCCGGCGGCACCGCGCTCGCGGCCGTGGCGGCGGGGCTGCTGGTGAACGCGCGGCATGTGCCGTTCGGCTTCACGGTCGGCGACGCGCTGGGCGGCGGCAGGCTGCGGCGGCTCGCCGGCAGCCATCTGATGATCGACGAGACCGTCGCGTTCGCGCTGGCCCAGCGCGACCCGGAGCGGCGGCGCGCGGCGTACTGGGCGTGCGGCGTCGGGTTGTTCGTCTGCTGGAACGCGGGGGTGGTGCTCGGCGCCCTGGGCGGTACGGCGGTGAGCGACACGGACGCCTTCGGGCTGGACGCGGCGTTCCCGGCCGTCCTGCTGGCGCTGGTGCTGCCGTCGCTGCGGGAGGCGGGGACGCGGCGGGCGGCGCTGGTGGGGCTGGGCGTCGCGCTGGCGGCGGCGCCGTTCCTGCCGGCCGGCGTGCCGGTGCTGCTGGCGCTGGCGGGGCTGGCTGCGGCGGGCACCGGCGGGCGGGAGCGGGCGCCGGAGCCGGGGGACGGCGCGGCGGTGGCGGAGGGCGGACCGGGGGACGGCGGGCCGGCGGTCGGCGGGCCCGCCGGGCCCCGCGAGTCCGGCGCCGGTGACGACGAGCCAGGGGCCGGTGCGTACGACGAGGAGCGTGTGCCGTGACCGCGACGACCCTGGTGCCCGCCGTTCTGGTGCTCGGCGCCGGCACGTTCGCCTTCCGCTTCGCGGGCCCCGCGCTGCGCTCCCGCGTACGGCTGGAGCCGCGCGCGGAGCGGCTGATGACGGTCGCCGCCGTCGTGCTGCTCACCGCCCTGGTCGGCACGCAGGCGCTGCTGGACGACGGCGGCTTCGCGGGGGTCGCGCGGCCGGCGGGTGTCGCGGTCGGCGGTGTCCTGGCGTGGCGCCGGGCGCCGTTCGTGGTGGTGGTGGTCGCCGCGGCGGCCACGGCGGCGCTGCTGCGGCTGTGCGGCGTGGACTGACGGGGCGGGGGCGGTCGCCGTGCAGGCCGCCGCGTCAGGCGCGGCGCAGCAGCGTGTCCAGCACGGCGTTCAGATAGGGATCGCGGTCGGCGCCGGACGGCAGCAGGCCGGGCACGGCCCGGTTGAGCTGGATGTGCCCGAGGTACGTCGTGTACGCGGCCGTCGCCCGCAGCCGCGCCTCGGCGTGCGCGAAGCCCAACTCCGTGAAGACCTCCGCCACATAGCCGATCCGGCGCTCCGTCACCCGGCGCAGCGCTTCGGCGACCTGCGGCTGGTCGACGGCGGTGAGCAGGGACAGCTCCAGCGGATCCGCGGGCGCCGACCCGACCGCGTAGGCGAGCAGCCGCCGCAGCCGTAGCTCCGGGTCGGGCTCCTGCTCCGTCTCTTCGATGACGGCCTCGGTGCTCAGCTCCTCCCAGCGGGCCAGCGCGGCCCCGACCAGCGCGTCGCGGTTGGTGAAGTGCCAGTAGAAGCTGCCCTTCGTGGCGCCGAGCCGGGCGGCCAGCGGTTCGACGGCGACGCCGGCGAGCCCGTGCTCACCGATCGCGGCGAGGGCGGCGTCGGCCCAGTCCCGTGCGCTCAGCCGGCGCTTCCCCGGCGTGGCCTCGCGGCCCTCTTCGTGCTGTTCACGTCGGTGTTGCGGCATGACCATACGGTACCGTATGGTCAACCATACGCAAGCGTATGGAGGAGTCGTGCGCACGGTACGCAATGTTCATGAACGGATCCTCGACGCCCCCGCCGCCGCGGTGGGCGCCCTGGTCGACCGGCTCTCCGCCCCCGACGACCCGCTCTTCCCCAGCCCCGCCTGGGCCCCGATGGCCTTCGACCGGCCGCTGCAGACCGGTGCCGCCGGCGGCCACGGCCCGGTGCGGTACGAGGTGACGGCGTACGAGCCCGGCCGTCGCGTCCGCTTCGGCTTCACGCCGCCCGTGGACGGCTTCCACGAGATCACCGTCGAGCCGCTGGCCGACGGGCGGTGCAGGCTGCGGCACGTCCTGGAGTCGCGGATGGGGCCGGTCGACCTGCTGATGTGGACGCTGGTGATCCGCCGGGCGCACGAGACGGTGGTCGAGGAGGTCTTCGACAACGCCGAACTGGTGGCCACGGGCGCGGTCGCCCGGCCGGTGCGCCGATCGGCCCTGGTGCGGCTGCTGATGCGGGCGGAGTCCGAGAAGGCGACCGCCGTGGAGCTGCCGGCGGGCGCCCGGCTGGCCCGCGGCGCCTACGAGCGGCCGGACTTCAGCGACGCGTGGCAGATCGCGCTGCGGCCCGGCATGCCGCGGGACGTGGCCGCCTGGCGCGATGTCCTCCCGTTCCCGGTCGTGGCGCGCGAAGGCGCCGAGCTGCTGCTCGGCAAGGACGCCGGGCACCTGGACTTCCGCGCCTCGGTGCTCGTCGAGGACGAGCGGGTCACGCTGAGCACGGTCGTACGGATCCACAACCGGCGCGGCCGGCTGTACTTCGCCGTGGTCCGCCGCTTCCACCCGCGGGCGGCGCGGCACATGCTCCGCGTCGCCTGGCGGCGGCTGGCGCTGGCGGCTCCGTCGGCGGGGGCGCGGGAGCGGGAGCGGGCGGGGGCCACGGGCCGTACGGGGGAGGGGTGAACTCCCGTGGACTCCGGGCCCCGGGCCGCAGGGGCGTACAGGGCGCCCGGGCGGGCGCACGGTGGCCCGGGGACTGTGGGGGAGCCACCTCCTTTACGGAGAGTGATGAAGCCTTTACGATGAGTGCGTGACAGCGTCGAAGGGCGGCGCGGACCGACGTCACCAGCGAGAGAAAACCGGGGGGTTGTTCGTATGGCCGATCCACTGTCCGCCTCCGTCGTTCTGCGCGCGCTGAAGCGCGAGGGGCTGACGGTCGTCGAGCACCGCACATGGCGCACGCACAACCGCAACCACAAGGGCCCGTGGGGTCCGGTGCACGGTGTGATGGTCCACCACACCGCCACGTCCGGCACGGACGACACCGTCCGGCTCTGCTACAACGGCCGGCCCGACCTGCCAGGACCGCTCTGCCACGGCGTCATCGACAAGCGGGGCCGGGTCCACCTCGTCGGCCACGGCCGGACGAACCACGCCGGGCTGGGCGACGACGAGGTGCTGCGCGCGGTGATCGCCGAGCGGTTCGGCGAACGGCCGCCGTCGCCCAACGAGCAGAACACGGACGGTAACGCCCGGTTCTACGGCTTCGAGTGCATCAACCGCGGCAACGGCGAGGACCCGTGGCCCGACGTGCAGTTGGAGGCCGCCGAGCGGGCCTCGGCGGCGCTGTGCCGGGCGCACGGATGGCAGGCGAAGTCGGTGATAGGGCACAAGGAGTGGACGAACGAGAAGATAGACCCGCGCGGCTTCGGCATGCCCGGGATGCGCGAGCGCATCGCCAAACGTCTGGCCGGCAAGCCGGAAGGCGAACCCCCGAGCCCACCGGAGCCCCCCGACTGATCCGACCCGGGAACCCGTCCCGGGGAAGCCTCACCGCGCCGCGCCGGTTGCATCCGGAGAGCAAGTCTGCCGGCCACCCAGCGGAGGCACCGTGACCGCACCACCCGCCGACTCCACCGCGCCGCTCGTCGTCCGGGACCTGCCCGCGCCGCCGCCGCTGGTCCACCGGGCGTGGACCGACGCGGACCTGCTGGCGCGGTGGATCGGGCCACGGGGCTACACCGTCCCGCGCGACACCGTCACCGTGGAACCGCGCGTCGGCGGGCGCTTCGACTACTGCCTGGTGGAGTCCGCCGAATCAGCCGAGTCCGCCGGCACCTCCGGCACCTCCGACGGCACCCGCCACTGGCTCCGCAGCCACATCACCGAACTCGCCGTCCCCCGCCTCCTCGTCCTCACCTCCGCCCCCATGCCGGAGCACGGGACCCCCGCCCCGGTCACCACCCGCGTCCACCTGGCCCCCGCCCCGCCCGGCACCCGCCTGACGTTCACCCGCCCCTACCCACCCGACCGCCGCCCCACGGCCCGCGCCACCTGGAGCACCTCGTTCGACAACCTCGAAGCGCTCCTGCGCACCCTCGCCTGACCGGGCCGCGGCGGAGCAGGTGAGGATGCCGCGGGTGAAGACGGCTTCGCCGGCGACAAGGGCGACGGCGGCGGCGTAGCCGGCGCGGGTGCGGCCGGCCGCGCAGGCCCCCTGGGTCGTCCGGGATCTTCCGGGAGGGGCGTGGTGCCCGGCATCCCGGCGTCAGCTCGCGGGGCTGGTCTCGTATATGAGCAGCTCCGTGCCCGCGGGGGAGGTGCCGTCGTCCGGGGCCGCCCACATGCGCAGGCCGTCGCCGCGCAGCGCCTCCAGCAGCACGGGGTTGCGGGTCGCGACGTGTCCGCCGGTCGACCAGAGCTGCACCGGCACCTCGTGCTCGATGTCGAACGTGCGCAGGTCGATGGTCGCGATGCCGCCGAGCTCGAAGTCGGCGCCGGAGGCGTTCTTGAAGCCGGTGATGCCGGTGCACAGCATCTTGCGGGAGTCCGCGTACGCGCAGTCCTGGTAGTCGACGAAGTGGCTCTGGTTCGCCTGTCGTTGCACCTGGCGGCCGTGCCGGTCCCAGGTGTAGAGGGTCCGCGAGCCCCACGAGACGCCGTGGATCCTGCCGGTGCGCGGCTCGGGCACCACGCCGCCGACGTGGTCGTCGACCCGGAACTCCTCGCTCACCTTCAGCGTGCGGACGTCGACGCGGTAGACGACGGCCGCGCTGTTCGGCCGGTACTCCGCGACCGGGACCCACACCGAGCGGCCGTCGGTGTCGATGCCGCCGGGGTGGTACATGTCGCCCTCGCCCAGCGTGATGTCCTCCAGCAGCCGGCCCTTCAGGTCCAGGACGAAGAGGTGGCCGACGCCGCGGCCCGGGCTGCGGTCGTAGCCGTCGACGGGCTCGGGGTAGCGCACGGGCGGCTCGATGACCTCGACGCTGGAGAGGAACAGCCGGTCGCCGACGCGGGTCAGCCCCTGCGGGTGGTACGTCTCGAAGTCAAGCGGCAGCTTCTCGACCAGCTCCCACGTGCTGTTGCGGTCCAGCTCGGCGACGGCCTCGACGACCCGGGCGTCGCGCTCGGGCCGGTGGTCGCCGCCGGGCCGCGCCGCGGGGGCCGCGGAGGCGGCGACGGTGCCGAGCAGGGCCGCGGCCACGGCGGTGACGCCGAGCGCTCTGACGTACCTCATGTGGATCCCTTTCCTCGCGGGCCGGCCCGGCCGGCGGGGTGGTCCCGCGCGGCGCCCGGCCGGCGCGCCCGATGATGGCGAGGGCATCCTGCCCGTACGTGGCGCGGAGGCAATCCCGCGGCGAACAGCGGGACACGGCGCCGGGACGGCACGCCGTCCGCGGTGCCCCGCCGCCGCGGTCAGGTGCTCCGCTTCCGGGCATGCGAAAGCCGGCGGCCCCACCCAGCGGGGCCGCCGGCCGGTCTCGCGGCTCAGGTCGTGTCGTGGCTTCCGTGGGCCGGAGTCTCGCGGGTCGGCTTCATCGCCTCCGCGTTGTGCTTTCCGGCCACCGTGCCGTTGGGGTTCGTCACCACCAGCAGCCCCGCCACACCCATGTCCGCGTGGCTCTGGACGTGGCAGTGGTACATCCACCGCCCGGAGCCGACCAGTTCGCCCGCGACGAACTGGAAGCCGAACGAGTCGCCCGGCCCGACGATCTTGTTGTCGATGACGGGAGTCGGGTCGTCCACGCTCGTCAGCATGCCCGTGCGGTTGTCCGCCCAGCGGTGACCGTGTAGATGGAACGTGTGGTAGAACTCGCCGTGCGTGATCATGAGGACCTCGCACCGCTCGCCGAGGGTGGCGGTGAAGTCGGGCCCGTGGCCGGCGACGTTGTTGATGGTGTTGTCGTTGAAGACGATGACGAACTGCTTGTCGGGCAGCTTGTCGCCGCGCCGGCGGACGATCAGCCCGCCGTACAGCCCGCGCTTGACGCCGCCGGACCCGTGCGGGGTGCCGACCGCGTGGTCGTGGTAGTGCCAGTAGCCCGCGCTGCCCGGCTGGATGGTGCCGTCGCGGCGGGTGCCGGCGGTGTGCGAGTGCCAGACGTAGTTGCGCGAACCGCCCGGCGGCACCGCGCTGTTCGTCATCGGCGTGCCGTCGTTGTCGATGTCGTAGTCGACGCCGTGGACGTGCAGGCTGGCCTCGATGTCGAGGTTGTTGACCACCTTGATCATCATGCTGTCGCCCTCGTACATCTCCAGCAGCGGGCCGGGGATGGAGGGCTTGCCCGGTTCGAGACCGTAGCCGAGCTGGCCGTCGGGCATGGCGTCGATGTACAGCGTGATCCGTTTGATCTCGCCGAGAGGCTGGGGTCGCGGTTCGTCGCTCGACCCGGTGACCGTCGCTCCCGAGGTGGACAGGGCGACCGGGGTCGCCAGTGCGGCCGCGGCCGCACCGCTCGTGAAGGACCTTCTGGTAAAGACATTGCGCGGCATGGTGGCCCCCGCCTTCTCGCGCGTTTGTGACTCGTCCCTGACAGCCGCTCATGGTAAGGGCTTGCCAGGTCTTTGCCCATCCTCAGGACAAAGTTCGAACCGAATCCGGCTGTAGGCATTGGCAGTTCGCCAAAAGAGGTCTAACTTCCTACGGCGGCGCAGCTATCCCGCAGCATCCCGGGACGAGGTGGGAGGACCATGCGACGCAGGGGAAACGCCCTGAGCTGGGCGGCCGGCGCATCGGCCGTGGCAATGACGGCAACGCTCCTGGCAGGAGCGCAGGCCGTGGCGGGGCCGTCGGACGGCGGACCGCTCGCGGCCGGCAAACCGCCGGGCAGCGCGGCCGCTTCGGTGCTCGTGTTCCACCGGGTCGACGGCGATCAGCATGCCGTGACCCAGGCGGGCATCGAGGCCATCGAGGCGATCGGTGCCCAGGGACCGGAGACGTTCACGGTGACCGCGACCGACGAGGTCACGGCGTTCACCGACAAGAATCTGGCAAAGTACAACGCGGTCGTCTTCCTGTCACCGGGCAGCGACCGGCTCAACACCGTGCAGGAGCAGTCGTTCCAGCGCTTCGTCGAGGCGGGCGGCGGGTTCCTCGGGATCCATGACGCGGCCCGGTCCGAGCCGGAGTCCGACTGGTTCACGGGCCTGATCGGCAGCCGCCCCGCCGGCACCCCGGGCGGCGCGCAGGAGGCCGTCGTCGAGGTCGGCGACCGGCTGAACCCGGCCACCAAGGACCTGCCGCTGGAGTGGTCGCGCAGCGACGTGTGGACCAACTGGGAGACCAACCCCTCCGGCAGCGTCCACACCGTCGCGCGGGTCCGGGAGAGGACGTACGATCCGGGCTCGACGGCCAACGGCTGGGACCACCCGATCTCCTGGTGCCGCGACTACGAGGGCGGGCGTTCGTTCTACACCGGCATGGGAGGCACCGCCGCCGGCTTCGCGGAGGAGAACTTCCGCTCGCACCTGCGCGGCGCCCTGCTGTGGACCACCCGCCAGGCGCAGGCCGACTGCCAGGCGAGCATCACCGCCAACTACGAGGCGACGCGGCTGACCCAGCCGAACCAGCCGAACCAGCTCGACCAGATCGGCGAGCCGCACGGCATCGACATCGCCGACGACGGCAAGGTCTACTACATCGGCCGCGGCGGCCGGTGGTCCGGCGCCCCCGTCGACGTCGACTGGAACAGCGCCGAGATCGGCAAGGGCCCCGGCACGGTCCACATGTGGGACCCGGAGACCGAGCAGGTGACCGCGGTCGGGACGCTCGACGTCTTCGGCAACAAGGGCGGCGGCGACGAGCTGGTCAAGGTCGAGGAGGGCCTGCTCGGCATCGCGCTCGACCAGGACTTCGCCACCAACGGCTACGTGTACCTGCACTACACGCCGCACGCCGGCGTCGACCGCGCCGCGCACATGGCCGAGCGGCGGGTCTCCCGGTTCACCATCGACCAGGCGACCCAGAAGCTCGACACCGCCTCCGAGAAGGTGCTGCTGTCCTGGCCCGTCCAGGTGCACAGTTGCTGCCACGCGGGCGGCGACATGGAGTGGGACTCCAAGGGCAACCTGTACATCGCCACCGGTGACACCAACTCCTCGCGGTTCAGCGACGGCTACTCCGGCAACAACCCGGAGCCGAACTTCGGCGGCGTGTCCTTCGCCGACGCGCGCCGCACCGCGGGCAACACCAACAACCTCAACGGCAAGATCCTGCGGATCCACCCCGAGGCCGACGGCACGTACACCATCCCCGAGGGCAACCTCTTCACCGGCGACGAGGGCGACGGCGACCAGGCCAGGCCCGAGATCTACGTGATGGGCGTACGCAACCCGTCCCGCATCGAGATCGACGCGCAGGACCGGCTCTACGCCGGCTGGGTCGGCCCCGACGCCGGCTCGCCCAGCACCACCTGGGGCCCGGCGAAGTACGACACGTTCGCCGTCATCACCAGCGCGGGCAACCAGGGCTGGCCGTACTGCATGGGCAACTCGCAGCCGTACCGCGACCGCAACCTGCCCGACCCGACGCAGCCGCTCGACTGGTACGACTGCGACAACCTCAAGAACACCTCGCCCAACAACGACGGCCTGACGGACATCCCGCCGGCCCGTGACAACAACATCTGGTACTCGCCCCAGGGCGGCGGCCCCGACTACCCGCGCAACGCGGACGGGGTGCCCAGCTACAACGTCGGCGAGGCGCAGTACCGGCTGCCCTGGCTCAAGGGCGGCGGCCAGGCGGCCATGACGGGCCCCGTGTACCGCTACGACGCCGACTCCGACAGCACGGTCAAGTGGCCGGAGTACTGGAGCGACAAGTGGTTCGTCGGCGACTTCTACGACCAGGACCAGCCGCGGCACGCCGTGGTCATGGACCCGGCCAACGCCGGTAACGGCGGGCTGCCCGTGCACGCCGAGTCGCTTGACAAGATCATCCCGGTGGGCGACGGCGGCATCCGCAACCTGATGGACTGGAAGTTCGGCCCGGACGGCGCGCTCTACGTGCTCGACTACGGCCGCGGCTTCTTCAACGCCGACTCGGCGTCCGCCCTGTGGCGAGTGACGTACAAGGGCGGGCCGGCGACGCCCCTGCCCGAAGACCTGATCACGAAGGGGAGTCGATGAGATCCGGAGCTCTGACCGCGGGGGGACCGCGGCGGGCGCTGATCACTCTGGTGGCGGTCTGCCTGGCACTGCTCGTGCCGGGCGGGCTGCCCGCCGCGGACGCGGCGGCGCCCGACGAGGCCAGGGCGGCGCAGACGCTGACCTGGACCGCGGGCGACAGCATCACCGAGTACACGTCCGCGCCCACGACGGCGGTGGCCGGGGAGACGACCATCGTCTTCGAGAACAGCGCCGCCACCGGCAACACCACCGGCATGGTGCACACGCTGACCTTCGACACCTCCACCGCGGGGTACAACCACGACGTCAGCCTCAACCTCCAGGCGTCGCCGAACGACCAGAACGGCGGCAAGTGGACGGCGACGGTCGACCTGAAGCCGGGCAAGTACCGCTACTACTGCGCCATTCCCGGCCACCTCTCGATGGCCGGCGAGCTGATCGTCACGGACGGCGGCGGTGAGGACACCACGGCGCCCGAGACGGCGGCCGAGGTCACCGGCGAGCAGGACGCGAACGGCGCGTACCTGGGCAGCGGGACGGTCGAGCTGTCCGCCACCGACGACATGTCGGGGGTCGACCGCATCGACTACGCCGTCGACGGTGCCACGGACTGGACCGCGTACGAGGCGCCCGTGGTGGTCAACACCCCGGGCGAGCACACCGTCAGATACCGCGCCACGGACAAGGCGGGAAACACCGCCGAGGAGAAGTCCGTGACCTTCACGGTCGTCGAGGCGGACGACACGACGCCGCCCACGGTCACCGCTTCGCTCAGCGGTGAGCAGAACGAGGACGGCGCGTACGTGGACATGGCCATGGTCACGCTGACGGGGGCCGACACCGGCGGCTCCGGTCTGGACAGGGTCGAGTACTCGCTGGGCGGCGGCGCCTTCCAGAGGTACACCGACATGCTGCACGTCCAGACCCTCGGCGAGCACACGGTCAGCTACCGGGCCACCGACAAGGCGGGCAACTCCTCCGAGGTCGGGACGGTCACCTTCACGGTCGTCGAGAAGTACCCCAACCCCGACCCGGACTGCCCGGAGCTGGACTCCCGTCCGATCGTCTTCATCGGCGAGTACGACACCCACGTGCCCAACCGCGTCACCGCGAGCGGCTGCACGATCAACGAGGTGATCGAGGACGAGAAGGCGTGGAAGACGCACCGGGCGTTCATGACCCACATCCGGGAGACCACCGACGAGCTGTACGCGGACGCCGTGATCGACGGCGAGGAGCGCCAGGCGCTCCGCGTGACGGCCAAGGCGTCCGGGATCGGCAAGCCTGGCCAGAACGACGGCTACACGCCGATCTTCACCGGCACCGAGAACTCCTTCTCCAAGTGGGACCACGTCGGCGGCGGCAGCTTCCACCTCAACGAGGACGGCTCGATGACCAGCGGGACGACGGTCGGCGGGCTGGGCATGCTGTGGTACCCCGAGGCCCAGTACGAGGACTTCTCGCTCAAGCTGCAGTGGCGCGACGACGCGCCGGGTGACGGGCGCGCCAACTCCGGCGTCTTCGTCCGCTTCCCGGACGTGCGCGACCACCCGGACGAGTCGCGGCCCGAGTGGGTGGCGATCAAGTACGGGCACGAGGTGCAGGTCTTCGACTCGGAGGCCGGCGACCAGTACAAGACGGGCTCGGTCTACGGCTTCGACCTGGTGAACCACGGCTCGGCCGGGGTGACGCCGAAGGGCACGTGGAACGACTACGAGATCCGGGTGGTGGACCAGCACTACGAGGTCTATCGCAACGGCGTGCTCATCAACGAGTTCGAGAACGCCCCGGGCCAGCTCTTCTCGCCCCCGCGCGCGGACGACCCGGGCACGGACGGCCGGCAGCACGCCAAGGGCTACCTCGGCCTCCAGGTGCACGGCACCACGGACGTGGTCTCGTACCGCGACATCCGGATCAAGCCGCTGTGACGTATACGGTCGGCTGAGCTGACGCGGGTCCCGGTGGGGGGCGGTGGCACACACCGCCCCCCATCAGGCGTTTCGAGGGTGTTCCAACCGGCGCCCGGGCTGAAACGTCCGTTCGCCACGGGATCGAAACCGCGCCGGTGCGCGCACCTCGGTGGGATAGTCGGTCCGTTCGGTGTCCACGGTCCCGAAGGAAGGTGATGGCCCGTGGTGTTCGCCATGGGATTCTCCGCATACGGCGGAGCCGAGGTGCTGCGCCGCATCGACGTCGACGTGCCGGCGCCGGCCGCCGGCCAGGTGCGTGTCCGCGTCCGGTGCGCGGGCGTCAACCCGATGGACTGGAAGCTGCGCAGCGGGCGGATGGCCGCCGTCCGGCCGCTGAGCCTCCCGCACGTCCCGGGGCTGGAGGCCGCGGGCATCGTGGAGTCCGTCGGCCCGGACGCGGACCCGTGGCGGGTGGGCGACGAGGTGCTGGGGCCGGTGAGCGCCGGGTACGCGGTGCAGACGCTGGCCCGCGCGGACCGGCTCGTCGCCAAGCCGCCGGGGCTGCCGTGGGAGCTGGCCGGCGGCCTGCCGACGGCGTCGGAGACCGCGTACCGCACGCTGACGGCGCTGGGCGTGGCCAAGGACGACACGCTGCTCGTGCACGGCGCGGCGGGCGGGGTGGGCAGCCTGGCGGTGCAGTTCGCGGTCTCCGCGGGGGTGCGGGTGATCGGTACCGCGAGCCCCGGCAACCACGACTACCTGCGCTCGCTGGGCGCGGAGCCGGTCGCGTACGGGGAGGGCGTGGGCGCGCGCGTACGGGAGCTGGCGCCGGACGTCAACGCGGTCCTGGACGCCGCGGGCCGGGGCGTGCTGCCGGAGTCGGTGGACCTGGCGGGCGGCGCGTCACGGGTCCTGTCGATCGCGGACGCGGCGGGTGCGCAGGCCGTCGGCGCGCGGTTCTCCAGCCAGGCGGACGGCGAGGACCAGCATGTGGCGGGGATCGAACGGGCGTTGGCGCTGTACCGCGACGGCAGGCTGCACCTGCCCGTGTGGCGGGCGCTGCCCCTGGCGGAGGCGGCGGACGCACACCGGGAGAGCGAGGGGGGCCACTTGCGCGGCAAGATCGTCCTGGTGGCGGCGGGCTAGCGGCCGGCGGTCCGGCGGGCGGATCCCGCCGGGTCCGGGTGCGCGGCGGGAAGGGCGGGCCGGCGCGCGGGCGGCTGTGCACCGCCGGGTCGGAGAGCCGGGCCGGGGGCTCAGCGGGGTGAGGCGCGGGCCGGTCCGGGCGCCCCACGGCCGCGCCCACGACGCTGGAACCGCTACCTGTCTTACGTTCGGCCTCCCGGCCGGACCGCCGCGGGCAGCGCCGCGCGGGGCGGGTCAGCGGGCCAGGCTGAAGGTTTCGGACGGGCGCGGTGCGGGATTCCGCGGCCAACCGACGGGAGCGTCCGCCGCCTTGGCGGCCTGCCGCTGCGTGGCTGCCCGGTCGGGGCGCGACAGCAGGACGACGCCACGGGCGGCCAGGGCCGTTGCCGTCAGGGCCACCGCCGCGCCCAGCGCGCCGCCGGCCAGGTGTTCGCCCAGCAGCGTGAGGCCCACCGCCGCGCAGACCGCCGGGTTGACCAGTGTCGCCGTGGCCAGCGGGGCGCCCAGGCCGCCGCGGTAGGCCGCCTGCGAGAGCATCAGGCCCGCCGGGGCCAGCGCCGCCACCGCCAGGCCCGTCAGGATCGTGAAGGCGTCGGGGCCGGGGCGTACCGCGACCGTCTGGGTCAGCACCGAGCCGGCGCCGAAGGCGATGCCCGCGGCCGTGGCGTACGCGAGGCCGGCCGCCCGCGGGCCCGCACCGCGCGCCGCCGCGCCGAGCACGGCCAGCGCCGCGGCGGTGGCCGCGACCGTGCCGAGGACCTGCGCCGGGGTCAGCGCCTCGACGTGCCCGCCGCCCCGGACCAGCGGCAGCACCCCCGCCAGGCCCGCCAGCGTCAGCGCCGCGCCCCGCCACCGCACCGCCCCGACCCGGCGCCCGGTGCAGGCCGCCTGCAGCGGCAGCGCGAGGACCAGGGTGAGGGCGCCGAGCGGCTGTATCAGGGTGAGCGGCCCGTACCGCAGCGCGAGCACGTGCAGCGCGGCGCCCGCGACGTTGAGCCCGACCGACAGCCACCACGAGCCCCGCGTGAGCGCCGCCCACACCCCCGCGTCCGTCTCCCGGCCCGCACCCGCGACCCGCTCCTGGAGCACGGCCGCCCCCGCGTACGCCGCGGCGGACGCGAGGGCCAGCACCAGTGCTGCCGCGAGGCCGTTCATGCCGTTCATGTCCCCTCCGGTGGTCGAGCCGTGCCCCGACGGTACGAAGTGTTGCGGTCAGATCCTGTCCGCAAGTCGTCGCTGCCGTCGTGTTTGTGGACTGCGCGGGCCGCCCGAACTCATCGGAGGGAATCATGGGCACCGTGTCCTCCCTGCTGTACGACGACTCCGTCCTGCCGCCCGGCCCCGTCCAGTTCCAGCTCGTCCTGCTGCGCCGCATGCAGGACTTCCAGCCGGAGCTCGTCGCCGACGCCCTGCGCGCCCTCGGCGTGCCGCGCTCCGCGATGCGGGAGGCCAACCGCCGCTGGCAGGGCCGGCTCCGCGCCCGCGGCGGCCGGGAGCCCGGCGCCGCGCGGGCCCGGGACTTCGCCGCGCTGCTCGGGCCCGCCGTGTCCGAGACGCGGCGCGCGCACGGCGACATGACGGTGGACGTGCACGTGTGGCGCGTACCGCTCTGGCCGGACCTGCGGTTCGAGGCGACCTGCGGCGTGGGCGGGGTCGCGCTGAACGCGTGGCTCGTCCGGGCCCCGGACGCGGCAGGCCCCGCGCTTCGTACGCTCGCCGATCTCGCGCCGTGGGGCTGCACCGTCGACGAGGTCGCGCGTGCGTTCCCGCCCGCGCGGCCCCGCGAGGCTTCCGCCACGCATCGCTTCGCGCTGGCCTTCACCGCGCGGGAGGCGCCGGGCGCGCCCGGTGAACCGCGGGCGTGCACGGCCGAGTTCGCGTGGGGGCTGGTGCAGCGGTGGGCCGTCGATTAAGGATCGCTTACCGATCCCTTCAACGAATTCTCGCTGGTGCTGCACAGTCTTCCGCGGGGAGACTGGGAGACATGATCACACCGGACACCAAGGACTGGACCTGGGTCCTCGACCGGCCGTGCCCCGAGTGCGGCTTCGCGGCGGCGGAGATCCGGGCGCAGGACGTCCCCGCGCTGACCCGGCAGTGCGCCGTGCGCTGGGTGCAGGTCCTGGCCGACGAGCCGGCGCGGCTGCGGGCGCGGCCCCGGCCGGACGTGTGGTCGGCGCTGGAGTACGCGTGCCACGTGCGCGACGTGTTCCGGCTGTACGACGAGCGGCTGCGGCTGATGCTCACCGAGGACGGCCCGCACTTCGCCGACTGGCCGCAGGACGAGACGGCGGTCGAGTCCCGGTACGGGGAGCAGGACCCGCTGCGGGTGGCCGCGGAGTTGTCGGCGTGGGGGGAGACGCTGGCGGAGCACCTGGACGAGGTCGGCGAGGGGGAGTGGGGGCGGACGGGGTTCCGCAGCGACGGCGCGGCGTTCACGATCGACACGTTCGCGCGCTACTTCGTGCACGACGTGGTCCACCACCTGTGGGACGTGGGCGCACCCCTGGACCGGTGAGCGGCTCCGCCGGGGGCGGCGGGGTAGAGGAGGGTTTTTCCGGGGGCTGCGCCCCCGGACCCCCGGCGCGACGGTGTCGCCGGTGGTCTCGTCCACCTTCCCCCTCCGTCGCCCGTTGTCGTCACCGTACGTAGGTCCGGCGAGGCCCTGAGCCCGTCGGCGGCACCGTCGGTTTCGGCCACCACCACTCCCGCGTCCCCCGTCGGCCGCCCCCGGAACACCGCTGCCCGGCCCACCCCGACGACTACTGTGCGTAGCCGGAAAATGCTGAACGGAAGCAGTCGGAAGCGCCTGATTGCAGGCAGGTCACGGCAGTGGCCTAGACCTGTTCGCGAGAGGCGCCCCTCGGTAGGCTGACGCCCAGCGCACGCTGGATGATCTTCATCTGGTCGTTAAACCAGCGCCGAGGACAAAGGGGTTCAACAGTGAGGACAGTACGGTTGATCAGTGCCGGCGCAGCGGCCTCTGCGCTGGTGCTGGGGCTTGCGGCATGCGGTGATGACGGGGGTAGCTCGGACGGGACGACCACCCTCAAGCTGGTGGCGGCCGACTACGGGGACAAGGCCTCGAACGCGTCCAAGGTCTACTGGGACGACGTCGTCAAGCGCTTCGAGGCGAAGAACAAGGACATCAAGGTCGACGTCCAGGTCATCAACTGGAACGACATCGACGCCAAGGTCAAGACGATGATCCAGGGCGGGAACGTCCCGGACATCCTGCAGACCGGCGGTTACGCGGACAAGGTCGCCGACGACCTGCTGTACGAGGCCGACGAGGTGCTCTCGCCGAAGACGAAGTCGAACCTCATCGAGTCCTTCGCCAAGGCGGGCGAGGTCGACGGCACCCAGTACGGCATCCCGTTCGTCTCCTCGGCGCGGCTGATGTTCTACAACAAGGAAGTCCTCGACAAGGCCGGCGTGGAGGTCCCGCAGACCTGGGACGACGTCGCCGCCGCGGCGGAGAAGATCAAGGACGAGAACGCCGCGGAGATCCCCTACGCGCTGCCGCTCGGCCCGGAGGAGACCCAGGGCGAGACGATGATGTGGGAGCTGGGCAACGGCGGCGGTTACACCGACGCCGAGGGCAACTACACCATCGACAGCAAGCAGAACGTGGAGACGTTCGACTGGCTGCAGGAGAACCTCGTCGGCCCCGGTCTGACCTACGAGAACCCCGCCACCACCGACCGCAAGACGGCCTTCGCCGACTTCGCCGCCGGCAAGGTGGGCATGCTCAACGGCCACCCGACGCTGATCCAGATGGCCAAGGACGGCGGCGTCGACTACGACGTGGCCCCGATCCCCGGCAAGGACGGCCCGCTGGACTCCACCCTCGGCGTCGCCGACTGGATGATGGCGTTCAAGGACGGCGGCAAGCAGGAAGAGATCAAGAAGTTCCTGGACTTCGCGTACGCCAAGGAGAACACGCTCAAGTTCGACGAGATGTACAACCTCATGCCGGTGACCACGGACACCCTTGAGGAGATGCAGTCGAGCGGCAAGCACAAGGACCTGGAACCCTTCTTCGAGGTGCTGCCGGCCGCCGAGTTCTACCCGCTGGGCAACACGAGCTGGGACGTGGTCTCCGCCGAGATCAAGAAGTCGGGCGGCAAGGCCGTGTCCGACGACCCGGGCGACGTGCTGGGCGAACTGCAGCAGAAGGCCGAGGACACCGCAGCCGACATGGGCGAGTGACCCGGCACGGGTGCTGAACACCCCTCGGTGACCGTACCGGGCCGGGCCGCCGCGCCTTGAGCCGCGCGGCGGCCCGCCCCCGGCGCCGTCACCCCGGCACCCCTCGCGCGAGCGCGCGTACGACGCGCCGCCGCGCCCCCGTAGTCCCCGTGCGGTCCCCGGGCCGCCGTACCCGCAAGGAGCCCCCCGTGCCCGTCACGGTCAAGGAGCCCGCGGCCGATACCGGCCCCGGGCCCGGCGGGCGGAAGACCGGGCCGCAGCGCCGCCGTCGCGGCGGCCTCGCCCGGCTCGGCCCGCTGCCCTGGATCGCCCCCGCCATCCTGCTGATCGTCGTGGTGGTCCTCTGGCCCATCTACGAACTGATCCGCACCTCGTTCCTCAACGTCAGCATCAGCGGATTCGTCCGCGGCTCGGCCGGCACCGAGAAGTACCGCCAGCTCTTCGACGAGTCCGGCTTCGGCAGCGTGCTGACGATGACAGTGGTATGGACCGTCGCCGTCGTCGGCGTCACCATGCTGCTCTCGCTCGGCCTGGCCCAGTTGTTCAACAAGCCCTTCCCGGGCCGCACCGTCACCCGCTGGGCGCTCATCGCGCCGTGGGCCGCCTCGGTGCTGATGACCGCCATCGGCTTCCGCTGGATGCTCGACCAGACCGCCGGCGTGCTCAACACCCTGATGACCGACATCGGTCTGATCGACGGGCCGAAGGACTGGCTGGGCGACCCGGCGACCGCCTGGCCGTGGATGATGTTCGTCGCGGTCTTCGTCTCGCTGCCGTTCACCACCTACACGCTGCTCGCCGGGTTGCAGACCATCCCGCACGAGGTGTACGAGGCCGCCCGCATCGACGGCGCCAACCCCCGCCAGACCTACTGGCGCGTGACCGTGCCGCTGCTGCGGCCGGCGTTCCTCGTCGGCTTCGTCATCAACCTCATCAACGTCTTCAACTCGTTCCCGGTCATCTGGGCCATGACCAAGGGCGGCCCCGGCAGCGACACCGCCACGACCACGGTGTTCATGTACCAGTTGAAGGACACCGACATCGGCGAGTCCGCCGCGATGTCCGTCGTCAACTTCGCGATGGTCGTCCTACTCGTCCTGATCTTCCTCAAGGTCAGCCGCTGGAACAAGGAGGACGCATGAAGGTCTCCGCGCCCTCAGGCACACCCGGGGAAGCCGTCGCCGCGGAAGCCGGCGGCACAGGCGGCAGGGCCGGCGGCGCCGGCAAGGGCGGCAAGGGCGCCCCCAAGGCGCGCAAGTACGGCCCGCGCACCCTCGTCATCGCCGCGAGCGCCTGGATGCTCGCGGTCATCTTCATCGCGCCGTACGTGGAGATGATCATCACCGCGCTGCGGCCGGCGAACGAGCTGCGCGACCGCACGTACCTGCCCACGTCGTTCGAGTGGAAGAACCTGGTCGACGTCTGGGAGGAGTCCACGCTCGGCGACAACCTCCAGGTCACCCTGCTGATCGCGGGCGGCGCCACGCTGCTCGTGCTGCTGGTGTCGCTGCCGGCCGCGTACTACACGGCGCGCGTGCGCTACCGCGGGCGCAAGGCGTTCCTGCTGCTGGTGCTGGTCACCCAGATGTTCCAGCCCACCGCGCTGCTCATCGGCCTCTACCGCGAGTTCCACCAGCTCGACATGCTGAACTCGGTGTGGACGCTGATCCTGGCCAACGGCGCGTTCAACCTCGCCTTCGCGATCTGGATCCTCACCGCCTACATCTCCTCCATCCCGGCGGAGCTGGAGGAGGCGGCGATGGTCGACGGCACCGGGCGGTTCGGCGCGCTGTTCCGGGTGACGCTGCCGCTGGCCATGCCCGGCGTGGTCACGGCGCTCATCTTCACGTTCATCTCGACCTGGAACGAGTTCGTGATGGGCCTGACGCTGATGACCGAGCCGGAGAAGCAGCCGCTGACCGTCGGCATCAACAACTTCATCGGCAACTACACCGTGGAGTGGAACTACCTCTTCGCGGCGTCGGTCGTCGCCATCCTCCCGGTCGTCGTGCTCTTCGCCTTCATCGAGCGGCACGTCGTCTCGGGTCTGACGGCCGGCTCGGTGAAGTAGACCCCGACCCGCACCCCGCCCGCCGGCGCGCCCACGCGCCCGGCCGGCGGGGTGCGGCGTACCGCGGCCGGGGGAGCGCGGGGGCGCGGACGGCTGCGCCGGACGGGCGATATACACCGGCGCTCCCGCGTTTCCTTCGCAACAGCGCGCGATAACGACGTAATTTCGACCGATGCGACGAATTATCACACAAACAGGAGCGGCCACGGCCCTGTGCGTCGCCCTGGCCGTCCCCGCCGGCGGCACCGTGCACACCGCCGCCCGCCCCGACCCGGGCACGGACGGCAAGACCGGCGTGCGGGCGGTGCTCGGTACGGTCGACCGGCTGTTCCGGGACGCCGCCGCGGCGACCGAGCGCTACGAGGCCGCCCGCCGGGCGTCCGCCGCGCAGCGCGTGAAGATCGCCGAGCTCCAGCGGGCCGTACGCGCCCAGCACCGCAGGCTCGTCGTGCTCCGCGGCCGGATCGGGCAGCTCGCCGCCCGCCAGTACCAGTCCGGCGGCCTCGGCCCCACCGCCGAACTGCTCACCTCGCGCTCCCCCGAGGACCTGCTCGACAAGGTCTTCCTGCTCGACAAGGGCGAGCAGGCCGCGGCCGGCCTCTACCACCGCGCCGAGCGGGCCGAGCGGCGGCTCGCGGCAGAACGGGAGCGCCAGGCCGTCGCGCTCGCCGACCTCCGCGCCGAACTGCGCACGCAGGCGCGGGTGAAGCGGCTCATCGAGACCAAGCTGGCGCGCGCCCAGCGCCGGCTGGAGCGGCTGCAGAGCGGGCAGACCGCCCGCTCGCGCGGCTCCGACTGCCCGCGCGCCGAGCGCTCCCGGTCCGTGACGCTGAGCACGGACGGCAAGGCCCTCGGGGGCCGCAAGTGGACGGCGCCGGTGGGCCGTTACACCCTCTCCGCGCGCTTCGCCCAGGACGGCGGGATGTGGTCCTCCCGCCACACGGGCCTGGACTTCGCCGTCCCCGAGGGCCGGCCCGTGGGCAGCGTCGGCTACGGACTGGTGTACGAGATCGGCTGCGACGACGCCTTCGGCAACTCCGTCACCGTCCTGCACGACGACGGCTACTACACCTTCTACGCCCACCTCTCCGAGGTCCGCGCCAAGCCCGGCGCACGGGTCTTCCCCGGCCAGCCCCTCGGCCGCGCGGGCACCACCGGGAACTCCACGGGCCCGCACCTGCACTTCGAGGTGCGGGTGACCCCGCAGTTCGGCTCGGGCATCGACCCGGAGCCGTGGCTGCGGGACAAGGGCGTACGCCTCCGCAAGGGACCGGCGGAGTAGGGCCTACGGCTGGGGCTGCAGACCGCCCGTGATCCGCTCGTGCTCCTCGTCCGACACCGCCTCGCCGGAGGCCGGCAGCAACTGCGGGACGCCGTCGCGCACCGGATAGCGGCGCCGCAGCCGCGGGTTGTACAGCGCGTCGCCCGAGTCCAGCAGGGTCAGCGGGCCCTTGTCGAGCGGGCAGACGAGGATCTTCAGCAGCGGGTCGTCGGGGTTCATGGGACGGGTCCTCCACGGTCGGGGGTCGGGACGGGGGCGGGTGGCACGGCTGTGGGGCCCCGCTCGGGCCCGGCGGCGGACCCGGGCGGCAGCCCGGGGTCCCCGGCGCGTACGGGCCGGGGCTCGGCGTCCCGTACGGGCGCGGAACCGGGCGCGGCACCGGGCGCCTCGCCGGGAGCCCGCTCGGGCGCCGGCTCGTCGTGGCGCGGCAGGGCCAGCAGCACCGACACCGCCAGCGCGATCCCGCCCAGCCGCAGCAGCAGCCGCGGCACGTCGTCCGGCAGCGGCTCGCCGAAGACGAACGTGCCCGCGGCGACGGCGTGCAGGCAGTTGGCCGTCGTGCACACCGGCACGATCAGCGAGGCCCGGCAGCGCTGCAGCGCCGCCTGCGACATGACCAGCCCCGCCGCCCCGGTGAACAGCAGCGTGTACGGGTACGGCGACGTCAGCAGGTCGCCCGCGGTGCCCAGCAGGTCCGAGCCGGACACCAGACCCGAGACACCCTTGATCGTCAGCGAGCTGACCCCGTACAGGAAGCCCACCCCGACCCCGTACGCGATGCCGGTCGTCGGGATCCGGTGCCGCCGCTTCGCGCGCAGCTCCGCCGCCAGGTACAGCCACAGCCCCGCGGCCAGCGACGGCACCGCGATCAGCAGGAACCGCCCGGCCGGCGCCGAGGTGCTGACCGTGTCGGCGTCCTTGTCCAGGGACAGCACGATCATCCCCAGCGAGAGCAGGATCGCACCCACCCCGGCGATCTCGCGCGGGCTCAGCCGCTCGCCGAGGAACCGCGACGACAGCAGGATCAGCAGCACGAGACCCGAGACGAGGATCCCCTGCGCGGCGGCCAGCGGCAGCGTGCGGTAGCAGAGCACCTGGGCGGCGAAGCCGAGCCCCAGGCTGAGGCAGCCGGCCAGCCAGAGCGGGCTGGACACCAGCACCCGCACCATGCGGCCCGGCCGCTTCACGCTCAGCTCCGGCAGGGCCGACAGTGCCCGCTTCTCCAGGACGAAGCCGCTGCTGATGAAGACGTTCGCCAGCAGCGCCGCCGCAACCCCCCACCACATCGACTACTCCCGCCTGGCGTGGACGAGCAGGATCGAAGCCAGCGACGGCGCCCTGCACAGGGCGCGGTCGAACGGCCGCAGCGGCCGGGGCACGTCGTGGTACGGCGCGCCGGCCACCTTCTCCACCGTAAAGCCGGAGGCCGCCAGGAAACCCCGCAGTGCGCGGGCCGTGTACAGCCGGAGGTGGCCGACGACCTGGTTGCCGGGCCTGCCGTGGATGCCGCGCAGGCTCACCTCGGAGAACACCGGCTGCACGCCGGCCAGCAGCAGCGCGCGGTTGTACCAGGCGGCGAGGTTGGGGGTGGACAGCAGCAGGTGGCCGCCGGGCCGCAGTACGCGGCGCAGTTCGTCCAGCGCCGCGTCCGGGTCGACCAGGTGCTCCACGACCTCGCTGAAGAGCACGGCGTCCGCGCTGCCGGCGGCCAGCGGCAGCCCCGCGGGCTGCGCGGCGCCGTCGGGCAGCCCGCCGCGTACGACGTGCACCGGGGTCCCGGGCGCGGCGTCTCGGGTACGGGCCCTGGCGCGGCGCAGGGCGTCGTGCGACCAGTCGACGGCGACGAGGCGCTGCCCGCCGGGGCGGCGCCCGTCGAGCACGCCGGCGGCCACGGCCGCGGCCGAGCCGTCACCGCACCCGACGTCCACGACGACCGCGGGCGCCTCGCCGGTACGGAACGGGCCCAGGGCGTCCGCGAGCATCCGCGCCTGCCGCCGGCTGCGGGCGTCGCCGGAGGCGACGGGGACGGCCGGGTTCTCGTAGAACTCCCGCAGCGAGGCGGGTGCTTCGGCGGCGCCCCGCGCGCCGGGCCCGCTCATGCGGGGCCCCCGTGCGCCGCACGGCGACGGGAACGCCGCGCCTGCGGCGGCGGGTCCGGGTGTGCACCGCGCCGCCACCGGTCCGCCCCGGGTCCGGCCACCGGACCGGGACCCGTCCTACGCCCTCGCAGGCCGGCCGCGGGGCTCATCGCGGCGGCTCCGCACAGGCCGCGAGGCCCTCCTGCATCAGCTCGCCGATGCGGACGGCCGCGGCGTGGTCGAGGAGGGCGCGGGAGTAGCGGATGGCCAGGTGCAGCCGGCCGGCGGTGGAGGCGGCGGTGACCGCGAGGCCGCGCGGCATGCGCGCCGGGGCGGAGAACCACACCGCGGTCGGGCGGCCGGCGGCGCCGAAGTCCAGCGGGTAGACGATGCGGCCGAGGTTGGACAGCAGGGTGGTCGACATCAGCGGCGCGGCGGCGCGGCGCAGCGTGCGGGCCAGCGCGCCGCGTACGCCCACGGGCAGCACAGGCGCGGTGAGCAGCACGCCGGAGAGCCCCAGCGGGTAGCTCGGCTCGGACTTGAGGGCCTGGGTACGGGCCATGGTGGCGCGCAGCAGCCGCTCCACCGCCGCCGGGTCCGGCGCCGCACCGCCGGTCAGCGCCTCCGCGTCTGCCCGCTCCCCGGGGCCGAAGCCGACCTCGGTGAGCCGGGTGCCGTTGCCGATCGGCATCTCCGCCGACTCCCGCGGGCGGTTGTCGACGGGCATGGTGATGCGCACCGGGGCGCTGCGGACCCCGTGCGCCCGGTTCCAGCGGGCGGCCGTCAGGCAGGTGGCGACGAGGAGCTGGTCGTTGACGGTGGCGCCGTAGGGGGTGCGGCGGGGGGCGGGCAGGTCGAGGAGCAGCAGGCCGTTGCCGGTGCCGGGCGCCCCCGAAGACGCAGTGGACGACGTGTCGCCGGCGATGCGGGCGGGGCGGGCGGGTCCGGAGCGGCCCGCGGCGGCGGGCGGGGGCGGGGGCGTCGCGGGGGCCGCTTTCGCCCCCGTACCGCCGGAGAACGTACGGCCGGGGGCCGTACCGGCGGAGGAGGGCGCGGTCTGGGCCTCGACGCCCGCGTACACCTCCGCCGCCGTGGCCAGCACCCGCAGGCACGACGGGCCGTCCATGGCGGTGTGGTTGACGGTGGCCATCAGCACCGTGCCGCCGTCGTCGGTCTCGACGGCCTCGATACGCACCGGCGGCGCGGCGTCCAGCGGCGGGCAGTCGGTCAGCGTCCGCGCGCGCGCCGCCTCCAGCACGCCGGGTCCGGCGGCCCGGAACGTCACCGGGTCGACGTCGGCCTCCGCGGTCACCTGCCACTGGTAACGACGGTGCCACCACCGGCTGTCGGCCTTGCGCTGCTGGAACCGCGGGTGCCGGCGCGCGGCCTCGGCGAGCGCGGTGCGCAGCCGCTCGGGCTCGAACCGCCCGGGGAAGTGGATCTCGATGTGCACGGTCTCCGGTTCCACCGGATCGGTGCAGTGCAGCGAGACCTCGTCCACCGTGGGGAACGGGACCCGCCCGGGCGCCGCCGGGGCGGGCCGGGCGGGCTGCGTCACCGTCATCTACGCCTCTCCTTCGCGGCGGGCGCCCCGGGGTGGGGGGCGCCCGCCGTCACTCAACTGCCGTTCTCTCCCCGCCGGCCGTCCGGCGGGGTGTCCGCGGGGGGTGCGTCCGCGGGCGGGGTGTCCTGGACGCCGTCCTCCGCGCCGGCCGTGCCGCTGAGCGGGATCGGCGGCTTGGGCACGAAGGCGTCGCGCGGCTCGTCCTGGGCGGTGCCCAGCGGCGGGGTCGCGGCGTCGCCCGCCCCGGCCCGCCCGGTGCCGAGCGGCGGCGTCTGCTCGGCGCCGGACTCCGCGGCCGGGCCTGCGGCGTGGCCCGCGGACCTGCGGCGCCAGAACCGCTGCGTCGGCCGGTCCGGCTCCTGCGGCGGCGCCGCGGCCGGGGACGGGTGCCCCGCCGGTGCGCCGGCCGTACGTCCGGGCGGCCCGCCGGGGCCGGGCGGCGGACCGCCCGCGGCACCGGCCGCACCCGCGCGGGCCACCCCCGCGCCGTACGCCGGGAACGCGGCCGTCTCCGCCTCCGGGTCGGTGTCCGGGCCGTACCCGGTCTCCGCCCCGGCCGGCTCCGGCCGCTCCGCGGTGACCAGCGCCGCGGCCAGCGCCAGCACGGCGAGCGCCTGCGCCACCCCGCTGAAGGCCCCCTCGTCCATGCGGACAGCCTCGCCCGCGCCGGTCAGCGCCGCAACACCCGCGCCGGCCATCGCCACCAGCGCCAGCGGCGCCAGCAGCCCGGCCCGGGTCCGCGCCAGCAGCGCCAGCGCCGGCACGATCAAGGCATAGGGACCGGCCACCACGGCGACCACGGCGGTGAGCACCAGCGCGCCCAGCACCCAGCCCGGCGCCGGCGGCGCCGGCTCGGCGGCGACGACCTCGCGCCGCCCGGCGCGGACGAACGCGAGCCCCAGCAGCGCCAGGACGGCGGCGACACCGGCGAAGATCCCGGCGTCGTACCAGACCGCAGGCTTGTACTCCAGCTTCACCTCGCCGCTCAGGTCCGCCGGCACCAGGAAGCCCTGCTGCCAGCCGTCGAGCCGCACCGACTCCAGCTCCTCGCCGTCGAGCGTGGCCTTCCAGCCGTCGTTGTAGTTCTCGTACGTCGTGAGGTAGGCGTCCTCGCCCTCGCCGACCGTGACGGAGCGCTCGTCGCCCGCCCAGTCGGTGGCCTCCACGTCGCGGCCCTCGGCCGCCGCGGCCGGCTCGCCGCGGGTCAGCGTCAGGTCGGTGACCGCCAGCGCGTCGCCGTCACCGGCGGCGACGGCGTGCCGGCCGGACTCCAACTGCACCGGGCCCGCGGCCTCGCCGTCGTCGGGGCACAGCTCGATGCCGACGGGGCGGCGGTCGACGAGGTCGCCCAGCGTGCCCTCGGCGCGGGTGTTGAGCAACTGCCCGTCCACGGCCACGGTCGGGCCGCGGCCGCACTCCAGCTCGAACGGCTCGTCCTTGTCGACCGGTTCGGTGCGCAGGTCCTTCTGCGCGTCCTCGCCGAGCGCCGGGACGTAGACCTCGGTGAGGCCCACGGGCAGTTGCACGTCGCGGTCCGCGAACGGGTTGTGCACCGTCAGCGACTCGGACTCGGTGACCTTGATGTCGATCCGGTCGGTCGTCACCGGCGGGATCCGCACCCAGCCGTTGTCGTCCACGCCCACGGTCTGCGCCCCGGTGGGGGTGCTCACCTCGACCTCGGTCGGCCGCGCCGACAGGCCGCCGGCGGGCGCGAGCACGAACTCGCTGATCTCCGTCTCCTCCGGCCAGGTCAGCGTGAGCGACTGGTCCTCGCCCGCGATCCACGCCGTCGTCAGGTCCTTGTCGACCAGGTTGCGCGGGCTGAGCTGCGGGCTCAGCGGCAGCGTGGAGCCCGCGGTGACGTTGATCCGGTCCTCGTCCGCCGCGCCCAGCTCGTCGAGCAGCGCGTCGAGTTCCTGCCCCTGTACGGGCAGCGCGCTGCCGGTGACGGTGTACTCGCCCGCGCCGGACTCGAAGCGCCGCTGCAGACCCGTCTCGGCCGCCGCCGGGTTGAGGCCGCCGAGGTCGCTGCCGCGGTGCAGGGAGATCTGCTCCGCGTCGGCCGCGACCTGCCGGGCGTCCTCGGGCAGCCGGAGCTGCCGGGTGACCGGCGAGACGCCGGGGATCTCGACCTCGGCGAAACCGGCGCCGGCGAAGCCGGTGCGGTGCCCCTCGGTCTTGCGGATGGTGATCCGCAGCCAGTCCGCCTGCCCCGCGGGGGCCTTGACGGTCTGCGTACGGCCACCGGTCTGCAGCGTGCTGACCTCGCTGCCGCGCGGGGTCTCCACCTCGACCTCGACGGGCTCGGGGCGGACGCCGGCGCCGGGCAGCGGCGTCAGGTCGAGCGTGCCCTCCAGGTTCGTGGGCTCGGTGAAGTCGATCTGGAGCCACTCACCCTTGGAGGTGTCCGGGTTGCCCTCGGCCCAGCCTGTCTGCGCGACGCCGTCGAAGGCGTTGACGGGGTCGAACTGCGGCAGGTGGAACATCCAGTTGCCGCTGGTGGACGCGGTCACCGAGGCGGCGCCGTCGAGGACGGCGGTCGTCTGGTGCTCGGCGCCCTGCTCCGGGACGATCATCCGCGGCTCGTCACCGGGGTCCTGGAGGCTCTCCGACGGGTTCTTCTCGTCCTCGGTGTAGGTGTACGAGGTGTTGTTGTTGACCACGCCGAACCGGGTGTCGGCCCGGCGCAGCCCGTCCGTCTGCACCTTGACCGCCGGCTCGTCGACGCCCGGGTGGGCGTCGCCTGCGAGCACCGCGGGCCGGCCCTGCCAGTCGGGGTCGGCGGACAGTTGCAGCAGCGACTCCGGGCCGCCGCTGAGGACGGCGGTGTCGGCGGCGTTGAGCGTGCCGGCCGCGCCGGGGCGCAGGTCCTCGCCGTCGGCCGGCTGGAAGATCTCCACCGCCCGCTGGCGCGAGAACAGCCCCTCGATCTGCAGCGGCGTGCCCTCGGGGATGCGCCCGCCGGTCAGCTCAGGGCCGAACTCGGCGACCTTCTCGTAGCCGGAGGACTCCAGGGTCTGCTTCACGGTGGTCGGCGGGACGTAGCCGACCTGGTCGGGGTCGAGGTCGTTGCGTACGACGACGTAGTGCAGGCCGGCGCGGGCCAGGAACGCCTGCAGCCCCGGCACCTCGCCGCCGGTCATCAGCGCCTGGTCGACGGCGTCCATCGCGCGCCGCGAGCCGGCCGTGCCGAACGGCACGTAGTCGCGCTGCGCCCAGCGGGACTCGGCGAGCACGTCCAGCGGCTGGTCGATCGGCTTGCCCCACTCGTACGTGCCGTGCGCGGTCGCCGGCACCACCAGGGCCCGGCTGTCGGGCGAGTACTCCTCCAGCCAGTCCGCCGTCTGCTCCCAGTGCTTGGGCAGCTTGTCGAACGCGCCCGGCTGGAGCACGTCGCCGTTGGCGTACGGCAGCAGCAGCCCCGGCAGCACCACGAGGGAGGCGATCGCGGGCACCCACACTCTGCGCCGCGGCGTGGCGCGGGTGCCGCGGCGCTCGGCGGCGACCGCGACGAAGTGCGCGAGGCCCAGGGCGAGCGCGAGGGCCAGACCGGGCTGGAACTTGTAGATGTTGCGGAACGGGCTCAGCCAACTGTCCAGCGCGTCCTGCACGCTGCCGGAGAACGGGGCGCCCAGCGCGCCGCCGTAGCCGGCCAGCGTGACCAGCGCGACGACCATCACGGTCAGCACCAGCCAGCGCCGCTCGGGCAGGTCGCGGCGCGCGAGCCCGGCCAGGCCGAGGCCGGCGGCGAGCGCGGAGGACAGGATCGGCAGCCAGCCGGTGGCCACGGTCCAGCCGCCGGGCAGCCACTCCTCGCCGAAGTTCAGGTACGCGACCCAGTTGCCGGTGCCGCGCAGCACCTCGGTCGCCGACATCGTCGTCGTGGTGTTGTGCGCGGTCTCGATGAACGGCAGGAAGTTCTCGCCGTAGACGCCGAGGAGGAGCAGCGGCACGATCCACCACAGGCACGCCAGCGCCACCCCGGGCAGCCACCACGCCAGCAGTTTCGTGCGGCGCGGGCCGGTGCGGGTGCACACGTACAGCAGCGCGGGCACCAGCGCGGCCAGCGTGGAGGCCGCGTTGACGCCGCCCATGAACGGGATGATCAGCGCCGAGCGGGCGGCGGCGACCCGCGGGGTCAGCCGCTCGTCGAGCAGCGGCAGCAGCACCCACGGCAGCACCGCGCCGGGCAGCGCGCCGGCGGAGGTGGAGCCGACGATGATGGTGAACACGGGCCACAGCGCGTACGCGGCGGCGCCCAGCACCCGCGTCCCGGAGGTGCCGAAGCCCAGCCGGTCGGCCAGCTTCAGCGCGCCCCAGAAGGCCGCGGTGACCACGAGCGACAGCCACAGCCGCTCGGCCAGCCACGTCGGCATCTGCAGCAGATCGGTGAGCAGGTAGTACGGCAGCATCGGGAAGGCGTAGCCGAAGTACTGGTCGTGGATGCCGCCGAAGCCGTTCTGGTCGTGCCACAGCTCGCCGAGGTCGCCGGCGAACTTCCACGGGTCGACCGCCACGCCGAGCTTCGTCTCGAACGTCGTCTTCCCCGCGGAGGGGATGAGCCAGGCGACGAACGCGAGGGCCCAGAAGCCGAGCGGCCAGCGCCAACTGCGCCGGCTCTCGGGCGGCCGCGCCCCTTCCGGCCCCGCCGGGGGCGGTGGTGAGTAGGGCCTGCCGGGCGTGGCCGGCTGGGCGGGGAGCGTGGAGGTCATGGGCACCGCCGGAGTATGAGAAGAAGGTTCCAGGTGGCGAACTCGCGCACGCCGGGGACACGGACGACGGCCTCGGCGAGGAAGGGCCAGTAGCGGGAGCGGGCCGCGACGACCTCGACGTCGTCCCGGGCCCGTACCGCCTTGAGCGTGGGGCCTATGTGGATGGGGAAGAGGTTCTCGCCCAGGGTGTGCTTGGGGTCGCGTCCGCTGCGCCGCCGGTAGCGGCGGCGCGCGCGGTCCGCGCCCAGGTAATGCCAGGGCGCCTGCTCGTGGCCGCCCCAGGGGGAGAGCCAGTTCGTGAACGCCACGTACAGCAGGCCGCCGGGCTTGGTGACCCGGATCAGCTCGCTGAGGAAGGTCTCGGGATCGGCCACGTGCTCCAGCACGTTGGAGGAGAAGGCGACGTCGGCGACGCCGTCGGCGAGCGGCAGCAGATAGCCGTCGGCGACCACGGCACCGGTCGTGACGTCCGGGCCGGCCGCTGCGCCGGACATCTCACCGGCGTCGCAGTCGAAGAGGTACGCCTCGGCCCCGCGGCTGCGGAACTCCTCCGTGAACCAGCCCCCGCCGCCGCCGACGTCGACGACCAACCGGCCCTTGAGCGGCGTGATCCGCTCGACCTGGTCCGCCGCGTCCCGCGCCAGCAGGCTGTAGGCGTGCGCGGGGTCGTCCTGTTCCTTCATGAAGGCGCGGAAGAGGGCGACCGACCGCCGGATGGAGGGGTCCCGCACTGCTGTCATCCCTCCCGCTTCTCGGGCCGGCCGGCGCGGGCGAGCGCCTCGTCGGCGACGGTACGGAAGTCGCGTACCGTCGCCTCCCAGCTCAGCCGGGTGGCGCGGCGCCGGGCCGCGGCGCCGAGGGCGGCCCGCCGCTCCTCGCTGAGCGCGAGGGCGCACCAGTGGGCGGCGAAAGCGCTCTCGCCGCGCGCCAGCATGCCGGTGTCGCCGTCGCGGATGGAGTCGCGCAGGCCCGGTATGTCGAAGCCGATCGCGGGGGTGCCGCGCACCGCGGCCTCGGTCACCACCAGGCCCCAGCCCTCGACGAGGGAGGGGTGCAGCAGCAGCCAGGAGGAGGCGAGGAGGCGGTGCTTCTCGCCCTCGGAGACGTGGCCGGTGAACGTCACGCCGGGGCCCGCCATCGCTTCGAGCCGGCCGCGCTCGGGGCCGGTGCCGACGATGACGAGACGGCCGCCGGTGACCGGGCGCACCCGCTCCCACAGCCGCAGCAGCAGGTCGATGCGCTTGTACTCCACCAGCCGCCCCATCGCCAGGAACAGCGGCTCGGGCGACTTCGGCGGCAGCGGGCCCGGGTCCTCGACGCCGTTGTGGACGACCCGTATCCGCTTGGGGTCGACGCCGATGTTGCGCAGGGCGGCGGCGGTGGAGGAGGAGACGGCGACCAGGAGGTTGCCGCGGTGCGCGCCGGCGAGCGCCCAGTGCTCCAGGCGGCGGCCGAGCCTGGCCAGGGGCCCGGGGTAGCGCATCGCCCACAGCTCGGTGTGCACGTGGTTGACCAGGCAGAGGGAGGGGCCGCGGTGCCACAGCGGCGCCAGGTAGGGCATGCCGTTGCAGACCTCGACCAGCAGGTCGGTGCCGCCGACGTGGCGGGAGAGCGCGCGGCGCGCGCGCAGGAAGTGCCCGGCGTCCCCGCCCGCGGACACGACGCGGTAGTCGCGGTACGCGGCCGGGCCCCCGCAGACCAGGGTCACCTGGTGGCCGTGGTCGGTCAGGCCGCCGGCGAGCCGGTCCACGAGCAGTTCGGAGCCGCCCGCGGCGGGGTTGCCGAGGTCGCGGCGGGCCAGGAAGGTGATCCGCCGGGCGGCGTGGCCGTTGCTCGTCCCTTCGGCGGCACGGCCTTCGGCGGCACGGCCTTCCGCGGTCCGGCTCGCGGGCACGCCGGCGCCGCCGGCCGGGTGCGGGTGCGTACGCCGGAGCGCGTCCGCGTCCAGGGACGGGGGTACGTGCTGGGGCATCGGCGCTCCAACTCGTCTCAGGGTGCGGGCGGGATTATCGGGGCCGTTCGTGGGGTGCGGCATGGCGGTCGGGGAGGGGTGTCGGGGAGGAGTGCGGACGGAAGGGGGCGACGGGGACGCCGGCCGGGGGAAACCGGCGTCCCCGTCGCGGGGTGGGGGGTGGGGGGCATCAGGCCGCGACCGGCTGGGGCGGCACGCCGTCCGGCTCCCGGTCGCGGTCCGGCTCGTCCGGCCGGCCGCCGCGGGCCAGCAGCACGGCGCCGGCTCCCGCGAGTACGAAACCGGCCACGAGGGCGACGACCGGCAGGGTCTCACCGACCAGCTTCAGCCTGCTGCTGTCCTCGTCGGCGAGGTCGACCTGCTCCTTCTGCGTCTCCTCGGTGAACTCGATGCCGTCGCTCTGCAGCAGCGTGACCTCGTCGGTCCCGCCGCCGGGCTGGCGCAGCGTCTTCTTCGGCGCGATGGAGGCGTAGATGATGCGGCCGGTGCGCTCGTCGGCGACGAGCTCGATCTTCTCGTTGGCGTACCACTCGTCGGCGAACACCTGGTCCTTGTCGGGCAGCCCGACCATCACCCCCGGCACCTGCCGGGTGCCGGTCTTGACGGGCTCGATCTCGCCGGTGAAGGCGAGGCCGGTGTAGCCCTGGATCTTCCGCTCGCCGGCGTACTGCAGCGCCACGGTGTCCTGGGCGGTGCTGTCCCACCAGCGGTAGGTGTCCTTCTCGACGTCGAAGGGGAACTTCAGGTACGCGTCGCCGGCGAACTGCTTGCCCTTGACCCCGGTGTTCTCGTCGCAGCAGTGCTCCGGCGCGTTGGTCTCGCGGTTCATGACCCACCGCTCGGTGGTGAACTGGAACGCGCGGCGCGGATCGTCGATCTCCCGCGTCAGCGGGGTGTCGATGGCGGTGGCGGCGTCCCAGACGGCGGTGTCGTCGTCGCTGGCGGCCACGTCGCCCAGCACCCGCCGGACGATGGTCAGCTCCTGGTTGTCGCGTTCCTTCTGCGCGTCGGTGTCGTAGAAGGTCCCGGTGCCCTCGTAGCGGGTCGTCGAGTCGATGTCGACGGGATTGAGCTTGGCCCGCGGTTCGACGTAGAACGCGAGCATGGGGGCGAGCACGAGCAGGAAGACGCCCAACCCCAGCAGGATGAGGGACAGGGGTGACGCGGTACGGCGGCTCATGCTGCACTCCCGGCAGGGGCTGGTTTACGACGCTGGTTTGTCACCGCGGTGCAAGTTCTACGGGTCGGTAACGTAAGGCTGTGCTTGACAGGGTGTCAATGCTGCTCCCACACTCAGCGTCCATGCAGAACCGACTGGTAGCCGCCGTGGTGACCAGCGTCGCCGCCGCCGCTCTCGCCGTGGGCGCAGCCCTCGGCCTGGTGGCCGCGCTGAACGTCACCCCGGATCAGCCCAACGTCCCGCTCATCAGCTTCGACGGTCGCTGACCTGGTATTCGTCCCCGCCGCGCAGGCCGCGGCGGGGGCTTTGCCACGCCCTGGCGGCCGGCGGCGAGACGGCCGGGACACGCCGAGGACACGGTGGCATACCGATGGCGAATCTTTGTCGACCAGGTGACAAGTAGTCACCGCCCGGCGGCGCGCCGCGAGCGCCGGGCGCCGGCATCCGGACTCCGCCTGCCACCCGCGCGCGCCGGCGCGCGCGGGTTTTCAGCCGAATTCCGCCCACACGCACTTGTCGTTGCCGCGCGACTCCACGCCCCACACGTCCGCCAGCATGTCCACCAGCAGCAGCCCGCGGCCCGAGACGCCCGCTTCGCCCGGTTCGCGGCGGTGGGGCAGTGCGCTGGAGCGGTCCTCGACCTCGACGCGCAGCCGGGGTTCCGGCGTGCTCAGCGGGCGGATCGTCACCACCGCCGGGCCGTCGGTGTGCAGCAGCGCGTTGGTGATCAGCTCGTCGGAGACCAGCTCGATCTCGTCCGCGCGCTCGCCGGCGCCCCAGGAGCGCACCGCGCTGCGGATCATGTGGCGGGCGGCGGAGAGCGCGTCGGGGTCGGAGGCCGGGATGTACTGGCGCAGCCGGCCGCCGGGCTGCGCGGTGTCGCCCGCGGTGCGGCGCAGTATCACCAGCGCCATGTCGTCCTGGATGTGCCGCTCGTCCACCACGTCGCAGAGCCGGTCCGACAGCTCGCCGATGTCGCGCGGCCCGGTGCGTACGAGCTCGGCGAGTTGCGCCAGGCCGTCGTCCAGGTCGGCGCCGGGGACCTCCACCAGGCCGTCGGTGCACATCAGCAGTGCGTCGCCGGGGTCGAGGGTCAGGGTCGTCACGGGGTAGTCGAGCGGGCCGAACGTCGCGGAGAGCCCGAGCGGGAGCCCGCCCGGCACGGTCAGCCAGCGGCAGCCGCCGTCGGTGTGCCGGACGAGGGGGTCGATGTGCCCGGCACGGACCAGTTGCAGCGCGCCGCTGGACAGGTCGATCTCCGCGTACGTGCAGGTGGCGAAGCGCTCGGTGTCCAGCTCGTGCAGGAACTCCGAGGCGCGGGCCATCACGGTGGCCGGCGCGTGGCCCTCGCCCGCGTACGCCCGCAGCACGATGCGCAGTTGTCCCATCACCGCGGCGGCCTTCGTGTCGTGGCCCTGGACGTCGCCGATGACGACGCCGACCCGGCCGCCGGGCAGCGCGATCACGTCGTACCAGTCGCCGCCGATGCCCTGCCCCTCGTGCGCCGGCCGGTAGCGCACGGCGACCTCCGCGCCCGGCACCTCGGGGATGCTGCGCGGCAGCATGGCCTGCTGCAACTCACCGGCGAGGTCGTGCTCGCGGTCGTGCAGCTTGGCGCGCTGGAGGCTCTGCCCGATGCCGCTGCTCAGCGCGATCAGCAGGTTGCGCTCCTCCGGCGAGAAGGCGCTCTTGCCGCGGTAGGACAGCCCGAGCGCCCCGATGACGCGCCCCTCGGCGATCAGCGGCAGGTACGCGGCGGAGTCGATGCCCAGGGACTCCGCGTGCGGGTAGAGCCGCGGGTACGCGGCGGCGAACTCCGCCCGCGAGAGCACCAGCCGCGGCCGGCCCGTACGCACCACCTCGCTCATCGGCAGCCCGGGGTCGTCGACCCGGACGTACTCCGCGAGCTGCGACTCCCTGCCCTCGCCCACGGTGACGATCCGGATCCGGCCCGCCTCAGCCAGGCCGAGGATCATGTTCACCGCGCCGAGCCGGGCCAGCCCCTCCGGGCCGCCGAGCACCCCGATCACGTCCTGCACGGTGCTGGCGTTCGCCAGCGCCGCCGCGGTCTGCTGTATGACGCCGGTCTGCCGGCGCCGCTCCTGGTCCAGCGCGAACTGCTGCGCGGAGAAGTTCAGCTCCAGCGTGGCGTCGCGGACCATGCCGACGACGCGGTGCGCGCGCCCGCCGTCGTCGCGGAGGATGGTGCCCTGGGCGTGCGTCAGGCGGGTCGTGCCGTCGCGGAGCTGCACCCGCAGGTACGCGCTGTAGGCGGGGCGGCCGTGCGCGATGGCCTGGGAGATCAGCGCTTCGAGCCGCGCGCGCTCCTCCTTGGTGAGGCGCGAGCCGAGCGTCCCGGGGGCGCCGTCGAACTCCTCCGGCCGCAGGTCCATGACCCGCAGCGCCCCCTCGTCCAGGTGCATCTGCCCGCGGGCGAGATCCCAGTCGAAGCTGCCCATGTGGTTCAGCTCCATGCTGAGAGCCGCGGGCGCGGGCCAGTCGCCGGCCTCCCGGGCCGGTGCCGCCGGGCCTCCCCGGTCGCTCATGCTGTTACTTTCACACTTTTTGTACGGATATTCGAGTGAGCCGCCATTCTACGCGCCGCGCGGCACAATCCGGTGGCGCCGCCCGCGCCGCCCCGGCATGCTGAGCCCATGCTGATCAGGGACGCCACCGCCGACGACTGGCCCGCCATCTGGCCTTTCTTCCACCGGATCGTCGCCGCCGGCGAGACCTATCCCTACCCCCTGGACATGAGCGCCGAGCAGGGCCGCGAGGTGTGGCTGCCGCCGCCCCCGGACCGTACGACCGTCGCCGTCGACGACGAGGGCCTGATCGTGGGCTCGGCGAAGATGAACGCCAACCGGCAGGGCAACGGCGACCACGTCGCCAGCGCGAGCTACATGGTCGACCCGGACCGGCACGCGCGCGGCACCGGCCGCGCGCTGTGCGAGGACTCCCTGCGCTGGGCGCGCGCCCGCGGCTTCCTGTCCATGGAGTTCAACGCGGTGGTCGAGACCAACATCTACGCCGTGAAGCTCTACGAGTCCCTCGGCTTCCGCATCACCGGCACCCAGCCCCGGGCCTTCCGCCATCCCACCGAGGGCCTGGTCGGCCTGCACTGCATGCACGTCGACCTCTGACCTCGGTGACCTCGGCCCCCATTGCCCGCGGTGGGGGCGGGCGTTACGCTGCGTCCGTCATTTCGATAACTGATCGAGATTTCGGACTATTCGAGGGGTGGGTGAGCGCGCATGGGGCGACTCGTTCCGGCCGTGACGCGGGCACTCGACATCCTAGAGCTCTTCCTGGACCGGGACGCGACGCTCTCCGCCCCCGAGATCACCCGCAAGCTGGGCCTGCCCAGGACCACCGTGCACGAGCTGGTCACCACGCTGGCCGCCCGCTCCTACCTCGCCGCCGTCCCCGGCCAGCCGGGGCGCTACCGCCTGGGGGTGCGCACGTACCAGCTCGGCAGCACCTTCGGGGAGCAGCTCGACCTCGCCGCCGAGGGCCGGGAGGTCGCCCGCGAGGTCGCCGAGACCTGCGACGAGACCGTGCACATCGCGATCCTGGAGGACACGGACGTCATCTACATCGCGAAGGTCGACAGCACCCGCGCGGTACGGATGGTCTCCGCCACCGGCCGCCGGCTGCCCGCGCACTGCACCGCCGTCGGCAAGATGCTCCTCGCCTCGCTGCCCGAGCAGGCCCTCGACGCGCGGCTGCCCGAAGGCAGGCCGCTGGTCGCGATGACCGACCGCAGCCACACCTCCGTGCGCGAGCTGCGCCGCCACCTCGCCGGGGTGCGCGAGCGCGGCATCGCCGTCGAGGAGCGCGAGTCCAACCCGGACGTGAGCTGCGTGGCGGCGCCGGTGCACGACTCCGCGGGCCGGGTGGTCGCCGCGCTGAGCATCTCGGTGCCGATGATCCGGTGGAGCGCGGAGCGCAGGGACGAACTGGCGGAGCTGGCCGCGAAGGGCGCGGGCAGGCTGTCCGAGCGCCTGGGCCACCGGGGCCCGGGGAGCAGAGCCGAGTGAGCCGGGGACGTACCCGGAGACGAGAGCCGGGACGTACCCGGAGAGGAGCCAGGTGACGATGCTGGACGTGGCCGTGCGCACGCGCGCCGAGCTGGGCGAGGGACCCACGTGGGACCCCGCGGCCGGCCGGCTGATATGGGTCGACATCCTGGGCGCCCGCGTCCACGCGTACGACCCGGCCACCGGCAGGCGCACCGTGCAGACCACCGAGCAGCACGTCGGGGCCGCCAAGCCGCGCGCCGGCGGGGCCGGTTACGTGGTCAACCTGCGCGACGGCGTCGGGCTCTACGACGCGGACGGCGCGTTCCGCTGGCTCGTCCACGAGCCGGTCGCGGGCCGCCGCGGCAACGAGGCGATGGTCGCCCCCGACGGCGCCCTCTGGGCGGGCACCATGCGCTACGACGCCACCCCCGGCGGCGGCACCCTGGCCCGCGTCACCGGCGACGGCGAACGGACCGTCGTCCTGGACGACGTCACCGTCAGCAACGGCACCGGCTGGAGCCCGGACGGCCGGCTCATGTACTACGCCGACACCCCCACGGGCCGGATCGACGTCTTCGACACCGACGGCGCCCGGGTCACCGGCCGGCGGGTGTTCGCCGCCGTCGAGGACACCCCGGGCTCGCCGGACGGGCTGTGCGTGGACGCCGAGGGGTACGTGTGGGTCGCGCTGTGGGACGGCTCCGCCGTCCGCCGGTACGCCCCGGACGGCACCCTGGACCGCACGGTGGAGGTGCCCGTACGCCGCCCCACCTCCTGCGCGTTCGGCGGACCGGAGCTGGCCGACCTGTACATCACCTCCTCGTCGCTCGCGGACACCCACCCGCTGGCGGGTTCGGTGCTGGTGCTCCCGGACGCGGGCCGCGGACTGCCGCAGGCACCGTTCGCGGGGTGAGGCGCGGATGACCGCGGGCACGTTCCGCATCGGCGGGGACCTGGAGGTCGGGCGGCTCGGGTTCGGCGCGATGCAGTTGCCGACCGAGCCGGCGGACGCGCGGGCGGCGTCCGTCGCGGTGGCGCGCCGGGCGGTGGAACTCGGCGTCACGCTGATCGACACCGCGCACCTGTACGGCGGCGGCGCCAACGAGGAACTGCTCGCCGAGGCGCTGTACCCGTACCCCGAAGGGCTGTTGATCACCACGAAGGTCGGCGTCGCCCGCTCCGCCGAGACCGGCGAGTGGGGTCTCGACGGGCGGCCGGAGGTGTTGCGGCAGCAGGTGGACCACGCGCTGCGGCGGCTGCGGGTGGAACGGATCGAGCTGCTGCAACTGCACCGCATCGACCCGGAGGTGGACCTCGCCGAGCAACTGGGGGCGCTGCGGGAGCTGCGGGAGGCGGGCAAGGTCGGCCGGCTCGGGCTTTCGGAGGTCACGGCCGGCGAGCTGACGCGGGCGCGGCAGTCGGTGGACGTCGCGAGTGTGCAGAACCGGTACAGCGTCGGCGACCGGGAGCACGAGGCGGTGCTGGAGGCGTGTGCGGCGGCGGGGATCGCGTTCCTGCCGTGGCGGCCGGTGCTCGGCGCGGTGCCGCCCGCGGACGGTTCGGACGCCCGGAGCCCCGAGGCCCCGTACCACGTGATCGGCTCGGTGGCCCGCGAACTCGGCGCGACGCCCGTACAGGTCGCGTTGGCCTGGCTGCTGGCGCGCTCGCCGGTGGTGCTGCCGATCCCGGGTACCGCGAAGCTCGCGCACCTGGAGGAGAACGTCGCCGCCGCGGACGTACGGCTGGAGCCCGCCCATCTGGACCGGCTCGACGGGCTGTCCGGGAACGGCTGAGGCCGGGCGCCCGTCCCGGGGGCGGGCTGCCCGGACGGTGAAATCGATTGCTCGCCCGGGGACTTGACACCCGCGCCCCGTCACTCCTGTTGCGTACAGACCTCTTGACCCGCCCCGTGTCCGCCCCTAGCTTCTCGTGAAATCGATTTCGCGAATCGCGGGAGGCACCGTGAACAGACATGGCCGGGTACGCGGCGGCGTCGCCGCACTCCTCGCCCTGGTGACGGCGCTGGCGACCGGGGGCCTGGCGACGGCCTCCCCCGAGGCGCCCGAGCCGCGCGGCGGGCCGGACCGCGCGGCGGGCAAGGGGCCCGTCGGGTGGGACACGTACCGGCAGCTCGACCGGCTCTCCGACCTGCCGGCGGGAGTGCACACCAAGCAGTTCTCCAGCTTCGACCGGACCGGCGGCAACGCGCACGACGGGTTCGACGGCAAGTTCTCCTGCCTGCGCACGACCGCCGCCGGCTGCGTCATCGCCGAGCAGTCCGGGGCCGGCGAGATCGGCGCCATCTGGTTCACCCGCGACGAGGGCGACGTCAGCAAGACGGGCCGGATCACCATCGAACTCGACGGCGAGAAGGTCGTCGACGCGCCGCTGCAGGACCTCGTCGACGGCAAGCTCGGCGCGCCCTTCGTCAGCCCGCTCGTCGCCAACGCCGACCAGACCTCCGGCGGCGTCGTGATCGAGGTGCCGATGCCGTACCGGGAGTCGATGCGCATCACCACCGAGCACAACCCGCTCTTCCACCACGTCTCGTACCGGACCTTCGCCGACGCCGAAGGCGTCGCCACCTTCGACCCGGGCGACCCCGCCCGCGACGTCGTCGACATGCTGCGCGCCGCCGGCACCGCCGACCCGAAGCCGGCCCTGCCCGGCGCCCGCACGCAGCGCACCGCACTCGCCCTCGCGCCCGGTGCGTCCCAGACCCTCGCCCGCGCCACCCGGCCCGGGCTCCTCTCCGAGCTGCGCCTCACGCTTCCGCAGGCCCCGTACGTCGAGCCGCGCAGCGAGACCGACGAGGGCCGGGCCTACGGCGCCGGCGGCGGCAGCGAGTTCACCGTCGCCGTCGACCCCGCGAACGAGGGCGTGCGGCTGACCCGCCGCTACGACCCGATCATCGCGAACCAGGTCGCCACGGTGTACGTGGACGGCCGCGAGGCCGCCACCTGGGGCCCGACGCCGCAGGCCGGCGGCGGGCTGTGGGGGGAGGACAGCGTGGAGCTGCCCGCGGAACTGACCGCCGGGAAGTCGGAGATCACCGTACGCAACGCCTTCGTCTCCTCCGACCTCGACGTCAACGAGTTCACGTACTGGGCCGACAGCCGCGTCGGCGGCGAGACGCGCCGCACCGACACGATGGACGTCGGCGACGCCGCGAGCGAGACCGCCCACGGCTACACCGTCACCGCGCCGAACTGGGAGGGCGTGCGCACCTACGACTACCCCCTCGGCGACGACGAGCGCGCCCGGCTGGCCGCGGCCCAGGACGTGCTGCGGGGCCTGCGGCTGCGCGCCACCTTCGACGGCGAGCGCACGGTGGACGCCCCGCTCGGCGAGTTCTTCGGCTCCGGCCACGCGACCGCGCCCGTACGGGCCCTGATGTACGGCATCGACGCCGAGGCCGCGGGCGGGCCCGTGTTCACGTCCTGGTGGCCCATGCCGTTCGCGAAGAACGCGAAGGTCGAGCTGTACAACGGCTCCGGCACGGCGATCACGGCGGGCACCGCCGAGGTCACCGCCGCCGCGTCCCGCACCCACGCCCGGGCCGTCGCCGCCGGCGACGCCGGCCGCTTCCGCGCCACGTCCCACGCCGGGCCGACCGTGCCGGGGGAGAGCTGGGACTTCCTCGCCACCGCGGGGACCGGCAAGTTCACCGGGGTCACCCACACCATGACCGGCGAGCTGAACCGCAACTACCTGGAGGGCGACGAGCGCGTGTACGTGGACGGCGCCCGCACCGCGCAGCTCCACGGCACCGGCACCGAGGACTTCTACCAGAGCGGCTGGTACTTCAACCGCGGCACCTACACCCAGCCGTTCAACGGCAACCCCGCCCACCTGGGCCCGCCGACCGGCTGCGCGGCGGAGCGGGACTGCACGGGCACGTACCGGCTGATGATCCACGACGCGGTGCCGTTCTCGCAGGCGATCGACTTCGACGTCGAGCACGGCTTCGTCAACGACAAGCAGGCGGACTACTCCACGACCGCGTACTGGTACGGGGAGAAGAAGGCGACCGGCGCGAGGACCGACACTCTGGACGTCGGCGACCCGCGGAGCGAGAAGGCCCACGACTACGCCTCCGACGCCCCCGGCGAGGTCACCGAGCTGGACTCCGTCTTCGAAGGCGACGCGCAGCACCCGCGGCGCCTCACCGCCGACACCCGCGCCACGACGGCGCCCGTCAGCTTCACCCTGCGCGTCGACCGCCGCAACGCGGGCGTCGAACTGCGCCGCACCAGCGACCAGGCGGCGGCGTACCAGCGCGCGGCGGTCGAGGTCGACGGGCAGCGGCTGCCGGACTGGCTCCAGCCGCTGGGCAACGAGGAACGCCGGTGGCTGGACGACACGTATCAGATCCCGGCGAGCGCCACGGCGGGCAAACGCGAGATCACGGTGACGCTGACGCCGGCGGCGGACGCCCCGCCCTGGTCGGCGGAGTCGTACGAGGCCCACAGCCTGGGCCCGGCCGGCTGACGTCCGTCAGATGTGCCTGCCGCTGAACTGCTGCCAGTAGCTCACGCAGGTGTCCCGCCAGTCGGCGGCATCCGCCTCGTGGAGCGCCAGCTTGGCCCTGACCTCGGCGAAGCGGCGGGCGTCTATCCGGGACTCCAGGGAGTCCCACGCCCGCCGCATCCCGCCGACGTACCGGACGCCCGCGTAGTAGCGGTGGACGAGTTCGTCCCAGAAGATCCTGCCGCTGCTCATGGGGTGGTCCCAGGGCACGTGGTGGAACCACATCATGAGGTTCTCGGGGACGGTGCCGAGGTCCCCGTACGCCGCCTGAAGACCGGGGAAGTACTGGGCGGTGAAGTCGCTTCCGGTGGGGGAGCGGTCGTAGCCCAGGCCGATGCTGTCCGCCTTGTGGTAGTAAGTGGGGTTCCAGTCCTCGCGCGGGAGGTGCGACTCCGAGGGGCCGGGGCCGTAGTGCACGTCGGCGGTGAACTGGTGGGCGATCCCGAGCGGGGTCTGGTAGTTCACCAGCGCCTCCCAGGAGCCCATCATCATGGCGACGACCACGCCGACGACGTGGTGGTCGTTGCTCCAGGTCATCCGGACCCAGTCGGCGGCGATGTCCCCGGCGTCCAGCGTCCAGTCCCAGGACTGGCGGCCGAAGGCGTACAGGTTGGCCTGGGAGAAGTGATGCCCGGTCAGGTTGTCCGCGTTGCCGAGGTTGGCCACGCCGACGACGGCGGTGTCCGAGTGGTGCTGGGCCGTTCCGTCCACGACGTGGCCGACCAGGCGCTTGTCGAGCAGCCGGCCCCGCGCGTCCGTGGCCCGGGTGTCGGTCTTGAGGATCTCCTCCCACATGGGGGCCAGGAAGCAGAGCATCCGGTTCTGCCCGGTGTACTCCTGGGTGATCTGCAGCTCGATCGCCTGGTTGGTGTTCTCCATCCGGCCGAACATCGGGTGCACGGGCTCCCTGGCCTGGAAGTCGAGGGGGCCGTTCTTGGTCTGGAGGAACACGTTGTCCAGGAAGCGGCCCCTGCTCCCGTCGGGCTGGGGCTCGTCGTCGATGTGGCCGAACTCCAGGTAGGCCCGCTTGAGCCGGTCGCTGTCCACCTCGGGGTTGTAGACGAAGGTCCGCCAGTAGATCTTCAGGCCGAGGGGTGCCACGGCGGCCGCCATGCCGTTGGCGCCGTCGCCGTGGTCGTAGCCGAAGTCCTGGGGTCCCGGCTGGCCCTCGGAGTTCGCCTTGACGGTGAACCCGGCGAAGTCCGGTACGGACTGCTGGATCCGCCGGGCCCTGCGGGTCCACCAGGCCCGGAAGTCGGGGTCGGTGGGCGCCATCTGTTCCTCGGTGAGCGTGTCCGGCGCGAACCGGCTGTCCAGGGGGGCCGCGTACCTGATGGAGAGCGCGAGCCTGATCCCGTACGGCCGCAGCGCGTCGGCCAGGGCGGCCTCCTGGGCGATGTACTCGTCCGTGAGGTACGCGTTGTCGGCGTTGACGTTGTTGATGGTGATGCCGGTGATCCCGACCGACGCCATCGCCCGCGCCGCCACGAGGTAGCGGTCGAGGACGACGGGCAGGTTCAGCCCGGCGCTGGCGCCGGTGGCGGCGAAGTTGAAGATCGCGCCGTTCTCGCCGTTCAGCCCGCCCGTTCCCGGTGCGTCGTTGCCGGCGTAGAGGCGCTCGGTGTCCCAGTAGTTCAGGTGGCGGTGCGCGACCCGGGGGCTCTCGGCGACGGCGAGCCCCTCGACGGGCCGGTGCGTCTGGATGCGCCGCAGAAACGCGAACGTGCCGTACAGCGCACCGACGTCCGTGTGGCCCGCGATGACGGTGAACGCCCGCCGCCCCTGCGTCACCGACCTGAGGACGAAGCCGTCCCGGCCCACCCGCGCCAGCTCCTCGGCCGGGACGAACCGGCGCACGGCCGGCGAACTCTCCCGGGTCCCCACGACGACGGCGCCGTCGGGCAGGTCGTGTCCCGGCCCGTGGACCACCCGTACCGGACGGTCCAGCAGTCCGCCGAGACCCCGGACCAGCTCCTCCCGGGCGGCCTCCAGCGTGGACGTCATCAGCCGCTCGGTCGATCCCGGAGCCATGCTCAGGTTCGGCGTGTGGCGGTACGACCTGTTCCGGTCGGCGTTCTCCACGACGACGGCGGTGACCCGGCGCCGGTACCGCCTGAGCAGGTGCGGATCACCGACCGGCACGTAGCGCAGCCACAGGGCGGATCCGTCGTAGCCGTCGTCCCGTTGCCCGGCGGGGCCGGAGGGCGTGTCCTGCCCGCCCAGCGCCCGCGCGGTCCCGGCCGCGTCAGTTCCCAGGGTCACGCCCGCCGTGACCGCACCCACGAACACCCGTCGACTCATCGGCATGGACCCGTACACCCCTTGCTCTCCCGGATTCCTGTACAGAGAACTGCTTCTACGTACGTGAACGGCCGCCCGCCGCGCGCCTGCCCGGACGTGGCCCGGCGGTTCAGGCGGTCGTGCTGAACGTCGTCATGCTCCGGGCGGGCAGCGTGACGGTGAAGGTGCCGTTCGACGCGCCGGCCGGCGACTGGGGCGAGACGTTCCTGCCCGCGTCGGTCAGCCAGGACGAGACGCTGGACGCGGTGCTGTTCGCCACGGAGAACTGCTGGCTCACCGCGGCGGCGCCCTTGTTGACGGCCACGATGACGACCGTGGAGCCGCCCAGGTACGCCGAGACGTGGACGTTCGGCGCCGGGTTCGCCGTCGCCTCGATCCGCACGTGCCCGGGGCGTACGAACCGGGCGAAGTGCGCCATGGCGGCGCCGCGCTTGCTGATCCCGCCGTCCTCGCGCATGGGGCCGTAGCCGCGCCGGATGTACCACCAGACGTACGCCTGGAAGCCGCCGTCCACCAGGGCGCGGTGGATGTGCTCCCCCACGTCGAGCGCCTGGGGCCAGAGGTCGGCGGAATCGGAGCTGTTGGGGTAGTAGACCTCGGTCATCCAGAGTTCCTTGCCCGCGCCCTTCTGCCGGAAGAGGGGGTAGGGGAAGTCCGCGAACGAGGTGCCGTAGAGGTGGGCCCCGATGATGTCGGTGTTGGCGAGCGCGGCGGCGTCGTTGAGGATCGGGTCCGACATGTTCTTCCGGTACTGGAAGGACTCGGGCGCGATGACCCTGGTGCCGATCGAGCCGGCGTTCTCCCGCAGGAACCGGACCATCTCGCCGGGGGTCCACCACGTCCAGTCATGGGCGTAGTCGGGCTCGTTCTGCACCGATATCCCGTACAGGTTCACCCCGTTGTTCCGCAGGTGGGTGGTGAAGTCGTCCAGGTGCCGGGCATAGGCGCCGTACATGTCGTACCGCAGGCGCCGCGCGTCGGTCTGGTCGCCGCGGACGAAGGTCTCGACCATGTGGGCGGGGGGATTCCACGGCGACGCGATGACGCTCGCCCCGAGTTCGCTCGCGCGCCGCGCGGTCGCCACGTCACGGCCCCAGTCCGCCTGGTTCTCGGGGACGGGGATCCGCAGCAGGGAGAACCCCAGCCGCCCGTCGCCCGTGCCGAACGCCGTGTCCCGCTGAGCGGCCGTCAGATCGCCGATCCAGGCGGTGTGGTTCATGCCGCCGAAGCCCCGGATCGTCTGCCGCCGCGCCGAGGGGTCGACGACCGCCGTGGCGGCCGGTGCGGCCGCGGCTCCCGGGGGCGCGACGGCCGCCGTCGTGGCCGCCAGGACCGGCAGCGTCCCCAGCGCCAGGACCGTTCGCCGGCTCGGCAGGCGCGGTGGTCCGCTGCTCACGTGCTCTTTCCGGGCTCGCGTCATCCCTCCTCCTGTCCCCTCACCCTGACCGGGAGCGCTCCCAATCATGTTCGGTATGGCGGACGACGTCCAAGTCTGTGAATACGGGCAAGGTAATGACCCCGCTCACCGCCGTCAAGGCTCCCGGCATCCCGCCGGCGGGGGGCCCGTCCCGCAGGACGTCGGGTACCTGCGGGACGGGTGGCTCGCGGGGGCGGGTCAGTCCGCGGCGAAGGAGTGGACCGTGGTGGAGCGGTAGGTGTCGCCGGGGCGCAGGACCGTGCTGGGGAAGGACGGCTGGTTCGGGGAGTCGGGGAAGTGCTGGGTCTCCAGGCAGAAGCCGTCGCCCTGGCGGTAGACCCGGCCCGAGGTGCCCGCGAAGGAGCCGTCGAGGAAGTTGCCGCTGTAGAACTGCAGTCCGGGCTCGGTGGTGGCGATGCTCATGGTGCGGCCCGACGACGGCTCCCGGACCGTGGCGACGCGCTCCGGGGTGCGGGTGAGGCCCTTGTCCAGGACCAGGTTGTGGTCGATGCCCTTGCCGTACAGCAGTTGCTCGTGGTCGTCGCGCAGGTCGGCGCCGATGGTCTTCGCCCGCCGGAAGTCGAAGGGGGTGCGGGCGACCGGGGCCAGTTCGCCGGTGGGGATCAGGCCGGCGTCGACCGGGGTGTAGCGGGCGGCGGCGATCCGCAGCTCGTGGTCGTAGACGTCGCCGCTGCCCTCGCCGGCGAGGTTGAAGTAGACGTGGCTGGTGAGGTTGACGACCGTCGGCGCGGAGGTGGTGGCGGCGTAGTCGATCCGCCAGTCGCCGGCCGCCGTGAGGGTGTAGTCGACCCGGGTGGCCAGCGCGCCGGGGTAGCCCATCTCGCCGTCCCCGCTGACGTAGCGCAGGGTCAGGCCCACGCCCGCCGCGGAGGTGAACGGCTCGACGTCCCACACCCGCTTGTCGAAGCCCTTGTCGCCGCCGTGCAGGCTGTGGTCGCCGTCGTTGAGGGGCAGTTGGTGGGCCGTGCCGTCGAGGGTGAAGCGGCCCTCGGCGATGCGGTTGCCGTAGCGGCCGATGAGCGCGCCGAAGTACGGGCTGAGGGCGACGTAGTCGTCGAGGTTGTCGAAGCCCAGCGACACGTTCGCGTACCGGCCGCGGCGGTCGGGCAGCTCCAGGGACTGCACGATGCCGCCGTAGGACAGCACCCGCAGCCGGGTGCCGCCGTTGGCGAGCGTCCAGCGGTCCACGCGGGTGCCGTCGGCAAGACGGCCGAACGGCTCGCGCACCGGCCGGCGGGTACGGTCCGCGGAGTCCGCCGCCGCCGGGGCGGCGAGGCCGGCGGCGGCCAGGCCGCCGGCCGAGGCGGCGAGCACCGTTCTCCTGCTCGGCGCCGCCGGGGTCGGGGGTCGGGTGGGGTTCATAACAAGACAGCTCCTCTTGAAGGGAATTCGGGTCGGGTCACACCGGTCACAGGGCTACGCGCCCGCCCTGCGCTTGTTCCAGATGTCGAAGCCCACCGCGGCCAGCAGCACCAGCCCCTTGATGACCTGCTGGTAGTCCGTGCCGAGCCCGACGAGCGACATACCGTTGTTCAGCACGCCCAGCACCAGGCCGCCGATCACCGCGCCGAACACCGTGCCGATGCCGCCGCTCATCGACGCGCCGCCGATGAACGCCGCGGCGATCGCCTCCAGTTCGAACATCTCGCCGGCCTTCGGCACGCCCGCGTTCAGCCGCGCCGCGTAGACGCAGCCCGCCAGCGCCGCGAGCACGCCCATGTTCACGAAGACGAGGAAGGTGACCCGCTTGTCCTTCACGCCGGACAGCTTGGCCGCGGCCTTGTTGCCGCCGAGCGCGTAGACGTGCCGGCCGACGACCATGTTGCGCATCACGTAGCCGAGCGAGATCAGCAGTCCGGCCATGATGAGCAGCACCACCGGGATGCCCCGGTAGCTGGCCAGCATCAGCGTGGCGACGACCACCGCCGCCACGATGAAGGCGCACTTGCCCAGCCACAGCGGGTACGGCAGCACGTCCAGTTCGTACGAGAGCTGCCGCCGCCGGTCGCGCCACTCCTGCCACAGCAGGAACAGCCCCACGCCCACGCCCAGGAGCAGCGTCAGGTTGTGGTAGTTGGTGTCCGGTCCGGTCTCCGGCAGGAAGCCCTGCGCCATGTTCTGGAAGCCCTTGGGGAACGGCGACAGCGACTGGCCTTCGAGGACGATCTGCGTGAGGCCGCGGAAGACCAGCATTCCCGCCAGCGTCACGATGAACGACGGTATGCCGATATACGCGATCCAGAAGCCCTGCCACGCCCCCGCGACCGCCCCGATGAGCAGGGAGCACACGAGCGCCAGTGGCCAGGGGAAGTCGTGGTTGACCATCATCACGGCCGACATCGCGCTGGCGAACGCGCACAGCGAGCCCACCGACAGGTCGATGTGCCCGGCGATGATGACGATCATCATGCCCATCGCCAGGATCAGGATGTAGCTGTTCTGCTGGACGATGTTGGAGACGTTGCGCGGCAGCAGCAGCGTGCCGTCGCTCCATACCTGGAACACCACGACGATCAGTCCGAGCGCGACGAGCATGCCGTACTGCCGCATGTTGTTGCGCATCGCTTCCAGCAGGGCGCCGGCGAGCGCGCCGCGGGACCCGCCGGGGGCGGGGGCGGCGGCCGGGGTGTCGCGCTTCTCGGTGGTCAGCGGGCTCATCCTTCGTCCCTTACGTGCGTGGTCATGTGGCGCATGAGTACTTCCTGGGTGGCCTCGGCCCGCGGCACCTCGCCGGTCAGCCGGCCCGCGGCCATGGTGTAGATGCGGTCGCACATCCCCAGCAGCTCGGGCAGCTCCGAGGAGATGAAGACGACCGCCTTGCCGCGGGCGGCGAGCTGGTCGATGACGGTGTAGATCTCGTACTTCGCCCCCACGTCGATGCCGCGGGTGGGCTCGTCCAGGAGCAGCACCTCGGGGTCGGCGTGGATCCACCGGCTGAGCACGACCTTCTGCTGGTTGCCGCCGCTCAGCCGGTTCACGGGCTCGAAGACCGTGGGGGTCTTGATGTTCATCGACGTGCGGAAGCCCTCGGCGACCCGCCGTTCCTCATGCTCGTCGACCGCGCCGCGGCGGACCAGCTTCGGCAGCGCGGAGAGCGTGATGTTGCGCATGACGTTCTCGATGAGGTTGAGGCCGTACGTCTTGCGGTCCTCGGTGACGTACGCGATGCCGTGCCGTACCGCGTCCGGCACGGTGCGGGTGTCGACCTCGCGGCCGTCAACCCGTACCGTGCCCGACTCGTACCGGCCGTAGGAGCGTCCGAAGACGCTCATCGCCAGCTCCGTGCGGCCCGCGCCCATCAGGCCCGCGATGCCGACGATCTCGCCGCGCCTGACCTCGATCGAGACGTCGTCGACGACCTTGCGCTCGTGGTCGATGGGGTGGCGCACGGTCCACCCCTCGACGGACAGCGCGACCGTGCCCGTGTCCGCGCCCCGGTAGGGGGAGCGCTCCGGGAAGCGGTGGTCGAGGTCGCGGCCGACCATCCCGCGGATGATGCGGTCCTCGGACAGAGCTTCCCCCGCGCCGGTCGGACCCGCGCCGTCCGCACCCCCGCCGCGTACGGCGAGGGTCTCGATCGTCCGGCCGTCGCGCAGGATCGTCACCGCGTCCGCGACCTGCCGGATCTCGTTCAGCTTGTGCGAGATGAGGATGCAGGCGATGCCCTGGTCCCGGAACTCCCGGATGAGGTCGAGCAGTTTGCGGCTGTCCTCGTCGTTCAGGGCCGCGGTCGGCTCGTCGAGGATGAGCAGTTTCACCTTCTTGGAGAGCGCCTTGGCTATCTCCACGAGCTGCTGCTTGCCCACGCCGATGTCGGCGATCCGGGTCTGCGGCTTCTCGGCTCCGAGACCGACGCGCCTGAGCAGCGCGGCGGCGTGCCGGAGGGTCTCGTTCCAGGAGATGACGCCCCGGGTGGCCTGCTCGTTGCCGAGGAAGATGTTCTCGGCGATGGACAGGTACGGCACCAGGGCCAGCTCCTGGTGGATGATGACGATCCCGCGCGCCTCGCTGGCCTTGATGTCCTTGAAGGCGCACGGCTCGCCCTCGAAGAGGATCTCTCCGTCGTAGCTGCCGTGCGGGTGGACCCCGCTGAGGACCTTCATCAGGGTGGACTTGCCGGCGCCGTTCTCACCGCAGATCGCGTGGATCTCGCCGGGGGCGACGGTGACGCTGACGTCGGACAGCGCCCTGACCCCGGGGAAGGTCTTGGTGATGGAGCGCATCTCGAGGACCGGAGCGGTCACTTCAGGTCTCCGGCCTGGTAGTAGCCCTCCTCGACGAGCAGGTCCGTGTTGGTCTTGTCGATGCTGACCGGGTCGAGCAGGAACGACGGCACGACCTTGGTGCCGTTGTCGTACGTCTTGGTGTCGTTGACCTCGGGCTTGCCGCCGGTGAGCACCGCGTCGGTCATCTGCACGGCCTGCTTGGCGAGCTTGCGGGTGTCCTTGTAGACGGTCTGGGTCTGCTCGCCGGCGATGATGGACTTGACGGAGGCCAGCTCGGCGTCCTGCCCCGTGACCACCGGCAGGTCCTTGCCGCCGCTGCCGTAGCCGGCGCCCTTCAGCGCGGAGAGGATGCCGATGGAGATGCCGTCGTACGGGGAGAGGACCGCGTCGACGTCCTCGCTGCCGTAGTTGCCGCTCAGCAGGTCGTCCATGCGCTTCTGCGCCGTGCCGCCGTCCCAGCGCAGCGTGGTGACCTGGTTCAGCTTCGTCTGGCCGGACCGCACGGTGAGCTGTCCCGAGTCCAGGTACGGCTGGAGCACGCTCATGGCGCCGTTGAAGAAGTACTGCGTGTTGTTGTCGTCGGGGGAGCCGGCGAACAGCTCGACGTTGAACTTCGCGTCCTTGTCGTCCTCGAGCTCGAGGGCGTCCACGATGTACTGGCCCTGCAGCCTGCCGACCCGCTCGTTGTCGAAGGAGGCGTAGTAGTCGACGTTCTCGGTCTCCAGGATCAGCCGGTCGTAGGCGATCACGGGTATGCCCGCCTCTTCGGCGTCGGAGAGCACCTCGGTGAGCGAGGTGTTGTCGATCGCCGCCACGACGAGCGCGTCCACGCCCTTGGTGATCATGTTGTCGATCTGCGAGACCTGGTTCTCGACCTTGTCCTCGCCGTACTGCAGGTCGGTCTCGTAGCCGGCGGCCTCGAACTCCTTGACCATGTTCTCGCCGTCGGCTATCCAGCGCTCCGACGACTTGGTCGGCATGGCGATGCCGATCGTGCCGCCTTCGCCGGAGTCCTTCTTCTCCTCGCTGCCGCCCTCGCTGTCCTGGCCGCAGGCGGCGAGGGCGAGAGCGAGTACGGACACGGTGGCGGCGGTGCGCAGGCGTGCGGCTCGGGGGGTGCGCATGGTGGTCAGATCCCTTCGGGTACGGAGGCGGGGGCGGAGTTGGGGGAGGTGGCAGGGTCGGGCGGGCGGGAGGTGTCAGACTCGGGCGGGCGGGAGGTGTCAGGCTCGGGCGCGGGGGAGGTGGCAGGCTCGGGGGCGGGGAACCGGCGCAGGTCGCCGGGCAGCCGGGAGCCGAGCGGGGACATGGCGTCGCCGGCTCCGAGGCGGTCGAGGAGGTCCAGGACCAGCCGTCCGCGGCGCACCCGTTCGCGCGCGGTGGCGATCACCGTCTCGCGCATGTGGGCGCCGTACGGGTAGATCCCGGGGGCCTTGGAGAGGCCGAACTTCAGGTACAGCGGGGCGCCGCGGCGGATCAGCTCGGCGGCGTCGTACATCCGCACGAAGCCGCCGAGGTCGTCGGGCGCCTCCACGTACAGGTCCATCGGCGCGGCGCTGGCCCGGCGGATCTCGGTGAGCTGCTGGAGCGACAGGTCCGAGGGGATGTTGAGCGAGTCGGCGCCGAGCCGTTCCCAGACCGCGTACGCGGCGGGGTTCACCGGGCCGACGAGCGCGGAGACCTTGAACGTGGTGTGCGCGGGCAACTCGCCCAGCTCGCGCAGCCCGTGCAGCAGCCACAGCACGCCCTCGTCGGCGACGAGCAGGCACGTCACGCCCAGGCTCGCGGCCCGGAGCGCGTCCTCCACGCAGCCGGCGAGCTGGTCGTGCCCGCGGGCCCGCAGTCCGGCGCCGCCGGAGGCGCTGCGGGTGGCGGCGCCGGTGTCCCAGGTGCCGCGCGGGCCGGTGAACAGGCACAGCTCGACGTCCCGTGCGGCGCAGGCCGCGACCATGTCGGTGATCTCGGTGTCGGTGAGCATCCACACGCCGCTGCCCTGGCTGATCCGGTGGACCGGCACGCCGAGGCGGGTGCTCTCCTTCAGGACGGCGGCCAGCGCTTCCGGGCCTTCGACGGACGGGATCTCGGTACGCCACCGGCCTCCGTCGGGGAAGGCGTGCGGCGAGGTGTCGGCCGGGTCGGCCGGCCGGGCGCGGAAGCCGAGGCGGCCGAGGGCCGGTTCACCGGGGGCATGAGGCACGGTACTCCTTTGTTCGGCATTTCGGACGTCGTTCGGTTGTGATCACAAAGGAACAGCGGCCGTCGCCTGGACGGCCGCTCTCCGGGCTACGGCCGCAGCAGCACCTTGCCGACGGCGGGGTCGGTGCCGCCGACGAGGCCGACGGCCTTCTCGTACGCGTCGAGGGGCAGTTCGTGGGTGATCAGCGCGGCCGGGTCCAGCAGCCCGGCGCCGAGCGCGCGCACCGCGTACGACCACGCCGCCGGCGGGGCGCCGAAGACGCCGAGGACGGCGACCTGGCGCATCGACAGCTCCAGCGGGTCGATGCCCGCCGCGCCGCCCGGCGGGATGCCCGTGACCACGGCCCGCCCGCCGCGGCGCGCCAGCGCCACCGCGGCCACCGCCGACCGCGCCGCACCCGCCGTCTCCACCACCATGTCGTACGCCCCCGCCAGGCCGGCGGTGTCGCCGGGCGCCACCGTCCGGGCGCCGCACACCCGCGCCTGCGCGGCCCGTTCCTCCCGCGGCTCGACCACCAGCAGCTCCGCGGGGGAGTACGCGGCGAGCAACTGCACCGCCAGCAGCCCCAGCGTGCCGCCGCCGACGACGGCCACCCGCTCGCCCGGCAGCGGCCCCCCGCGCAGCACCGCCGCCGCGGCGACCGCCGCCGGCTCCAGCAGCGCGGCGGCGCGCAGGTCGGCGGCGTCGTCCAGGACGTGCAGCAGCGTCGCCGGCACCGTCACGGTCTCCGCGAACGCCCCGGGCCGGGTGAACCCCGTCTCGTCGTACGGCCCCTCGCACAGGTTCGGCTCGCCGGCCCGGCAGCGCGCGCACACCTGGCAGCGGCGGAAGCCCTCGGCGACGACCTTCCGCCCGCCCAGCTCCTCGCCGACGCCCGGCCCGACGGCCTCGACGGTCCCCGACCACTCGTGGCCGGGCGTCAGGGGGTACGTGACGTAGCCGGCCGGCCGGGTGCCGTCGTACACCTCGCGGTCGCTGCCGCACACCCCCGCCGCGTACACCCGCACCCGCACCTCGCCGGGCCGGAGCAGCCCGGTCGCCACGCTCTCGACCCGCACCCGGCCCGGGCGCTCCAGCACGACCGCGCGGTGGGCCTCAGCCATCGGGGTTCCTCTTCTCCCAGCCCTCGGCCCACAGGTCGAAGTGCGCCCGCTGCTGCGGGAACTCCGCCGCCGCGTCGGTGTCCAGCTCCACCCCCAGGCCCGGGGCCGACGAGCGGGCGAAGTAGCCGTCGACCACCTCGGGCGCGCCCTTGACGACCTCCTTGATCTCCGCGTCGGCGAAGTCGTTGAAGTGCTCCAGGATCTTGAAGTTGGGCGTGCAGAAGCCGACCTGCAAGGAGGCCGCGGTCAGCACCGGGCCGCCGACGTTGTGCGGCGCGACCAGCACGTAGTGGGTCTCGGCGGTGGCGGCGAGCTTGCGGGTCTCCAGGATGCCGCCGACGTGTCCCACGTCCGGCTGGACGATGTCGGCGGCCTGGCTCTCGAACAGCTCGCGGAACTCGATCCGGTCGTGGATCCGCTCCCCGGTCGCCACCGGCAGGTCCACCTTCCGCGCCACCTTCGCCAGCGCCTTCAGGTTCTCCGGCGGCACCGGCTCCTCCAGCCACGCCGGCCGGAACGGGGCCATCTCCCGGGCCAGCCGCACCGCGGTGGCCGGTGAGAAGCGGCCGTGCATCTCCAGCATCACCTCCACCTCGTCGCCGACGGCGTCGCGCACGGCCTCGATGAGGGAGACGGCGTAGCGGGACTCGGCGTGGTCCAGCTCGAAACGGCCCGCGCCGAACGGGTCGATCTTCAGCGCCCGGTAGCCGCGCTCGACCACCCTGCGGGCCGCCTCGTGGTACGCCTCCGGGGTGCGCTCGGTGGTGTACCAGCCGTTGGCGTACGCCTTGACCCGGTCGGTCACCGCGCCGCCGAGCAACTGCCACACGGGCACACCCAGCGCCTTGCCCTTGATGTCCCAGCAGGCCGTCTCGACGCACGCGATCCCCGACATCACGATCTCGCCGGCCCGGCCGAAGTCGCCGTACTTCATCCGGCGGACCAGGTCCTCGATCGCGAACGGGTCGGAGCCCGCGATGTGGTTCGCCTCCGCCTCGCGGAGATAGCCGACGAGGGCGTCGGTGTGGCCCAGCATCCGGGTCTCGCCGACCCCGGTCAGGCCCTCGTCGGTGTGCACTTGGACGTAGGTCAGGTTGCGCCAGGGGGTGCCGACCACGTGCGTGCTGATTCCGGTGATGCGCACGGCTGCGGGCTCCTTCACCGTGTTCGAGATTTCGTCAGTCGTTCGAAATGCTGGCGCGACAGTAAGGAGGCAAGCGGCAGGTGTCAACGGTCAGCGCACGGCGAACTCGTAGACCGTGGCCGAACGGTAATGCTCGCCGGGCCGCAGCACGGTCGAGGGGAAGTGCGGGTGGTGCGGTGCGTCGGCGAAGTGCTGGGTCTCCAGCGCGAGTCCGTCACCCGGACGGTATGCCCGCCCGGAGAGCCCGGTGAACGACGGGAAGACGAAGTTCGCGGTGTAGAGCTGCAGTCCGGGCTCGGTGGTCAGCACCCGCAGCACCCGGCCCGAGGCCGGCGAGCGGACCTCGGCCACCGGCTCGGGTCCGGCGGTGACGCCCTTGTCGAGCACGAAGTTCTGGTCGTACCCGCGGCCGATCAGCAACTGAGGGTGCCCGGAGCGCAGTTCGGCGCCGACGGGGCGCGCGGTGCGGAAGTCGAACGGGGTGCCCGCCACGTCCGCGATCTCGCCGGTCGGCGCCGAGGTGGGCGTGTTGACGGTGAACCGGCTGGCGGCGATGCGCAGCCGGTGGTCCTCGACGCTCCCGCTGCCCTCGCCGTCGAGGTTGACGTACGAGTGGTTCGTGAGGCTCACCACCGTCGGCGCGTCGGTGGCCGCCTCGTAGTCGAAGCGCAGCGCGCCCCCGGCGGTCACGGTGTACGTCGCCCGCACCTGGAGCGTGCCGGGGAAGCCCTCCTCCCCGTCCGGGCTCGTCCGCGACAGCAGCAGCGCGGCGGCACCCGGCGCGGCCGGCGCCTCGGCCGCGGCCCACACCCGCTTGTCGAAGCCGCGGGCGCCGCCGTGCAGGCAGTTGGGGCCGTCGTTGGCGGGCAGCGCGTACGTGCGGCCGTCGAGGGCGAACGAGGCCCCCGCGATGCGGTTGGCGTACCGCCCGATGAGCGCGCCGAAGTACGGGTCCGCGTGGGCCACGTACTCGTCCACGGTCGCCAGCCCCAGCGCCACGTTCGCGTACCGCCCGGCCCGGTCCGGCACCTCCACGGACTGCACGATCCCGCCGTACGACAGCACCCGCACCCGGGTGCCGCCCGCGACCAGCGTCCACCGCTCGACGGGAGTGCCGTCGGCGAGCTTCCCGAAGGGCTCGGCGGTGACGGAGGGCGCCGGCGCGGCGTCGGGCGGGGGCAGGGGAGTCTCGGCCATGGGGAGACCTTATGCGCCCCGCCCGGCCGTCCCGCGCGCCGCCCGACGCCCGGCCCGCCTACTCCTCCCGGGCCGCGCGGAGCTTCTCGTACGCGATCTCCGCCAGGACCCGCTGGCCCTCCTCGTCCGGGTGGAAGGAGTCCCAGCGGCTCAGGTGGTCGCCGGTGAAGGCGTACTGGAACGCCGCCCCGTCGTCGTACACGCACAGCGGGTGCTTCCCGCACTCCTCCTGGAGCACCGCGTTGAACTCCACCACCCGCTCCTGCACCGCGTCGCGCCGGCCGGTCGCGGACACGCCGAGGTCCGACGGGTCCTCCAGCATCGACTGGCAGATGCCCAGCGACCAGATCTGCCGGGTCAGCGCGCTGCCGCGGCCCACCTCCCACAGCCGCATCAGGCTCGGCACGCTGGAGACGTACACCTGCGTCCGCGGCAGGTCGGCCGCCAGCCGGTCCAGCGAGTCCGCCACCGCCGTGCGGAAGTCCGCCACCGGCGTCATCCCCGCCGCGCTGTCCGTGCAGGCGTCGTTGGCGCCGATGAGGACCGTCACGAGGTCCGGGCGGCGGGCGATGGCCTCGCCCGTCTGGACCGGCAGATCCGCCACCTGCGCGCCCGAACGGGCGAAATTCCAGGTGTGCCCCGACGGCTTGTCCAGCAACCGCCCCGCGAGGCTGTCCACGTCCTTCGAGGTGCCCGTCGACCAGGACTTCTCCGGGCAGTCCGAGAGGGGTTCGCAGGCGTGGAAGCCGCGCGTGATGGAGTCGCCGAGCGCGGCCACCGACCGCGGCGGCCGGGGCGCCGCCCTCGCCTGCTCCGACGGTGCCCCCACGTCCTCGGCGCCGCCTGACGGCGCGGCAGATCCCCTGTCCCTCCCCTGTGTCGAGCCCTCGCCGGTGCAGCCGGCGAGGACCAGTGACCACGCGACCGCCCCCGAGAAGACGAGTGCCGCCCCTTTGCGCATCCCTGCGCTCCCTCCCGCCCCCGAGGTCGTCCTCCGAACGTAGTCAGCATGCCCAGGACCGACCGTACGGCACGCGCGGAGTGCGCCGGCGCGATAGCTTGGCTGGTGCTCAACGGCCCGTATCGCGGCGGGATCGCACCCGGTGGCGGAGTGTCCTGTTTACCCGGAAAGGCGACCCGTGGTGTTTACTCTAGGCAACTTCGAGCCCGCGGATGGAGGCCCCCGGTGACGACGCGTGGAGTTCTGTTCGTCCACTCTGCCCCGCGGGCGCTCTGCCCGCACATCGAGTGGGCGGTCGCCGGCGTCCTCGGCGGCCGGATCAGCCTGGACTGGATCCCGCAGCCCGCCTCTCCCGGCACGTGGCGCGCGGAGTTCTCCTGGCAGGGCGAGCCCGACACCGCGTCCCGGCTGGCCTCCGCGCTGCGCGGCTGGCACCTGCTGCGCTTCGAGGTCACCGCCGAGCCGTACGCCACCGCGGAGGGCGAGCGCTACAGCTCCACCCCCGACCTCGGCATCTTCCACGCCGTCACCGGCGTGCACGGCGACATCCTCATCCCCGAGGACCGGCTGCGCGCGGCGCTGGCCCGCGCGCAGCGCGGCGAGACGCAGTTGGAGGCGGAGATCGCCAAGCTGCTGGGCAAGCCGTGGGACGACGAGCTGGAGCCCTTCCGCTACGCCGGCGAGGGCGCGCCGGTCCGCTGGCTGCACCAGGTCGTCTGAACCCGGCGGGCCGTCGGGCCCGCCGGGGGACGGTCGCGGCCGGGCCGGCCGGACCGCGCGTCAGACCGAGCGGAACGCGAGCACCACGTTGTGGCCGCCGAAGCCGAACGAGTTGTTCAGCGCGACGATCCGGCCGCTCTGCGGCAGCGGGGTCGCCTGCACGGCGATCAGCGCCGGGTCGACCTCGTCGTCCAGGTCGTCGACGTTGATCGTCGGCGGCGCGACGCGGTGCCTGACCGTCAGCACCGCCGTCACCGACTCGATGCCGCCGGCGCCGCCCAGCAGATGGCCGGTCATCGACTTCGTACCGGAGACGAGGACGTGCCCCAGCTCGTCGCCGAACACCTTCTGCATGGCCTTGATCTCCGCCACGTCGCCCTGCGGCGTCGACGTCGCGTGCGCGTTGACGTGGACGACCTCGGCGGGCGTCAGGTCGTTCTGCGCGAACAGGTTCTCCAGCGCCGCCGCGATGCCGCGGCCGCTCGGCTCCGGCTGCGCGATGTGGTGGCTGTCCGCCGACAGCCCCTGGCCGACCGCCTCGCAGTAGACCGTCGCCCCGCGCCGCTTCGCGTGCTCCGCGGACTCCAGCACCAGCACGCCCGCGCCCTCGCCGAGCACGAAGCCGTCGCGCTCCTTGTCGTACGGGCGGGAGGCGCCGCGCGGGTCGTCGTTGTTCTTCGACATCGCCATCATGTTGGCGAACGCCGCGATGGGCAGCGGGTGGATCGCCGCCTCCGTGCCGCCGGCCACGACGACGTCGGCGCGGCCGGTGCGGATCATCTCCACCGCGTAGCCGATCGCCTCCCCGCCGGAGGCGCAGGCGCTGACCGGCGTGTGCACGCCGGCCCGGGCGTTGATCTGCAGGCCGACGTTGGCCGCCGGGCTGTTGGGCATGAGCATCGGCACCGTGTGCGGCGAGACGCGCCGGGGACCCTTGTCCCGGAGGTTGTCGTACTGGTCCAGCAGGGTCGTCACGCCGCCGATGCCGGAGGCCACGACGGCGCCGAGCCGGTCGGGGTCGACCGCGGAGTCCTCGCCCGCCCGGGCGGTGAACCCGGCGTCGGCCCACGCCTCCTGGGTGGCGACGAGCGCGAACTGCGCCGCCCGGTCCAGCTTGCGGGCCTGCGGCCGGGGGATGGTCTCGGTGGGCTCCACCGCGACCTCGCCCGCGAACCGCACGGGCAGGTCGGCGGCCCACGGGTGGTCCAGGTCCGCGATGCCGGAACGGCCGGCCACCAGGCCGTCCCAGGTGGACGCGCTGTCGCCACCCAGCGGTGTGGTGGCGCCGATTCCGGTGACGACCACGGTGCGATCGGTCGCGTTCACGTCGATGCTCACTCCGAAGGTTGAGGTGTTTCTACGGTGCCACCGCGGGCCGCCGCCGCGCCCGCGGGCGCAGGGGAGGGGGTGGCGACAGCGGGCGACCGGTCGGTCAGCTCTGGTGCTTGAGGATGTAGTCCGTGGCGTCGCCGACGGTCCTGAGCTGCTTGACGTCGTCGTCCGGGATCTTGACGTCGAAGCGCTCCTCGGCGGCGACGACGACCTCGACCATGGACAGCGAGTCGACGTCCAGGTCGTCGGTGAACGACTTGTCCGACTGGACGTCCTCGACCGGGATGCCGGCGATCTCGTTCACGATCTCCGCGAGACCGGCGACGATCTCTTCCTGAGTGGCGGCCATCTTGGGGACTCCTTCTTTCCGTTCCTTGAGGTTGTTCTCGAGTGGAGTGAGCTGCGGGGCGGTCGGGCGGCCCGACCGCGGGTCAGGGAAGGGTCACGACCGTGGCGGCGTAGACCAGTCCGGCCCCGAACCCGATGACGAGGGCGGTGTCCCCGCTCTTCGCCTGCCCGGTCGCCAGCATCCGCTCCATGGCCAGCGGGATGGAGGCGGCCGAGGTGTTGCCGGTGGTCTCGATGTCGCGGGCGACCGCGACATGCTCCGGCAGCTTGAGGGTCTTCACCATCGAGTCGATGATCCGCATGTTGGCCTGGTGCGGGATGAAGACGTCCAGGTCGTCCGGCGTGATGCCGGCGGCCTCCAGGGCTTCCTGGGCGACCTTGGCCATCTCGTAGACCGCCCAGCGGAAGACCGTCTGGCCCTCCTGGGTGATGGCGGGGAACTTCACGTCGCCGTTGTCGTCCAGGGGCAGTTCGCCCAGGTCGCCGACGCGGAAGCGGTCCCACGACACGGTCTGCTTGATGGTCTCGTGCTTGTCGCCCTCCGAGCCCCACACCGAGGGGCCGATGCCCGGCTCGTCGGCGGGGCCGACGACGACCGCTCCGGCGCCGTCCCCGAAGAGGAAGGCGGTGGTCCGGTCGGACGTGTCGGTGAGGTCCGAGAGCCGCTCGACGCCGACGACGAGCACGTGCTCCGCGCTGCCCTCCACGATCAGGCCCTTGGCCAGCGTCAGCCCGTACCCGAAGCCGGCGCAGGCGGCGGAGATGTCGAACGCGGCCGGCTTGCCGGCGCCCAGCAGGTGCGCGATCTCGGTGGCGACCGACGGCGTCTGCAGGAAGTGCGAGACGGTCGAGATGATCACGGCGTCGATCTGCTCCGCCGTCACGCCCGCCGCCGCGAGCGCCTTGCCCGCGGCCTCGACGGACATCTGGGCGACGGTCTCGTCCGGGCCCGCCCAGTGCCGGGTGGCGATGCCCGAGCGGCTGCGGATCCACTCGTCGGAGGAGTCGATGTACTGCAGGATCTCCTCGTTGGTCACGACGCGGGTCGGGCGGTAGCCGCCGACGCCCATGATGCGGGCGTACGGAGCACCCTTGGTGGGCCGGATCTTCGCGGTCATGCGCTCTCCTCCGCGGCCGCCGCGGCGGCCGTCTCGGCGACGGCGGCGCGGGCCTTCTCGATGTCCTCGGGAGTCTTCAGCGGAACCGCCGCCACGCCCTTGAGGGCGCGCTTGGCGAGTCCGGTGAGCGTGCCGCCGGGGGCGGCCTCGACCAGCGCGGTCGCGCCGTGTGCCGCGAAGGTCTCCATGCAGGCGTCCCAGCGGACCGGGCTGGCGACCTGGTCGACCAGCCGCTCGACGACCTCCGCGCCGGTGCTCACCACGCGGCCGTCGCCGTTGGACACGTACGGAATCTGCGGGTCCGCGGGGGTGAGCCGCCCGGCGCGCGCCGCCAGCGCGGCCACGGCGGGCTTCATGTGCTCGGTGTGGAAGGCGCCGGCGACCTTCAGCGGCATGACGCGGCGCGCCCCCTCGGGCTTGTCGGCGGCCAGCTCCGCGAGCTGCGCGGCGGTGCCGGCGGCGACGATCTGGCCGGCGCCGTTGACGTTGGCGGGGGTGAGGCCGAGGCGGTCCAGGTGCGCGAGCACCGTGTCCTGCTCGCCGCCGAGGACGGCGGACATGCCCGTCTCCGTGACGGCGGCGGCCTCCGCCATGGCCAGGCCCCTGGCCCGTACCAGCGCGATGGCCTCCTCGTCGGTGATCACCCCGGCGAGCGCGGCGGCGGTCAGCTCGCCGACGCTGTGGCCCGCGACCATGCCCACCTGCCGGCGCAGCGGCGCGGGGCCGTCGAAGAGCGCGTACGCGCTGACCAGGCCGGCGGCGACCAGCAGCGGCTGCGCCACGGCGGTGTCGCGGATCTCGTCCTCGTCCGCCTCGGTGCCGGCCCGGACCAGATCGAGCCCGGCGACGTCCGACCAGGCCGACAGCCGCTCGGCGACGCCGGGCAGGTCGAGCCAGGGGGTGAGGAAGCCGGGCGTCTGTGCGCCCTGGCCGGGAGCTGCGAGTACGAGCACCCTTCAACCTTCTCTTGTCGGGGGTGTCTGCCGCCCGTGAGGACGGGGACGAAGAACACCGGAGGGTTTTGTTGAGTCCGAACAAACGGTTACGGCTGGGGCTCCGTCTCCGTCAGCCGGCCGAGGATCAGTGCGATACGCAGAGTAAACGCCGAACGGACATCGGACGGGGACCAGCCCGTGACATCGGTCACACGTCGCAGCCGGTAGCGAACGGTGTTGGGGTGAACGAACAACATCCGCGCGGCGCCTTCGAGGCTCGACGCCTGCTCCAGGTAGACGCTCAGCGTCTCCAGGAGCGCCGAGCCGGCCTCCGCCAGAGGACTGTAGATCTCCTCCACCAGTTGTTCGCGCGCCGCCGGATCGCCGGCGATCGCCCGTTCCGGCAGCAGGTCGTCCGCCAGCACCGGCCGCGGCGCGTCCTCCCACGCAGAACACGCCTTCAGCCCGGCCGCCGCGGCCTGCGCGGAACGGGTCGCGGCCAGCAGGTCGCCGACCACGGGACCGGCCACCACGGGACCCTGCGCGAACGGGCCGATCAGCGCCTTCGCCGCCTTCAGCGGATCGGCGCTGCCGCCCGCGACGACCACCAGGCGGCTGCCCAGCACACCGGTGAGGACCTGGAGCTTCGCGTGCCGCGAGGCCCGCCGGATCGCCTCCACGGTCAGCTCGCTGTCCCCGTCGGGCGCGGTGCCGAGCACCACGCACACGTGCTCCGGCGCGCTCCAGCCGAGCGCCGCCGCGCGCGACAGGGCGCCCTCGTCGGCCTCGCCGGAGAGCACCGCGTTGACCACCAGCGACTCCAGCCGCGCGTCCCAGGCGCCGCGGGCCTCCGCGGCCTGCGCGTAGACCTGGGCGGTGGCGAAGGCGATCTCGCGGGCGTAGACGAGCAGCGCCTCGCGCAGCGCGGACTCGTCGCCCGGCGCGGCCACCTCCCCGATGGCGGACTCCATGACCTCGATCGTCGTCCGCACCATCTCCACCGTCTGCCGCAGGGTGACCGCCCGCGTCAGCTCCCGCGGCGCGGTGCCGAAGACGTCGGTGGAGATGGCCTGCGGCGTCTCGGGGTGCCGGAACCACTCCGTGAACGCGGCGATGCCCGCCTGCGCCACCAGCCCGATCCACGAGCGGTGCTCCGGGGGCATGGCCCGGTACCAGGGCAACTGCTCATCCATCCGGGCGATGGCGGCGGCGGCCAGTTCCCCGGACGACTTCTCCAGCCGGCGCAGGGTCGCGGCGTGCGGATGCTGCAACCGAGCGGCGTCACGATCGGGCGGCTCGGGTGTCTCGGTCGGTTCAGGCACGGGTCTAGCCTGCCCTATCCGGGTCGCCCCGGACGAAAGCGGCGTCTTCCGGCCGGCGCGGGGGCGACTTCCGGCGGCGTACGGTGGCGGGGTGATTCAGCTACGGCGGGGTCCCGGGCGCTACCGCGGCGGGGACGCGGGGGCGGGAGTCGAGACGCTGCACGCCTTCTCCTTCGGCGGCTTCTACGACCCGCAGAACGTCCGCTTCGGCGCGCTCGTCGCGTGCAACGAGGAGCGGCTGCGGCCCGGCGCGGGCTTCGCCGAACACCCGCACCGCGACATGGAGATCGTCACCTGGGTCCTCGACGGCGAGCTGACCCACGAGGACTCCGCGGGCCGCACCGAGACGGTCCGCCCCGGTGACGTCGCGCGCCTGTCGGCGGGCACGGGCATCCGCCACGTGGAGCGCAACGCGGGCCCCGCGCCGCTGACGTTCCTGCAGATGTGGCTGATGCCGGCGGAACCGGGCGGCACCCCGTCGTACGAGATCGTCCGCGGCATCGCCGACGGCACCCCGCTGGCCGTCGAGGAGGCCGCGGCCGTCCTCCATGTACGCCGCCTGCGCGCGGGCGGACGCACGGCGCTGCCGGACGCCCCGTGGGTCTACGTGCACGTGGTCCGCGGCGCGGTGCGCATCGGGGGCGGGGGCGCGGGCGACGCCCCGCCGGCGGAGGCGGGGGACGCGGCGCGTATCGCGGGCTGCGAGCGGCTGGACCTCACCGCGGTGGAGCCCGCCGAGGTGCTGGTGTGGGAGATGCAGGCGGCGGGCGTATGAAAGCGTTTGTACACCGGCCGTCTCCTTGACGACGGCCGGGCGGGATGGTGGGGGACCGGTCCCCGCACGCGTCTGACAGCGTGCCGACTGCCTGCGCCCGACCGCGTCACCACGGCACCACCCCTGCTGTACGAAGCTCTCCGACGCGGCCGCGCCGTGCAGGCGGCATCGCCGTGCGCAACCTCGCGGTGTTCCACCACAACCGTTCGGCGCCGGGCAGATCCCCTCGGTCGGCCCGGTGCTCCGACCACAGTGAGGCCCTGTGAAGAGAACGACTCGCGCGCTTCTGGTGGGCGTCTTAGCCCTCGGAGTCTCCAGCGTGTACCAGCCGGTCGCGTCGGCCGAGACAGCCGAGATCGGTGCGCCCCTGCCGGTCACGGCCGTCACCGCCAGCGCCGATGACGGCAACGTGCCCGAAAACACCCTCGACGACGATCTGAGTACCCGGTGGTCCGCGGAGGGCGACGGGGTGTGGATCCGCTACGACCTCGGCTCCGTGCAGACCGTCGGCTCGGCGTCGATCGCCTGGCACCAGGGAGACACCAGAAGGAGCACCTTCGACGTCGAACTGTCCGACGACGGACAGCAGTGGACGCCGGCCCTGTCACGGAAAGTGAGCAGCGGGACCAGCCTCCAGCCGCAGAACTACGACTTCGCCGACGCCTCCGCCCGCTACGTGCGCATCGTCGGCCACGGCAACACCTTCAACGACTGGACCAGCATCACCGAGACCACCGTCCACGGTGAGGACGGCGGAGGCGGCGGCGGCGAGTGTGAGTACCCGGCCGACGTCCTGGACCTGACGAACTGGTACATCGGGCTGCCGACCGGCGAGGAGGAGTCGCCGACCAACGTCTACCAGCCGGAACTCGACACCTTCTCGGTCGACCCGTGGTTCACCACGACCGCGGACTGCGACGCCGTCCAGTTCCGCGCCGCCGTCAACGGGGTCACCACCAGCGGCTCCAACTATCCGCGCTCGGAACTGCGCGAGATGACGGACTCGGGGGAGACCAAGGCGGCCTGGTCCGCGAACTCCGGCACGCACACGATGGTGATCGACCAGGCCATCACGGACGTCCCGGAAGAGAAGCCGCATGTCGTCGCCGGGCAGATCCACGACTCCTCGGACGACGTCTCGGTCTTCCGCCTGGAGGACACCAAGCTCTACATCACCTCTCCCGAGGACAGCAATCACCACCTCGTGACCGACGACTACGAGCTCGGCACGAGGTTCCAGGCGAAGTTCGTGGTCAGCGACGGCGAGATCAAGGCCTACTACAACGGCGAGCTGGAGACCACGGTCCCGGCGGACTTCTCCGGCGGCTACTTCAAGGCCGGCGCGTACACCCAGGCCAACTGCGAGCGCTCGTCGCCGTGCAGCGACGACAACTACGGCCAGGTGGAGATCTACGATCTGAGCGTCAGCCACGACGACGGTCTGGCGGCCGAGGACCCGACGCAGGCGGCCGACCGGTACGACTGGGGCGAACCGCTCCCGGTCTCCGACGAGTTCGACTACACCGGCCCGGTCGACCCCGCGAAGTGGGACGTGCCGTCGGGCAGCGTCGGCGGCACGCCCCAGTGCTGGGAGGGGCACGAGGGGAACGGCCGCCGGTGCGGGAAGAACAGCACCGTCGCGGACGGCATCATGACCATGCGCGGCGAGGCGAACGGCGACACCGGATGGATCCGGCAGAACGTCGACATGCAGTACGGCCGCTGGGAGATCCGGTCCCGCTCCCGGAACACCGGCTCCAGCGGCGGGCTCTACCACCCCCTGCACCTGATCTGGCCCACTCACGGCGACCGGCTCAAGAACGGGGAGTACGACTGGGTCGAGTACTCGAACCCCGACGCGCAGTGCCTCTCGGCTTTCCTGCACTACCCGGACAGCCCGACGGACAAGAAGGAGAACCCCGAACTCTGCCCGGTGGACATGACGCAGTGGCACAACTTCGCGTTCGAGTGGACACCGGAGGAACTGGTCGGCTACGTCGACGGGGAGGAATGGTTCCGGTTCGCGGACGGCGCGAACGCCGACCGGGGGGACATCCAGACGATGCCCCTGGGGAATCTCGTCATCCAGCTCGACAACTTCACCGGCGACAGCGGTCTGCGCCCGGCGGTGTTCGAGGTCGACTGGGTCCGGACGTATCCGGTCGGGCCGTCGGACGGCTCTCCGGGTTCTCCGCTGCCGGTCACGGGAGTCACGGCCAGCGCCGATGACGGCAATGTCCCCGAGAACACCCTGGACGACGATCTGAGTACCCGGTGGTCCGGCGAGGGCGACGGGGTGTGGATCCGCTACGACCTCGGCTCCGTACAGACCGTCGGTTCGACGTCGATCGCCTGGCACCAGGGAGACACCAGGAAGAACACCTTCGACGTGGAGCTGTCCGACGACGGACAGGAGTGGACGCCGGTCCTGTCGGGCAAGGAGAGCAGCGGGACCAGCCTCCAGCCGCAGAACTACGACTTCGCCGACGCCTCCGCCCGCTACGTGCGCATCGTCGGCCACGGCAACACCTCCAACGACTGGACCAGCATCACCGAGACGGTCGTCCACGGTGAGGACGGCGGCGGCGAGGATCCCGGGCCGGGACCCGGCCCCGGCCGTACCGTCGAGGTCGCGGACTCGGACGAGTTGCAGGACGCGATGGGGGACGCGCGCGCCGGGGACCGCATCGTCCTCGCGGACGGCGCGTACTCGATCGGGAAGATGAGCGGCAAGAACGGCACCGCCGCCGAGCCCGTCACCGTCGTCGCGGAGAACCGCGGTCAGGCGGTGATCGAGGACGGGCAGTTGGAGGTGCTCGACTCCTCGTACGTCACCTTCGAGGGTCTGAAGTGGACGAACAGTGACACGTTGAAGATCACCAGCTCGAACAACGTGCGGCTGACCCGCAACCACTTCCGGCTGACCGAGGAGGAGTCGCTGAAGTGGGTGATCATCCAGGGTGAGAACAGCCACCACAACCGGATCGATCACAATCTCTTCGAGGAGAAGCACGAGCTGGGAAACTTCATCACCATCGACGGATCCGAGACCCAGCAGTCGCAGCATGACCTGATCGACCACAACCACTTCCGCAACATGGGTCCCCGTGCGGAGAACGAGATGGAAGCCGTCCGGGTCGGCGAGAGCGCGCTCTCCGAGTCGAGCGGATTCACGGTCCTCGAGTCGAACCTCTTCGAGAACTGCGACGGCGACCCGGAGATCGTGTCCGTGAAGAGCAACGACAACGTCGTCCGCTACAACACCTTCCGCACCTCTCAGGGCGTGCTCTCCCAGCGCCACGGGAACCGCGGCTCCTTCTACGGCAACTTCTTCCTCGGGGAGGGGAAGGCGGGAACCGGAGGAATCCGGATCTACGGCCGGGACCACAAGATCTACAACAACTACTTCGAGGGCCTGACCGGCTCCGGCTACGACGCCGCGCTCCAGATCGACGGCGGCGACGTGGACACCTCGGGCGCACTGAACGCGCACTGGCGCGTCTACCGGGCGACCGTCGTGAACAACACCTTCGTGAACAACGTGTCGAACATCGAGATCGGCGCCAACTACGATCTCGCGCCGGTCGACTCGGTCGTCGCCGACAACGTGGTCACAGGAAGCCGCGGCAAGCTGTTCAACGAGGTCATGGAGCCGGAGGACATGACGTACGCCGGCAACATCGCCTGGCCCACGGGCTCGGCGAGCGTCGGCGTCGACGTGCCCTCCGACGCCGTCAGCCAGGCCGATCCGCTGCTGGACGCCGACGGACCGGTCCAGCGCATCGGAGCCGGCAGCCCGGCCATCGACGGCGGCACCGGCGACCACGCGTTCGTGACCGACGACATGGACGGTCAGACCCGCTCGGGCGTCGCCGACGCCGGAGCCGACGAGCGCTCGTCGTCCGCCGTCGCGCGAGCCCCCCTCACCGGGGGCGACGTCGGCCCGAGCGCTCCGTAGGACGCGCGGCACGACCGGCGGCGGCCCCGGCCGCCGCCGGTCGTGTCCTCGCGACGGTCAGGCGACCCACTCCCGGGAGACGCACGTGAACATTCCGAACGCCCCGACAGGACGGTGACGACGATGAGGAAAGGTTTATCGGTGAGACGCATTCTGACCGCCGCGCTGTGCGCGTGCACGGCGATCGGCTCGGTGGCGCTGCTCAGCCCGACGGCGTCGGCGGCGACGCTGCCCATCAGGACGGCGACGGCCAGCGCCGACGACGGCAACGAGCCGGCCAACGCGATCGACGGCGACCTGTCCACCCGGTGGTCCGGTGCCGGTGACGGCGTCTGGATCAGCTTCGACCTCGGCTCGCTCGCCACCGTCGACTCGGTGTCGCTGGCCTGGTACGAGGGGGACAACCGGCGGGCGACGTTCGACGTCGAGCTCTCTCAGGACGGCTCGGAGTGGTCGACCGCGCTGTCCCGGGAAACCAGCAGCGGCGCCACCAGCGACTTCGAGACGTACGACGTCGACGCCGCGCAGGCCCGCTACGTACGGATCGTCGGCCACGGCAACGACTCCTCCGACTCCTCGAAGTGGACGAGCATCTCGGAGGCGACCGTGGCCGGCACGCCCGGCGACGATCCGACTCCGCCCGGGCAGTCCCTCGGCGTCGGCGGCGTGGCGACGCCGCCCGGCGCCATCCTCGTACCGGACCAGGACTCCCGGTACGAGATCGACTCCGGCGGCACGTCGTCCGCGCCCAAGGTCTACGACTGCCAGGGCAACACCGTCCGCGGCGGCATCCTCATCGAGGACGACCACGTGGTGGTGCAGAACTGCCGGGTGGACGCCGAGCAGCAGTACGGCATCTACTCGGACGACAACACCAACGTGACCATCCAGAACAACGACATCAAGGGCGTCGAGGGCCCCGGCGACCTGAACGCCATCACGTTCTTCGGCGACCGTCACAAGATCCTCTACAACACCGCCGTCAACTTCGTGACCGGCGACCCGGGCGACAGCCACACCGACTTCATCCAGACGTGGGTGTCCAGCTCGCACCCCATCGCCAGTGACGACGTGCAGATCCGCGGCAACAAGGCCGTCGGCCCGCCGAACCCGGACCGCGAGGACAGCATCCCCAGCATCCACCAGTGGCTGATGGCCGAGGACTACGGCCGCGGCGGGAACTCCGGCGGCAACACCGACGGGATGAAGAACTGGATCGTCGCGGACAACGAGATGGGCGACAGTTGGAACCAGTCCATCAAGCTGGACGGTCCTGACCAGGTGGCGATCACCCGCAACGACTTCGTGGGCTCCTCGACCCGGGTCATGGAGGTCACCTCGGCCTCGTCCGGCGTGAAGTTCTACAGCGACAACGAGGTCGGCTCGGACTACGGATCGGTCGGCATGACGGTCACCCCGGGCGACGGGCCCGACTGACGGATCCCGGCTCAAGGAGGGGGCGGTCTGTCTGAGGCCGCCCCCTCCGGCTTCATTCCTGTGCGTCATGTCGCTCACGAAACCCGGGCGCGACCTCTGGCAGGCTGATCTCCCCGTCGGAGAGCTGGCGTTTCCCCAGGCGTCGAGTCGGCTTCCGCCGGGGGATCCAGTGAGGCAACCAGGGAGTGAGTGCGCCGGTGCGGACAGGAACGAGGAGGTCGGCCGCGCTCCTCTGCCTCCTGGTGTTCGGCTGCGAGCTGCCCGAGCCCTACGTCCCGCCGGGCAAGAACTCCGGCGGCGGGTACACGTACTACGTCAGCCCGGACGGCGACGACGACCACGACGGTCTCTCCCCCGCGCGGGCCTGGCGGACACTGGAGCACGCCGACGGGGCGAGGCTCAGGCCCGGGGACCGGCTGCGGCTCAGGGCCGGGGCGCGGTTCCGCGGCGAGTTGACCCTCGACGAGAGGGACGCGGGAAGCGCCGAAGAACCCGTGAAGATCGAGTCGTACGGCAAGGGGCGCGCCACGATCGCGGCCTCCGGTGGCACGGGGATCTCCGTCCACAACACGGCCGGTGTCGAGATCCGCGATCTCAACCTGGTGGGGGACCGGGCATCGTTCAGGAAGCGGCCCGGCATCAATTTCTTCGCCGACGCGCCGGACGGCGGGAAACTGGAGAACGTCGCCGTGTCCGGCGTCGACGTCTCGCACTTCAGGACCGGGATCGGCATCGGCGCCGGAAAGGGCACCTCGGGATTCCGGGACGTGCGGATCAGCAACTCCACGGTGCGTGACAACAAGGACGCCGGCCTTTCCGCGTACGGGCCCGACTTCGACGCCGGTGATCCGGCGTACGCGCACGAGCGGGTGACCGTGTTCCGCGTCAGGGCCTACGGAAACGACGGCGATCCGGCTGCCCACGGCCGCAACACCGGCAGCGGCATCATTCTCGGCAGCATCCGCGGGGGGAAGGTGCAGCGGGCGGTCGCGCACGACAACGGGTCGAAGTCGTCCGCCGAGGCTCTGGAAGGGCCGGAGGGCATCTGGACCTACGACTCGACCCGCATGGTCATCGAGAACAGCGTCGCGTACGCCAACCACACCGGCTCGCGCTCCGACGGCGGCGGGTTCGGCCTGGACAACAACGTGTCCTCCTCGGTCCTCCAGTACAACCTGTCCTACGGGAACGACGGCCCCGGCTACCTGGTCTACTCGGCCGCCGACAACCGTGCGCAGAAGGACAACACCGTCCGCTTCAACCTCAGCGGGGGCGACTCCGGAAAGCTCTCCATGTACGGCGGAATCGTGGCGTACGGGAAGAGAGTCCAGGACGTGGACATCTACCACAACACCGTGGTGCAGACCGGCGGCGGTGCCGTTCGGGCGCCGGCCCTCCGGCTGCAGGAGGGACTCACGGGCGCCCGGGTGTACAACAACATCTTCGTCACGGACGGAGCCCCGCTGGTCGATTCGTCCACGCCGTACCCGCCCGCGAAGGTGCGGTTCCGGGGCAACACCTACTTCAGCACCGGTCAGTGGGCCCTGCGGTGGGGTGCCGGAACGTACGACGCGCTGAGCGGGTGGCGCGGGGGCACCGGCCAGGAAGTCCTGGACTCCGCGCCGACCGGGACGACCGGGGACCCCTGCCTCCCGGGGGCGGCGGCCCCGATCACGAGCGTGGCCGGGGCCGCCCGGATGGTGCCGGCGTGCGCCGACGGGGTGGCGGGTGCGGTGGACCTGGAGTCACTCGGCGTCGACCCCGGCCCCGTGGACTACTTCGGGGAGAGGCTCAGCGAGTCGGTGTCGAGCGGAGCGGCGCAGCCGGAGCCGGAGCCGTGAGGGATGATCACGCGCGCGGGCGGGCGGCCGGTGTCCGGCGCCGGCCGGCCGAGCGCCCGCACGGTCCAGCCGGCGGCGCGCCACAGGTCCGCGTCGAGGCCGTTGCGTGCGTCCAGGATCCTCGGCTCCCGCACGACCGCCGCCAGCGCGACGGGATCGAGGTCGCGGTAGTGACTCCACTCGGTCAGGTGCAGCACCACGTCGGCGCCCCGGCACGCCGCGGTCACGTCGGCGGCGTACCGCAGGGCGGGCAGGAGCGCCCGGGCGTTGTCCAGCCCCTGCGGGTCGTGGACGTGCACCTCGGCACCCTCGTCGTGGGCGGCCGCGGCGACGGTGAGTGCGGGTGAGTCGCGTACGTCGTCGCTGTCCGGCTTGAACGTCGCGCCGAGAACCGCCACCCGGCGGTCGGTGAACGTGCCGCCGGCCAGGTCCCTGGCGATGTCGACGGTGCGCCGGCGCTGCCGCATGTTGATCTCGTCGATCTCCCGCAGGAACGCCACCGCCGGGCCCACGCCGAGTTCCCCGGCGCGGGCGGTGAAGGCCCGGATGTCCTTGGGGAGGCAGCCGCCGCCGAAGCCGAGACCCGCGCGGAGGAAGCGCCGGCCGATACGCGGGTCGTGCCCGATGGCGTCGGCCAGGGTGACCACGTCGGCCCCGGCCGCGTCGCACACCTCGGCCATGGCGTTGATGAACGAGATCTTCGTCGCGAGGAACGCGTTGGCCGCCACCTTGACCAGCTCCGCCGTCGCCGGATCCGTGCTGACGTACGGGACGCCCGCCCGCAGCATGGGCGCGTACACGGCTCGCAGCGTGTCGTCCGCCTGCCGCGAAGCGGCGCCGGCGACGAGCCGGTCCGGTTCGAGGGTGTCCCGCACCGCGAAGCCCTCCCGGAGGAACTCGGGGTTCCAGGCGACCTCGACGTGGCCGCCCGGGACGAGTTCGCGCAGCCGGGCGGTGAGCCGCTCCGTCGTCCCCACCGGGACCGTGGACTTGCCCACGATCAGGCACGGACGGTGCAGATGCGGCGCGAGGGAGTCGACGGCGGCGTGGACGTACCGCAGGTCCGCCGCCTGCGCATCGCGCCGCTGGGGTGTGCCCACACAGACGAAGTGGACGTCACCGAACCCGGCGGCCTCGCGGAGCGAGGTGGTGAACCGCAGCCGCCCGGAGCCGACGTTTCCGGCGAGTACCTCCCGCAGACCCGGCTCGAAGAAGGGCGGCCGGCCCTCGGCCAGGGCCCTGACCTTCCCGGCGTCGACGTCGACGCCGAGGACCTCGTGTCCGATCTCCGCCATGCACGCGGCGTGCACGGCTCCGAGATATCCCGTACCGATGACGGTCAAGCGCATGTGTGTGTCCCCTGTCTGGATGACTGCTGACTCCTGAACCGCCGCCTGCGACGGCGGTGGACGGATCAGTCGGGGTAGCCCGACGGGTTCAGCTCCTGGAACTCCCACGCGTCGCGGCACATGGCGGCGAGATCACGGGTCGTGGCCCAGTTCCAGGCCCGTGCCACGGCGCCCGGGTCGGCGACGAGCGCGGCCACGTCGCCCGGCCGCCGCGCGGTGATCTCGTACGGGATCGGCCGGCCGCACGCGTGCGTGAACGCCGCCACGAGTTCGAGGACGGACGTGCCCACCCCGGTGCCGAGGTTGAAGGTGCGCATGCCGCGCTCGTCACCGAGGTGTTCGAGAGCGACGCGGTGTCCGTCGGCGACGTCCCTCACGTGGATGTAGTCGCGGACCCCGGTGCCGTCGGCGGTGGGGTAGTCGTCGCCGAAGACGCGGAGCCCGGGGAGCCGTCCGACCGCGACCTGGGCCAGCACCGGCATGAGGTTGTCCGGCACGCCCCGGGGGTCCTCGCCGAGCAGCCCGCTGGAGTGGGCGCCGACCGGGTTGAAGTACCGCAGCGCCAGGACGCTCATGTCCGGCAGCCGCCGGCACGTGTCGGCCAGCACCTGCTCGCAGAGCCACTTCGTCGTCGCGTACGGGTTGGTGGGCGCGGCCGGGTCCTCCTCGGTCAGCGGCACCGCGGCGGCATCGCCGTAGACCGAGCACGAGGACGAGAACACCAGCCGGTGCACGCCGTGCTCACGCATGGCGGACAGGAGCGCGGTGGTGCCGCCGACGTTCGTGTCGTAGTACTCGACCGGAAGCTCGACGGACTCGCCGACCGCCTTCTTCGCGGCGAAGTGGATCACCGCGTCGAAGGCGTGGGCGTCGAACACCGCGGACAGGGCGCGCCGGTCCCGCACGTCGATCCCGTACGCCGCGGTGACCGGCCGGCCGGCGATCTTGGCGACGCGCTCCAGGGCCCGGGGCGAGCTGTTCGAGTGGTCGTCGACCACGACGACGCCGTACCCGTGCTCCAGCAGTTCGACGCACGTGTGGCTGCCGATGAACCCGGCGCCGCCGGTCACCAGCACTGTTGCGGACATGGACGTACCTCTTTCGACCTCGTCACGGGTTGTCGCGGGAGCGGGCCGGTCTCACCAGCCGATGACGCCTGCCAGGTAGACCGGGTACATCGAGAGAGCCCAGGAGAGCGGAACGAGCAGCGTCCCGGCGGCGATAAGCGGCAGGCCGACCGTGCCCAGCGCGTGCTGGACGCGCACCCCGGCCGCCCTGGCCGCCTCGACGGCGTGCAGCACCGCGACCGCCAGGGCGACCAGCGCGTACGACACGGCACCGACGAGGCAGAGGAAGACGTAGCCCACCGCGGGACCGGTCAGCTCGCCGATGATGGCCGCGCCCGTCAGCACCGACGCGAGGAGGAGATGGGGGGCCACGAGCCGCAGGGGCAGGGGTTCGAGGCCGTCACGGCTCTTCGGCGTGACCTTGAAGACGACCGTCCTGGGGCGCAGCTTCTGCAGGACGGCCGTGCCCACACCCCAGACGACGAACGGCCAGCGCGACACGCCGAACAGCCAGCTCTCCCAGCTCACCACCGGTGCGTCCGCGGGACGCAGCAGGCCGCGCCGGCGCATCAGCACCGCCAGCAGGACCAGCCACACGGTCATCGCCCAGAAGTGGCCGAGGAACTCGAAGTAGTTCACGTTGATCCACGGCAGCCCGGCGACGGCCGCCACCGGAGGCAGCATGAGTCCGACCGTCGAGGTCAGCGCCAGCATCGGGTAGTACGACAGCGCGAGCAGGAACCGCACGCGCAGCCGGCCGCTCAGCCGGCCCAGGTGCCGGGGCACCAGGCCCATCAGCATCACCGCGAGGCTGCGCGACCACTGGAACTCCTGTGTCGCCATCGCCGCGAAGGTGATCGGCCCGTCGCCGTGGGCCTCGGCGTCGATGGCGAACGCCCCCTGCCAGCCGGCGGAGTTGAGCAGGAAGGCGGTGGAGAAGTCCTCGGCCAGCTCGGGGCCGATCCCCCCGATGTCGCGCAGGGCCCGGGTGCGGACCGCGTAGTGGGAGCCGATGCAGACGGGGGCGAGTCCTTCGGAGTGCCCGAGCTGGACGGCGCCGTGGAACATGGCTTCCCGGTGGAGCCGGCCCCGGGCCGACCACGAGGCCGCCGCGTTGGCGTCGCACACGCTCGGGGCGGCCACGTATCCGACGGCGGGATCGGCGAACGGGCGGATCACCTCGGTCAGATACGTCCGGTGCGGCACGTGGTCGCAGTCGAGCTGGGAGACGACGTCGTAGTCGCGGTATCCCCAGTGGTCGTAGAAGTAGGCGAGGTTGCCCTCCTTGCAGCGCGTCCGGCGCGGCCAGGTGGCCCGGTGGTAGTCCGCCCGGCCGCGCCGGCACGACACCCGCACCCCGTTCGCCGCGCACCACTGAAGCACCTCCGCGGACGGGTCCTCGTCGCAGAGCCACACGTCGTACGCGTACGGGAAGTCCTGCGCCAGCATCGCCTGGAGCGTGCCGCGGGCCATCTCCCAGTGCTCCGACGGCGCGCGCGTCACCACGAACGCGGTGCGCACCCGCGGAACGCCGATCACCGGACTGAACCTGCGCAGACGCAGGAGCGGGACGAGGAAGTGCACGGGCATGAGCGCCAGGTACATCAGGAGCGCGCTGTTCACGACCAGCCCCACCCAGCCGATCCGGTGCCCGGGCTGCAGCCACCACACCCAGAACCAGACCAGGCACCCCAGCCATCCCGTCACCAGCACCCGCACCTTCCACCGGTCGGCCCGGGGGAGCAGGGAGACGAAGCTGCCGGCCCCGGTGCGCCGGGACGGTGCGGGCCGGCCGAACGCCGGTCCGTCGGACGGGATGCGGACGACGTTGCCGTCCGAGAGCGCGAGGATCCGGGCACTCAGGTCTGCGTCCGGCAGGTCTGCGTCCGGACGAACGGGTGCCGTGCCGGGACCACCGGTCGCGACGGCCCGGCCCGCGGGTCCTGACTCCGCCTGCGTCATGGGACGGCGGACACGACGGCCGGCACGCCGTCCTGCTGGCCACCCCGGATCGCCGCGGCACCGGCCGCCACCTCCCGGGGCCGCGCGGCGAACCACTCCACGGTCCGGCGCAGTCCCTCTTCGATGCCCACGTCCGGATACCAGGCGAGCCGTTCCTGCGCACGGGTGATCACCGGGCGGCGGCGGGCCGGGTCGTCGACGGGAAGGGGGTGGTACTGCAACTCCGACACCGAACCGGTGATGTCCAGCACGAGTTCGGCAAGCTCGGTGACGGTCCGTTCTTCCGGGTTTCCCAGATTGAACGGGCCTCCTTCCGGCGAGTCGAGCATCGCGACGATCCCGCGGACCAGATCGTCCACGAAGCAGAAGCTGCGCGTCTGCTTTCCGTCCCCGTACAGCGTCAGCGGCTCGCCGCTCAGGGCCTGCGTGATGAAGCTGGACACCACGCGGCCGTCCCGCGGGCGCATGCGCGGGCCGTAGGTGTTGAAGATGCGCAGGATGCCGGCGTTGACGCCGCGGGTACGCCGGTAGGCGGCAGAAAGCGCCTCGGCGTACCGTTTGGCCTCGTCGTACACGCTGCGCGGCCCGACGGGGTTGACGTTCCCCCAGTAGTCCTCTTCCTGAGGATGGGCCAGAGGGTCCCCGTACACCTCGCTCGTCGACGCCAGCACGAAGCGGGCGTCGTGACGCTGTGCGAGGCGGAGGCAGTTCTCGGTGCCGCGGCTGCCCACGGCCAGCGTCTCCAGGGGCCACCGCAGATAGTCGGGCGGCGAGGCGGGGCTCGCGAGATGCGCGACGGCGTCGATCGGCCCCGGGACGTCCACCGCGGTGCTGACGTCGGCATGGATGAACGCGAAGCCGGGGTTGTCCCTCAGGTGTGCGATGTTCTTCGGCTCACCGGTCGAGAAGTTGTCCAGACACACCACGGAGTCCCCGCGCCGCAGGAGTGCCTCGCACAGATGCGACCCCAGAAAACCGCCGCCACCGGTCACGGCAACGTGCATGACTTTCTCCACGAATCAAGGAAGAAACGTCGGCTCCAGGGCCGGGGACGCCCCGCCCTTTCGCGGCGGAGGAGTTCCGGGAGTGGAGGCGGCTCTCGGTGAACCGCAGAAAAATCATATGGAAATAAGAAAGACCGTCCTCAAAGGGTGCGGGGCTTTGCTGGGCTGATCGGCCGTACGCCGGCGGGGCGGCCACTGCCCGCGATCGCCGTGCGGAAGCCCTCGGGGGGCACTGCTCCGCCGGCCTCCGGCTCACTCACCCGTGTGAACCGACGCCGTGCGCGTCGCGCACGGTCTCGTGGAGGCCGCCCCTCGAAGAAAACGAGTCGTCAGACAGGGCGGTGAGTCGTAGGCTTCCTCGCGGTCCGGGAACGATCACCACGGAGTGCGTCGACGCGAGGGTGAGGGACGAGCGAGATGAAGGCATCAGACCTCTCGCGTGCGGTGGCCGCGGGTGCCTCCACGGCCACCGAGCTCGGCCTGAAGGTCGATGACGCGGTTGTTCTGCACGACTCGAACAAGGTCACTCTGCGTCTGCTGCCGTGTGACGTCCTGGCCCGGGTCGCACCGGCGGCGGATCAGATAGCACAGTTCGAGATCGAACTGGCACAACGGCTCGCCGAAACAGACAGCCCGGTGGCAGCCCTCGACCCTCGGGTGGAGCCACGCGTCTACGCGCGCGACGCCTTCGAGGTCACGCTGTGGACGTACTACGAACCCGCGACGCCTTCAGCGGTCCCCCCGGCCGCATACGCCGACGCGCTCAAGCGGCTGCACGCCGGCATGCGCCGACTCGACATCCCCACGCCCCACTTCACGGACCGAGTCGAGCAGGCTCAGCAACTCGTGGCCGACCCCGACCGCACTCCGGCACTCGCCGACGCGGATCGGGACCTCCTCGCCCACACGTTGCGAAGCCTGCGACGAGTGGCGGGCGAGCGCGGCGGCGCCGACCAGCTCCTGCACGGCGAGCCGCACCCGGGCAACGTGCTCGGCACGAAGGACGGGCCGTTGTTCGTCGACCTCGAAACGTGCTGCCGCGGGCCTGTCGAGTTCGACCTCGCCCATGCGCCCGAAGAAGTCGGCGCGCACTATCCCGATGTCGATCAGGACCTGCTGCGCGCGTGCCGGATCCTCGTGCTGGCGATCGTCACGACGTGGCGCTGGGACCGGGACGACCAATTCCCGGACGGGCGCCGACTGGGCACGGAGTGGCTCGGCCAGATCCGCGCGGCACTCGACCGATGGGGCAGGGGCTGAGGTCCGGGGGTTCGTCTCACCGGTCTCCCTGGAGCGCGGGCGCGGGCGCGGGCGCGGGTGTCGGCGCGCGTGCGGGCGCGGGGTGCGCGCCGCGTCAGAACTCCGCTCGCAGGTGGTCCTGCGCCCATTGTGCGAAGGGGGTGAGCGGGATGCCCAGAGCCCGGGCGTACTCGGGACGGCCGGGCTGGCCGGCCGCGTTCAGCCACTCGTGGGAGACGCCCATGGGCGGCATGCCCGCGGCGAGGGCCTGCTCGGCGGTCATGTCCGGCGCGGACAGGGGCGTACCGAGGACGCGGGAGAGGACCTCGGCGATCTCCGTCATCGACAGGTAGTCGCTGGCCAACTCCAGCTCGACGCGGTCGAACCGCTCCGGCGCGGCGACGGCCGCGGCCGCCGCGCGGCCGATGTCGTCCACCGCGACCAGGGACAGCCTGGTGCCGGGGTTCAGGACGCTCACCAGGCCGCCATCGATGCCGCGCGGGAAAAGGAACTTCATGGACGGGAGGAAGTTCTCCATGAAGGTGCCCGGCTTGAGGAGCGTCCAGCGGGGGAACCCGGCCGCGCGGAGGTGGTTCTGGACGGCGCTCTTGGCCGCCAGGCTGGCTTCGACCGCCCAGCGTCCCTCGGCCCATCCGGGGGTCTCGGTGTGCTGCCCGGCACCGGTGACGGATGTGTGCACGAACTGGGGAACCCCGGCGGCCTTCGCCCCCTCGATGAGGTTGACGCCCTGGGCCACCTCGCCGTCGAAGTCGAAGCCGTCCGCGGTCACCGCGGGCATCTGCACGGAGAAGACGGCCCGTACGCCGGTCGCGGCCCGGGTCACGGAGTCGCGGTCGCGGAGGTCGCCGGCGACCAGCTCGGCGCCGAGCGCTTGGACGGCGGCGGCCCGGTCGCTGCCCGGGTCGCGTACCAGCGCGCGGACGGGAACGCCCGCGGCCCGCAGGGCGCGGGCGGTGGCACCGCCCTGTCGGCCGGTGGCGCCGGTGACGAGGACGGGCGGGGGTGCGGGTGCCGGTGTGGGTGCGGGTGCGGGTGCGGAGGCTGCGGACATGGTGCTCCTCGGATGCCGGCCGGGAAGAAACGGCGGACCCCGCCGTTTAGCTCTCGGGTACGATACGGCGGGGCCCGCCACTTAGCAAACCCTCGGAGACGACACCATGCCCGGCAGCAGCCAGCGCGCAGACGCCCGGCGCAACTACGCGCGCATCCTCGCCGTCGCCGAGGAAGAGGTCGCCACGCAGGGCGCCGGCGCCTCCCTGGAGCAGATCGCCCGCACCGCGGGCGTCGGCTCGGCGACCGTACGGCGGCACTTCCCCACCCGCCGCGCCCTGCTGGAGGCGGTCTCCCGCGAACGGATCGAGGCCCTGCGCCTGCGCGCCCACGAGCTGACCGGCAAAGCCGACAGCCGCGGCGCGCTGCTGGAGTGGCTGGACGAGGTGGTCGCCTACTGCGTCACGGCCCGCGGCCTGGCCGCGGCCCTGGCCTACGACACCGCCGGCGCCGACCCCGTACAGGGCAACACCTGCGCGGCGGTCCTCGAAGAGGCGGCAGCCCCGCTGCTGCGCCGGGCCGTACGGGACGGCGGGGTCACCCCGGACGTCACCGTCGCCGACCTGATCACCCTGATCGTCGGTATCGCCCTGGCCGCGGAACACCACCCGGACCCGGCCGCCCAGGCGGACCGCCTGTTCCGGCTGGCGGTGACGGGCCTGAGCCCGCGGGGCTGAACGCGGGGCGGCGGGGGCGCGTCGGAGGGATCGGCTCCTTGAGCAGCCCGACTACGGCGGGGTCCGTGTCGGGGTGGGCCGGTGTCGTCAGGGCACCCCCCGGGCCACCCCGTACTTGATGATGCGGGTCTCCGCCCGGCGTCAAGGGCGCCCCTCCGCTTCGCTCCGGGACGTCGCTTTGCGATGGGGCTGCGCCCCACCCTTGACACCGGACTCCGGCCCGTAAAAGACCGGCAGCTACGAGGTGGCCCGGGGGGAGCGGGCACCCTCCAACCGACACCACGAAGGGATCCCCGCCGACGGGGACCGGACCACCCGAGACAGGCCCACTCCGTTCGCCGATGACCCCGGAGGACGGGGACCGAGCTCGGAAGGCGGCCCAGGCCCAGACGCGGACGACCCGGCGTGGGGCAGGCGGACCCGAAGACGTACCCGCCCGAGCACGGGCAACCCCACCGAGAACCCGCTCCTGGCCGTCCCGAGCGGAGAAATCCGGTCGTAACTCGGGGTAACACCCCCGGATCCGCCTCAAATCAGGCCCGCAGCACCGACTTTCGCCGCTTCACACGCACTCAGCCAGCCGAGACCTGCCTCTACCACCCCACGCGGCCCGGAATTCGGGCCCGCAAGACCAGGCCAAATCGCCCACCGAGGCCGAGTTTCAGAAGTCGCCGGGGCGACGCCCGGGGGGCTGCCACCACAGCAGATTGGTGGCTGCCTGGGCTTCCGTTTCGAGGATCTCCCAAGCTTCGGTGAGGAGCCCGTTCTCGAACCGGAAGATTTCGACGCACGCGATCTCCAGGCCGGTGCTGCGCAGCCGGCGCAGTGTGTGCATCACAACGTGATCTCCGGCGCCCAGGACGTTCTGGACATCGATCTGTACGTCGGCGACGGGCACCGCGAGTACGGTTTCGAGAAATTCCGCTTTGTTGCGCGAGGAGTCCGGCCGGTGGTGGAGGAAGTCGTCGCTGAGTGCCGCTTCCAGGCTTTCGACGTTGCCCGTGGCGAGCACTTCCGCCAGGACTTTCTGGACGAGGGTCGTGTTCTCTGTGGTCATGGGAGAAGTGTTTCCGGCGTTGCGACGGCTGTCGATGAACTGCGATTTCATGGCGCAGGGCCGGACATGGACGTAACGTCGACGACTGTGAACACAGTGGGAGAGCTGCTGCGGCAGTGGCGGCAACGCAGACGGCTGAGCCAGCTCGATCTCGCGATCGCCGCCGATGTCTCGGCTCGTCACGTCAGCCTGGTCGAGACCGGCAAGTCCAACCCGAGCGCCGACATGGTCCTGCGGCTGGCGACTCAGCTCGACGTGCCGTTGCGTGATCGCAACCGGCTTCTCGTCGCCGCGGGGTTCGCACCGCGGTATGACGAGCGTTCGCTCGACGACGACGCGCTCTCGGCGGCCCGGGACGCCGTCGCGAGGGTGATCCGTGCGCACGAACCGTATCCTGCGGTGGCCTTCGACCGGCACTGGAACCTCGTGATGACCAACCGCGCCGTCGATCCGTTCCTGGCGAAAGTCGCTCCCCATCTGCTGCGGCCGCCGGTCAACCTGGTGCGGCTGGCACTGGACCCGCGCGGGCTCGCCCCGCTGGTCGTCAACCTGGCGGACGTGCGCACGGGGCTCCGTACCCGGATCACGCGCCAGCTTGCCGCCGCCCCCGATGCCGGTCTCACCGCTCTCTACGAGGAGCTGTTGGGGTCGGACCCCGAGGGCGAGAGTCTCCCGCTTGAGTCCGAGATCGTCATTCCCATGGTCATTCGCTTCGATGGTCGAGAACTACGGATGTTCTCGACCATCACCACGTTCGGTACCCCGCTGGACATCACACTGGACGAGATCTCGATCGAGTCCTATTACCCAGCAGACGCGCAGAGTGCCGCCTACTTCACGGAAATCGACGGGAGAAACCCCGGATCGCCTACTGACCGGTGGTGGTGGCGTGGGTGAGGAAGGCGGACCAGGCTTCGGGGGTGAAGCAGAGGTGGGGGCCGTGGGGGTCCTTGGAGTCGCGCACGTGGACGGCACCTGGTACGGGGGCCACCTCGACGCAGTTGCCGCCTTCGCTGTTGCTGTGGGTGGACTTGCGCCAGGCGACGGCGACCTCGACGCAGGCGCCGCCCTCGTCGTTGCTGTAGCTGGACTTGAACCAGTCGAGCTCGTCCTTCATCGCTCCTCCAGGAGCTGCGTGATGAACCGTAGGGAGTCCCGCGGGCTCAGGGCCTCGCGGGCGATCATGTCATGGCGACGCATCACGGTGCTGACCTTCTCCCTATCAGCGTAAAGGACCCCGGTCGTCTGACCTTCCTCGTAGGCGAGATGTTCGTGCTCAGGCGTCTCCAAGATGACGAACGGGCCGCGGAACCCGGGATGGATACCGCTCTCCGCGAGCATCACCTGCACGGTGACGTTCCGCTGCTGGGCGATCTCCAGCAGCCTGCGCAACTGCCGTTTGTACGCCTCTTCATCGCCGAAGCGACAGCGCAGCGCTGCCTCCTCGATGATGAAGCTGAACGAGCGGTTCTGGATCCCCAGCAACTTCTGTCGCCCCAGCCTCGCCGTGACTCGCTGCTCGAACGTCTCCTCGTCCAGCGGCGGTACGAATGAGGCCAAAACCGCCCGGACGTATTCCTCGGTCTGCAACAAGCCCGGGATGTATCGGGGTTCGTACCAAGTCAGGGAGACGGCTTCCGCCTCGTACAGCATGAACTCCTGCGAGTACGACGCGAACTTCTCCGGCTGCAGGTACGCCAACGCCGCCACCAACAGCCCCTGCGCATTGCACATCTCATCCGCCACCTGCAACGCCCGCGGCGTCGGCCGGCGGCGGCCCTGCTCCATCATCTTCACGGAGTCGTAGGCATACCCCGCCTCATCCGCCAGTTCCTCCCGGCTGACCCCCGCCCGCTGCCGCCACCGCTTGATCTGATTGCCGCAGTACCGCCACTGCATCGGCGGCTGGGAGTTCTGAAGCGTCGTCACCGCGTTCACCTCGCCTTTGAGGGTACGGAGGTCCAGGGACCCCCCTGTGTCCCTACTCACAGTAGCGAGCAGTAACCACTCTGTGAGAGGTGAACCCCAAACCTCCCACCCCCTTTCCCCCCGACGTCGTGTGGCGGCTGCCCACAAGCCGCCGCAGCCCCGCCCGTGCCCGCGCGCTGCTCGCCGCGCAGGCGCGCGAGTGGCGGCTGCCGGCCGAAACCGCCGACACCGCCGTGCTCTTGGTCAGCGAGCTGCTGACCAACGCCTGCCTTCATTCCCGCGCCCCGCGTGACCGGCACATCGCCGCCCGGTGCGTGCTGGGCGATGGCGGGCTGCGGGTCGAGGTCTCCGACGCGGGGACCAGTGAGCTGCCCACGCCGTGTGAGGCCGGGCCGGGTGACGAGTCCGGCCGGGGGCTGGCTCTCGTGGCGGCGCTGGCGTCGCGCTGGGGTGCCTATCCGCGGCGGTACGGGATCGGCAAGACCGTCTGGTTCGAGCTGCACGACCCCGTACCCGGGCCAACCCCCACCACGTAGGCCCTCACGCCTCCGCGGGGCGCGTGTCCTCGGGTGCGCCGTCCCCTGCCGCGCCCGCCGCCGCATCCGCCTCCGCCGGTTCCGTCTGCTCGGCCAGCTTCACCACCGCGACCGCCGCGACCACCACTCCCGCGACCGTGACCAGCTTCTCCAAGGCGTTTCCGAATCCGAAAAGCATCGGCTCTCCCCCTCACCGTCAGTGGTCGTCAGCCTACCGCCGACCAGTGACACAGGTCACTTGCCCTCGGCCAGCTCCGCGAGGACCCCGTCCGTGAACGGCGGCCACGCCCGCACCGCCCAGTCCCCGAAATTCACGTCGGCGAGCGCTACGCACGCCGCCCCCTGCCCCGCCGACGTCGTGGCCTCCGGGTCCACCCACAGGAACGTGCCGGACTGGCCGAAGTGCCCGTACGTGCGCGGGGAGGACGAGGCGCCCGTCCAGTGCGGCGACTTGCCGTCCCGGATCTCCAGGCCCAGGCCCCAGTCGTTCGGGTTCATGTGCCCGTAGCCCGGCAGCACGCCCTTCAGCCCCGGAAACTGCACCGACGTCGCCTCCGCGTGCGTCTCGTCCGAGAGCAGCCGCGGCACCAGCAGCTCGCCCGCGAAGCGGACGAGGTCCGACACCGTCGACGTCGCCGAGTGCGCCGGTGAGCCGTCCAGCGTCGTCGCGGCCATGCCCAGCGGCGCGAAGACCGCGTCCCGTACGTACTCCGCCAGCGGTATGTCCGTGGCCTTGGCGAGGTGGTCGCCGAGTACCTCGAAGCCGGCGTTCGAGTACAGCCTGCGGGTGCCGGGCGCGGCCATCACGCGGTGCTCGTCGAAGCCGAGGCCGGAGGTGTGCGCCAGCAGGTGGCGCACGGTCGAGCCCTCCGGGCCCGCCGGCTCGTCCAGGTCGATCGCGCCCTCCTCGACGGCCACCAGGGCGGCGTACGCCACCAGCGGCTTCGTCACCGACGCCAGGTAGAAGCGGTGGTCAGTGGAGCCGTGGGTCCCGGCGAGCGAGCCGTCGGCGCGTACGGCGGCGGTCGCGGCCGTGGCGACGGGCCACGAGTCGATCACATGCAGGCTGTCCATGCGCCCGAGCCTAACGCGGGCATATGTTGTTGCTTGGAGTGCACTCCAAGCAAGTAGCGTCGAGCGCGTCGAGAGTGGGGAGCGGCAATGAGCCTGACCACAGCGGCCCGGGTACGCCCCGTGGGCCAAGATCACTACTCCATCAGCGAGGTCGCCTCGTACACCGGACTCAGCGCGCACACCCTGCGCTGGTACGAGCGCATCGGGCTGCTCAACGACGTGCACCGCTCGCACACCGGGCAGCGCCTCTACACCGACGGCGACCTGGACTGGCTCGACCTCATCGGCAAGCTGCGGCTCACCGGGATGCCGGTGGCGGACATGGTCCGCTACGCCGAGCTGGTACGGGCCGGGGACGGGACCTTCACCGAGCGGATCCAGCTCTTCCGCGAGCACCGCGAGGTGGTCCGGCAGCAGATCGCCGATCTGCAGTCGACGCTCACCGTCCTTGACTTCAAGATCGATTTCTACGAGGGAGCAGCATCCACGTGCAGTCCATGAACACCCCCATCGCCACGGTCCCGCTCGGCACCGACGGGCCCCAGGTCGGCGTCCAGGGCCTCGGCTGCATGGGCATGAGCTTCGCGTACGGGCCCACCGACGCCGACGCCGCCCGCGCCACCCTGGAACGCGCCCTCGAACTCGGCGTGACCCTGTACGACACCGCCGACATGTACGGCGACGGCGAGAACGAGAAGTTCCTCTCGCCCTTCGTCCGGGCCAACCGCGACGCCGTCACCCTGGCGTCCAAGTTCTCGCTCGCCACCGACCCCGAGAACCCGCAGAAGCGCGTGATACGCAACGACCGGCCGTACATGCGCTCGTGCATCGAGGCCAGCCTGCGCCGGCTCGGCGTGGAGACCATCGACCTGTACTACATGCACCGCCGCGACCTGCGCGTGCCGATCGAGGACGTGGTCGGCAACATGGCCGAGCTGGTCCAGGAGGGCAAGGTGCGGCAGCTCGGGCTGAGCGAGGTCACCGGCGCGGAGCTGCGCGCCGCGCACGCCGTGCACCCGATCGCGGCGGTGCAGTCCGAGTGGTCGGTCTTCAGCCGGGACGTGGAGCGGACCGCGGTGCCCGCGGCGCAGGAGCTGGGCGTCACCTTCGTGCCGTACTCACCGCTCGGCCGCGGCTTCCTCACCGGCTCCTTCGTGAACGCCGAGGCCGACCTGAGCGCCGACGACTTCCGCCGTACGATGCCGCGCTTCAGCGGCGGCAACGGCGAGAGGAACGCGGAGCTGCTCGCGCCGCTGCGGCAGATCGCCGAGGCGCACGGGGCCACGCCGGGGCAGATCGCGCTCGCGTGGCTGCACGGGCAGGCGAAGCGGCGGGGGATGACGGTCGTGCCGATCCCGGGGACGCGGAAGCCGTCGCGGGTGGAGGAGAACACGGCGGCGACGCTGATCGAGCTGACCGAGGCGGAGTGGGCGCTGCTGGAACCGCTGGCGGGGCAGGTCGCGGGGCCGCGGTACGCGGACGTCTCCTTCACGTCGGCGGGCCGGGAGTAGCCGGGCCGGGAGTAGCCGGGCCTGGAGCGGCGGGGTGCGTCCGCGGTCCGGTAGCCGGGCCCCTGGAGAACTTCCCCCGGGGGCCGGTCTCTCACCTCTTCGTCGGCCGTCGTCGGGCGAGTCGCAGCGGGGCTGCAGTCGCACGCACCGCCCTGCTCGCACCGCTCGGCGACGGGCCCTCGCGGTCGATGTACGTGGCCCGGCTACCGAGCGGCACCCCGGCGAGGCCCGCCCTGGTGGGATGACGTCCGGGGCGACTGGGCATGGGACTCGGCCGGCTGCCCGCGTTGCTGGCGAGGGTCGGTGGCTCGGCTGTCGAACGGCGGAGGCAGCAACGCACTGACGCCCGCGGCCGGCGCGCCGGGGCGGACGTGCACGGAGGCATGCTGCGTGTGCGCGGCACTGCCGTGCTGGGTGTATGGGACATCGCCATGGGTGTGCCGGACATTGCCATGCCGGCTGTCCACATGCGCTTGGTTGAGCGTCAGCCCCTGCATCGCCTGCCCCAGTGGGTCCTCCAAGGACTCCCGGGCCCTCACCTTCGTTGTGTGGTGATCCCCGGACCAGTCGTGCGACCACTCGTTGTCGTCCGTCCCGGTCTGGGTTGTTTCCGGCAACTCGGCCTCCATAAGGCGTTCCCACAGTGCATGGTGCTTCGACATCGCCTCGGCGTAATAACTGTGCGATATCAACCCTGTGGCGCCGAGCTGGCGGTACACATCGTCAGAGGCCAAATCAAGATTAGGATGAGCCAGCAACGGCGACACATCCCAATCCTCCGGGTGACGAGCCGCGATCCCGGTCGACCGCCACATTTTCAGGCCCTGCCCTTCGGTACCCAGCGCCACCAACGTGCCCTCCGGCGGTAGCAGCGGCCAGTGCGGCTCCAGGTGTTGGCGATAAGCGGTGTACACATACAACGCCTCACGAATATCCTCGGGCGTAGCCGAGGTCTCCCACGCATTATCCGGTGGCAAGGTGGCCTGCTTCCTCTCGTTCTTGTGGAACTCCTACCGCACCGCCACAACGTGTCGCACCACCGTCCGGTTCACACCGCGGCTCGTAGCCCACCCCACGAGCTGACGTTCCCGGCTTGTAGGCCCTGTTCTCCCGAAGCTACGGCGAAGTAACAAGTAGCTCTCTGTAGCGGATGTGGGGTGTGCTTGTCAGCCTTTTTGATCTTCTGGGGTCATCGAGGGCCGTGCTCGACGAGGTTGGTCCGGTCATGACGACTACCGGGCGATCGAGGAACTCGGGCGGGCGGTACGAACCGCGTTCATGCGACCACCTCGCGGACGCCGACCTGCTCCGTGAGATCAATGACGGGCTCCGGGTCGTGGAGAACGGGAACTCCGCCAACCACGACCTGTCCTACGGCAAGGACGGCGACCTGACCGGCTCCGACAAGGAGTCCCAGGAGGTCTCGATGCTCGCCCTGCACGTGCTCCAGTCCACGCTGGTGCACGTCAACACCTTGCTGCTGCAGGACATCCTGAGCGAGGAGAAGTGGCAGAAGCGGCTCACCGACGCCGACCGGCGGGCCCTGTCCCCGCTGTTCTGGACCCACGTGAACCCCTACGGCCGGTTCGAGCTGGACATGAACCCCCACCTCGACCTCGCTGCCACGGCGTCCATCGTGCCCGGCCCCCGAACCCCGCCCGGCTCTGTCCGATCAGCAGCGGAGGACACGGCCCGGTCGCCTTTCTGAAGCGCCGGCCCGGCGTCGTTGATCGGGCAGAGCCGCCTGCCCCCTCTGCTACGTCTGCCTCGGCGACGGCTGCTCGGACGGGGCCGGCGTGGCGGTCATGTCCAGCAGGACCATGGCGTCGTGGTCGGGGCTGCCGGGTTCGGCGGTGTAGAAGCCCATGCGCTGGCCAGGGGTGCCTTCCAGGGCCGTGCCCTGGAAGGCGAGGGTGATCGTGCCGACCTGAGGGTGCTGGAAGGTCTTGGAGGTGATCTTGCGTCCGGTGACCTCGTAACGCTCCCACAGGCCGGCGAAGGCCGGGCTCTTCAGGAGGAGCTCGCCGACGAGCCTCGTGAGGTCGGGGGCGTCGGGGTCGGTCCCGGCGAGGGCGCGCAGGCGGGCGACGCAGCCGCGGATCTGGTTGTCCCAGTCGGGGAAGACCTCGCGGGCGGCGGGGTGGAGGAAGAGGTAGCGGCCCAGATTGCGCTGGGAGGCGGGCCAGTCCTCGATGCCGGCGTAGAGGGCGAGTCCGCCGGGGTTGTGGGCGAGGACGTCCATGCTGCGGCTGACGACGTACGCCGGATTCGGGCGCAGCGCCTCCAGCACCAGTTTCAGGTGCGGGCGCACGGTGAGGCTGGGAGCGGGCGCGGTCTGAGGAGCGAAGCGGGCGGCGCGGACGGCGAGGTCGCGCAGGTGCTGGTGCTCGGCGTCGTCCAGCTGCAGGGCCCGGGCCAGGGCATCGACCACGGCGGGGCTGGGCCGGGTCTCCTTGCCGCGCTCCAGGCGGGTGTAGTAGTCGATGCTGACCCCGGCGAGCGTGGCCAGCTCTTCGCGTCGCAGCCCCGGGGTGCGCCGTACCCCGGGGCCGGGGGTGAGGCCGGCGGACTGCGGGCTGGTCTGGGTGCGGCGGGCGCGCAGGAAGCGCCCCAGCTCGTCGCCGCCGCTGTGCTGCTCAGGTGCCATAGCGCCAGTGTCTCTCCGCCGCCGGTGCGCCGTGCCGGCGGCGGGGGGCCCTGTCACACCCCCGCTGGGCACCCCCCGGCACGCCTCGGCCTGCCTCCGGCGGCCGAAAGGCTGCACGCTCGACCATGGCAGCGCACGGTGGAAGAGCTCACACCCCCGGCGCCCGCCCCGTGGCCACCTTGGTCCTGGGCTCTGCACACCGGAAGGAAGGAACGATGGCCGACTGGAACAGCGCGGACCTGAAGAAGATCGCCGCTGCCGAGGAGCTGGACCTTTCCTCCGAACGGGCCAACGGCACGCTGCGTGATCCGGTGACCATGTGGGTGGTCCGCTCCGGCGACCGGCTATACGTCCGCTCCGTCAAGGGCGTCGACGGCCCCTGGTACCAGGGCACCCGCACCCGTCGCCAGGGACGCGTGACGGCCGGCGGTGTCCGTACCGACGTCACTTTCCACGACGCCGACCCCGACGAGTACGCCGACGTGGACGCGGCCTACCGGCAGAAGTACGGGCGCTACCCGAGCATCGTCGAGCACGTCCTGACCGACGCGGCCCGCGCCTCCACTTTGCGCCTCGAACCCCGCTGACCGAGCGCCGATCAGCGACTGTCACCCCAGCTCACAGAGCTACTGCAAGCCACGAAAGGCAAGATCCTCCATGCGCGCCACCTTCATGTACGGACCCGGAGACGTCCGGATGGAGAACGTCCCCGACCCGCAGATCGTCGAGCCCACGGACGCGGTCGTCCGCATCACCCTGGCCTGCGTGTGCGGCTCCGACCTGCACCCCTACCACTCGATGGACAAGACCAACGAGGGCGTTCCGATGGGGCATGAGTTCCTCGGCATCGTCGAGGAGACCGGTTCCGAGGTCCGCGGCCTCCAGCGCGGTGACTTCGTCGTCTCCCCGTTCGCCTTCGCCGACAACACCTGTGCCATCTGCCGCGACGGCTTCCAGACCGCCTGCCCGCACGGCGGGTGGTACGGCGTCGGCGGCGTCGGCGGCGCCCAGGCCGAGGCCGTCCGCGTCCCCCAGACCGACGGCACCCTGGTCAAGATCCCGGGCGATGTCGACACCGCACTGCTGCCCTCGCTGCTCGCCCTGAGCGACGTCTACCTCACCGGCTACCACGCCGCCCACATGGGCCGCGTCGAGCCCGGCAAGACCGTCACCGTGATCGGCGACGGCGCCGTCGGCCTGTCCGCCGTGCTGGCGGCCAAGCGTATGGGCGCGGAGAGGATCATCCTCATGGGGCGGCATACCTCCCGCACCGATCTGGGCCGCGAGTGGGGCGCCACCGATGTCGTCGCCGACCGCGGCGAGGACGGCATCGCCCAGGTCATGGAGCTGACCGGCGGCGAGGGCTCCCACGTCGTGCTGGAGGCCGTGGGCCTGATGCCCGCCTATGAGCAGGCGTACGGCATCGTCCGCGCCGGCGGGATCATCTCCCGCGTCGGCGTCCCGCAGTACGAGGAGGCACCGGTCGGGTTCGGATCGCTGTTCGGGAAGAACGCCCAGCTGGCCGGCGGCCCGGCCCCGGTGCGCGCCTACCTGGAGCCCGCCATCGCCGACGTGCTCGCCGGCCGCATCAACCCGGGCAAGGTCTTCGACGCCGAGGTCCCCCTCGACGACGTCGCCGACGCCTACAAGGCGATGGACGAACGCAGCCGCCTGAAGGTGCTGGTGCGCCCGTGACCGTCCGCAAGCCCAACGCCGCGGCCACCGCCGCTCACGAGCGACTCTTCCCCGGCCACGTCTCCACCCTCGCCGTCACCGACCCGGAGCTGATCGAGTACTTCGACAACTTCGCCTTCGACGAGGTCCTCCAGCACACCCGTGAGGTCGGCGAGCGCACCCGGCTGATGACCCAGCTCGCCGCGATGATCGCGGTGGGGGCGGTGGCCGAGTACCGGGTGATGCTCGGCGCCGCGCTCACCGCCGGCGTCACCCCGGTCCAGGCCAAGGAGATCATCTACCAGGCCGTGCCGTACGCCGGGATGGCCCGCGTCTTCGACTTCCTGCACGCCACCAACCAAGTGCTCACCGACCGCGGCGTCACCCTGCCGCTGGAGGGCCAGTCCACTACCAGCTCGGACACCCGAATGGAGCAAGGGCTGGCGGTGCAGCAACGGATCGTCGGCGAGAAGGCCGTGGACGCCATGTACGCCAACGCACCCGCGGACGAGCAGCACATCCAGCGCTTTCTCAGCGGCAACTGCTTCGGTGACCACTACACCCGCACCGGCATCGACGTGCCCGTGCGCGAGCTGCTCACCTTCGCCATGCTCGCCGCGCTCGGCGGCGCCGACCCGCAGGTAAAGGGCCATGTCGCCGCCAACGTGCATGTCGGCAACACCCGCGGCGTCCTGATCGCCGTCCTGACCGGCCTGCTGCCGTTCATCGGCTACCCCCGCACCCTCAACGCCCTGGCCGCCGTCGACGCGATCACCCCGGCCGACGACGCCCCGACCCCGAAGGACGACGCATGACCACCCGCACCTGGCTCATCACCGGCGTCTCCAGCGGCTTCGGACACGCCCTGACCACCCAGCTCCTTCAGCGCGGCGACACCGTCATCGGCACCGTCCGCAACCTCGACAAGGTCGCCGACCTCGCCGACAAGTACCCCGACACCTTCCGCGCGCACATCCTCGACGTCACCGACACCGCCGCCGTGCGCAAGACGGTCGACGCCGCATTCGCCGCCGGCCGCGTCGACGTGATCGTCTCCAACGCCGGCTACGGCCTCTTCGGCGCCGCCGAGGAACTCACCGACGCCCAGGTCGACCACATCATCGCCACCAACCTCACCGGCTCCATCACCCTGATCCGCGCCGCCCTGCCCCACCTGCGCGCCCAAGGCGGCGGACGCATCATCCAGATGTCCACGTACGGCGGCCAGGTCGCCTTCCCCGGCAACTCGATGTACCACGCCACCAAGTGGGGCATCGAAGGCTTCGCCGAGTCCGTCGCCCAGGAAGTCGCCCCCTTCGACATCGGCGTCACCATCGTCGAACCCGGCGGCGCCCGCACCGAGTTCCGCTACGGCAGCGCCAAGGTCGCCCACCCGATCGACGCCTACGAGAGCAACCCCGCCCACGCCTTCCAGGCCATGCTTAACCCCGCCAACGGCCTCGCCCCCGGCGACCCGCAGCGCATGGCAGCCCGCATCATCCAATCCGCCGGCACCGAACCGGCCCCGCTTCGCATGGTCCTCGGTTCCCAGGCCCTGGACTCCACCCTGGGCGTGCTGCGCAAGCGGATCGAGGACTTCGAAGCCCAGCGGGACCTGGCGGCCTCCACGGACTTTCCCGCCGGCGAGTAGCAGCCACCTTGCCGACCGACGCGCTCGACCGCGCCGGACCACTACGACCACCCATGGAGAAGCACCGCATCATGAAGCACATCAAGCTGGGCGACCTGGACGTCGCACGGATCGGCCTGGGCGCGATGGGCATGTCCCACGGCCTGACCGGCGCCGGCACCGACGACGCGGAATCCATCCGCACCGTGCACCGGGCCATCGACCTCGGCGTCACCCTCATCGACACCGCCGAGATCTACGGCCCGTACGTCAACGAAAACCTCCTCGGCCAGGCACTCAAAGGCCGCCGGGACCAGATCGTCCTGGCCACCAAGTTCGGTCTGGTCTCCCACGGCGGAGGCGGCGCGTGGACGCTGGACTCCAGCCCAGCCAACATCCGCACCGCGCTCGAAGGCTCCCTCAAGCGGCTGGGCACCGATCACATCGACCTGTACTACCAGCACCGCGTCGACCCGAACACTCCCATCGAGGAGACCGCCGGGGCCGTCGCCGAACTGATCGCCGAGGGCAAGGTCCGCCACTTCGGCCTCTCCGAAGCCGGCCCGGACACGATCCGTCGCGCCCACGCCGTCCACCCCGTCACCGCCGTGCAGTCCGAATACTCGCTGTGGACACGCGGCATCGAGGCCCGCATACTGCCTGTCCTGCGGGAACTGCGCATCGGCCTCGTGCCGTTCTCCCCGCTCGGACACGGCTTCCTCACCGGCACCGTCCGCAACGAGAACGACTTCGAAGAAGGCGACTTCCGCCGCGGCAACCCCCGCTTCACCGGCGAGAACTTCCAGCGCAACCTCGCCCTCGCCGACGAAGTCCAGACCATCGCCGCAGAAGCCGGCGCCACCCCGGCCCAGGTCGCCCTCGCCTGGCTCCTCGCCCAAGGCGACGACATCGCCCCCATCCCCGGCACCAAGCGCGTCACCCGCGTCGAGGAGAACACCGCCGCCGACCGCCTCCAACTGCCCGCCGACGTCCTGCACAAGCTCTCCAGCCTCCCTCCGGCCGCCGGAGACACCCACACCGAAGCCGGCCTGCGCATGCTGGAACGCTGACCCCGACACCCCCTTTTCAGTACGAAAGCAAGGAGCATCCCCGTGGAATTCGTGGAACCGCAACCGACTGGCAAGGGGCCCGAGAACTGGTTCAACGGCGACGTCTGGTTCGACGTCATCCATGCAGGAAGCGAGCCCTCTCGCATCCGCGCCAACATGGTGCGATTCGCCCCCGGCGCCCGTACCGCCTGGCACCACCACGCGGTCGGCCAGACCCTCCATGTCATCGCCGGTGTCGCCCTGGTCGGCACCCGCGACGGCGTGGTCTTCGAGGCCCACCCCGGTGAGACGGTGACCTGTCCGCCCGGAGAGGAACACTGGCACGGAGCTACCGAAGACCGCTTCATGCAGCACCTGGCTTTGTGGGACGCCACCGCACCCGACGACGATCGCCCCGAGACCACCTGGCTGGAGCACGTCACCGACGATCAGTACAACGCGCCGCGCACCCGCAGCCGCTAGGGTCTTCTCACAAACGGTCCACCCGCCGCTTCACCATGGTGCCCCGGCTGAAGAAGGCGCTGCGGGTACCAACCCCGGCCGACCGCGGCCCGGGCCGTGGCGGCCCGGCACCCCGCCGTCGGCGCCGATCGACCCCGACCTGCCGAGCGCGGACATCCGCATCGGCTACGCCCGGTCCTCGACGCACGGGCAGGAACTCGACTCCCAGCTCGACGCGCTCAGCAAGCACGGCATCCCCGGGGACAAGATCTTCAGCGAGAAGATCAGCACCCGGGTACGGGTCCGCCCGAAGTCCGAGGAGGCGCTGCGGAGCGCGCGGGAGGTCAAGGCGCACGCCCCGCACTGCCGGGTCATCTTCACCGTGTACGAGATGAAGCGCCTCCGCCGCGACGCCGCCGAGCTCACCGCGCTGGCGGACCACCTCACCGCCCACGGCCTCATCCTGGAGATGCTCGCCGGGCCCCTGCCCGGCATCTACGACCCCACCGGGCCGGGGAAGCTGCTGTTCGCGTTCTTCGCGGCGATGGCGGAGACCGAGCGGGAGAACATCCGCGAGTCCACCCTGGAGGGGCTCGACACCGCGGCCCGCAAGGGCACGCACGGCGGCCGGCCGCCCGTCATCACCGACGACATGCTCCACACCGTGCTGCGGCGCCGATCACTCGGTGAGCCCGTCGAGCAGATCCAGCCCGACCTGATCATCCCACCGGCAAGCGCAAGGGACAGAACCCCTCGGTGGCCAGCATCTACCGGGCGCTCGCCGAGCACGCCAAGCGCGAGGCATACGCCGAAGCCGTCGAACAGGCCCACGCCGACTTTGCTGACCTCCAGGTCGGCGACGTCCTCGGACCTCGCCCCGCTATCCCTGACCGAGCATCACTCTGATTACAGATAGCTACTTGTCACTTCGCCGTAGCTTCGGGAGAACAGGGCCTCGTACGGGCTGGTGCGGAGCGTGGTCGGCCGGGCCGCCGCACCGTGGCATTTCACGGGATACCGGGCTGGATGGCTGGTAACGCTCCTGCCGCCTCTCGGAGCCGGCCCGGCGACGGTGTGGTCCCCGCCCAGGGCGCGGTCGATGCCACCAGCAACGGATCGACCACGCAAGGTTCTCGGTGGAGGAAAAGAAGGCCGTCGGGACGGATCGCGCCGCACGGGGACTTGGCCGTCGGGCTCGTGCAGGGCGGCGCTGCCGGACCCGCGACGGGGGGCGAGCTCGGCGATAGCGTCTCGGCGCGTTGCTCGTGGTGTGCTCTGTCGCGGTGCAGGCCGGTGCCGCCACCCCGGTGGCGGTCGCCCGGCGCGGGGGGTGGACGCCGCGACGCGCGCCGTGTCCTGCGCGGACCGCGGACGGCCGCGGACGGTAGACACGGGACACGCGCCCGGGCCCGTCACTCCCGGGGAGCCGCCGGCCGCGGGACGGCCTCGCCTGCCGGTCCCGGCACGGCCCCACCCGCCGGACCCGCTCCCGCCCCGCCCCCCGCCTCCGCCTGCCGCAGCGCCGTGAGCTCCGCCCGTAGCGACGCCACCTCCCGCGTCAGCTCCCGCAGCGCCTGCGTCTGCTGCTCCTCGTGCTCGCTCTCGCGCTCCACCTGCGAGATGAACCACGCCGCGATGTTCGCCGTGACCAGACCCAGCAGCGCGATCCCCGAGATCATCAGCCCGATCGCCAGCAGCCGCCCCAGGCCCGTCGTCGGGGCGAGGTCCCCGTACCCGACCGTGGTCATCGTCGTGAACGCCCACCACACGGCGTCGCCGAGCGTGTGGATGTTCGCGTCCGGCTTCCCCCGCTCCACCTCCAGCACCGCGAGCGCGCCGAAGAGCCACAGCACCAGGACCGAGCCCGCCACGTACGTCGTCAGCCGGACCTGGGCGGCGGCCGTCGCGAGCCGCCCGGTGAGCAGCAGCGCCGAGACCAACTGGAGCAGCCGCAGCGGCCTGATCAGGGGGAGCAGCACGGCGCAGAGGTCGAGCACGTGCGTGCGGACGAACCGCCACCGGTCCTCCGCCAGCCGCAGCCGCACGACGTAGTCCGCGGCGAAGAGGGCCCACACCCCCCACGTTGCCGCCCTGCACGCCGTGTGCACGGCGTCCGGCACGCCGGGATCGACGACGGGCACGGCGTACGCGGCGGCGAAGACCAGCGCGAGCCCGAGCAGCGGGCGCCGCGTGCGGCGCTCCCATATCTCCAGCGGTGTCTGCTGGGCGTGTTGCGTGCTTGGCATGCCCCGATGCTACGGAGAGCCGGGACGGGCCCCGGACGTCACGTCACGTCCGGGGCCCGTCCCGCAGGTGGCGGTGGCCCGCGGGCCCCGCCGGAGGCGTCAGGCGTCGCCGCCCGCCGCGCCCGGGTCGGCCGCGGCGACGTCGAGCAACTGGTAGCGGTCGATGGCCTGCTTGAGCACCGAGCGGTCCACCTTCCCCTCCTTCGCCAGCTCCGTCAGCACCCCGACCACGATCGACTGCGCGTCGATGTGGAAGTAGCGCCGGGCCCCGCCGCGGGTGTCGGCGAAGCCGAAGCCGTCGGCGCCCAGCGACTGGTACGTGCCCGGGACCCACCGCGCGATCTGGTCGGGTACGGACCGCATCCAGTCCGACACGGCCACGAACGGGCCCTCGGCGCCGGAGAGCTTGCGCGTCACCCACGGCACGCGCTGCTCCTCCTCCGGGTGCAGCAGGTTGTGCCGCTCGGCCTCGACGGCCTCGCGGCGCAGCTCGTTCCACGAGGTGGCCGACCACACGTCGGCGCTGACGTCCCACTCCTCGGCCAGGATCCGCTGGGCCTCCAGCGCCCACGGCACCGCCACGCCGGACGCCATGATCTGCGCCGGGACCTGTCCGGCGGTCGCGGGCGACAGCTTGTGGATGCCCCTGACGATGCCCTCGACGTCGACGTTCTCCGGCTCGGCCGGGTGGACGATCGGCTCGTTGTAGACGGTGAGGTAGTAGAAGACGTCCTCGCCGTGCGGGTGCTCCGGCGACGAGCCGTACATCCGCCGCAGGCCGTCCCGCACGATGTGGGCGATCTCGAAGCCGAACGCCGGGTCGTACGCGATGGCCGCCGGGTTCGTCGACGCCAGGAGCTGGGAGTGGCCGTCGGCGTGCTGGAGGCCCTCGCCGGTGAGCGTCGTGCGGCCGGCGGTGGCGCCGATGACGAAGCCGCGGCCGAGCTGGTCGGCCATCGCCCAGAACTGGTCACCGGTGCGCTGGAAGCCGAACATCGAGTAGAAGACGTAGACCGGGATCAGCGGCTCGCCGTGGGTGGCGTACGCCGTGCCGGCGGCGGTCAGCGCGGCCGTACAGCCGGCCTCGGAGATGCCGTCGTGCAGGAGCTGGCCGGTGGGCGACTCCTTGTAGGCGAGGAGCAGCTCGCGGTCCACGGACTCGTACGTCTGGCCGAGCGGGCTGTAGATCTTGGCGCTCGGGAAGAAGGAGTCCATGCCGAACGTGCGGTACTCGTCCGGCGCGATCGGCACGAAGCGCTTGCCGATCTCCTTGTCCCGCATCAGGTCCTTCAGCAGCCGGACGAACGCCATCGTGGTGGCGATCGCCTGGCTGCCCGAGCCCTTCCTGACGGCCGCGTAGGTCTTGTCGTCCGGCAGCTTCAGCGGCCGGGAGCGCACCACGCGGGTCGGCACGTACCCGCCGAGGGCCTGCCGGCGGTCGTGCATGTACTGGATCTCCTCGGAGTCCCGGCCCGGGTGGTAGTACGGCGGGAGGCCGTCCTCAAGGTCCTTGTCCGGGATGGGGAGGTGCAGCCGGTCGCGGAAGCGTTTGAGGTCCTCGACCGTGAGCTTCTTCATCTGGTGGGTGGCGTTGCGGCCCTCGAAGTTCGGGCCGAGCGTCCATCCCTTGATCGTCTGGGCGAGGATGACGGTCGGCTGGCCCTTGTGCGCCACGGCGGCCTCGAAGGCGGCGTAGACCTTGCGGTGGTCGTGGCCGCCGCGGCCGAGGTGGAGCAACTGGTCGTCGGTCATGTCCTCGACCATCTTGCGCAGCCGCAGGTCGTCGCCGAAGAAGTGCTCGCGGATGTACGCGCCGGACTCGGTGGCGTACGTCTGGAACTGGCCGTCCGGCGTCGTGTTGAGCTTGTTGACCAGCGCGCCGTCGCGGTCCTGTGCCAGCAGCGGGTCCCAGGAGCGGTCCCAGACCAGCTTGATCACGTTCCAGCCGGCGCCGCGGAAGTACGACTCCAGCTCCTGGATGATCTTGCCGTTGCCGCGTACCGGGCCGTCGAGCCGCTGGAGGTTGCAGTTCACGACGAACGTGAGGTTGTCCAGCCCCTCGCGGGCGGGCAGCGACAACTGGCCCAGCGACTCGGGCTCGTCCATCTCGCCGTCGCCGAGGAACGCCCACACGTGCGAGTTCGAGGTGTCGGCGATGCCGCGGGCGTGCATGTAACGGTTCATCCGGGCCTGGTGGATGGCGCCCAGCGGGCCGAGGCCCATGGAGACCGTCGGGAACTCCCAGAAGTCCGGCATGTTCCGCGGGTGCGGATAGCTCGACAGGCCGTGCGGCGCCCTGGAGTGCTCCTGCCGGAAGCCGTCGAGCTGCGCCTCGCTGAGGCGGTCGAGCAGGAAGGCACGGGCGTAGATGCCGGGCGAGGCGTGGCCTTGGAAGAAGACCTGGTCACCGCCGTCGCCGCGGTCCTTGCCGCGGAAGAAGTGGTTGAAGCCCACGTCGTAGAGCGACGCCGACGAGGCGAAGGTGGCGATGTGCCCGCCGACGCCGATGCCGGGGCGCTGCGCCCGGGAGACCATCACGGCCGCGTTCCAGCGGGTCGCGTTCAGGATCTTCCGCTCGATCTCCTCGTTGCCGGGGAAGAACGGCTCGTCCTTGGTCGCAATGGTGTTGACGTAGTCCGTGCTGCGCATCTCGGGAACGGCCACACGCTTCTCGCGGGCCCGTTCGATGAGGCGGAGCATGAGATAGCGGGCCCGTTCCCGGCCGCGCTCGTCGACCGCGGCGTCGAGCGAGTCGAGCCACTCCTGGGTCTCCTCGGGATCGAAATCCGGGACCTGGCTGGGAAGGCCGCCAATGATGATCGGGTTGCGATCGGATCCGGAAGCCACGCTGCCCCTTTGCTGTACGTATCGGTAATCGGACTGCTCGCAGAGTGAGAGGTCTCGCGTTGATTCCCATCGTCCACCGCGGTTGCGGCCACGTCATCTCTACTGTTTGGTAACCCTGCCGTGGTTCCACCGAACCTCCACCGAAACGGCCGTGGAGGGGGCGTACGGGCTGATCGCCAGCGTACCCGCAGGCAACCGGGGCGACTGCGCCCCCTGGTCCAGGGGTGCCCTCCATAGGGCGGGATCGGCCGCCGGGTACTTGCGCGATTCGCCCGGCACGTGTGGACTACGCCCATCGCCTCGCGTGCGCGCGGGTGTGATGCTGATTTTGGATGACATCGGAAGACACAAGGCACACGAGCAGGAGGCAATCCGTGAGCGCGACCGCGGACCACGCGGAGGAGCGGACCAACCCCGCCACCAGGCTGGGTTTCCAGGCCGGAGAGGTGGTCCAGGAGATCGGTTACGACGACGACACCGATCAGGAGCTTCGCGAGGCCATCGAATCGATCACCGGGCAGAACCTCGTGGACGAGGACTACGACGACGTCGCGGACGCCGTCGTGCTCTGGTTCCGCGACGACGACGGCGATCTGACGGATGCGCTGGTGGACGCCACCACCATGATCGACGAAGGCGCCCCGGTCTGGCTCATGACGCCCAAGACCGGCCGCGACGGCTACGTCGAGCCCAGCGACATCGGCGAGGCGGCGCAGACCGCCGGTCTGGCCCAGACCAAGAGCATCAACGCGGGCAAGGACTGGAGCGGCAGCCGGCTGGTGACCCCGAAGGGGGCCCGCTCGACCAAGCGCTGACACGGTGCCGGGGTCCCGGCCGGCGCGGCGGGATCCCGGGCGCCGGCCGCACGTGCCCCGCGCGGTGGGAAGCCCGGCACCCCCGGCCCGGCGATGGCACGCAACCAGCCGCCCTGGGCCGTGCCCACGCGCGCCTGCGCGCTGCGGGGGAGCTGCGGGGGATCGGCACCGGGGGCGAACGAGGGCAGACCGCCGACGGGCCCTAGGCTCGTGACCCGGGACGGAACCGCACGACCGGAGGTCACGCACATGGCACTGGACGGGATCGAGGCCCTGGTGCCCGGCGCCGAGGCGCCGGACTTCGCGCTGCGCACCGAGCACGGCGAGACCGTGCGGCTCTCGGACCACCGCGGCGAGAAGGCCGTCGTGCTGCTCTTCTTCCCGTACGCCTTCACCGGCGTGTGCACGGGCGAGCTGTGCGCGCTGCGCGACCGGCTGCCCGCCTTCGTCAACGACGAGGTCCAGCTCCTCGCCGTCTCCTGCGACACCCCCTTCGCGCTGCGCACCTTCGCCGACCGCGAGGGCTTCGGCTACCCGCTGCTCAGCGACTTCTGGCCGCACGGCGCCACCGCGCGCGCCTACGGCGTCTTCGACGAGGAGAAGGGCTGCGCGGTCCGCGGCACGTTCATCATCGACGCCGCGGGGACGATCCGGTGGACCGTCGTCAACGACCTGCCGGACGCCCGGGACCTCGACGAGTACGTGACGGCGCTGAAGGCTCTCGCCCCCGCCTGATCTCCCGGGGGCCGGCGTCCCGCCGCCGGGCGTTCCGGGGCGGGCGGCCCGCGGCCGGTGTTCGTTCGGGTGTTCGGCCAGGTGGACGCGCGTGGCCGGAATCCTGCACGATCCGGCAGCGGCGCGACTCGGGACGCTTCCGGACCCGGGAAGTGTGGGGGCTTGACACGGCCGGGGAAGATGGGGTCACGACCTACGTGCCGGGACCGGGGGGACCGTGCGGGTACGGTGACGACAGCCCGGTGCGGTGCAGCGCCCCGGAGACGGACGGACACACGATGAGAATGGACGACTGCCAGTGGTGCTGAAAACCTTCGGCTGGTCTTTCGCGGTGACCGCCGCGGGCCTCGCCTGTGCCGCGATCTTCTGGGGGTGGGAGGCGTTCGTCCTGGTGGCGATCCTCTCCATCCTGGAGATCTCGCTCTCCTTCGACAACGCGGTCGTCAACGCCGGCGTGCTGAAGAAGATGAACGCCTTCTGGCAGAAGATCTTCCTCACCATCGGCATCCTCATCGCCGTCTTCGGCATGCGCCTCATCTTCCCCGTGGTGATCGTCGCGATCACCGCCAAGGTCGGGCCGATCGAAGCGATCGAGCTGGCCGTGGACGATCCCGACCACTACGAGCAGCTCGTCACCGACGCGCATCCGTCGATCGCCGCGTTCGGCGGGATGTTCCTGCTGATGATCTTCCTTGAGTTCCTCTTCGACGAGCGGGAGCACAAGTGGATCCCGATCATCGAGAAGCCGCTGTCGAAGGTCGGCCGGATCGACGCGATCTCCGTCTGCATCGCCCTCATCGTGCTGCTGACCACCGCGATGACGATCGCCACGAGCGCGATCCAACATGGCGGAGACCATGTGGATAAATCGGGCACGGTCATGTCCGCCGGCATCGCCGGCCTCATCACGTACCTCATCGTCGGCGGCCTCTCCGGGCACTTCGAGAACAAGCTCGAAGAGGAGGAGGAACGGGAACACGAGGCCGAGGAGGCGGCGAAGCGCTCCGGCCAGCAGCCGTCCGCGGTCGGACTCGCGGGCAAGGCCGCGTTCTTCATGTTCCTCTACCTGGAGGTCCTGGACGCCTCGTTCTCCTTCGACGGCGTCATCGGCGCCTTCGCCATCACCAACCACATCTTCTGGATGGCGCTGGGCCTGGGCATCGGCGCGATGTACGTCCGGTCCCTCACCGTCTACCTGGTCCGGCAGGGCACCCTCGACGAGTACGTGTACCTGGAGCACGGCGCGCACTACGCGATCGGTGCGCTGGCGACCATCCTGCTCGTCACCATCAAGTGGCACATCCACGAGGTCATCACCGGCGTCATCGGCGTCGCCTTCATCGGCCTCTCCCTCTACTCCTCCATCCGCCGCAACCGGCGCCTCGCACACGAGGGCGACGGAGGAGACGACGAACCGGCCGAAAAGGAGCTTCCGTCCCGCGTGTAGGTTCCGCGCGGGGTCCGATGCGGAAGGATTCCCCTCGGGGCCGGTCGTCCGACCGGGCCCGAGGGGTTTCCCACGTCTGGGGGTGCGAGGTGTCGTTCTGGGGCAACTGGCGGCGGGAGGGGGTGCCGCAGTTCGACAGCGCGGGCGCGTCGTACTCGGTGCAGCTCACCAAGCGCAAGCCGCTGCTCTCGCTGAGCCGGCAGGGATCCGACACCGGCAACCTGCGCATCAACCTCTCCTGGCGGATGCGCACCTCCGACCTGGGTGGCCGCAGCCGCAGGAGCGGCGGGCGGCTGCTGCACCCCGCGAAGCTGTTCCGGCCCGAGATCGTGCAGGCGCAGGGCCCGGCGGTCGTCAACGTCGACCTCGACCTGGCGTGCATGTACGAGCTGGCCGACGGCACCAGGGGCGTGGTGCAGCCGCTCGGCAACCTCTTCGGCGACATCAACGACCCGCCGTACGTCAAGCTCAGCGGCGACGACAGGTTCGGCTCGGGCTCCGGCGAGACGGTGTACGTCAACCTCGACCACAAGGACGCCTTCCGGCGGCTGCTGGTCTTCGTCTACATCTACGACGGCACGCCCGCGTTCGACCGCACCCAGGCCGTCGTCACGCTGTACCCGTCCAGCGGGCCGCGGGTGGAGATCGAACTCGACGAGCGGGCGCCGGAGGCGCGGAGCTGCGCGGTGCTGCTGATCGAGAACAAGAAGGGCGAGCTGACCGTGCGGCGCGAGGTGCGGTACGTGTACGGGTTCCAGTCGGAGCTGGACCGGCTCTACGGCTGGGGGCTGGTGTGGGGCCGGGGGTTCAAGACGAAGACGTGAGGCCCGGGGCGGCGGTCAGCGGCCGATGAACTGGGGGCCCTGCGGCGGCAGGGTGAACGCCGGGGGGTAGCCGTACGCGATGGGCGGCGCGGGCTGCGGGGCCGGCGCCGGTGCGGACCGGGGGCTGTGCGCGCCCTGGGGGTTCGCGTCGCTCCTGCCGCTGCGGGCGCTCGGCGCGGACTGCCTGCCGGAGACCGGGTCGTTCGCGGGCTCCGGCGCCGGGTGGTGCCCGGTGTCCGTCTCGTCCACGGAGATGCCGAACTCGGCGGCGACGCCGACCAGGCCCGTGTCGTACCCCTTCGTCACCGCCCGGAACTGCCAGCCGCCGCCGGCCCGCCGCAGCTCGCCGCAGATCAGCGCCGACGACGCCCCGCCGTCCGGCTGGATGTCCACGTACGCGAAGGGCTCCCCGCCGGCCGCGTCGCCGGCGCCGGCGTCGTGCAGCTCGACCCGCAGGCTCCGTACCCGCGTGAGGGAGCCGCCGTCCGCCGAGGCGACCAGCACCATGCGGTCGACCGACGGGTCCTGCCGGGTGAGCTGCGTCTCGACGGAGTCCGTCAGCCCCTCGCCCTGCCGCTTCTTCGGCAGCTTGCGGGCGAGCCCCGAGGGGTGCCGGGGCTGGTTGTAGAAGACGAAGTCGGCGTCGGAGCGCACCCGGCCCTTGTCGTCGAGGAGGATGACGCAGGCGTCGACGTCCGGGACCCCGGCCCCCGGGGTCCAGCGGAGCACGGCCCGTACCGCAGCGACGGATACGGACATGTCGGATCCCTGCGCCATGGCGTGCGTCATGCGAGCTATCCTGCCCTGTCGCCCGCGGAGGCCACAATGCGGGGCGATCGGGGAACGGCGGAGGGCTCCCGGACGTCCCTTTTACCGAATCATCGCCATTCCTCGACCCTCCTTTACCCGCGTCGGCCCCGCCCCGGCCGCGACGACCCCAGGGAGTACCCCATGCGCCACTTCGGGCACGTCTCCCCGGACGTGCGTGCCGCCCTGTTCCACCGCGAGCCGGCCGAGTTCACCGCCGGCGCCCCGCCCGCCGAGCTGGCGACGGCGCTCGGCGCGACCCTCTACAGCCCCGCCACCCGCCCGCACCTGGCCGGCGACATCCGCGCCCAGGCGGCGCGGGGGGTGGTGTCGATGGTGCTGTGCCTGGAGGACTCCATAGCGGACGGCGAGGTGCCGGAGGCGGAGGTCAACGTCGTCCGGCAGCTCCGGGAGCTGGAGCGGCAGGATCGGCAGGGCGCCGGCGGCGTCCTGCCGCTGCTGTTCGTCCGTACCCGCGAGGCGGGCCAGATCCCCGACCTCGTCGCCCGTCTCGGCCCCGCGGCCCGGCTGCTGTCGGGCTTCGTGCTGCCGAAGTTCACGGCGGACCACGGGATCGCCTTCCTGGAGGCGGTCATCAAGGCGGAGCAGGTCGCGGAGCCGGGCGGGCGGCGGCTGTACGCGATGCCGGTGGTGGAGTCGCCGGAGGTGCTGCACCTGGAGTCGCGGGCGGCGGCGCTGCGGGGCATCGCGCGGGTGCTGGAGCAGTACCGGGAGCGGGTGCTGGCGGTACGGCTCGGGGTCACGGACTTCTGCGCGGCGTACGGGCTGCGGCGCTCGCCGGACATGACGGCGTACGACGTGCAGTTGGTGGCGGCGGCGATCGGGGACGTGGTCAACGTCTTCGGGCGGGCGGACGGCAGCGGCTTCACGGTCACGGGGCCGGTGTGGGAGTACTTCCGCCAGCAGGAACGATTGTTCAAGCCGCAGTTGCGGAGCAGTCCGTTCGCGGCGGGGCGGGCGGAGGAGCTGCGGGCGGCGCTCATCGAGCACGACATGGACGGCCTGCTGCGGGAGATCTCGCTGGACCGCGCGAACGGACTGCAGGGCAAGACGTGCATCCACCCGAGCCACGTGGCGCCGGTGCACGCGCTGTCGGTGGTGAGCCACGAGGAGTACGTGGACGCGACGGACATCGTGCGCAAGTCCGGCGCGGGGGGCGGGGTGATGCGGTCGGCGTACACGAACAAGATGAACGAGGCGAAGCCGCACCGGGCGTGGGCGGAGCGGACGCTGCGGCGGGCCCGGGCGTTCGGGGTGGCGCGGGAGGACACGACGTTCGTGGAACTGCTGGCGGCGGCAGCGGGGCGGGGGGAGAGCTGATGGGCGCGGGTACGGGTGCGGGTTCTTTTGCCGGTACGGGTGCCGGTTCGGGCGGCGGTGAGGTGTGGTCGGGGGAGTGGGTGGAGAGCCGCCTCGGGGTCGAGCTGTCCGGCCCGGCGGAGCTGCGCGATTTGGTGGGCCTGGCGCTGCGCCGCAACCCGCGCCGGGCACACCTGCTGGTCTCCACGGTGCTGGGCAAGCACGTGCCGCAGCGCCCGTCGCGCATCCACGGCGCGGGCCTGCGCCTCGGCGGCCTCGCCCGGGACCTGCTGGGCCCGAAGGCGGCGGCCCGGGCGGTGGTGCTCGGCTACGCCGAGACGGCGACGGGCCTGGGCCACTGCGTGGCGGACGGCCTGGGGGCGGCCGCGTACCTGCACTCCACCCGCCGCCCGGTAGCGGGTGTGCCGCGGGCGGCGGGCTTCGAGGAGGAGCACAGCCACGCGACGGAGCACCTGCTGCTGCCGTCGGATCCGGGGCTGCTGACGGGGGACGGCCCGCTGGTGCTGGTGGACGACGAACTGTCCACGGGCCGCACGCTGCGGAACACGATCACGGCGCTGCACGGGGCGTGCCCGCGGGAGCGGTACGTGGTGGCGGTGCTGACGGACATGCGGGCGGAGGAGGACCGCAGGGCGCTGGAGAAGTCGGCGGCGGAACTCGGCACCCGGGTGGACGTGGTGTCGCTGGCGGCGGGCACGGTCCGGCTGCCGGCGGACGTGCTGCGCCGGGGCGCGGACCTCGTAGCGGAGCACGAGCCGCCCGCGGCGGACGGGGCTTCCGGCGCTTCGGCGGGCGGGTTGGGTACGGCGGGCGGTGCCTCCGTCGCGGGGGCCGGGGCGGGCACGCCGGCGGCCGGGTCGGATACGGCGGGAGCGGCCCCCGGCGCGCGGGGCGGGGCGGGGGCTCCGGCGGCCGGGTCGGACACGGCGGGAGTCGCTTCTCCCCGCTGGCCGGACGGGGTCGGCGAGGCGGGGGCAGCGGGCGGGTCGGCCGGTGCCGGCGGTGGCGAGCACCCGCCCGCGGCGGGCGCGGCTTCGCCCGGTGGGCCGGACGGAGTCGGCGGGGCGGGGGCGGCAGGCGGGTCGGCCGGTGCCGGCGGTGGCGAGCACCCGCCTGCGGCGGGCGCGGCTTCGTCCGGCGGGCCGGTTGGAGTCGGCGGGGCGGGGGCGGCAGGCGGGCTGGCTGGTGCCGGCGGTGCGGAGCACCCGCCGGGTGCGGGCGCGCCGGCGCCCGGCGCCTTCGGCGGCCGGGCGGCCGGGCGCTTCGCGACCCGGCCGGGCGGGCTCGCCGAGGGCCTCCACGAGGGCCCGGGGGTCTCGGGGGCGGAGCCCCCGAGTTCCGGGAAGGGGCGGGGCCGGGGAACAACACCCCCCACACCGCACCGGGTTGCGCTGGGGTGGCCCGTCGGGCTGCCGGACGGGGGGCGGCACGGGTTCACCGCCGCACACCGGGCGCGGCTCGACGCCGCCCTGCCCGGCATGGCCGCACGCATCGCCGACGCCCTCGCACTCCCCATCGGCGCCGCCCGGCCGGCCCGCGTGCTCGTGCTCGGCACCGAGGAGCTGATGTACGCGCCCCTCCGGCTCGCCGCCGCCCTCGAAGACCACCTCCACGCGACCGCGACCAGCACCGGCACCGGCACCGGTACGGGCACCAGCACCGACACCGGCACCGACTCCGGCCCTGCCGCCCAGGTCCGCTTCTCCTCCACCACCCGCTCACCCGTGCTCCCCGTCGACCACCCCGGCTACGCCATCCGCAGCCGCCTCGCCTTCCCCGCCCACGACACCCCCGACGGCACCCGCTACGCCTACAACGTCGCCGGCGACGACCCCCACGACCCCTACGACGCCGTCCTCGTCGTCACCGACTCCGCCGCCGACACCCCGGCCCTGCACGCCCCCGGCGGGCTCCTCGACGTGCTCGCCCCGCACACCCCCCAGGTACTCCTCGCCGTGATCCCCTCGTACGCGCCGCACACCGCCGAGCCCCTGCGCGGGCCCGCCTTCTCCTCCTACGCCCCCGACGAGGTCGGCTGGCTTCTCAAGGACCTCTCCGCCGTCGCCCTCGAAGCCCCCACGGAAGAGCGCGAGGAGGCCATCCAGCGCGGCGGCGCCCACTACGCCGAGTCGCTGCCCGTCGAGTACCAGCCCAGCCCCGCCTACGTACGCCTCTTCCACTCCGCCCTCGACGCCACCGCCGACCGCATCGCCCACGCCGTCGCCACCGTCACCGAGACCGTGCTCGCCGAGCGGTCGCCCGCCCCCGTGCTCGTCTCCCTCGCCCGCGCCGGCACCCCCGTCGGCATCCTCATGCGCCGCTGGGCCCGGCACGCCCGCGGACTCGACCTGCCCCACTACGCCGTCTCCATCGTCCGCGGCCGGGGCCTCGACACCGCCGCCCTGCGCCGGCTCGCCGCCCACCACGACCCCGCCGACGTCGTGTTCGTCGACGGCTGGACCGGCAAGGGCGCCATCGCCCGCGAACTCGCCGCCGCGCTCCGCGACTTCCCCGCCTTCGACCCGCGGCTCGCCGTCCTCGCCGACCCGGGCCGCTGCGTGGACACGTACGGCACCCGCGAGGACTTCCTCATCCCCTCCGCCTGCCTCAACTCGACGGTCTCCGGCCTGATATCCCGTACGGTGCTGCGCGCCGACCTCATCGGCCCCGCCGACTACCACGGCGCGAAGTTCTACCGCGAACTGGCGGACGACGACCTCTCCGGCCACTTCCTCGACGCCGTCACCGCCCGCTTCCCCGACCCCGCCGCCGTCCGCCCCATGCCCGCCACCGAGGAGCGCACGCCCACGTGGGCCGGGTGGGCCGCGGTGGAGCGGATCAGCGAGGCGTACGGGATCGGCGACGTGAACCTCGTCAAGCCGGGCGTCGGGGAGACGACGCGGGTGATGCTGCGCCGGGTGCCGTGGCGGGTGCTGGCGCGCCGCGGCGCGGGGGCGGACCTGGACCACGTGCGGCTGCTGGCGGAGCAGCGGGGGGTGCCGGTGGAGGAGACGGACGATCTGCCGTACACGTGCGTGGGGCTGATACATCCGCGGTACACGCGGGGTGCGACCGGCGCGGACGGCACGTCGGCGACCGGCGGGGACCCCACGGCGGGCGAGGGCCGCGCGTCGGCGGCGACCGGGGAGGCCGCCCCGTGACCGTCATCGCCAGCGACCTCGACCGCACCCTCATCTACTCCCCGGCGGCCCTCGCCCTCGACATGCCCGACGCCGCCGCGCCGCGCCTGCTGTGCGTCGAGGTCTACGAGGGCAAACCGCTGTCCTTCATGACCGAGGCCGCCGCCGCGCACCTCGCCGGCCTCGCCGGCCGCGCCCCCTTCGTACCGGTGACGACGCGCACCCGCGAGCAGTACGGCCGCGTCCGGCTGCCCGGACCGCCGCCGCGGTACGCGATCTGCGCCAACGGCGGCCACCTGCTGGTCGACGGCGAGGCCGACGCCGGGTGGCGGGCGCGGGTGGGGCGGGACCTGGCGGCGGACAGCGCGCCGCTGGCGGAGGTACGCGCCCACCTGGCGCGGGTGGCGGACCCGGCGTGGCTGCGGAAGCTGCGCACGGCGGAGGACCTGTTCGCGTACCTGGTGGTGGAGCGGGCGGCGGTGCCGGACGAGTGGCTGAAGGAACTGGGGGAGTGGGCGGCGGGCCGCGGCTGGTCCGTGTCGGCGCAGGGACGGAAGGTGTACGCGGTGCCGCGCGCGCTGACGAAGAGCGCGGCGGTGGCGGAGGTCGTCCGGCGGATCGGCGCGCCGGAAACCGTGCTCGCCGCCGGCGACTCCCTCCTCGACACCGATCTCCTCCTCGCCGCCGACCGCGCCTGGCGGCCCGGGCACGGTGAGCTGGCCGCCCGGGGCTGGACCGCGCCGCACGTCACCGCGCTGGCCGAGCGCGGCGTAGCCGCCGGCGAGGAGATTCTCCGGCAGATGGCAGGATGCCTCCCATGACCACTCCCTCTCCCGCGGGCCGGGACAAGCGCCCCGACCAGACCCCGGAGCTGTACCGGTACGTGCTGGACCACAACCCGCCGCTGGACGCCGTGCAGCGCGATCTCGTGGAGCTGACGCACGCCCGCTTCCCCGACTCGGCGAGCATGCAGTCCGCGCAGGAGCAGGGTCCGCTGCTGGCGTTCCTCGTCCGGCTCGTCGGCGCCCGGCACATCGTGGAGGTGGGCACCTTCACCGGGTTCTCGTCGCTGTCCATGGCCCTGGCCATGCCCGCCGACGGGAAGCTGGTGGCGCTGGACGTCTCCGAGGAGTGGACCGCGTACGCGCGGGAGGCGTGGGAGAAGGGCGGCGTCGCCGAGCGCGTGGAGCTGCGGCTCGGGCCGGCCGCGGACTCGCTGCGGGCGATGCCCGGGGAGCCGCACATCGACCTGGCCTATCTGGACGCGGACAAGCAGGGCTACGTCGCGTACTGGGAGGAGCTGGTGCCGCGGATGCGGCCCGGCGGCCTGATCGTCGTCGACAACGTGCTCTACGGCGGCCGGGTCGCCGACCCTGCCGCAGGCGGCGGGGCCGCGGCGATCCGGGCGTTCAACGACCACGTGGTCGCGGACGCCCGGATGGACTCCGTCCTGCTGACGGTCGCGGACGGCCTCACCGTGGCGCGGCGCCGGTAGCGGACCGGGCGTCCGCGCGGCCGGTCCGCGCGGCCGGGCCCTCGTTGCGGGTGCGCCAGTACGGGTTGTCGTAGGGCAGCCGGCTGCTGACGCGCCCGTACATCCCGAACGTCGCCAGGACCAGGCCCACGATGAAGCTGAACAGCACGTTCTGCATCTTGAAGGCGAGGAAGTTGCCGCTGGTCTCCAGGAGGGCCAGGTTGACGAAGCCGCTGAGGACGAAGAGCCCGCCCAGGACCATGTTCAGCGTGGAGGCGAAGTTGCCGCCGCGGACCATGCCGTAGAGCAGCAGCGCCCCGACGGCGATGGACAGGGTGCTCAGCGCGCCGTTGGTGTTCAGGCCGATGGTCTGGTCGCCGCCGGTGTCGAAGAACCAGACGCTGTTGAAGAGGCCGAGGATGCCGAACACCAGCAGGAAGAGGCCGACGAGGCCGGCGCCGGCGCGGTAGACGTTGCTGAGGTGGTGGTCGACGGGGAGGTGCTCGTCGATCCTGGTGTGCTGGTGGGCCGGGTGGCCGACGTTGACGCGGTCCTTGAGAGCCTCGCGGCTGCCGGGTACGTCACCCTCGGGCGGTGGGGCCAGCGGATGCGGCAGGGCCTCCCTGACATGCTCCGGCTGGGTCATGGGGTGACCTCCTTACGGCGGTCGTACGGCGGTGCCGTAATCCAGGATCCGCCGCCCCCGGTAACGGGGCAAATCGCCCGGCCGCGCCCCGCGTGCTACGACACCGCGCGGCAGCCCCCGCGGCTACGCGCCGCCACCCGCGCGGCTACGCGCAGCAGCCCCCGCCGCAGCATCCGCCGCCCCCGCCGGCCTGCGGCGATGCGGCACCGGCGGCGCCCGTCGAGCCGCCGACGGCGACGGTGGAGAGCAGCTTGACGGTGTCGTCGTGGCCCTGCGGGCAGTCCGCGGGCGCGGCGGACTCGGCCATGGGCCGGCTCACCTCGAACGTCGTCCCACAGGACCGGCAGCGGTACTCGTATCGCGGCATGGCGGACAGCATATAGCCGGCCGCCGGGCGGGCGGCAGACGACGAAAGCCGCGGTCAGTGCTGCGGCCGGCCCTGCGGCCGACGCCGCGGTCGGCGCCGCTGTAGGCGCCGTGCTCAGCGGCCGGTGCCGCTCCCGCGCTCGGCCCGTATCGCCTGGACCACCTCGGCCACCGTCTCGCGGACCGACTCCAGCTCCTCCAGGAAGCTCCAGTAGTCCGGATGCCGCCCCGTGAGCCCCGCCTCCGCCCGGTCGACGCGCTCGACCGCCGCGTCCAGCGGGCCCGCGTGCCGGGGATCGGGGCGGTCGCGGCCCGCCATCGCGAGGCGCTGCGCGTCGCGGATGGCGAAACGGGTGCGGTTCACCTCCGAGGTGCGGTCCTTCTCCACCTCGTCCAGGCGGTGCAGCCGGTCGCGGGTGGCGTCCACGG